>NZ_JAGDDW010000009.1:0-168392 GCF_040148665.1 Marinobacter sp. NFXS9 | reverse complement strand
AGCACTAAGGCTAATTGGTTATCGCCGGTCAAAAGAGCAATGGATCCGCCAACGGCGGGTGAACAAGAAAACAACGGAAAAGGCTGTGGGGAACGACTCGGAAATGGGTTTTTCTACAGCCTCGTTAGGCAAAAAATGATGGACTACGGAGAAATCATCAAAACATCCCGAGATTACCGAGGTTTTCTTAGCAAGGTACTTCTGGGGGCACCTGATGATCTCAAGGAAGACTATTTGTCTCCGAAGGATCAATTAACTCTGGAAACCGCTTACTTAGTGTTACGTAAAGGGTTAATCGTCGTAAAAAGTAGGATTAGATCTGAAGAAAAAATGCGAATCCTTGATGAGATGCTTGTGATTTCCTACGAAGCGTTTCTGGCAGGTGAAGAAAAAAAGGCCCGTTACACCTTACAAGAGATTATGGGCATTATCTGGCCTAGCGTCAGGATGCGGTCAAAGTATGAGCAAGAAGCCAAAGTGAGACTTGGTTTTAATGCCTAACAAAGGCAGGCACGGCGACGGCTTTTGCATTACGGCTTCGCCTCCATTCCAAAGCCGCGCATGCTGCGGACGTTATGCGTCAGAAATAAGGAGAGGTTAATGGTATCTGTTATGGAAAAGGAATTTATTGTTTCGGATTGGTTTAATGAGGCGAAGGTCCTCAAGGCCAAGACAGTCAATGAGGCGGCTCAGGAGCTTCTAGGTCAGCCCGTCGTTCCCACTCAAGATCATTCTTCTTCTTTGGTGTTCGGGTGTGAACTAACAGAAGAGGTTAGAGATATGGTCCTCTCCAAGGAGCCTGGTGTTGATCAGTCAGAAGCGCTAGCAGTCTTCCCAGGTGTAAAGCACTTCATCGGAGTCAATGCATAACAAGAAAAGGCAGCATCGCCCCTGCGGGGCTGGACCTCGCTTCGCTCGGCCGCTGCTTTTGGCGTTATAACTTAGGTCAGCCTGATGCCCCTGAATGAAATCTGCGAAACCTTGCTCAATAATGCTGACTTAACGTTGTCCGTAGATGGAATCAAAGGTGAGATAAAACTGGAGTTTTACCCAGCTGCCTTTGATGGAATTGTTACATTCTTTTGCAAAGATTATTCGCGCTTAAATTATAGAAAGCCGGCCGATGAAGAAGATGCAATTTTCGTAGGCGAGGTCACTGTTACGATCGTCGAAGACATATCGAAAGTAGCAAAACTTTATAAAGAGGATGGCTGGCAATCATACAATGAGGACTTTCTAAACCCAGTGGCGCATATCGAAATTGAAGGCGGTGCTATGCTAAGCATCGTATGTGAAAAGTTTAGCTGGCAAAAAGGCGAAGGTAAAATTAAACGTGTATTGTAAATGTTATAACAAAGCTATCAAGTTGACGCTGGACTTCCCCCAGTCGAGTGGACAGGCATCGATAACTCCCAAGCAGGAGACAACCGATGCCGGAAATGATCAAGGGGAGGTATCCGAAAACCGAGACGGATTTATATTCTATGACTGAAGAGTTGAGCACGGAAGACTGTAAAAAGTGTATTCGTTATCTTCTGGATAGATCTGAAGACGCCAATACTCGTGTTGCTGCAGCTGATAGCCTTATGTATTGCGTTGGGCAGGCTCCAAAAGATGCACTCTTCCAAATTCTCATGGATGACTCTGAACCTGATTATATGCGGGAAGAAGCTGCCGGCTCTCTTGGATCTCTGTGGGCCGAATCAGGGATCGAATATGAGCGCCTCATCCAAATTCATCCGCCGCTTTTGGACGAGGTCTTATGTGACTTTGACTTGTATAACTTGAAACTAGATAAATCTAAATTAGGTAAGTCACTTAACTTATTTATGGAACGGTATGTTGGTCGCAAGTTTATGGCATAACAAACAAAAATCGCATGAGCACGGGGCCAAGTCTTGTTTTTGCCTCAACTGATACTCTTTGTCTCTGGGTTCAGGCAAGAGGCAAGACCCGCCTCTTTGCTGTCCGCCATCCTAGCGCCCCAACCGGTTCTCTATTTCATCGATTACGTTCTGGCCGTAATCAGATACCCCGAGAGAGCGAACCTTGTCTAACAGCTCCCTCGCTTCTTCAGCATCTCCTGGGTCAAGCCTCTGGGAAAGTCTGTTTGCAAGGTTGAGCGCTGCGGACACACTATCGGGGATCCGTTTAAGCACCTGACGATGCTGCTTAATGGCCTCATCCAGATGCCCCGTTACCCCCAGGGCTTCGGCGTACTGGCTTTGAGCGATCGGCAACATCTGAGGATAGTGCGCCTCAATGCCCGCAACGACCTTTCCGAGCTCAACGGCTGACCTTTCATAATCTCGCTTCATGTGAATGCTGTTGCCGTAGCGATAGCCAATGAGCGGATCCTTACAGTTCAGATCTTCGACCAGATAACGCAATGCCTGCCATGCGTCATCGAATGCACGACGGGTGGACTTGTCCGCGGCTCCATTTGTTTGGAGCCTCACCACCCACTTCCAGTGAGAAGACAACCCCACCTCCACCGCCTGTTGGGCGTGAGGGCCTTCACAAGGTGCTGGGGACTGCCGCCCGTACATGGAGATCTCTACCTCGCTTGGGGCTTCCCCATGATAAGCATACTGGCCGGCGCTGTGCTGGTTACCGAGATAGATTTCCCGACTCTGATCCGCCAATAGTGGACCGGCATTTAGCGCGGCGATCGCAAATACGACCGATATTCTTCGCATGGCAAGTAATCCAACCGATTTCCTTTTGAACGGATTGAGGCCTGGGTAAAACCGGACAGAAAACCAGGACCGATTTATTTTAGTAGTAAGCCAATCGTTGGCTGGCGACCTTAAGACTGAAGATTGCACGGTTTCGTTGGATGTCCTGATTGGACGTGGTTGGAAAAGTTTAAAAATTTCAATATATGGGTATTCAGAATACCGTCCTACGGAAAATAGTAAACCGACCTATTCATCCAGCAAGTGGAAGCACTGGTCGAATAAGAATATGTACTGGCTCCGCTGATCCCTCTCACATTCACGCTCCATGTACCGTCCAATCGTTTTGACCTCTTCTTTGGCCTTCCTGATCAACATGAAGTTCAACATCAACGCCCTTCGCTATCCAGTTCGCAAATAAACGAGTCATAGTAGTAGTCTTCAAAACCACACTCCTCGCCTTCTTTGAGCCGATTGCGCAGCGTCGTCAGGCGGGTTTCGGACTCTTCAAGCAGACGCAGTTCTACACGAACGACTTCGCTGGATGAAGTGTATCGGCCATTCTTGAGCTGTTCTGCAATGGACGCATCAAAATGCTGGCCTAGAGTGATCCTGGTGTTCTTTGGCATGATGGCCAACTTGCTAGTACCAACGATTTGTACAACCCTGATTCAGGTGGCATGGCAATGCAATTCACGCGACAGGGGCGTGACTGCAGGCATTAAACATATTTCCCAAGGAAGATGTAGTGAGTCCAAAGATTCCAATAGCTCTTTGCGGTGCCCTCATGGTCGGTGTGGCTGTGCCGGTCATCATCGCAGCATCAGGAAACATCCCTGCTCTCATTTTGGGCATCGTCATGCTTCTCTGCGGCGGGCTGCTGACTATTTCGGTTCGTTTACAGCAGGCGAGGTATCAGTGGGTGCTTTTGTGTCTGAATGCACTCATCGCCACCACCGTGCTAATTGGTAGTCTGCTTGCCACTCCACATGCTTTCTTGGTTATTTGGTCGGCTTTAGTCATTATGCTTTCAGGCATAAGCGGCTGGCTTTTGGTTTCCAGGAGAGCCGTTTAAGACGTTGAGAAAATACGTTCGCACCCAACACAAAATGCGCTAACTGGAGAGCTGTGCGTGGTAGGTGTCTACAGGTTCTGTTTGGCGTCGGCATTGGTTGTCTTCGTCGGCACCATCACGTTGGCCATTATCGGTTTAACCGTTAACCCTGATAGCGGCAATGGTGGTGCCTTTTCGGCAGCACTGAGTTTTGGCGTCGTTTCGATTGGATTGGCTATTGGCACTCCACCGGCATGGATTGCGGCAGGCATTTCCTATATCTGTCAGGAGGATATGCCTCAGGGGGCTCTGAGTCATTATGCCGTACCGACTGTAATGGCTCTCCCCGGCACGTTACTGTTCCTGGTGGCAGCATGGACTAGCATTTAAGCCGTCGTGTAATAGCTATCCACGTCCTCCAAATTGCATGAAACGCCTCTCATGATGCGAGAACGCTATTCTTGTCGCGCAAATACCTAGTCATAACTCTCAGTACGCACCTCAAACCCCATCCCCCGACAACGCGGCGTCAACGAATCAATCATCCCGGAGTGGCCACACAGATAGACCAGCGTGTCCTCCGGCTGCAGTCCAGCCTCCCGAATATAATCTTCCACCAGCGTATCCACCCGGCCAGTGCAGCCTGACCACCCGGCATTGCGCACCTCATCCGGCCGACTGACGGTAGCCAGGTAGCACACCCGATCCGGGTGGCCAGTGGCCAGTTGGGTCAGTTCGTCGTCGTAGCCGAATTCGTCCTGATAGCTGGCGCCCTGCAAGACGTGGAAGCGGTGTCCGGGATCGGTCTGCTGGAACGCATTCCGCAGGATGCTGATGAAGGGGTTGATGCCCGTGACGGTCGAAATCATGAGGTGATTGGCGAAGCGGCTGTCGAAGCGTAGTCCGCCCTTGGGTTGGCCCAGGTCGACGGGCTGGCCGACTTTCAGGTTCCGCATCTGTTCGGACATTCGCCCGCCCGGGACCAGCTCCACGAAGAATTCCAGTTGGGATTCGTGGGGCGCGGAGACGATGGAGAAGCTGCGCCGCACGTCGCCAACGCCTACTTTCACAGACTGACCGGGTTCGAAGCGGAAGCCCGCCGGGCGCGGCACGGTGAAGCGCACCAGATCGTCGGTCACAGTCACGATGTCGCTCACGGTCGGACGGGCCGGGTTTTCCACCTGTGGAGTTTCAGTCGTGCCGGACTCGACCTCGTCGTGATCGGTCGGGATCTCGGGCACCACGCCACCCATCTGGCGCCCCGCCCATTCCAGCAACCGGGACGATTGCGCCCAGCGGCGTTGGTGGATGCGGGACAGCATCGACTGCAATCCCGCATCCCCGCTGTTCCGGCGGAAAGCGTCCAGGCTGTCCAGATCGTCCAGCGTGGCCTGGGCGAGCTGCCGGGCCCGGCGGATGTCGGACGGGCTGGCCATGGCGGTTTACTTCTTCCGGACCAGCGTGCAGATGGCGCCCGGCTCCTCCACGCGCAGCACCAGGCTTTCGCTGGTGAACATCTGGTGGTGGATGCCGTCGTTGGACGAGTAGCCGGTCATCAGGTCCTGGCCGATAATGATGCGCCCGACCCGGGCATCCACCAACACGGCCCCTTCGATTTCCGCCTTGAACACACCCAGTTCGCACAGCCGCTTGAGGTGCTCCAGCTGAAGCATGTCGCTGCCTTCGTAGCGGCGGAACAGCTGGTTGTACCAGCTCGGAGGCAGCGCCAAAGCATAAGGCCCATGAAAACCTTTCTTGTCCAGCTCGTCGACGGCCGACAGCACGTCGTTGAGCGCCTGCTCCACCTTCGTCCAGTCAGCGGACTTCACCTCGTTGCGGCCTTTGGCGGTCATCAGGCCTTCCAGACCGAAGTCCGGCTGGCCGTAGTAGATGAACTCTTCCTCGCGCCGGGCGACGGCTTCGGCGGCGTCTTCCACCGAGCGCAGGTCCAGCGGCTGGCCCATCGCCTCGTAACCCTGGATGCGACGCACGCTGAGGCCGAAGCTCTTGCGAAGCATGGGGATGGCGACGGAGCGGCTCAGCACGGCACCGGCTTCATCCGGCGCGGGCTGACGGCAATAGCCTTCCTCGCCGACTTCGATGGCGGTCAGTCCGACGCCGTAAGGGCCGTCCACTTCCAGGAAGCGTCGGCCGGTGAGGATTTCCCGCGCGGCGGTGACGGCGGTGCTGTCGATCTGTTCCCAAATCTCCTTGGAGAATGAGGCGTTGTCCCGGTTGAGGTAGTTCATGCTTTAGACTCCCCCTTCATTTTGCCAATCGTGAAATTGCTGAGTGCCTGGCGATCCCCGTTAGCGACCGGGGTTTCCGCCAGGTCCGACTCCCCTTCTTCCGCGTCCAGGATGGGCTTGTCGGTGTAGAGGTAGATGTCCATCTGCTTGGCAAAATCCGGGCTGTTGCGGCGCAGCCATTCCAGCACCATGCAGGCGTGCTCGATCTCTTCCCGCATGTTGTGCAGCAGCAGGCCTTTCAGCTCCTCGTCGCCGCTGGCGTCGGCCCGCTGCTGGTACCAGTCGACGGCTTCCAGCTCTTCCTGGACCGACACCAGGGCCCGATGCATGTCCTTGGTCTTCTCGGACAGCATCTCCATGGGTTCATGGTAACTCTCACTCGCTCCGGCCATTGCAATCTCCTTTGTGAGGATCCTCAGCAAAAGTGGATGACTGTCATCAGCTTAGCTCTTATTCAAGACCTTATGGCACTGAACGCAGATTACAAGGTGACGCAGGCGACTTGTCGCCCGGACCGGAGGGAAATCGAGAGAGAGAACGAACAGGGAAAGCCCGGACGCCGCCTTACAGCAGCGCCAGGATAAGACCGACGCCCAGCAGGCTGCCCAGCGTCAGCCCAACGCAGGAGACTTCGAGACTCCACTTCAACGAGGCGTCGTTGGCGCGGTAGCCGGTCAGGCGCTCCATGATCAGGGCGTTGGCCGCGAACGGCGTTCCGAAGGCCGTGATGGACCAGCCGGTGACCATGGCGACCGCCAGCCCCAGCAACGCTTCGTGCGGCCAGATCGAGCCGAGGATGCCGCCGGTGAGCGTCCCGATCACGATCGGGTTGACGCCCATCAGGCCCGCTACGAAATAGATCCAGGGCACACAGGCCGCCAGCACCGGCCAGCCCCAGTCCGGCAGTTGGGCACTGCCGTGAATGTGTCCCAGCACCACACCGCTGATGATGGCGCCGATAAACGCCGAACCACCGACGATGGCCAGCTCGTTGCTGACCCGGTCCATCTGGGCGATCGGCGGGTGTTCATCGCGCAGCCAGGCCTGCACCCGAGCGCCCAACACGACGGCCAGACAGCTCAGGGTCACCGCGTGGGCGTAGCTGACGCCCAGTCCGTGACTGAGCCCGAAAACGCCCGCGCAAATGCCCAGGATCAGCCCACCAAATCGCAGCCAGCTGCCGGCGCCGGCGGGTTGGTTGCGGCTGAGCGGCTGGCTGGCCGGTTCCGGTTCGCGCCAGATCAGCCCCAGGAAAATCATCACCACCGCAAAGGGAATGGCCACGGCCATCAGGGAGGCGCTTTTCAGCCCCGGCAACAGTGTCAGTGTGAGCACCACGGAAATCGACAGCGGTGAGAACGCCGGCGATGTGCCGAAGCCCCGCAATACGGCCCGGGTCGCGTTGCGGGTGGCCGGGGAATCGCCATCGCCACGAATCCGCTCGCCCACCAGGCTGCCCACCACGGCGACCGATCCAAAGTTCAACGGGATCGACACCAGGGCGGTGCCGAACGCCAGACTGAGATAGCGGCCCGTTGGCCGGCCGTCGAACAGACTGACGGAAATCCGCTGCAGGTCGCGGGAGCGCCCCAGCACCGTGGACAACAGCATGACCGCCAGAATCAGGCCCGCCAGCCGCGTGACGTTGGCGATCGCGTCTCCCACCAACGCTTGATCCGCCACCAGCGCATAGACCAGTCCGGTACACGCCACCAGGAAAACGCCCTGCGGCACCCGACGCATCTCCCCCCAACCCAGGATGACGACGATGGCCACGGCCACCGCGCCGACATAGGTGGCGCCGGGCAGGAATGCCAGGACCGCAGCCAACAAAGCCAGGTAGGCGAGGATGGATCGTAAACGTGGCGACATGGCGGGTCCTTAGGGAGCCTCAGGCAAAATAAAGGGCCATTGTAAGCAAGCTAAGCACCCCGTGGTATGCGCAATTATGCGAGTACGGTGAACGGGATACGGGTTGCACTTCTGGCCATTGCCTCTGAAAAAGGCGCATTGAACAATCATTCAATTTTGCACCTGTCAACATTGAACACCCGTTCAATGCCCCGTACCCTGCTTCCGATCCCGACTCCTACAAAAGGATAAGACGCTCTCTAAAAGACGCTTTCAGACTGGCTAGAAGGAGATTCCATGCCTAATGCAATCAAGACCACGGCCCTGACTCTGGGCCTTGCCCTGACCACGGGGCACGCCCTGGCCGATGTCTCGGTCAAGCGCGGACCGACGCCGCTCAGGAACGGTGACGCCAAAGCCGCGCAAGACATCCAACTGCGTAACGACCATCTGGTCGCCTCCATTGCCGTCGACTCGGCACCGCCTTGGGGCGTGGCGCCCGGCGGTATTATCGACGCCGCACCGGTTCACGACGGCCAGCCGGCGCGCGACAAGGTCTCGCTGATCGATTTTATCCCCAACAACTGGTCCAGCTGGCCCACCACGCATCAGGATTTCTCCATCGTGGAAGACGGCCCGGAGCGCGGCATCGTCAAGGTCCAGCGGGACTGGGAAGGCGTGGAACTGACCACCACCTACACCCTCGAAGCCGGCGCCGATCAGATCCACGTCGTGACCGAGATGGTCAACGACAGCGACAAGACTTACGACGACATTCTCTCCGGCTATGTCATGTGGCCGGACGGCGGTCACCTGTTCGGACCGGCGGGCATGCACGGCACCGAGGAAGGCCCCACGGACGCGGCGTTCGCCGACTGGTCCGCCGCCTACGACGAGGACTGGGGCTTCATCCTCCATGCCCCCTACATGAACTACATCGACTACGACGCCCGCGACCTGTATCAGAAGCATGATCTCGCGCCCGGCGAATCCCGGACCTTCGAAGGCTGGGTTCAAGTCCTGCCGGACGGCAGCATCGCGCGGGCGGTCGAGTCAGCGATCCAGCGCAAGGGGGTTGCGGCCGGCCAGGTCTCCGGCGATGTGGAAACTGCCGATGGCGACACGGTGGCCGATCCCGTCGTCGTGGTTGAGAAAAACGGCAAGCCCTACACCTGGGCGATGGGCCACGAAGGCCACTACAACCTGCAACTGCCCACCGGCGAATACCAACTCTACGCCACCGCCCGCAGCTACGCGGACAGCGCGCCGGTGACGGTGATGGTCACGGCGGACGGCGAACAGACCGTCAACTTCGACGACGTCAAAGCGCCCGGCACGGTCCACTTCAACGTCACGGATGCCCAGACCGGCGAGCCGCGGGACGCGCTCCTGAAGATCAAGGAAGGCCAGAAACCACTGGTTGGCTTCCTCGGCAAGGAAACCTACTTCACCGATCTCAAGCAGGTGGGTCAGCGAGAACTCCCGATTGCGCCGGGGGACTATGTCTTCGAAGTGGCGTATGGCGAGAACTTCCTCAGCCAACCGACGGACGTGAAGGTCCACGTTGAATCGGGCGAGACGACCGAACGGGCCGTCACGGTCACCCAGAAAACCGCACCGAATGCCCGTCACTTCTATTCGGCGGACATGCACCACCACTCCGACGTGCTGGACGGCTTTACACCGCCGGAATACGTCATCCGCTCTGAGCTGTCGGCGGGGCTGGACCTGATGCTGTTGCTGGATCACGACACCACGCGCAACCTGCACGAAGCCGCGAAACTGGCGGCCAGCCGCGACGTGCCATTTATCCCGTCCATCGAGATCTCAGCCTCCTGGGGCCACTTCAACCCCTACCCCATTGATCCGGACGCCGACTACCGCATCAACTCCGGCACCGCCTCCATCCAGGACATCGTGGGCCAGCGGGAAGCCCTGGGCGCCGAGGCCATCCAGATGAACCACCCGTACATCAAGTACGGTTACTACACCAACGTGGAAAACGGCACGGCCACGGGCGGTTACTTCCCCCGGTTTGACCTGATGGAAATCAACATCGAGGGCGAATACGAGAAGACGCTGCACAAGGCCTGGGATCACTGGAGCCACGGCGAGCGGATTTACCTGAGCGCCGGGTCCGACGTGCACGATGTCTGGCAGCATCGTTCCGGTGCCGTCCGGGCTTACGCCCAAGTGCCGGGTGCGGTGGACGCCCAGAACTTTGTGGCGGCCCTGCGAGACGGCCACGCGTTCGTGAGCTTTGGCCCGCTGATCTACCCGGATCAGGCGTTCGGCGATGACCTCACCTTCAAGCAGGGCGAATCCACCACGCTCGGGTTTGACCTGGAAGCGGCCAACGGTCTGAAATCCATACAACTGATTGGCCAGGGCGGCCAGGTCGTGGAGGAACAGACGTTCAACGACAGCCCGACACAGGGTCGCGCCGAGTTCGACATTACCGTGGACGAGGATACGTTCTACGCGGTCGTGGTCGAGGACGCCGACGGCAAGAAAGCCTTCTCCAACCCGATCTGGATCGATGCCATGCAGCATCGCCCGGCACCGGAAGAGAGCTGATCGAAACCGTCCAACACCGGGGCGCATCGCGCGCCCCGGTGTTCAACCTGCGGCCCTTCCCTTTGGCCCGCTATCAACCCATCGCCCATTGCCAAGCCCCCGCCGCAGTCCTAACCTGAAAGCTCCGTCCATGCTTTCAGGGAGATCCCCATGCCACCAACGCCGTTCCACCTGGCCATCCAGGTCCGGGATATCGACGAGGCCCGTGAGTTCTACGGCGAGAAACTCGGCTTCCCGGAAGGCCGCAGCTCGGACCACTGGATCGATTTCAATGTCTTTGGCCATCAGGTGGTAACGCATCTGAATCCGGCCTTGGGTAGGAACGGCAGCGTGCAGGCGATCGCCAATCCCGTCGACGGCCACGGCGTGCCGGTACCGCATTTCGGTGTGGTGCTTACGTTCGAGGACTGGGAGCGCTTTGCGGAACAGACGCGTCAGGTGATCGACCGTTTCATCATCGAGCCCTACGTCCGATTCCAGGGCCAACCCGGCGAACAGGGCACGCTGTTCTTTTCCGATCCCAGCGGTAACGCGCTGGAGTTCAAGGGTTTCCGGGACATCGACAGCGAACTGTTTGCCCGTTGATGCCGTATCCTGACGGGACACGCTTGACCACACGACCACGCCCGATCACAGGATCTCGCTCTTTTGCGCACCTATTCCGATAACGACTACCCCGCGAACCACAAGCCCGACTGGCGCGTGATCGCCAGTCTCTGGCCCTACCTGATGGAGTTCCGGGGCCGTGTAATCCTGGCCGCCGGCTGCCTGGTGATCGCCAAGCTGGCGACGGTGGCCACGCCAATCGCGCTGAAGTACATCGTCGATTACCTGGATGCCAGCCGCTCCGGCAACACGGTGCTGTGGATTCCGGTGGTGCTGGTGATTGGCTACGGCCTGCTGCGCTTCGGTGGCACCCTGTTCAACGAGGTGCGCGATGCGGTGTTTGCCCGGGTGGCGGAACGGGCCATGCGCCGGGTATCCCTCAAGGTGTTCGAGCACCTGCACGCGCGGGAGCTGGCTTTCCACCTGGACCGCAAGACCGGCGGCCTGGCCCGGGACATGGAACGGGGCAGCAGCGGTATCAGCTTCCTGCTGCGCTTCACCCTGTTCAACATCGTGCCGACCATCCTGGAGATTGTGATGGTGGCGGGCATCCTGCTGGTGGCGTTCCGACCGGCTTACGTGGTCGCCATTATCATCGCCGTGGTGGTCTACGTGGTGTTTTCCATCAAGGTGACCGAGTGGCGCACCGGCTTCGTACGGGAATCCAATGCCCGGGACAACGCCTCCAACGCCCGTGCCATCGACAGCCTGCTCAACTACGAAACGGTCAAGTACTTCAACAACGAGACCTTCGAGGCACAGACCTACGACGAGGATCTGGAAGCCTGGGAACAGGCCCGGCTCAAGAACCGGTTATCCCTGGCCACACTTAACGCCGGACAGGCGCTGATTATCGGTGTGGCGCTGATCGTGATTATGGGAATGGCGGTCGGCGATGTGGCCAGCGGCGCCATGACCCTGGGGGATTTCACCATGGTCAACGCCTACCTGATCCAGCTGTTTATTCCCCTCAACGCCCTGGGTTTTGTGTATCGGGAGATTCGTCAGGCCCTGGTCAACGTGGAGCGTCTGTTCGGTCTGCTGGAGCAGGCGCCGACGGTGACCGACGCACCGGATGCCCACCCGCTGGCGCCCGATGGCGCGGAGGTTCGCTTCGAACACGTGGGCTTCGCCTATCGACCGGACCGGCCGATTCTGCGGGACATCGATTTCACGATTCCCGCGGGCCACCGCGTCGCGGTGGTGGGCGCCAGCGGTGCCGGCAAGTCAACCCTGGCTCGCCTGCTGTTCCGCTTTTTCGATGTGGACAGCGGCGCCATCACGATTGACGGCCAGGACATTCGCCACGTCACCCAGGACAGCCTGCGCCGGGCGATCGGCGTGGTGCCGCAGGACACGGTGCTGTTCAACGACACGCTCTACAGCAATCTCGCCTACGGCCGCCCCGGCGCCGATCGGGACGACGTCTACCGCGCGGCCCGGCTGGCGCACCTGGACCGGTTCATCGAGAGCCTGCCGGACGGTTACGACACCCGGGTCGGCGAACGGGGCCTCAAGCTGTCCGGCGGCGAGAAGCAGCGGGTGGCCATTGCCCGGGTGATCCTGAAGGATCCGCCGCTGCTGATCCTTGACGAAGCCACGTCGTCACTGGATTCGCTCTCGGAACAGGCGATTCTCGGCGCCCTGGATGAGGTCAGCCGCAGTCGCACCACGCTGGTGATCGCCCATCGCCTGTCGACCATCCGCGATGCGGACACGATCCTGGTGATGGATCAGGGGGAGATTGTCGAAACGGGGAATCACGCGTCACTGATCCGGGCCGGCGGGCTCTACAGTCGGCTCTGGCACCAGCAGCATGAGGAGACGGATGCGGACAGCCCGTCTGCATCGATGGAAGCGGCCGGCACGGCGCCAGGTCAGTCTCAACCGAAGTAGTACCGCAGCATCTGAGCGACGATGAGCAGCGCCATCAGCGGGAAGATCCACCGCCTGATGCGGCTGAAATCGCGCCCGTCACTGCGCGGCGCGTACTTCTCCACCAGCGGCACCAGAACGAACAGCGCGCCAAACAGCACCGCCAGGATAATCAGCAGGTTGGTCATGAAAACGGTCTCCCGTATTCGGGACGATCAGGATCGGGCATAAACGCTGCCCTGCCCGATCCATTCCAACACGCCGACCTACAGGGGTAAAGGCTTCCGAAGACGCCAAGTTGACCCGGCTTATTCGTTCAGCCAGGCAATAGCCTCTTCTTCGGTGTGAAAGAATTTCAGATCCCCGGAAATGAACCAGGCGGCGATCTTGGCCAGGTGATCCCGCCAGCGCTTGTCGCCAAACACCGCAATCTTGTCGAACTGGTTGCCATGTTTCAGGCCCAGGTTGAAGTCGTCCCAGGCCGCGCGCAACTCCCAGCCTTCCAGTTCGGTGGCGTCGAACAGGGCTTTGACGTGGGGTTTCTCCACCGCCGCCAGGGCCGAATCGATCATGGGCGTGATGGTCTGATAATCCTCGTGGGTCAGCTTTCCCTGGGCCTTGAAGGACAGGAAAAACTGGTCCCCCACCCGATCGATGCCAATGGCCAGGCCGTGTCGTTTCATATCCATCGATGTGTTCTCCTGCCGTCACGAATAAAAGAGCGATCTGATATTCAGACTGACAGAAGACGGAAAAGTGCGCCTTGATTCAGGACAGGTTCTGGCGGGATGGCCGGACCGACCGGGCTTTCAGGCCCGCCGGTCCGGTTCGCCTCAGACGGTAAAGCGGCGGGTGCTCGAGGACAGCCGGTCGGCGTATTCCGACAGGCGCTGGTTCTGGGTGCCCAGTTCGCTGCCAATGGCCTGGGTTTCGCTGCTTTGCTGGCGAATCTCTTCCATCTTCTGGGCGATGTCGTCGGTGGTGGTGGAGATTTCCTCCACGGCGACCACCACCTGATCCATTTCCGCATTCAGCGTCTGGATCGACTCCGTGACCGTGCCCATGGCACCGGCAATCTGACCGGCGCTCTCCTCGCTTTCCCGGGCCAGCTTGAGGCCGTGCTGGGTGAGCGAGTCCATGTTGGCGGTCTGCTTGTTGAGCTCGTCGATGATGCGGGTGATGTTGTCGGTCGCGTCCACCGTCTTGCTGGCCAGGGTGCGGACTTCGTCAGCCACCACCGAGAAGCCGCGACCGGCTTCACCGGCCCGGGCCGCTTCGATGGCGGCGTTCAGGGCCAGCAGGTTGGTTTGTTCCGCCAGCCCATTGATCACGTCGATGATGCCGGTGACCTTGGTGCAGGACTGGTTCAGGCTCTGCACGCCGCTGTGGGTGTCCTGGATCAGGTTGGACAGGCGCTGCATGGCGTTGACGCTCTCGTCCACCACGCGCGCGCCGGACTGGGCGGATTCGTTGGCTTTCTGGGTGGACACGCCCACCTGTGAAGTACGCTCGGCCACGTCGGTCAGCGTCACGGAAATCTGCTGGCTTGCGGTGGCGGCCTGAACGGTCTGGGATTCCACCGCCTCGCTGTTCCTCGCGAGGCGCTCCATGCTCTTGTCCAGCTCGCCGCGCACTTCGATCAGGTTGTTGGTGCTCTCGATGGAGTCCCGCATCAACCGGTTGATGTTGTCGATCATCTGGTTGGTGGCGGTGGCCAGCCTGTTGAATTCGTCCTTGTCGTTACGGCCGACGTCGAGCTTGCGGGTCAGGTCGCCGTCCGACACCCGCTGCAGCATTTCCATCACGCCCTGCAGCCGATTGACCAGGGTGCGGGAAATGATAAACAGGATCAGCACCAGAATCGGCGCGAAGATCACCAGCGCACCCAGACTGACCATCTTGGCGGACGATTCCGCAGAGGAGGCCTGTTCAATCGCCGCGGCAATCGGGCCATTCTGGAGCGCCTCGTCCTGGGCACGAATCGCCTTCTGCAACTGGTTGCCCGCGGCCACAGCGGCGGTATCGGTGGCCGAGATGTCTTTCATTTTTGCAGCGGCCTTGTCGAACGCCGCGCGATACTTGGCAACGGTCTCCCCAACGACCCCTTCCTGCCAGTCGTACTGCTTGACCATCAACTCCAGCCCTTTGACCGCATGCTCCGCCGGCTTGGCAAAGGACATATCCCGGTCGGCGAAAAAGCCCTTCTGGGTCCGCGACACCTCAGCAACGCTTTCGTCGAACAGGCTGAGCTGCAGGTCTTTCAGGCCCTGGAAAGCATCCGACAATGCCTTGCGCATACCGGACTGGTCGTTCAGGCCCAAGGCGGACACGTCGGTAATCCAGTCCTGTCGCTGCGCCACGTAGTGACCCGCGGCGCTGGCAATCTCGTCGGCGGAGCTGGCGATGTCGTCGTCACCCAGGGCTTCGGCACGGCGCCTGAGCGCCTCGGCATCGGCTTTGAACGCCTCCAGCTTCTGTTTGGCCGCAGCTTGCCCACCCTCCTTGAAAGACGCCAGATCCTTTTCAATGCCATTCCAGTCGCTCAGCAACTCGCTGGACTGGTTCTGGTAGCTGACCAGGTCGTAAGTGGTTCGGTAGGAAGAAGAAACAGACGTAATGCCCCAGTAGATGGCCGCGCCAACCGCCAAAAAACCAAGGGGGGTAACAACAATCAGGGCCAGGAATTTCTGGCGCCACGACAGACTGAGCTTCACCGGTATTCTCCGTTTTTGTTTTGGGTCGACTCTGAAAAAATCCGTGGGCCAGCAGCCACCCGGCCGTTTTCCAGGGACTTAATCGGTGGCTCAGTACAGAGCACCGCCGGATTCAGGTCAACAGAGTTGTGATCGATTTAACAATTCAATTCAAAAGATTTGCATTTGATTTTTGTAACCAGCGCCACCATCCATGGTAAAACCGTTTAGTTTCCTATCGGCCGGTCCGGGCATTACTTCAGTTCCGACTTTGCCTGAATCAACACGAACACCATTGAATCCCGTTACCCCGGCCGGCTTTTGATGAACGCCCAATACCCAGAGGTCCCATGAATCCAACCATTGAACTCCTGCAATCCCACCGTTCAATCCGCAAGTTCACCGGCGAGCGCATTCCGCGCGACCTGTTTGAGGCCTGTATCCGGGCCGGCCAGAGTGCCGCCACCTCCAACCATGTTCAGGCCTACACCATCATTCACGTGGTGAACCCCGAAAAACGTGCCAAGCTGGCCGAGCTGGCGGGCGGCCAGGCCTATGTCCACGACAGTTCCGATTTCCTGGTGTTCTGCGCGGATATGAAGCGCCCCACGGAAGCCGCCGCGCGCGCCGGAGCCGATGTCATCAGTGGAATGACGGAGCAGTTGCTGGTGGCGAGCATCGACACGGCGCTGATGGCGCAAAACATTGCCATCGCCGCAGAATCAGCCGGGCTGGGCCTGTGCTACATCGGCGGCATCCGCAACAACCCGGCTGAGGTGAGCGAGCTGCTGGAACTGCCGGAACACGTGTATCCGGTGTTCGGCATGTGTCTGGGGTATCCGGATCAGGACCCGGAGGTCAAACCGCGCCTGCCCCTGGCGTCCATCCTCAAGGAAGACACCTACCAGGACGCTGGCGACGAGGACCTGGTGGCCGGCTTCGACGAAACCATGCGGGGCTACTACCGCAACCGCACCGGCGGCACCAAGGACACCACCTGGTCGGAGCAGCTCAAACCGCTGTTCACATCCAAACTGAGGCCCCACATGCAGGGTTTTCTGCACGAACGGGGCTTTGGGCTGAAGTAGCCCTTAGAGAGAAGATGGGCGGCCGGAACCGGTCGCCCGGTCCCTATCCATGAATGCCGGGGCGTCGCATTAGACGACTACCCCGATCAGTAACCAGAAGCCAACACAGATGGCCACACTACCGACGCCTTTGGCCAGAGCATCGCCGCCCGGCAACAGTTTCTCGAGCAGTACCAGCACCGTCAGGCCGGCAATCACCAGCAGGTCCATCACACCGCCTGCAAACAGCAACGCCATCAGCGCCCAGCAACAGCCGACACAGTAGGCACCATGGGAGAGCCCCATGCGAAAGGCCCCGGCCAGCCCGGGCCGCCAGTGTTGCATGACGAAAGCGGCTGGCCCCCGGCAATGTTCCAGGCAGACGCTTTTCCACGGTGACCACTGGTACAGGCCAGCCATAATCAGCACGATGCTACTGAACAGCAGGCTCTGACTGCGCATCATCGGCGACAGGATGGCCCATTGCTCCAGCAGCCACTGGAGGCTGGTCGCCAGCATGCTGAAGCCCAGCCAGACGACCGCATAACCACTGGAAAACAACAGTGTTCCCCGCCCCACGGCGGACAGGCGGTTGTGCAGGGCCACGCGCCGGTAGAGCAGGATCATGGGGACGGCACTGGGCAGCATCATGGCCAACATCATGATGCACCACATCAGCACCATGACGACCATGTAGGTCGGCGTCCAGGGATGAAAGGTCATCATCCCGCCCATGGCCATGCCGGCTTCCATTGCCGCCGCCATATCGACCAGATACCACCAGGACAAGACGACCACGAGTCCCAGGGCGACCAGCACCCATATCGAGGCGCCATCCAGCCGGTGCGATAACGCCGCCGGCTCCGTACGGAGCGTACTCATGACCGCCTCCGCTTAACGGAACACGCCGGCAGGCCCAATATCCAGCCGGGAAAAGTGACTGTGACTGGCATCCAGCTCCAACGGAATCGCCGCCCGGGCCGAAGTGTGTCCGCTGGCCACTTCGGCCACCGCATACTCAAAGCCATTGGGTAGGTCGATGCGCGCCCGGTGCTCCTGGCCGGTGACCGGGTTGATGATGGGCTGGCCTTCCGCCTCGATCATGTCGCCCACGCGCACGGTGGCCTTCCGGGCATCGACGTCACCGTCGATATCGATGCGACAGAACACAGGATCGTGCATATGGGTCAGGGTGCTGGCAAAGACGTTGAAGAAGGTCGCGCCCGGTTCGGACGTCTCGCCCGAGAGAATCGCCATCAACCCGTCTCGCTGGGCCTGGCTGGCGCGTTCATCGATAAAGGCCTGGGCGTCACCGTTGCCTTCGTGGATCGCGCCGGGCCATTTGAAGGTGACCGCGAAGTTCAGGTCATCCAGTCGGGTGTCGCCAAAGTAACCGTCCTCGATGTGGAAGGCGCCGAAGGCCTGACAGTCCCCCTCGGTGGGCCGCCCGTTGAACTGACAGGGACAGCCGAAATCGCAGTTGCAGTTTATAAACTCAAAACCTCGTATTCGCCAATCGGTCTTGTCCATAGCCGTTACTCCTTTTGGGTAACGCCCGCCTCTTGCAACAAGGTTATACGCACGAACGCGCCGGGAGCCAGCCTTGTCGGCTCCCGGCTTAGACGAATACGCAGCAAGCCATTCAGTGATAGATCAGGTGATTATCCCCGAGCCTGCTCGATTCAATGGAACAACTGCCGGCGGATGGTTTCCTCGTCCTTGTCCACCAGGTTTTTGTCCAGGCTCTCGCTGACCATCCGGCTCAGGGGCTTGCTCAACGACTGACGCAAAACGCCCAGGAAATCCGGAGCTGCGACCAGCGCCAGGTGATCAAACCGCCCCTGCTGGCGACCTTCTTCCAGGGTTTCGACGATATTGCTGGCAAAGGTTTTCTGCTCCTGGGCCCGATAATCGGGTTCTTCCATCGGGTGCTGGGCCTGCCCCATCCGATCATTGGTGCGGCCGGGTTTGTCGGTGACCAGCTCCTGTTCCTTCAGGCGACTGTCTTCGTGCTCAAGGCTGGTGATTTCCGCCGGCACGTTATTGCGCTGTGTCGTGGCGAGGATGCGGGCATGGGCACTGTCCGCGACGACAATCCAGGTCTTTTCCATAAAGCCTCCTCGGCAAACCGTTGGCCGTGAATGTCATGACAGCCATGCCCGTGCGGCGGGCACAGCCCACTACTGACTCCGACCCTACCGCATCGACACTGCTGGCTTAAAGGGCCTATTGCCTCGCCTGACCAGACGGTCATGTGGCCGCCATCTTGTGTCCGGTCTGTCATATCAATTTCGTTCAATACGCGGACGTTCGGGACGGTCACACTGCAGGCCCGTCTATTCTGGAGAATACGATGAGCCTGTCACTGATCCTGCCCATGTCCGCCTTCGCCCTGGCCGCGTCCATATCGCCGGGACCGGTCAACATTGTCTGCCTGAGCAGCGGCATGCGCTATCGCTTGCACAGCGGCCTGGTCTTCGTGACCGGAGCCACCCTCGGCTTTATCGCGCTGTTCCTGGCAGTCGGCGCCGGTCTGCATTCGCTGTTGCTGCGTTATCCGGATCTGAGTGAAGGACTGACCTGGGCCGGCATCGCCTTCCTGCTGTACCTGAGCTATCGACTGGCGCGGGATAACGGCCATCTGCCGGAGACCGATGAGGCGCGCCCGCCTGGCTTCTGGACCGGCGCCGCCATGCAGTGGCTCAACCCCAAGGCATGGATCGCGTCCGCCTCGGGAATCAGCGCCTACACCAGCGGTTCGGCGACCGGCGAGCTGCTGTTGTTCGCCGGCCTCTACCTGCCGATTTGCTGGCTGTCCTTGGGGAGCTGGGTCTGTGCCGGCCGCTTCCTGCGCCAGCATGTACGCCGACCGAAGGTGCTGCAGGCCATCAATCGCAGCCTGGCGGCACTACTTGCGGGCAGCTGCCTGATCCTGATGCTGGACTGACGTGGTGACATACTGACGCGGTGTCGCGGCGACCAGTCGCTTGAACACCCGCTGGAAATGCGGCTGATCGGAAAAACCGGCCGCCAGGGCCGCGTCGGCAATCGGCTGACCGGCCTTGAGGGCCTCCTGGCCGAGCCGGATGCGCTGGTTGATCTGGTAGGCGTGCGGCGTGAGGCCGAAGTACTGTCGGAACGAGCGGATCAGGTGACCGGCCGTGCAGCCGGCCCGCTCACAGAGCTGCTCCAGGGTGATCTCGTCGGCGCAATGCTCGTCGATGTAGGCCGCCACCGCCTGCAGCCGCTCCGGCGGTGTGACAGGCCGATCCACGGTGGCGGACGGAGTTTCCGCCAGGGCCAGCATGACGTCAGACAGCAGATCGACCACCCGCGATTGTTTCTCCAGCAGTGTCGCCTCGGGCCGCAGCAGGCACGCGGCCATGGCCCGATAGCCGTCATACAGGGCCGAATCGCGCGAAGTCGATGCGTCCAGGTCGTCCCAGACCGGCGACGCCAGCAATCCCAGTTCGTGGCGCAACGCGGCCAGCCAGTCCTTGTCCACATAGAGCATCAGGTAGGCCCAGGGCTGATCGGCAATCGGGTTGCAGGCGTGCACCCATTCCGGGTTCATGAACACCAGGGTGCCCTCAGCGATCGTCTCCAGGCGGTTGGCGTAATCGAAGGTGCTTTGGCCACCGGTGATCGCGCCCATTGACCACTGGGCATGGGAGTGCGGCGCATAGCACACCATTCGGCCATCCTCGACACAACGCAGCTCCACATGGGGCATGCGGTCATCGCGCCAGAAAACGGGTTGGGCGGTCTTTTTCGGGTTCATGCGGGTGTCCTTCCCGGGCGTCCACCGACGCCTGAATTCAAAACGTAACACATCTACGACAAAGGGGAGGATTTCCCTGTGTGCTCAACGCGCTATCATGACAACACAGAATGCTTTCGCTAAAACCTGCTGGATCAACAAGAACGTCGGATAATGAGACGCGAGACTTACACCATCCTGGCTGCGCTGGCCACTTTGATGCTTGTGATCGCTGCACCCTTGCGGGCGGACAGTATCAAGCGGATCGTCCATCCGGACGGGTCGGTGGAGTTCACCAACGTCAAAAGCGGCGGCAATGACCGTCGTGCCTCCTCCGGCGATCAGGTGGTCTACCGCTACAAGGACGAAAACGGCGTGGTGGCCTACACCGAAGAACGGCCAGAGAACGCCGACGTCCATGTGATTCACTTCTACTGCTACGCCTGCGACCCGAACTCCACGGTCGACTGGCACACCACGCCGCTGTACCGCTCGCCGTATCGCTCGGAAATCCGCCAGGCCGCGACGACCTACGGCGTCGATCCCTCGCTGGTGCGCGCCGTGATTCACGCTGAGTCGGCCTTCCGGCCTGATGCGGTCTCGCCGCGCGGCGCCCAGGGCCTGATGCAGCTAATGCCGGCCACCGCGCAGGAACTGGGTGTCGGCAATGCTCTGGCCGCGGCCGACAACATTCGCGGTGGCGTTCACTACCTGGCGGAAATGCTCAAGCGATTCAACGGCGACGTGCGGCTGGCAACGGCGGCCTACAACGCCGGCCCGGGTGCCGTCACCCGCTACGACGGTATTCCGCCCTACGCCGAAACCCAGGCCTACGTGAAGCGGGTCGGAATCCTGCGGGACCGGTACGCCAGCGGGAACTGATTGCCGCCCGCGTCCACCACCTCCGTCGCCCGCCAGACCCGGCTGGCGGCGGGCGCCTCGCCCGTCATATCCGCGCAGGTGTCGTAGCGGAACACGTTTGACGTTTCGCAGGTCACGTCCAGCCAACCTTCGCGATCGCCGGCCTGCCAGTGCCAGCGTGAATGACTGCAGCCGCCCTCCTCATCGACCTTTTCACGCTGCAGATCCACCAACCCGTCGACGCCCCGCGCTTCCAGCCATTTCAGGCAGGCGACCTCGGCGCATTGCCGGACCGGGCTGTACTGGGAGAAGCCGCGATACGCCGGCAGATAGGGTCGATCCAGCGCAACGGCGTGAAGAAAGGCATCAACCTGGCCGGGCTCCAGGCGCCCATACTTCCGGCCCGCCGGAAACGTCATGAGGCTGGCCGCCAAGCGGCAGCCGCCGAGGTGCGAGCTTTGCCAGACGTCGGCCTCATGGCCGCCCTCGGCGACAGCGCTCTCCAATGCCCGGTAGGTGGCATTGCCAAACTTGGCGCAGCACTTGTCCTTGCGGCCGTGCGTGCAACACAGAATCAGGGGCCGCCGGGTGGATCCGGGAGACCATCGATCAAGGGGCGCATTCGCGGCCAGTGCTTCGAGGAAGTCCGGAAGCTCATGGGGCGGCAGGTCAAACTGCAGGCACTCGGGCATCAGGTAGAGACGGTGCCGGCCCCGCGGCTGGGAGGCCCGATGGATCAGGTTCACCCGGCGTCCGCCTTCGGTGATGGCCTCAATGCCCGCCAACGTGGCCTCAGACATATCCGCCGCTTTTCGGAAGACCCGGGTCCACTGGCTACTGGGCCAACTGATCAGCAGGTTACGGAACTTGTGGGCCCCGGTACCGGCCAACGGATCACCCGCCCGGAGACTCTCCGTAGCGCAGAAATCCGAACGTTTCACGGGAGGGTCCTGCATCCTTACACCTGTTCCACACGGGTTAGCGGTTGCCGGACGGATCGGATCCCGGTAGCCGGCACGCAGATCGGGCGGTCGGTATCAGGATCGGTGAGAATCCGGCAATCCAGATCAAAGACGGCCTTCAGATTGGCGGCGGTGAAGATCTCCGTGGGATCACCGCGGTGGTGAATCCGGCCCGCCTTCAGCATGACCAGCGTGTCGGCGTAAGTCGCGGCCAGGTTCAGGTCGTGGAGGACCATCAACAACGTACGTCCCTTGCGGTGTGCCAGGCCCACCAGTAACTCCAGCAACTCCACCTGCACCTTGAGATCAAGAAACGTTGTGGGCTCGTCGAGCAGGATCAGGTCGGTTTCCTGGGCTAGGACCATCGCGATCCAGCACCGTTGACGCTGGCCGCCGGACAAGGCGTCAACCGAACGGTCGGCAAAGTGCGCGACGTCGGCAATCGACATGGCCTCCTCCACAGCCACCTCGTCCTGACGGGACCACTGTTTCCACAAGGACTGGTAGGGAAACCGACCCATGCCGACCAATTCCCTGACGGTCAGACCATCGGGTGCCGTTGGGCTCTGGGGCAGCAGGCCCAGGCGGCGCGCCACCGAACGGGTGGCCTGGCGATGGATGGCCTGGCCATCGAGCACCACCTGGCCGCCATCCGGCTGGATGGAGCGGGCCAGCGTTTTCAGCAGGGTCGACTTGCCGCTGCCGTTCGGGCCCAACAACACCGTCACCTTGCCGGTCTCCAGGGAAAAATCGACCTGTTCCAGGATCGGCGCATCGCCGTAGCCAACGACAAGCTGCCGCCCCTCCAGGCGATGCGCAGAGCGTGGAATGTCAGGAGTATCCATCATGAGACCGTCGCTATTTACCGGGGCACAATGTTATTATTTACGATTCTCATTTTCAATTAAGAACAAGCTGCAATTCACGTCATGATCCCCCCTATCCCGAAACGACCGGCCGCCCGTTTCCGACGAATCGCGCACCCGCTGCTGCTGTGTCTGCTGGCTGCCCTGATGCCCGTTGCGTATGCCGACACCCCCAAGCGCATCGTCACCCTGTTCCAGGGCGCTACCGATACGGCACTGGCCCTGGGATTACAGCCCGTGGGCGTGGTGGAATCCTGGACCCAGCAACCCGCTTTTCGCTACCTCCGTGCCCGGCTGGGTCAACCGACCTTTCTGGGCCTGGAGACGCAGCCGGACCTGGAGGCGATTGCGTGGCTCCGGCCTGACCTGATCGTTGGCGCCTACGGGCGGCACCATCTGATCCACCCCCTGTTGTCCCGCATGGCACCCACCGTCATTGCCGACCAGGTCTACGATTTCAAGGCCCTGCTGCACCGGATGGGAGAAGCCACTCAGCACCAGGCTGAAGCCGACCGATTGCTCGCCCGCTGGCAGCAGCGCGTGGCCGATTTCCGCCGTCAGATGGCCAATAAACTGGGGGATCGCTGGCCCCAGACGGTCTCGGTGATCAGCTTTCGCAGTGATCATGCCCGCATCTACTACGGCGGATTCGCCCGCATCGTGCTGGATGAGCTGGGCTTCGATCGCCCGGCGACCCAGGATCAGGACGGCTGGGGAATCAAGCTCACCAGCCAGGAGAGCATCCCGACCATGGATGCCGACGCCATCTTCATTTTCATGGTCGAGTCGGACCCTGCCGTCATGCGCACCTATCGGCAATGGACCGCCCACCCGCTCTGGAAACAGCTCTCTGCCGTGCGCGAGAACCAGGTTTACCGGGTTGATCCGGTCACCTGGAACATGGGTGGCGGTTACCTGGCCGCCAACCGGATGCTCGACGAGCTCTACGATCATTACGGCCTGAGTCCGAATACCGTTTCCCGGGAATGCCCCCAATGCTGACGTCGATTTCCGGCAAGACCACCGGACTGATCGCCAGCCTGTTGCTGCTGCTGGCCAGTTTCGTTGCCAGCCTCGCGCTGGGTCACTATGACGTTTCCCTGGCAACGCTCAGGGCCAGCATTATGGATTTCGACCCGGCCTCCACAGGGCAACTGATTGTCGTGACTGAACGCTTGCCCCGGGCCATCGTCGCTGCGCTGGTCGGTGCCGGCCTGGCGGTGGCCGGTGCCCTGATGCAATCCGTCACCCGCAACGCCCTAGCCTCACCCGGCATTCTCGGCATCAACGCCGGCGCCATGCTGTTCGTGGTGGTCGGCTCAGCCTTCCTGCCGCTGCAGGCACCCTGGTCGCTGACGGCACTCGCCTTCGCCGGCGCCACCGTGGCGGCTTCGCTGGTGTACCTGCTGGGGCGGGAGCCCGCCAAGGGCGCCGGCATCGCGCCCTTGCGACTCGTTCTTGCCGGCGTTGCCGTGACTGCCCTGTTTATCGCCGTCGCCCAGGGGTTGCTGGTCATCAATCAGGAACGTTTCGGGAATGTGATGTTCTGGTTGGCCGGCTCCGTCTCCAGCCGCTCGTTGGACAGCATCGGTCCCGTCTTGCCGCTGTTCCTGCTGGCGTTCGTCGCCACGGCCCTGCTCACGCGCCAGCTCAACATTCTGGGGTTGGATGAGGCGATGGTCAGTGCCCTGGGCCAGTCCACCGGGTTTGTACGGCTGGCGACCGGCGGCATCGTGGTGGTGCTGGCCGGCGCCTCGGTGGCGCTGGCCGGAATGATCGGCTTCGTGGGACTGATCGTGCCTCACCTGGTGCGTGGGCTATTCGGCCGGGACCACCGATGGTTGCTGCCCGCCTGTCTTTGCCTCGGTGGCAGCCTGCTGCTGATTGCGGATACCGCCGCCCGCTTCATCATCCCACCCCGGGAAATCCCGGTGGGCGTCATGACCGCGCTGATCGGCGCGCCCCTTTTTCTCTACCTTGCCAGCCGCCGGAGCCCGTCACTGTGAATCCCAGCCTGATCCTGCGAAGCGGCGATGACCGCCTGTCCCTGAAAATTCCGCGACGTACCTTGGGCGTCGTCTGCATTCTGGCTGTCCTGCTCATCGGGTGCGCTGCCGCCAGCCTCAGCCTGGGCAGCCACCCCACCTCGCTGGGCGATGTCGCGTCCGTGCTGGCTGGTTCGGACGACAGCGGGCTCTCACTGATCGTTGGGGAGATCCGGCTGCCGCGGGTGCTCCTGGCCATCCTGGCGGGCGCGTCGCTGGGCGTGGCGGGTTTGCTGTTGCAGGGGCTGGTACGCAACCCGCTGGCCTCCCCGGACGTCATCGGGATCACCAGCGGCGCCTCCGCAGCGGCCGTAGCCGTCCTGACCCTCGATCTGGCGGTACGCGGCGATGCGCTGCTGCCGCTGGCGGCCATTACCGGCGCGTTTGCCGTGGCCCTGGTGATCCTGGCCCTGACGGGAGGCCATCGGGCCTCGCCGGTGCAGCTGGTGCTGGTGGGGGTCGGCCTGGCGTCCGCGTTGGGCGCCCTGATCACATTCATGCTCGTATTCAGCGGCGACGCCAGTGCGATGAACGCCTATCTCTGGCTGACTGGCAGTCTCTACGCCGCTCAGTGGGGCGACGTGATCCGTCTCGCCCCCTGGCTGGCGATCTTCCTGCCGGTCGCGATGGTATGCGCCCGGCAACTGGACGTGCTGGCCCTGGGTGATCCGATGGCGACCGGACTGGGCGCGTCCCTCTCCGGATATCGTCCCCTGATGCTGTTGTCTGCCGTGGCCCTGGCCGGTTCCGCCGTGTCGGTGGCGGGAGGGTTGAGTTTTATCGGGTTGGTGGCGCCGCATATGGCGCGCAACCTCGTTCGTGGAGGGCACACGGGACGACTGGTGACCACCGCCTTTCTGGGAGCACTGATTCTGCTTTGCGCGGATATGGTGGGACGTTTGGGGTTTGCCCCGCGCGATCTTCCTGCAGGGGTCTTTGTGGCGGCGGTTGGGGCGCCCTACTTCGTCTATCAGCTGTACCGCCTCAAACGATGAACGGACCGGCATGACCGTCCATGGCCATGCCACTCCCCCTTTTTAACGGCTAGAAGTTGACGGCGTAACCCAGGGAGTAGGTCCGTCCGCGGCCCTTGAAGTAGTATTCGTCGCTGACGCGAGCCGCCTGGGAGTAATAGGTGAAGTAGTCCTCATTCGTCAGATTCTCGATCCCGAAACTGACGCGCCCGACCGGTAGACGATAGGCCAGCGAGGCGTCGAACAGGCTGTACCCGTCGAAATCGAGCTGGTCGTCGTCGGTGTTTCGATCAAAGTAGTGGGCCGCCTGGAGGCGAGTCGACAGCCGATTGTTCCAGGTCGCCGTCCAGCCCAGTCGCAGGGTATCCGGTGCAATATTGATGCCCGTCAGGTCCGTATCCACGTTGCCGTCGCCGTCGGTGTCGGACCGGCCCTTGGCGTGGGCGTAGCTTGCGGTGAGCCTATGAGCGTCGGTCACCCGGGCCTCGCCACTGATTTCCACACCGCTGATTTCCGTTTTCTCGCGGCTGCCGACCCAGGTGCCGTTCACTTCAGTAAGGCGCTCGCCATAGTCTGAATTCGACTCGTAATAGCTGATTTCCAGGCTGTAGGTTTGCCAGTCGAACCGAGCCCCAACCTCCCGGTTATCCGTAACGATCGGCTGCAGGGTAATCAGGGTGTCAATATCCCGCCCCGGATCACTCACGCCTCTCAGCACCCGCCCCACATCCGGCATGCCGAAGCCTTCGGAGTAGTTGCCGTAGAGCTGCATCCAGGGGGTCATCTGATAGACCAGGCCGGCATTGTAAAGCGTCTCGTTGAAATCCGGACTGCCGCCATCGACCGTCACGTTATCCTGCGTCACGTTGCTTCGGTCGATGGTCTGGTAGGTATCCACCTTGAGCTCAGCGTATTCGTGTCGAACGCCGGCGTGCAGTGTCAGCGGGTCGAGTAATTTGAAGTCACCCTGCAGGAAAACCGCGTAGTTGCGGAAGGTGGATTCCGGCACATAGGTGCGTCCAGTGTGGACCAGGACCTGCGTGGTCTCGTCCTGCAGGACATCGATACCGGAGGTGAGTTTCAGACGGTTGTCCAGCATGCCAGCACGGCTAATGGTGAACTTACCGCCCAGCTTGTCGGATTCGTTGCGGGTCTGATCGTAACGGGTGTTGCCGTTGCCATCCAGGTACGGGAAAAAGGGCGTTGTGGCGAACCGTGCCCGAAAAGTCTGACTGTAGAACATGGCATCCAGCCGATTGCCATACCAGTCATCGTGGGCATAGGACAGTCGTGCTGTTGTCACCTTGTTGTAACCGGGATCGCCCTCCGAATCGCCTTTTTCGGCCGTGGTCGGGATGCCGGCGTCGCGGTCCCCGGGGACGGGCACGTAATCGCCATTGCCCTCAAGCTCGAAGCGATTGATGAAGAAGGTCACATTCTGGTTGTCGTCCAGCCAGTAGCCCAGTTTGGCCAGCAGGTCATAACTGCTCGAGTTCTGGATTTCACCGGGATAGGCCACCCCGATCCGCTCGTCGTTGCCGTCGTAGAATACGCCCCGTTCCTGGATCGTGGCGCCGGCCAGGTAGTCCCAGTTGCCTTTCTGACCGCTGGCCTGGTAGTTCAGCTTGTAGCCCTGTCCATCCGACTGTACGTCGTCATCGGTCGTCAGCGTGACGCCCGCCTGCTGGTTGAACGTGCCGGATTCTGGCCGCCGGGTCACGAAGTTGATGATCCCGCCGGTCGCGCCCAGACCCTGCTCGGCGCTGGCCCCGTAGATCACTTCGATCCGGTCGACCATGCTCAGGTCAATGGTGTAGCTGTCTCGTGCGCTGTCCCGCAGCGGATTGGATTGGGGCACCCCGTCGATCATGAACAGGGCCGATCGGCCACGGAACGTTTCGCCGGCGTTGGAGAGCTTCTGGCGGCTCGGTGAATAGGAGGGGATCAGGTTGCTGAGCACCTGGCCCGGGTCGTCCGTGATCGCCAACTGTTCTTCGATCTGTTCCCGACTGATCACAATCACCTTCTGCGGCGTCTGCCCCTCGACGCTCTTGTTGCGCGTGGCACTCACCACAAGAGGAGCCAACTCCGTGTCGGCCGTCGCCTCCGCAACCACCAGGGTTGGTGCGCTCGCCAACAGAGGGCCCGCAACCGCCGTAGCCAGCCAACCCCTTCTTACCCTTACCGCTTCTGTCATTTCGCTACATCCTCGTCGATTCACTCCTCGATCGTTGCGACCATCCACCCTGTCAGCGATGACACGTTGGCCGAACACGAAGTCGCGAATGTTAATTATTATTATTTGCAATATCAATTTTTTGTTAACGCAAATGGACAGGGCTTAGGCAAAATCGGGAAAGGGATCGTCAGAACAGGCAAGGGCCATACGGCGTATCGCCCGCCGTATGGTTGGAGTCGTGGGAGGTGGGACCGTTGATTTCAGGTGGTCTGTTGCTTCCGGGCCGATGCGCCGGGAAGCGGCTTACCGGTCGCTTCCGCCACCGTACGGGCGGTGCGCTCAAACGTCAGGGCCAGACGTTCGAACATGCCCTCGATGATGGCCGTCTGCGGGTTGGGTTCGCCGGCCTCTTCGACCGCGCGCAGCAGGCTGGCGCTGGCTTTCCGGAAATCCGGATTCAACTCGCCCTTCGAACTCTTCAGATAGGTTGTCGACAGGGCCTTCTGCCATTCCCGCAGCCGCAGATCGACCGAGGCCGAACGGTGATTCTGGATCAGCCGGCGCAGGCGGATGGAAACATGCCCCAGGTTGAGGCCGGTAAAGCCCAGGTCGGTCATATAGCGGTCGCTGGTGCCGGTGCCCTGGTCGAAATTGGCGATCCGCAACAGGCGCTCCCCCATCCGGCCGTTGAACCAGTTCTCGGGATGGTCGTGCTGGTCGATATCCAGCAGATCCCGTGCGGTGGCATGGATCAGGCGCCGTTGCAACAGCTGGCTGTCCGGCGGCGAGATGAGCTTGAAGACCCAGTACAGCACGCTGATCCCCACGAACAGCCCCAGCGCGGTGCTGACCGCCGTATCGGCATGGAACGTCATGTTGTTGCTGGGTTGGGTAATGATGGTGAATGGTATACAGAAGCCCAGTCCGTAAGGCAGCGTCGGCCGATTGGCCAGCACCAGCAGGCCCACGAAATACGGCCCGGCGAGGACCAGCACCAGAATCTCGAAATCGCCACTGCTCTGGGACAACAACCCCAGCCCGAACATCAGCGCCACGGGAATCGCCACCATGGCGCCGATCAGCACCCGTTGCAGGATGAAGGACAGGGCCACCAGCGAGAACCGCGAAAACATCACCGAAAACACCACGGGCATGATCATCAGCATGATGGCCGCCTGACTGGCGGTCTGGACCCAGACAACGGCCCCGATCAGGAACACCGCTGCGGTCCGGAAGCCGTTGACCGCACCCACCAGCGGGTCCCGGTGGGTTTTCAGCCGAGGCGCATTGAGCAGCGTCTGGTCTCGGTTTTCCAGGGCATTGTAGGCGCGCAGCACGACCACCAGATCCCCGACCATTTCCAGCGACGTCTGGCTGAGCCGGGAAACGATGGCCTCTTCGCCTTCCTGCTGGTCACGCAGCTGTTTCAGTTGGCGTCGGAGTTGTTGTGCGAGTCGATAGCCCTCTTCGTAGCTGTCGGTGTCGGCAATCTGCTTGAGCCGCTCGCGCATGAGGGCCAGCAACTCGGCAAACGCCGGTGACACCAGGTCCGCATGATTTCGCCGAAAACGCCCGATAATCTGCGTGACGGCCACCAGCGACAGGATCCGGTTGCACAACAGGCTGGCCGCCCTACCCCGCCCGGGGCCTTCCGGGCCTTCGTACGCGACCGCGCTGGAGTCGTCGTTCACCGCCACCAGCGTTTCCAGGATCTGGTCGGCGTGCTGGTGGCGCTGTTCGTGGGAGCTCTCGGGATCCAGCTCGACCGTGATGTATTCCAGCGTACCGTTGATGGCCGAGCGGGCCTGGGCGCGCAGGCTGTCCTTCACCTTCACCGGCCACAATAACTGGCTGACCAGCATGGCGCAGATGGCGCCCACGGTAATCTCGCTGATGCGGGCCTGGGCAATGGAGAACACCGCCTGACTGTCGGCGGCACTGGCGTTGGCCATGACCAGGATCACCACCAGACCCGCGGTCATGCCGGCCATGGCAAAGGCGTAGATGTAATTGGTACTGTGGACCATGGACGCCGCTGCGGAATTGAGCCCGATCCACAACGTCAGGCACCCCAACGCCAACACCGGATAGGCGGACAGGAACGCCAGGATCAGGATGCCGACCCCGCCGCCCACCGCCGACCCGACGATCTGGCAGATCGCCTTCTCGATCACCAGGCCGCTTTCGGGGCGAATCTGCAGGAACACCGCCGACACCAGCGCCCAGTAGGGTCGGTCCAGTTGCAGGTACATGGACACAAACAGCGCCAGGGCCATCGAAATCACCCCCTTGAGGGCGAAGATGACCGCACGCCGCTCCGGCATCAGCAACTGGGCGAGAACCGGGTGAAGCGCCATGATGGGGCTCTTACTCCTCGTCGCCGAGGTAGATGGACACCGTCATGCCGGCACTGATGTGCACATCCTCCGGCACCGGATCGAGAGCGATGTCCACCGGAATCCGCTGGGCCAGTCGCACCCAGTTGAAGGCCTGCTGCACCTGCGGGAGCATCTGGTTATTGCTGCTGGTGTTGCTGTCGGCAATGCCCTTGGAGATGCTGCTGACGGTGCCGGTCAGGGTCTGATCACCGCCCATCAGCCGGATCCGGGCCTTCTGGCCGTCGTGCACCAGCTGAAGCTTGGTCTCCTCGAAATAACCGGTCACGTAGAACGACCCTGATTTAATCAGCGACAGCACCGCATTACCGCGGGTCACGTAGTTGCCTTCGCGCAGGGTCAGGTTGCTGATGGTGCCGTCCTCCGGCGCCACCACTTCGGTCCGATTCAGGTCGATCTGAGCCGCATAGAGCTGGGCCTGCGCCAGAGTGTAGGCGGCCTTGGCCGACTCCGTGTTGATGCGGTAGGTGTCCAGATCCTCTTCGCTGATGGCCTGGCGACCGGACAGCTGCTGACGACGCTGATACTGGTGCTTGGCCAGTTCCCAGGCGATACGCTGCTGCTCTACCTTGGCCTTGGCCTCGGTGATCGCGGCCTTGTAGCGGGTGTCGTCGATGTGAAAGAGCACATCGCCTTTCTTGACGGTCTGGTGATTGCTGACGGCCAGGTCCGTGACCCAGCCGGAGACATCCGGCGCGATGGTGATGACGTCCGCGCGAATCCGGCCGTCGCGGGTCCAGGGTGAATACAGATAGTGGTTCCAGACCCAGGTGCCGGCGGCAATCGCCACAGCGACCACCAGCAGGGTCGTCCCTACACGTAACAGCTTTCCCATGTGTCAGGTCCATTTTCCGTACAGAAAGACAACCGCCGCCAGGAAGCAGACAAAAAGCCCGACGTCGAACCACGCTTCCTTCCAGATCAGCCGGCGCAGGTCCAACTGGTGAAGAACCAGACGGGCAAGCAGCGTCAGCGCAAACGCAATGGGCGCAAACACCACCAGCGGACTGAACAGCATTCCGCCAAAACCCAGTTCGTGCAGCATGGGCCCCTGGTCTCCTTGCTGGCCGGAAGAAAGAATCAGCCCCTGCACCGCGCTTTCGGCGGCCGGGACTCCCCTGGAAGGATAGTCAACCCAGACGCCTCCCGGGGACCGGATACGTCCGACTCCACATTCTGGCCGCTAACACCTTGAAATACCAGCTATCGCTTGAGCGGGGCGGTCCGTGATTTCCGCCATCGACCGGGGCTCTTCTGTCCTTCCGGAAGGCCAGTCACACGTCTCCTGCCGTGTTTGCCCAGAAGTCCACGTACTCCCCGTCGGGATCGTACTGCGCCGCCTGCTTATCAAGATTGAAACGTCTCAATCCCCGGGGGTCGGCGCCCACACCGGCGAGGTACTGCCAGTTGCCGTAATTGCTGGCCACGTCGTAGTCGATCAACTGTTGCTCGAACCAAGCTGCCCCGTAACGCCAGTCCAGGCCCAGCTCGTTCACGTAACAACTGGCCACCAGCTGGCGTGCCCGATTGCTGATGTAGCCGGTCTCGCGTAACTGGTTCATGGCCGCGTTGACCAGTGGATAGGCCGTGTTGCCACCACACCAGTCCGCAAACCGTTCCGCATCGAATTCAGAAGGCCGGTGCTGGCGCTGTGGGCCGTCCCGGTGAAACAGGTCGGCCCCGTGCTTCAGGGCGTACCAGTGGAAATAATCACGCCAGAGCAGCTCGAACCAGAGCCAGTAGGTGGATTCATTGCGGGTATGCACCTGCTCGTACTCCCGGATGGTTTCCGCCACTTCCCGGGCCGACACGCAGCCGTTGGCCAGCCAGGGCGAAAACTTCGAGGACGCGTCCCAGTCGTCCAGTGCGTTGCGGGTTTCCTTGTAGCGCTCAATGCCGTGGATGCCGAAGGTGAAGTGCTGGAGACGATCGAGCCCCGCCGACTCGCCGCCGGTGAACGGCGTGGCATGCTGCGGCTCGACAATGGGCGGGCAATCACCCCGGTTATCACGGGCAAACCCCGGCGGTGGCGGCAAGGCAGAGAGGGTACGAATGCGCAGGATATCGCTATCCTGGGCGCCGGCCGCTTCCACCTGTTTGCGGAACCGGGAGAAGGTGGCGGGCAAATCCGCCAGCGCCATGGGCAATGTCCCTTCCGTCATCAAACCCAGGGTCTCGAACTCCCGGCACAGCACATCCGGCAGGGTGGCCTGGATGGACGCCCACTGGTCGGCCTCCTCGGTCCCCGGCTGGCGTGAACGAATCACCTGCTCGATGCCATGAGACGCCGCCAGCTCGGGGATGACCTGTTCCGGTGCGCCAAAGGCGATGTGAAGACGCTGGCCCAAAGGCCGCAGGTTGCGCTCCAGGGCCATCAGGCTCTGCCACAGGAAACGCCACCGGTGGTCGCCCATTGGCCGACTGCCCCATCGGGAAGGAGTGAACCAGCGCGGATCCACCACGTAGACACACAGCAACGTGCCGGACCTGGACGCCGCAAGCAGGGCCGCGTTGTCGTGAAGGCGAAGATCGCGGGTAAACCAGTAAAGGGTCTGCACAACGTTATCCCGAACAGCGGAGTGGTTTGTCTGATTACGTACCTCAGCCGCCACCGGATGGCCGTTCCTGCCGGATACGTGCGGCCAGTATAGGGGGACGGCCGGTGCGTTCGACACGGCCGGTTTTCAATGACCGCGATGGAGCCGGGTAATCAGCCTGTGGCAAGCCCCCATACCCTCCGGGTGACAGGCCGGTTATGGTAGCGGGATCGGATGACCGACCGCGTCAGAAAATCAGGGCCGGATCCTCCGGGAAGAACACGATTGTGGAGCATGCATGAACGATAACGACGAGCAGGTGGTGTTGCTGGACAGCCAGCACCGCCCGATCGGAACCGCAGACAAGGCGACGGTCCATACGACGCAAACGCCGCTGCATCTCGCCTTTTCCTGCTATCTGTTCAACGACGAGGGTGAGCTCTTACTGACCCGACGAGCCCTGAATAAAGTGGCCTGGCCCGGCGTTTGGACGAATTCGGCCTGTGGCCACCCGCTGCCCAATGAGGCGCCTGCCGATGCCGTAAAACGGCGCTGCCGATACGAACTGGGCACCGAGATCCGCGACGTCACGATCCTGCTGCCGGACTTCCAGTACCGGGCCCGGGACGCCTCCGGCATCGTCGAAAATGAGTTTTGCCCGGTCTTTTCCGCGCATTGCGTCAGTGACCTTAACCGTCGGCCCAGCGAGGTGATGGATCATCAGTGGGTTCGCCCGACGGATTTGCTGACGGCGGTTGCCGCCACGCCCTGGGCCTTCAGTCCCTGGATGGTGGCTCAACTGCAGGAAATGCAGGCGGCGGGCATCACGGCGTCCTGGTCCTAGTCGTCGGCGGATCGACGGAGCGGTTCAGCCCCGCCCATCCTCCACGTCATCCACATCCACCTGCCCGCTGAGCCGGCGGCGGATATGGGACCAGGACATGCCAAAGGCCAGCAGCAGCGAGATGACCACCAGGACAACCCAGACCATGGCGTGCCCAGAATCCAGGCTTAGCCACCCCATATCCACCAGTAACCAGACGAGGCTACCCAGCAGCGCCACCCCCAGCACAATGCCGAGCCAGCCCAGAGAAAAGAACGTCGCGCGAAGGAAAACAATCCAGCCAATCAGCTGGATCAGCCCGACAATGGCCATGGCCGGACCAAACTGGCTGGCCGAACCCAAAGCCCAACTGATGTAGGAATAGTCGGTCGGATTAAAGGTGCCAAACACCAGCACCAGCGCAAAGATCCAGCGCCACAGAAAGCCACCCAGCGAGCCGGACTGAGTCATCAGCGTTCCCCCTGACCGGTCATCCGGCTCTATCTTTTAACGACCCGGTAAACGATCAGCAGCACCAAGGCACCGCCCACGGCCAGCGCGAGACTGCCGATATTGAAGCCGGTAACGTCGCCCATCCCGGCCCGGGTGCCGATAAATCCGCCCACAAAGGCGCCGGCGATGCCAATCAGGATGGTGACGATCATGCCGCCCGGGTCTTTGCCCGGCATGATCCACTTGGCCAGGACACCGACGATCAAGCCCATCAGAATCCACGAGAAGATGCCCATGCTGTTTCCTCCAGGTTTCATTCCGTTTCAACCGTGGGATATGCGCAACAGTGGGCCTCGCAAAGGCATCCCTGACTGACTTCCAGTATAGCTTCGACGGGCGGAACCGCCCGGTATCGGCGCGATTATTCCGGCGTTTTGATGGATGGAACGCCAGCGAATGGCGCCCCGGCCGGCCGGTTCCCCAGCTCGGCTGTAAGACGCTCCAGGTCATCGGTCTCCAGCGTCTCGTGCGCCAGTAACTCCCGGGCACAGTTTTCCAGCAGGGCTCGGTGATTGGACAACGCCTCGTAGGTCCGGTCAAACACGGTCTGGACGATCGTTTTTACAGCTTCGTCGATCGCCTCGGCGCTGTGTTCGCTGAACGGGCGCTCGCCCGGCGGCACGTACTGGCCCAGCAGGTTGGGCCGCTCCGTCTCGTAGGTGACGCAGCCGAGGGTCTCGTCCATGCCGTAGCGGGCCACCATGCTCCGGGCGATGTCGGTGGCCTTGGCCAGGTCGTCCGCGGCGCCGGTCGACAGGTGGCCAAAGATCAACTTCTCAGCGGCGCGCCCACCCAACAGGACGGCGATCTTGTTTTCCAGCTCTTCCCGGGTCATCAGAAAGCGGTCTTCGGTAGGCCGTTGCAGGGTGTAGCCCAGGGCGCCAATACCCCGGGGAATGATCGACACTTTGTGGACCGGATCGACACCGGGCAGCATCAGCGCCATCAGGGCGTGGCCCATTTCATGGTGGGCGACGATGGCACGTTCCCGTGCATTGAGGATGCGGTTCTTTTTCTCCAGCCCCGCCACGATCCGTTCAATGGCCTGGGTAAAATCTTCCATGGTCACCTGCGTGGCCCGGCGGCGCGTGGCCAACAGAGCCGCCTCGTTGACCAGGTTCGCCAGGTCGGCTCCGGTGAAGCCGGTGGTCAGGGCTGCCACCTGCTCCAGCGAGACCAGCGGGTCCAGCAGGATCTTCTTGGCATGCACTTTCAGGATCTGCACGCGCCCCCGCTTGTCCGGCCGGTCCACCAGCACCTGCCGATCGAAACGACCCGCCCGCAGCAGCGCCGGATCGAGGATCTCCGGCCGGTTGGTGGCCGCCAGCAACACCAGGCCCTCGCTGGGATCGAAGCCATCCAGTTCCACCAGCAACTGATTCAGGGTCTGCTCCCGTTCGTCATGACCGCCGCCCGGATTGAAGGCGCCGCGCGCCCGGCCCAGCGCATCCAGCTCATCGATGAAGATAATGGCCGGGGCTTTCTGTCGGGCCTGTTCGAACAGATCCCGGACACGGGCCGCGCCGACACCGACAAACATCTCGACGAATTCCGAACCGCTGATGGAGAAAAACGGCACCGCCGCCTCGCCCGCTACGGCCCGGGCCAGCAGCGTCTTACCGGTGCCCGGCGGGCCGACCAGGAGCACGCCTTTGGGGATATGCGCCCCGAGGCTGCCATAGCGCTTCGGATCTTTCAGGAACTCGATGATTTCCTGCAGTTCTTCCTTGGCTTCGTCGACGCCGGCAACATCGTCGAAGCCCACGCGGGTGTCCGTTTCCACGTAGATCTTCGCGCGGCTCTTGCCGACCTGCATGAAACTGCCCATGCCGCCGCCACCGGCACCGCCCGCCAAACGGCGAATCACAAACAGCCAGACGCCGAGGAACAAGGCCATGGGCAGGAGCCAGGAGAGCACCTGGGTGAGCCAGGTCTGGTCCCGGGTGGCGCTGTACTCAACGCCCGCCTTTTCCAGATCGGCACGCAGATCCGCCGGCACGGGAATTGTCGTGAATTTTGAGGCGCCATCCTGAGGGGACTTGTACTCACCGCGAATGCGATCACCGCCGATCACCACACTCGCAACCTGACCGTCCGCCAGTGCCTGCTGGAACTCGCTGTAAGGGATCGTCCGGACGTCGCTGTTTCCCTGTAGGTAATCCCGTAAAGCCAACATCCCGAACAGGAAAATCAGGGCGTACCAGAGATAGGACGAATTTCTGGGAGGTGAAGGTAGCGTGGCCATAACGGAAACGATAGAGCGACTGGCCGGTTTCCAATATGACCTGTGTCAAGCAAACGTGAGGAAATGCCGGGGTATTTATCAGCCAGCCATGCCCATCCGCCGTCGTGCCCGGTGAGAGGCGCCGTTGCGCAGCGACCAGCGCATGGCCGGCGCCAGGGTGTTCATGCTGCGCTCCACGGCCCGGTGACGCCAGGGGCTGAGGTTCATGCCGATCAGGGTTCGGGCCCAGTCCGGCAGCAACTGGAGCCCGGCCTGGGTCATCACCCGGCCTACCGGCTGGGTGAGCCGGTTGGGTGCCGGCGCCGTCATCAGCAGGGACAACACGTCGGCCGTTCGCTCGTCGAACACCAGCTCCGGTCGCATGCGCTCGAGGTAGCCCTGCACCGCCTGTCGTGAACGGGGCACGTCGATGGCCCCCAGGGCCTCGGCGATCCGCGCCACTTCGTCGTAATAGCGGTCCTGCTCCTCACCGCTCAGATCCGGATTGCAATACCGCAGATAGGCCGCCAGAAAGCTGCGCACTTCCGCCACATGAACCCAGACCAGCAAGTCGGGATCGTCTGCCGCGTAAGACCGGCCATCTGGCGCAGTGCCCTGCACTTGCGCATGAATCCTGCGAACCCGGTCGATCAGTCGGCGGGCATCGGCTTCGGCGGCAAAGGTGGTCCCGGCAATAAACTGGCTGGTCCGACGCAACCGGCCGATCATGTCCTCGCGGAAATTGGAATGGTCCAGCACACCCGCCAGCGCCAGCGGATGCAGCATCTGCAACATCAGGGCGCCGATGCCGCCGCACAGCATGGCCGGAAAGTCCGCATGCACCCGCCAGCATACGCAGTCCGGCCCGAACAGACCGGGATCTCCGGCCGGCGACTCATAGTCGATACCACCCAGCGCCAGGCCGCTCAGGCCCATGATCTGCTGTTCGAGACGTTGTCGAAGGAATTCCATGGAATCTCAGGTCATCAATGAAAGACAGGATGCCAGTATCGCGAAATGGCTCGATGTCTCAAGACTTACGCCCCCGGACTCAATGCCTGGATCAATCGTGAATAGACGCAGCACGCCTATTCAGGCACGGCTATGCTTTAGGGGTCCACATAGCCATCACGGATGAGCGCAAAACGACACGAGCAAGGAGATCAGCATGTTCGGGAAACCCTCAATCGCGCGCCTGAATACCGCCTTACTGGCCGCCATACTGACGCTGATGACCAGCCACGCCACCCAGGCCTGCACCCGCATCCTCTGGTCCACGGACCTGGGCGTGTTCACCGGCCGTACCATGGACTGGCCGGAAACGACGGAGCCGGTGCTCATGGCGTTTCCCCGGGGTATCGAGCGGGACGGTGGGATCCTTGCCGGTCACCGCATCGTCCAGGACAATCCGGCCCGCTGGACCTCGAAATACGGCAGTGTCGTGACTGCCACCTACGGTATCGGGGCGATTGACGGCATGAACGAACGGGGCCTGGCAGTACACCTGCTCTATTTCAATGCCACCGACTTCGGACCTCGGGATACATCAAAACAGGGTCTGCAAGCCGGGCTCTGGGGGCAGTATCTGCTGGATAACGCCGCGACCGTTGGCGAAGCCATCGACAGGATGGATGACATCCAGTTGGTCATGGTGGAAGCCCGGGGGCACAAGGCGAACCTCCACCTGGCGGTGGAGGATGAGACCGGCGACTCCGCCATCATGGAGTACGAAAACGGCACCCTACACATCTACCACGACCGCAAGTACCGGGTGATGACCAATGACCCGGCCTTTCCCGAGCAACTGAAAATGCTTGGCCAGCAGGACTATTCCAACCCCAGCCGGGATATGACGCTGCCGGGCAACGTCAACCCGATTGATCGCTTTCAGCGCGCCAGCTATTTCCTGAATGTGCTGAAAGAACCCGCCTCCGACCGAGCGGCCGTCGCCACCATGATGTCGTTGCTGTACAACGTCTCGGTGCCCATTGGCGCCCCCTACAAGGGCCGTGATTCGACCTACGACAGCTACAGCACGGAATACCGCACGATCGCCGATCAGAAGCGCCGACGCTATTTTCTCCAGCTGTCCACCCTGCCGGGGGTCATCTGGGTGGACCTCGCCAGCATCGATCTGTCCCGGGGCGCATCGGTGATGACACTCGATCCGAACGACTGGAATCTGTTCGGGAACGTCACCGGTCAGATGAAAGCCGTTAAAGACGCTCCCTTCTGACCCAAACACCGGGGCGTCAGACCCGACCATACTGGGCTTCGACACCCGGCGCGCACCAGCCAGGATTCGGAGATCGCCGAGGACGGCACCGGTGGCAATGAAGGCAATCGTTCGGCGAGCGTTCCCGGCTCCGCTGGCCCTTTAATAACCCGGTCTATCGCGTCACGGGTCAGTGATCGCGCACGATCAACCAATGCGTGATGCCCAGGGCGAGCACCACAGCCGCGATCGCCAGAACATCGGTGTAAGCCACTTTTTCTATGTCCAGCACGATGACCTTCCGGGCGATCGCCATCAACGCGGTGGCGACCACCAGCTGGATCGGAATGACGTTGGTACCGAGATACAGCCGGATATTGATGAAAATCTCCACGGCGATCAGCACGATCATGAAGGTGCCAAACAGCTGGAAGATGTCGCCCACCGACAACAGCAGGAAGGGTGGCGACAGGAGTTTCATGATCAGGATGTACCCGACGTCCAGTACGCCCCATACAATCACCAGCGTCATCAGGATGGCCAGAATGGCGATCGATCCACGTATGACGACATGAAGCTTGCTGATCAGCTTGTTTTCGTAATCCCTCGGGAGCTCTTCATGGACAATCCGGTGGTCGCGGCGGGATCGTTCATTGGCCATAGTTGTCCTGCGTCCTATGCTGACTCTACTCTCTGGAGCTTAGATCCCCGGTGCCGTCCGGCAAGTTATTCTTTGACGGCGCCGCACCGACTGCAACTGACGCAACTATCCGACGCCAACGTCACCGTCGTAATTCCTTAACCATCCTGTCATTTATCATCGATAACCTCCCTTTCGGATCACCGGGCATAACCGCCCGACGCCTGGATAAAATCTGATGGGGAAATAAAAGCATGAGCAAGGAAATCGAGAGCCACGAAATCTTGAATCGCAGCACGAACGAACCCTTTTCATCCGTCATGGAACGTCGCCTCAACCGGCGGGATGTGATGCGGGGCAGTCTCCAGATCGCGGCCGCCACCATGCTCGGTGGTTTCGGGCTCAGCCTTGCCGGCTGCAGTGACGATGATGATGACAACGACAACGGATCGACCACACAACCGTTTTCCCTCGGGTTTGACGCGATCCTTGGCTCCAAGACCGACGCGATCGTTGTCCCGGACGGTTACACCGCCCAGATCCTGATTCCCTGGGGCACCGCACTGAACGACAGCATCAGCGGTTGGAGCGAATCTCTCGCGTTTACACCGACCATCCAGGAAAACAGCGTCGGCATGCACCACGACGGCATGTACCACTTCCCGCTGGCTGAAGACACCGCGTCCAGCAATTTCATCCTGGCGTTGAACAACGAATACATCGACCAGGCCGCGCTGTGGGAACCGCAAGGTGGCCCAACTACCACCAGCCCACGCCCGGCCGACGAAGTGCGTACCGAAATCAACGCGCACGGCGTCACGCTGGTTGAAGTCAAGAAAGCCTCTGACGGCAGCTGGAGCCACGTTGAGAACTCGCCCTACAACCGTCGCATCACATCGGCCACCGAAATCGGCCTGGCCGGCCCGGTCGCCGGCAGCGATTACGTCATCACCAAGTACTCCACGGACGGCACCAAAACCCGCGGCACCAACAACAACTGTGCAGCCGGCTACACCCCGTGGGGCACCTACCTGACCTGTGAGGAAAACTGGCCGGGCTACTTCGTCAAGACCGCCAGCCGTTACAACGATGACGATCGACTGGGGATCGAGTCCAGCGGCGGTCGCTACGGCTGGGAAACCGCGGCCGGTGACGGCTCCGAAGTCAATGACGAGTTCGGCCGCTTTGACGCCACGCCCTCAGGCGCCACCGCTGCAGACGATTACCGCAACGAGCCGCGCACCTTCGGCTACATCGTCGAGATCGATCCGTACACCGGCGAAGCGATGAAGCGCACTCACCTGGGCCGTTTCCGCCACGAAGGCTGCTGGCCGGGCAAACTGATTGAAGGCGAGCCGGTGGTGTTCTACTCCGGTCACGACTCCCGCAACGAATACATCTACAAATTTGTTTCCGATGCCGTCTGGAGCGCGTCGGATGCCAACAACGTCGGCGGGACCTACGACCGCATGGCCATCGGCAGCAAGTACATGGACGAAGGCACCCTGTACGTGGCCAAGTTCAATGCCGACGGCACGGGCGAATGGCTGCCACTGACCCCGGACGCAGAAACCCCGGACGGCGGCACCCTGGCCGACGCGCTGGGCCTGGCGGCGGATGACCTGGCTGGTATCATCATCAACACCTGTGATGCCGCCGACATCATGGGCGCCACGCCGATGGACCGTCCGGAATGGGGCGCGGTGGATCCCGCCACCGGCGACGTCTACATGACCCTGACGAACAACACCGACCGCACCGCAGACGGCACGGCAGCCACCTACTCCAACAGCGGCACCGACATCGACGATCTGGGTGTGGGCTATGCCTCTGCTCCGGTCAATGGCCCCAACCCGCGTGCCGACAACGAGGGCGGCCAGATCATCCGCTGGCAGGAAGGCACCCCATCGTCCACCACCTTCGATTGGGAAATCTTCGTCTTCGGTGGCGCGGTATCGACCAACGACAACCCGTCCGGCCTGACCGAGCTGAACCAGTTTGCCAGCCCCGACGGTCTCTACTACGACCAGCGTGACGGCGAGGACGGCATCCTGTGGATCGAGACCGACAACGGCTATGACGCGATCACGGACTACACCAACGACCAGGTTCTGGCCGTGGTGCCCTCGGCCGTATCCGGCAACAGCAACAGCCCGTCGGTAGTCGATCAGCAGGACCAGAGCAACCTCAAGCGCTTTGCGGTGGGTCCGAACGGCTGCGAAATCACCGGTATCTTCACCACACCGGACAAGACCGCGCTGTTCATCAACGTGCAGCACCCGGGCAACTGGCCGTCTGATCCAGACGCCACCAAGGTCACTTCCGGCACCGTGCGTCCACGCGCGTCGACGGTGGTGATCCAGAAGGCCGATGGCGGCAAGGTCGGCGAATAAGCCGACTTTACGACGCTGATAGTAAAAACCGGGGCTTCGGCCCCGGTTTTTTATGCGACAGACACCACTCCTCACGCCTGGCCTGCATGCGCGTCCTGCCGGACTGGACGCCTCGTCCACATGCCTATACTGAACGGACCGCCTCCCTGGAACACAAGCTGGTAACTCACTTTCCGCGTTTTGTGCCGAAACACCTGTTGCGTCAGCAGGGCGCCGGGCCAGCCACCCAACACCTCGAAAAGATGCAGCCGGTTTTCGGGGATCCGGCGCTGCCCTCTACCGGCGGCCCGTTTATCGATGCCGTATTGGGCAAAGACCAACAGACTTGAAACCCCATAGATCGCTGGCAAGGTTGCAGGAACAATACCGTGACGCGAGGCCGGCTGACCGTCGTAGTGGCGGGGGCGATCTAACGCCGCACTGCAGGCTCTAGCGGACGCGCCCGTAGACACCCATCGCGTCCACCAACTGATCGGCGACATCCCCGAGCCGGCCGATGGCGGTACCTGTGGCCTGGATTTCCTCGCCCGTCGCCCGCCGGAGGTCGTCCATGGCATGCATGCTCTGCACCACATCCGCGCTGGCACCCGCCTGATCTTCGGTGGTGGCGACCATGCGCTCGACCATGCCAGTGGTCTCCCGGATGGCCGCATCGATATTGCCAAGGATGCGATCCATCACATCGCCGGAATCCAGCCCCTGACGACTGGCGTCCCGGGCATCGCCCATGGCGGCCAGCACTTCCTCGGTGTGATGGCCGATCGTGCGGATCAGATTGTGGATGTTGGAGGTGGAACTGGCAGTCTTCTGGGAGAGCTGACGCACTTCATCGGCGACGACCGCAAAGCCGCGCCCGTGTTCGCCCGCCCGGGCGGCCTCGATGGACGCATTCAGCGCGAGCAGGTTGGTCTGTTCGGTAATGGCACCGATCACGTCCAGCACCTGGTCGATCTGACGCAGCTCGCCATCCAGGGCATCCAGCCGGCTGGCCGCGGTTTCCACCCGTTCGGACACCCGCTGCAGGACCTGTACGGTGTCTTCGCCTGCCTGATTGCCCTGCTCCACCAGGTTCCGCGTTTCCTCGACCTGGGCCATGGCCTGCTGGGCAAAGGCGGCCATATTGTGGCCCTTATCGTCGATATCGCCCATGGCGCTGCCAATCCGGTTCAAACCTTCTTCCTGGGCCTGGGCATTGGCGTTGACCGAGCCGGACCGATCCACCAGGTCGTGCACGGAGGTCCGGGTTTCGGTCACCGCCGTGCCGATCGCCTCCACCAACCGCTCCACCTGATCGACAAACGTGTTGATGCGCTGGCAGATTTCACCGATCTCGTCATTCTGGTGGGGCAGCCGCTGACTCAGGTCGCCCTGCTGAAGCCGGTCAACCGCTGCGGAGACATGATCGATATTGCGCCGCAGGCGACGCCCGACCCACCCCTGGAACAAGGCGATGAGGACCACCGCCCCCACCAGCGGGGTAATGACAATCCAGACAATGCGCTTCATCGCCTGCTCTATCCGGGCGCTTGCCGCCCCGGCCTCGGACCGCACATCCTTGGCAAGCGCATTGAGACCATCCACGGCCGGCTTGAGGTGCTGGTTGTAGAGCACATCGGGGATCGACAGAGCATCCGCGGGGCTGTCCTGGGCAATGTCCAGGGCAGTCATCCAACCTTCATAGTAGCTGTCCCAGTGGTCCTTGATCTGCGCCAATTCCTGGCGGGCCTCGTCCGTTCGAATGTTCTGGTCCAGGGTCTTGAACAGCGGTGCTACGACGGCGCCCGTCTTTTCGAAATGCGGCCGGGTTTCATCAACCAGGATAGGATCATCCCGTGATGTGGCCATGCCCTGCGCTTCAATCTGGAGAATGGCTTTCTCCACGGATTCGAGAGCCTGGAAATGCTGGTAATCCTGGCGAAGATTCAGAAGGGTGTGGCCCGACAGAGCCATGACGGCGAGCAGGCTGACCAGGGTCACCGCCATAACAAGGCGGAGCTGGTGACGGATTTTCATGGCAGACCTCGTGGCAACAACAACATGCCCCGGGAACGTCCGGGTAGAGAAGCTCTGGTGCCGCCAGTGTGGGCACCCAAAATGACAATCAGATGACAAGCAGCCGATAGCCGCCTGATGGGCGAGGAGATTCGGGATCGACGAACTGGGGTCAGGCTGGTCAGGCGACGCAGCGGAGATCATGACGGGCGCTTGCCGATCCGTACTTTCTGACCTACAGATAGGAGGCTATCCGACTCAACAACGACAACAAGGAGTATCCATGCCCATTGCGGATGTGAACGGACAACGGCTCTATTACGAAGACACCGGCGGCACCGGTCCGGTCATCGTCTTCTCTCATGGCCTGATGATGGATCACGCCATGTTTGCTCCGCAGGTGGATGCCCTGCGCGACCGCTATCGCTGCATCACCTGGGATGAACGGGGACACGGTCAGACGGCGGTGGATCAGCCGGCGCCCTTCACTTACTACGATTCCGCCGATGACCTGTCGGCGCTGCTCGACCATTTGGGCATTGAACAGGCCATCCTGGCGGGCATGTCACAGGGCGGCTTTCTGTCATTGCGCTGTGCGCTGACCCACCCGGAGAAAGTCCGGGCGCTCGTATTGATGGACAGTCAGGCGGGCACGGAGCTGGAAGAAAAGATACCGGCCTATCAGCAGCTCATTGGCACCTTCATGGAACACGGGCTGACGCAGCAGGTGGGCGATACCATCGCGCAGATCATTCTCGGGCAGGACTTCGAAAACACCGAATCATGGAAAGCCAAGTGGCGTGAATTCACCCCGGCCAACATCGCCAACAACTTCCAGACCCTGGCAACGCGGGACGACGTGACGGACCGCCTGCCGGAGATCCACTGCCCCGCGCTCATCATTCATGGCGAAGCCGACATCGCCATTCCCATGGAGAGGGCGCGCCTCATGGCCGACAAGCTGCCCGATGCAGAGCTGGTCACCGTCGCCGGAGCGGGCCATGCCGCCAACCTGTCGCATTCACAGCCGGTAAATCAGGCGCTGGAGGCTTTCCTGAGCCGGCTGTAAACCAGCGCGTCAGCCGTCAAAGGGCCGGCCTTCCGGCCCCGAATCTGATCAGGCCTTCTTGACGAATTCCGACTTCAGCTTCATCGCACCCACGCCATCGATCTTGCAGTCGATATCGTGATCGCCGTCGACCAGGCGGATATTCTTGACCTTGGTGCCGACTTTCACCACCAGGCTGGAACCTTTCACCTTGAGGTCCTTGATGACGGTCACCGTGTCGCCATCCTGCAGCGTGTTGCCGTTGGCATCGCGAATCTCGGGACCGGCATCGGCGGCGGCCTGTTCGGCTTCGGTCCACTCATGCCCGCACTCGGGGCACACGAGTTGAACGCCGTCCTCGTAGGTGTATTCAGACTGGCATTGGGGACAGGGAGGGAGTTGTGACATGACAAGGACCTGCAGGTTTGAAAGGCGGAGATCATAGCAGAGGCGCCCATGATGTGCTCCCCAATCTCCGCCCTGCTTCAACCACCGGTCGGTCGATCAGCCGTAACGGCCGGTGATGTAGTCTTCGGTCTGCTTGTTGGCCGGTGTGGTGAAGATCGTTGTGGTGTCATCGAACTCGACCAGCTCACCCAGGTACATGAAGGCCGTGTAGTCCGAGACCCGTGACGCCTGCTGCATGTTGTGGGTGACGATCACGATGGTGTAATCGTTCTTGAGCTCGTTGATCAGTTCCTCGATCTTGAGGGTGGAGATCGGATCCAGTGCCGAAGCGGGTTCATCCAGCAGCAACACCTCGGGCTTCACCGCAATCCCGCGAGCGATGCACAGCCGCTGCTGCTGACCACCGGACAAGCGCGTGCCGCCCTGATGCAGTTTGTCCTTCACTTCATCCCACAGCGCGGCCTTGCGCAGGGCCCATTCCACCCGCTCTTCCATGTCCACCCGGGACAGGCGTTCATAGAGTTTGACGCCGAAAGCCACGTTCTCGAAAACCGACATCGGAAACGGGGTCGGCTTCTGGAAGACCATGCCCACCTTGGCGCGCAGCAGGTTCAGGTCCTGCTTGCGATCCAGCACATTGCGACCATCCAGCAGGATTTCGCCGGAAGCACGCTGATCCGGGTAGAGCTCGTAGATCCGGTTCATGGTGCGCAACAGCGTGGATTTACCGCACCCGGACGGCCCGATGAAAGCCGTCACCTTTTTTTCAGGAATCTTGATATTGATATCCTGAAGCGCGTGGTATTTGCCGTAGTGGAAGTTCAGCCCGTTGACCACGATCTTGGACGGTTCCATTGTCGTATCGACGCTCACCGGTTCGGAGGCCGATGCAGCCACCTTTTCCGGCGCCGACATCTGGTATTGGCTGGACGATCCGTTATTCAGCGGGCCGGCCTGGGTTGCGGACATTCCGGGATAAAGTGCCATAGGTGCGTACCTTTACTTGCTTTCCCGCAGCCAGATGCGGGCGATGATATTGAGAAGCAGGATGGTGACCGTAATCAGAAGCGAGCCGGCCCAGGCCAGGTGCTGCCAGTCGTCGTAGGGACTCATGGCGAACTGGAAGATCACCACCGGCAGGTTGGACATGGGCTGGGACATATCCGTTGTCCAGAACTGGTTGTTCAGTGCGGTAAACAGCAGCGGCGCCGTCTCCCCACTGATCCGGGCGATCCCCAGCAGAATGCCGGTGGCAATGCCGCGAGCGGCCGCCCGGTACACAATCGCACTGACCACTTTCCATTGGGGAGCCCCCAGGGCCGCCGCCGCTTCGCGCATGTGGTCCGGCACCAGCTGCAGCATGTCTTCGGTGGTCCGGACGACGACGGGCAGCACGATCAGGGCCAGCGCGACGCCGCCAGCCCAGCCTGAAAAATGCCCCACGTTGATGACAATCAATCCGTAGACGAAGACACCAATGATGATCGAAGGCGCGCTCAGCAGGATGTCATTCACGAAGCGCACGACACTGGCGAAACGCGATCCCCGCCCGAATTCACACAGGTAGGTACCGGCCAGCACGCCGGCCGGCGCGCCGATCAGGACGCCCACCACCGTCAGCAGCACACTGCCCACGATCGCGTTAGCCAGACCGCCGGCCTCGCCGGGCGGTGGGGTCGACTGGGTAAACAGGTCCAGGCTGATCCACTGCAGGCCATTGCTGAACAGGGTCCACAAAAGCCAGCCCAGCCAGAACAGGCCGAACAGTGTGGTCAGGACCGACACGGTCAGATTGAAATAGTTGGTCAGACGGCGGCGGAGGTACAGTGACGCGTTCATGAGGTTAGCTCGCCTTCCCTTCTTTGGCTTTGAGACGGATCAGCATGACCTTCGCGATGGCAAGCACGATGAAAGTCAACAGGAACAGCACCAGACCAAGCGAGATCAGCGAGGACGTGTAGATCTCGCCGGCCGCCTCGGTAAATTCATTGGCCAGTGTGGAGGAAATCGTGTTGCCAGGCATGAACAGGGAGCCGGAGACGTTGTGGGAGTTGCCGATAACAAACGTGACCGCCATGGTTTCGCCCAATGCCCGGCCCAGTCCCAGCATGACGCCGCCGACAACACCGATCTTGGTGTACGGCAGCACCACCTTCCAGACCACTTCCCAGGTGGTCCCGCCCAGACCGTAGGCGGATTCCTTGTAGACCGGTGGCACGGTTTCAAACACGTCGCGCATGACCGCAGCCATGAACGGGATAATCATGATGGCCAGGATCAACCCGGCGGTGAACATGCCGATACCCATCGGTGGGCCCTGGAACAATGAGCCGATCAGTGGCCATCCACCCAGGTTGTCGGTCATCCAGGGCTGGACGTTTTCAGAGAACCACGGGGCGAACACGAACAGGCCCCACATGCCGTAAATGATACTGGGCACCGCCGCCAGCAGCTCGATCGCCACGCCAATGGGGCGTTTGAGCCAGACCGGCGCCAGCTCGGTAATGAACAGCGCGATGCCAAAACTGACCGGCACACCAATCAGGAGCGCCAGCAAGGACGTCACCAACGTGCCGTAGATCGGAGCCACCGCGCCATAGACGTCGGTCACCGGGTTCCAGTCGTTGGTGGTCAGGAAATTGAAGAAGCCGTATTTTTCCAGGGCCGGCCAGGCCCCAACCAGCAGCGTGACGAACACGCCGAGAACAGAGAGCGCCACCAGGAGGGCGAAGAACTGGGTCAGACCGCGGAAGGCCTTGTCGGCCAGATGCCCGGAGCTGCCGGACCGGGTGTCCGTTGTCGGGACCGAACCGTCTGTTGTCAGTTCTGTGCTCACACCGTGTCCTCCATTGATCCGACCGTTGGGCCGGTGAGTAAGCGACCGTCTTTCAAGGTGTCGCTGATTGCAAAAAAACGCACAGGCCCCTCGCGGTGACCTGTTGCGTTCGTGGTGACGAGACCGGGCGGCGCTTCCACGCCCACCCGGTCCTGTCGCGGGTCAATTCACCCGATCAGTTGGACATGCTCACAGTCCACACATCTTTGCCATTGGAGCCTTTGATCTCCTTGGCCCAGGTCTTCTCGACCAGCTTCACAACGCTGTCCGGCATCGGCACGTAGTCCAGCTTGTTGGCCATGTCGTCGCCGTTGGCGTAGCTCCAGTCGAAGAACTTCAGGACCGCCTGGGTCACTTCCGGCTTGGACGCCTGCTTGTAGACCAGGATGAATGTGGCACCGGTGATCGGCCAGCTGTTGGCACCCGGCTGGTCGGTCAGGACCATGTAGAAGCCATCTGCGTGGGCCCAGTCGGCGCCGGCAGCAGCCGCCTGGAAGTTTTCAGCGGTCGGCGACACGTAGTGGCCGTCGTGGTTTTCCAGCTGGGCGTAAGCCATCTTGTTCTGCAGGGCGTAGGCGTACTCGACGTAGCCGATGGAACCGTTGATGCGGTCAACGTAGGACGCCACACCCTGGTTACCCTTGCCGCCAACACCGGCCGGCCACTTGACGGCTTTCTCGTTGCCGATCTCGTTTTTCCAGTCGCTGGACACCTTGCTCAGGTAGTTGGTGAAGATCCAGGTGGTACCGGAACCGTCAGAGCGGTGAACCACGGTGATCGCCTTGTTCGGCAGATCCAGGTCCGGGTTCAGTTCAGCGATCTCGGAATCGTTCCACTTCTTGACCTTGCCCATGAAGATGTCGGCCAGTGCTTCGCCGGACAGCTTCAGGTCGCCGGCGTCGATGCCGTCGATGTGGACAACCGGTACCACACCGCCCATGACCATCGGGAACTGCATCAGGCCAATTTCGTCCAGTTTTTCCGGAGTCAGCGGTGCGTCGGACGCGCCGAAGTCCACGGTCTTGGCAGAGATCTGCTTGATGCCGCCACCTGAGCCGATGGCCTGGTAGTTGAACTTGACGCCGGTTTCCTTCTGGTAGGCACTGGCCCACTTGCCATACACCGGGTACGGGAAGGTGGCACCAGCGCCTGAAATTTCGTTGACGTCCGCCGCAGCGGCCGTGCTCAGGGCAAATGTTGCCGTTGCAACCATCAGGCCCCGTGAAATCAGCTTGAGCATTGTTTTCTCCTTGAATCGGTTTTAAAGGACGCGTTTTTCGCAGTACTCGTGCTGTGAGTCGGAACCAGCTTGGTCAGATCGTGTGACAGTATGGTGACGGCTATATGACAGAAAGATGACACCCCGGGTCAGCAGATGACCTAGAGCATTTGACGACAGGTTTTGGGTATTGCCAGGACAGATTTTGTCGAAAAATCAGACGTTCAAAGAGGCGAGCGAGCAAACAGGAGGGAGTGGCCCCGGCCAGAACCGGGGCCTGAAAACAGGACCAGCGGCGTCAGGCCCGGCTGAGGAACTTGCGCTCTTCCACGTTGATCTTGATCCGATCACCGGTGGAGATATGCTCGGGCACCTGCACCACCAGGCCGGTGGTCAGGCGGGCGGGCTTGGTCCGGGCCGTCGCGGAGCCGCCCTTGACGGACGGATCGGTTTCCTCAATGACCAGTTCCACGGTCGGCGGCAATGCCAGTGACACCGGCGCGTCGCTGACCAGGATCACCATCAGGCCCTGCGTCTCTTCGCTGATGAACAGCAGTTCGTCGGCGATGGCTTCGCGATTCAGGCTGTACTGTGTGAAGTCCTCCGAATCCATGAAGACGTACTCCTCGCCGTCGGCGTAGGAAAAAGTCGCCGGACGACGGACCAGGTCGGCCAGGTTCAGCATGTCCGAGTCCTTGAAGGTCTCGTCAATCTTGTTGCCGGTGACCACATCGTACATGCGCATCCGGTAGAGGCTGCCTCCGGCCCGCCCCTGGGGGACGGAGCGCTCGATGTCCTTCACGAAATAGACGTTGCCCTGGTATTCAACGGCGGAATTCTTCTTGATCTCACTGGCTCTTGGCATGGGTCGGTTCCGTAAAAAAAAGAAATGTGCGCTGCCGATATACCATGACGGCCGGCCGTGCGCGAGTGATTCCACCTCATCAGGGCATCCGGACGACATCAAAACCGGCCATTGCCTCTGCGCGGCAAACACCCCACCATCGGGCTTTCCGGCCAGCCATAAGGACACGCTGTCATGACCATCTACAACCTGGGCTCGATCAATCTGGACCATGTCTACCGGGTTAAGCATTTCGTCAGGCCGGGAGAGACTTTATCGTCAGCCGATTATCAGGTCCTGCTCGGTGGCAAGGGAGCCAACCAGTCCATCGCCCTGGCCCGGGCCGGCGCCGCCGTGAAACACATTGGCGCCATTGGCGAGGCCGATCCGTGGGTTATTGATCCGTTGGCCGAAGCCGGCGTCGACACAAACGCCGTGGCCCGCCTGAACCAGGTCAGCGGCCATGCCATCATCCAGGTGACAGGCGACGGGGAAAACGCGATCCTGATCTACCCCGGAGCCAATCGGAGTCTGACGCGGTTTCATATCGAAAACGCGCTGGCCGACGGCAAGGATGACGACTGGCTGTTGCTACAGAATGAAACCAACGGCCTGGCGGAGGCCATAGACCTGGCGGCAAGTCGCGGGATGCGCGTCGCCTTTAACCCGGCTCCGATGGTCCGCGAAGCGGTCAAACCGCTGCTGGAAAAGATAGACCTGCTCATCGTCAATGAAGTCGAAGCGATGGACCTGACGGGCAGCACCACCGTCGAAGCCGCCGAAACCCGGCTGCAGGCCGAGTATCCACACCTGCAGATCCTGCTGACACTGGGCCGGGCCGGTGTCGTCTACATTGGCCCGGACGGACGGCAGCAGGCGCCGGCCTTCCCTGTCGATGCCGTCGATACCACCGCGGCCGGCGACACGTTTATCGGTTACTGCCTCGCCGCCCTGGCCGCCGGCCAAACGCCGGACGTCGCCTTACGTCGAGGCAGCGCCGCGGCCGCCCTGTGTGTCACCCAACCCGGAGCCGCCACGGCCATTCCTGAGCAACAGGCGGTTGACGCGTTTCTGGCGACCTTCGGGAGATAGGAAGGAAGGGAGAGAAACCGGGACCACCGGCGACCGAAGCGCCGCCCGGCATCACACTTGCGAGATCAGAATGTGTAGGCGGCGCCTACCGAGAAGTAATCGATATCGAAGTTATCCTGATCGTAGCGTTCGTATTCTGCACGCACCTGGAAAGAAAACAGCGTAATACGGGCGCCCACGCCGTAGAGCGGGTCGGTTCCGTCATCGTCGCCGATGATGTCCGCGTCGCTGTCCCAGTTGATCACACCAACCTTGCCAAACAGCCCGACCGGGCCCAGTTTGAACCCCGCCAGACCGGCACCGGTCCAACCGGTCACGTCGATGTCGTTGCCACCGACACCGCCGATATCCCCGCTGAAGTTTCCGAAATCGACGTAGGCCCCTTCCACTGCCAGATCGACCAAGGGCACCAGCCCGAAGTTGTAACCGGCAAAGATCTTGTAGCCGGCGTCATCGTCGTCAAAGTCGATCTTGCCGTAATCCGGGTCGTCTTCATCGTAATTGAGCTGGGCCGAGCCCAAGGAAGCTCCCACGTAAACACCGCTATCACTGCCCGCGTACGCCACACCGGAGAGGAACAGAAGAGGGACTGCCAAAAAAGAAACAGCAGATATGGATGGAATGGAACGTGTCATGGTCTCAGCCTCCCTAGCTAAAGACACATCCCCCAAAATCTAGCCCCGTTAAAGACGCTTGTCGAAATAATGTCAATTAAAGTTGACGTGAGTACTTATTTACCGGCCATCCGCCTCAAAACGGTCATTGATAACCGATCCATCACCGGACTCCGTCCCGCTCTCAGACGCCACAAGCCTCGCCCGGACCCGAGGCAGTTGCTCGGGATAGTGCTGCTGGATATACGTCACCAGTCCCTCACGAATGATGCAGCGCAACTCCCAGCTCTGGCTGGAATCCGGCGCACTCATCAGAAAGCGGATCTGCATGGCCTGGTCGCTCGAATCGGTCACCTGGACCAGCTCCACATTGCCATCCCACTGCCGGGTTGTACGCAGCAAACGACCGAACTCCTCCCTCAACGGCTCGACCGGCATGGTGTAATCCACCCAGATAAAAACGGTCCCCAGCATATCGGCCGTGTTGCGCGACCAGTTCTGGAATGGGTTTTCGATAAACCACTGCAACGGCACGATCAGGCGCCGCAGATCCCAGACCCGCAGCACGACGTAGGTGGCAGTCACCTCCTCCACCCAGCACCACTCGCCCTGAACGTAAAGCACGTCATCGATCCGGAAGGGCTGGGTCAATGCGATCTGCATCCCCGCCAGCAGGTTGCTGAGCACCGGCCGTGCGGCAAAGCCCAGGATGATGCCACCCACGCCCGCCGAAGCCAGCAGGCTGGCGCCGAGCTGACGAACGGACTCGAACGTCATCAGCGCCGCGCCCAGCCCTATAATAACGATCAACACGTTCAGGCAACGCACCAGGAATCGGGTTTGCGTCTCCACTTTCCGGGCCCGTTTCCACTGCCCTTCCAGCACCGGATTCAGGTGGACGATCACCTCCCCAATGGCCGACGTCAGACGCACCGCGGCCCAGGTCAGTGCCAGGATCAACAGCAGCGTCGCCATTTGCTGGAAGCCGGGCAGCAACGGAAGATCGTCGGGAACGGCGTTGAGCATCCCGTTGAGCACCAGCAGGCAGGACACGACACCCAGCGCCCGGGCGGCGGCATCGAGGAACAGGCGGGGAACGGTTCGGGAATCGGTAAAGTGGCGAATCAGGGCGAGTGACAGGCGGTAGGCCACATAGGTGGCTGCCACCGCCGCCAACGCGGTCAGGCCCGGCAAGAGCCATGCCTGCAGACCAGTTTCCAGAGCTTTCAGCATGACCGGTATCCGAGAACCATGTATTGCAAAACTAACCCATGAACCCGGTGAGCGAAAGCATCCCGTCGGCGCCGGGCTCACAGAATCCGAACAAGCGCTCAACTAACCACCCCGGACGGACGCCAACCCCCGCCCTTTCCCGTCCGGTGGTCCGAATTGAATCCGAACAAATGACAAAACTAACCTGTTAGCAAGGGGTTAGCTGCCTAATGAGCCTTTTGGGGCAAGGCGGCCACCCCATTCTCATTGCATCAAAGACAGGTTATTCCGATGACAGCCGCAGCACTCAAAATGCCGAATAGCGCCCAGGCCGGGAACGCCGCCGAGCAGCCCACGATCCCCATTCGCCACATGAACTTCGGGTTCGACGGTCAGGGCGTGGACATCAGCTTCTACCTCAACGCCGAATTGGCCAGCGGTTATTTCTCGGCGCTGTCGATCTTCCTGACGTACGGCGAAGACCTGGTCATCGAGACCGCCCGTTACCACCGGGACTTCCTGAAGGACCCGGTACTCAGGCAGCGGGTGATCGCGCTGATTGGCCAGGAAGCCCTGCACTCGAAAGTGCACGAGGAATGGAACGACATTCTCAAGCTGCATCGTTACCCGGTGTCATTCTACCGGTTCCTGGCGCAGAACGTCTTCGACTACGGCTTCCGCCGCTTCCCGCAGCCGCTGAAGCTCTCGTTGATGGCCGGCATCGAGCACTTCACCGCCGTTCTCGCGGAATTCTTCATGAAGCACGAGGACTACTTCTTCGAGTCCGACGACGAGAAGCAGCGCGCCTTGTGGATGTGGCACATGCTGGAAGAGTCCGAGCACAAGGACATCGCCTTCGACGTCTACGAGACCCTGAACGGCAACTACGCCCTGCGGGTCAGCGGCTTTGCCATGGCCCTGTTCACCATCTGGTTCCTGGTGGCCCTGGGCGGCGTCGGCATTCCGGTGCTGCGCCGGCCACGCAACCTGTTCAGCCGTCGCTTCTGGAAGGATGCACGGCGCAGCGTCGGGCTGATCATGGGCCGCAAGGACGGCATCTACGGCAGCACCCTCGGTCACGTGTTCGACTACCTGCGCCCGGGATTCCACCCCAACGACCACGACACGTCCGAATACCTGGCCTATTACAAGGAGCGCCTGCTGAACCCCGAGACCGGGCTGCTGGCCCCCTATCTCGTCAAAGAAGTGGTTCCGCCCGTCCGCGCCTGATGCGACGGGCAACCGACGGTCCCCACAAAAAGCGATAGCCAATAGCGATGAATACACCCTCTGTTTACGACACCTATATCGTGGGCGCCGGCATTTCCGGGCTCGCAGCCGCGATCAAGCTCAAGAAAACCGGCTACCACAATTTCAAGATCATCGAGAAGGCCGACCGAGTCGGCGGCACCTGGCGGGAGAACACCTATCCGGGCTGCGGCTGTGACGTGCCCTCTTCGCTTTATTCCTATTCCTTTGCGCCGAGCAGCCGCTGGAGCCGGCTGTTTGCCAAACAGCCCGAGATCCTCGAATACCTGGAAACCGTCAGCGACGACTTCGATGTCACGCCCCTGATCGAATTCAACTGCGAGCTGGAACAGGCGGTATGGGATGAGGACCGGCACCTCTGGTGCCTGGACACCAGCAACGGCCAGTACCTCGCGAAAGCCGTGGTGTTTGCCACCGGCCCGATCACCGAGCCGCAAACACCGCCCATTCCCGGACTGGAAACGTTCACTGGCAAGATGTTCCACTCCGCCCACTGGGATCACGACTACGACCTGACCGGCAAGCGCATCGCCGTGATCGGGACCGGCGCCTCGGCCATCCAGTTCGTGCCCCGGATCCAGCCGAAGGCCAAGGAACTGCATGTGTTCCAGCGCACCGCACCCTGGGTGCTGCCCAAACCGGACCTGCCGTTAGGTGAGGCCGCCAAACAGGCGATCGAGCGGTTCCCGGCGATCCAGCAGGGCTGGCGCAAGGCGGTGGCCGGCTCACTCAACGCCATCAATTTCGGATTGCGCAACCCGAAGGTCCTGAAGCCGATCAACGAGGCCGCCAAACAACTGCTGAAATTCCAGATCAGCGACCCGGCCCTGCGCAAGGCGGTCACGCCGGACTTCCTGCTCGGCTGCAAACGCATCCTGTTCGCCAACGACTACTACCCCGCCCTGCATGCAGACAACACGTCGCTGATCCCAAGCGGCCTGGTGGCCGTCGACGGCAACACGGTGATCGCCGCCAACGGTGAGCGCCGGCAGGTGGACGTGATCATCTGGGGGACGGGCTTTGACGTGTCGCATCCGCCCATCGGCAACCGGGTCTTCAACGACAAGGGCGAACGCCTGGCGGACCTGTGGAGGGACAGCTCGCCGGAGGCCTACCTGGGCGCGACCATCGAGAACGTGCCCAATGCCTTCCTGATTCTCGGTCCTAACGTACTGGTCTACGATTCGTTCATCCGCCTGGCCGAGGCCCAACTGGATTACATCATCGACGGGCTCTGGAAGATCAAGCGCCGATCCATCAGCAAGCTGACGATCAAGCGGAAGGTGCTGAAAAAGCACAACCGGAAGGTCCAGAAAAACCTGCAGACCACCGTCTTTAACGCCGGCGGTTGCAGCAGTTACTACCTGGACCAGAACGGCCGCAACTTCGCCGCCTGGCCCTGGTCTTTGAAAGCACTGAAGCGGCGACTGAACGTCTTCGAACTGAAGGACTACGACCTGGCTTATCGTAAGCACACAGGCACCCGACCGACCAAACGTCCTGCCAAATCGAACGCCCGTGTCCGGGAAGAAGCGTTCAGCTAACGTCTACCCAGTGAAGCGGCGGGTTGCCGGCCACGGCCCAACCCGCCAATCCGGATTTTTCAACGGTCTTCTCCCCTGCGTGCACTACCCTTATCCAAGGGCCCGCTTGCTTTGCATTCTCCAAAGGCGGCCGCACAAACCTGTGCAGACGGTCAGGTTTTAACTATAGTGGTCTCCTATCATTTGCACCGATGAAGGATCTCGGTATGTCCAGATCGCACATATCCCGGCGCGCCTTTCTCAAGGGCAGCGCCATCGCCGGTGTGACAGCCTACCTCGCACCCTTTGGCAGCGACGCCTTTGGCGCCCTGTTCGAGGAGCGGGTCCTGTCACCGACCCGGGAAGACTGGCAGCTGGCGGAAAGTACCATGCGCTTCCGCCTCGACGGCATCGCCAAGGTGACCGGCAGCAAAGTGTTTGCCCGGGACATCCGTGCGAAAGACATGCCGCACTGGCCAGACCAACAGTCCCATGCGTTCATTATCCGCGCCACACGCTGCGATCACCGCTTCGAGGACATCGATCTCAGCCGCCTTGAGAAAGCGGGGTTGATGCCGGACCGAATCGTGACCGCCGAGGACATGGCCCGCGACCAGATCGAAGTACCGCGCTTCTTCGGCCCTGAATTCTTCCTGCCCAAGGGCGAGACGCCGCTGTATCTGGGCTACCCGGTGGCCATGCTCATCTACCACGATTTTCCCCGCTACCGGCTGGCCAAGAACCGCATCCGCTTTGCCGACGATGTGGTGGTCTACGGCGACCAGACCCCGCTGCCGGAAAAATCTCCCTACGGCGCGTTCCGCTACATCCGCGTCGGCGGCGACACGCCGTTTGCCGAGGACACCTTCTCCGCCCTGCAGGAAACCGTGCTCTACCCGGATTTCCGCAAGCGCCACCCGGTCTGGCCCGAGGCCCTGGAAAACGGCAAGGACACCGAAAAGGCGATGTTCTATGCCAACCAGCTGAAGGACAAACTGGACAACGCCCCCGACGACTGGCTGGTGTTCGAGGGCGAATACCATTCCCAGTACACCGACCATTTTGCGATGGAGGCGGACAACGCCAACTGCTGGTTCGACCGGGACAAGGGCGACATGCACGTGGTCTGTGGCACCCAGTCCCCACAGGAACTGGTCAACTGGATGCCGGAGCTGCTGTCCAAGAGCCGCTTCAACAGCCAGCGCTTCTTCCTGCATCCGGCCTACACGGTGGGTTATGGGTCCAAGGACGCCACCATTTTCCCCTACTACGGGCTGATTGCCGCCCTGTATGCCGACGGCAAGCCGGTGCGTCTGGCCAACGACCGCTACGAGCAGTTCCAGGCCACCATGAAGCGCCATCCCTTCACCATGAAAAACCGGCTGGCGGTGGACCGCAAAACCGGTAAGTTCCAGATCTTCAAGCAGGACCTGACCGCCAACGGCGGCGGGCGCGCCAACTTCTCCAACTCCGTGGCCTTTGTCGGCACCACGGCGGCGCAGTCCATCTACTACATGCCCAACAGCGACCTGACGGCCACGGCGATCTATTCCCGCATGCCGGAGGCTGGCTCGTTCCGCGGCTACGGTACCATCCAGAGCATGTCCGCTACCGAACTGATGGTGGATGAAATCGCCGGCCAGCTGAAGATGGACCCGATCGAGCTGCGCCTGCGCAACGTGTTCAAGAGCGGCATGAAAAACACCCAGGGCGCGATTCCGGCCGGCCACCTGCGTGGCGAGGAGATCCTGCACAAGGCCCGGAAGCACGCCATCTGGACCGGCCGGGAAGACCGCAAGCGGACCTACGAAGCCCAGAATCCCGAGGAACATTACGGGGTGGGCTTTGCCTGCGTGCAGAAGGACTTTGGTCACGGTGCCGAATCCGCGTTCTCCGAGGTCCGCCTGACGCCGGAAGGCCGCATCGAACTGCGCAACACCGGCGCCGAGATGGGCACCGGCTATTCCACCGGTCAGGCCGCGGTGGTCGCCACCTGGCTGGGACGCGCGGCGGATCAGGTGCGCACGGCGGAGATGGAATGGGACGACATGCAGATGTACGAGACCGCCAGCCCGTACTTCATGTCCCAGGACGAACAGGACAAGGCCGCCCGGGATCCGCGCTGGACGCCGTTGCTGTTGCAGGCCTCGAGCGCCAGTAACTCCGCCTACTATTTCTCGTTCCCGACGCTGGAGGCGGCCAGGGTGATCTTCCGCCACGGCCTGTGGCCCGCCGCCGTCGACTACTGGCAGCGCGGCATCGGCGGCGGTCAGTCAGCGCCCTATGTGGTACGGGAAGAGAACGCCCGTTGGGAAGGCGGTCATCTCACCGCTCGGGGCATGGAACCGCTGTCGCTGGAATTCCTCGCCAAGCGCGCCCACGAGATGGGGCTGGTGACCGGCGCCATCACCCACGCCTTCAACCGCTGGGAGTGGTCCCGGGCCGACTACGACATCAACGGCCGCACCGAGAACCTGCCGCTGGATGGCCTCGCCGTCCAGTACGGCCAGGGCGCGTCCGACGAGGAGAAGGCTCTGATGTCCAGCAAGCGCGGCTATCACCTGCTGACCCGCAAGAATCTCTACATCCCGCCGACCCAGCGCAATAACGCCGGCGTCACCTACTACAGCGCCTGCGGCGCACTGGTGGAACTGGCAGTGCACAAGGGCACGGGCAAGGTCTCGCTGCTCAACCACCATACGTTCCTGGAATGCGGCAACGCCATCGTCGAACAACTGGTGTCCGGCCAGATCCAGGGCGGCGCGGCCATGGGCATCGGCCATGCCCTCTACGAGGAAATGCCGCTGTACGAGGACGGTCCCGGCAACGGCACCTGGAACATCAACCGTTATCACGTGCCCCGGGCCAGCGAGGTCGCCGTCTGGCAGCAGACCTCGGAAATCCTGCCGCCGCTGTCGCGCACCGATCCGCCCAAGGGCATCGCCGAGGTGGTGATGATCCCCATTGTCGGCGCCATCGGCAACGGCATCGCCCACGCGACCGGCCACCATTTCCGCAGCCTGCCCATCACGCCGGACAAGATCCGGGAGGTCCTATGACACCGGAGGAGCCCAACACAATGACGATTTCGACGCGGCCGCTGAAGGTGACCATCAACGGCGATGCCCAGCCGGTGGAAGACATTCCCAAAGAGCTGATGATGCTCGACTACCTGCACGAGTACCGCAACCTCACCGGCACCCGCTTCGGCTGCGGCCAGGGCATGTGCCGGGCCTGCACCGTGATCGTCGACAACCCGGACGGCAGCAGCGAGGAGGTGCGCACCTGCATCACCGGCGCCCACTTCTTCGACGGCAAGGCCATCCGCACCGTGGAAGGACACGCCCAGCGGGACGACGCGGGCGAGGTCAAGGCGCTGTCCACCGTGCAGCAGCAGTTCCTGGAGCATTTCTCTTTCCAGTGCAGTTACTGCGCACCGGGATTCGTCAACGCGGCGACGGTGCTGGTGGAACGCCTGCAGCGGGAGCCGGTGCCGCGGTCACAGCTGGAGGACACCATCAGCGAAGCGCTGGAGTCCCACATCTGCCGCTGTACCGGCTACGTGCGCTATTTCGAAGCCGTCCGCGACGCCGTACTGAAGACACCCGGCACCACCACGGGGAGGAGCTGATCATGCGTTATCGCAGCGCCCTCACAACGTTGTTCGCCCTGTGCCTGGGCACCACCCCGGCCTGGGCGGCCGGCGCCGACAAGGACACCCTGGAGCGGGGCCAGTACCTGGTGCGTGCCGCCGACTGCGCCGCCTGCCACACCCGCGAAGACGGCACCCCCTACGCCGGCGGCCGCCCGATCGAGACACCGTTCGGCACCGTCTACGGCACCAACATCACCCCGGACAAGGAGTTCGGCATCGGCGACTACAGTGCCGACGCGTTCTATCACGCGCTGACCGAAGGCGAACTCCCGGACGGCACCCAGCTCTACCCGGCCATGCCTTACACGGCGTACCACACGATTCCCCGAGAGGACTCGGACGCCATGTACGCCTACCTGATGAACCTCAAGCCGGTGAACATCCAGGCGCCGGAAACCGAACTCAGCTGGCCGTTCAGCATGCGCTGGACGCTAAACTTCTGGAACGTCATGTTCGCCGGTAAAGACGCCCGGGACAGTGACGGGCAGTCCGACACCTGGAAACGCGGCCAGTACCTGGTGGATGTGCTGGGTCATTGCGGTGAGTGCCACACCCCGCGCAACAGCCTGGGCGCCGTGGACCGGGACAAGCATCTGCAGGGGGCGGTCATCGGTGGTTACGAGGCTCCCGACCTGAACGCCAAACCACTCGCGGAGCGCGGCTGGACTCCGCAAGCCCTGCGCACCTTCCTGCGCGAAGGCATGAGTGAGCAGGGTTCCATGTTCAGCGAGATGTACCCGGTGTTCCATCACAGCACCCGCCACCTGCACGATGAAGACCTGAAGGCCATGTCCGTCTACCTGATGGGAGACACCCCGCCCGAAGCGACGGTGGTGAAGGCCAGCGACACCCAACAGACCGACAGCGCGGGGCGCCGGCACTACCTGAACGTCTGCGCCGGCTGCCACGGTGCCGACGGCGAGGGCATTCCCCATGTGGCGGTCGCCATGAAAGGCAACACCACCCTACGCCTGGACAGCGCCCGCAATCTGGTGAAGGTGATCCACGACGGCATCGGTGCCCAGTCGTTCAACGGTTTCGAGCGGATGCAGGCGATGCCCGGCTTTGCCGACCAGCTCAGTGATGCCGAGATGGCCGAACTGGTGAACTACCTGCGCCAGACCTGGGGCGGTCAGGACCGTTCGATAGACGCAGCTACCGTTAACGAGCTAACCGGCAAAGGTCATTAGGCGCCCGCAAGCTTGTGACCGACGCGTGATGCGAACCGCCTCGCATCACGCCCGCCGGAGCTGATACACCCCGAACAGGACCAGCGCGGTGCCGGCCATCTGCACCCAGGTGATGGGTTCCGCCAGCAACAGCCAACTGAAGAAAATCGTCATGATCGGCCCCAACATGCCCACCAGGACCGTCGGCCCGGCGCCAATGCGCTGAATGGCACCGGACTGGAAAAAAATCGGCATGACTGTGGAAAACAGCGCCATGGCCGCGCAGTAGCCGTAGATCGGCAATGGCTGAATCAGGTCACGGACGGGGTTCACCGCCAGGAAGTGAATCTGGGCTGCGACGATCGACACCACCAGTGCCAGCACCGAGAACCGGGCCGCCCCCAGTTTGGTGATGGATACTTCCGCAAAGGCGTTGTAGCACGCGTAAGATACCGCCGAGGCGAACACCAGACCCGCACCGATCCAGGGCGCACGACTGTCTTCCGCCAGTTGCGTGTCACTGACAAACACCAGGCTGACGCCGGCATAGCACAGCACCAGGGCGGCGACCAGCTTGGCGCTGACGGGTTTGTTCAGGAACAGCAAACCGATCAGGATGGTGATGGTCGGGTAGGTAAACAGGATGACCCGCTCCAGCCCTGCCGAGATATATTGCAACCCCAGGAAGTCCAGGATCGAGGCGCCGTAATACCCTGCCAGCCCCAGAAAGATCAGCAGCATCCAGTCCCGGACACCCAGCGTCGGACCATTGCGCAGGTAGGCCCAGCCGCTGATCAGGAACAGCGGCAGCGAGAAGATCATCCGCAACGACAGCAACGTCACCGCGTCGACCGGCGCCGCCTGGTAGGCGAGTTTGACGAAAATCGCCTTGAACGAAAAACCGAAAGCCGCCAGCACCGCCAGCCCGATACCCAGTTGCCGGGGAGAAACCTGCCTACGCATCAAAACCACTCGCCCTTCGAAGATTCAAGAAATTGAATCATATGACTCACGAAACACTGATAGAATTGCGTTTTCAGCACACGAGCCTTCGTTTATTTCGAATCCTTCTCATGAAATACAACCTGACGGATCTACGACTGTTCATTGCGGTGGCCGAATGCCGGAGCCTGACCCACGGTGCCGAACGCGTGTTCCTGGCGCCCTCGTCGGCAAGCCACCGGATCAAGATTCTGGAGGGCTCGCTGGGCACTTCCCTGCTGCAACGCAAGGCCCGGGGCGTGCAATTGACGCGGGCCGGCGAGATTTTCCTGCGCCACGCGCGGCAGGTGTTCGCCAAGCTCGAGCAGATGCACTCCGACCTGGCGCCCTATGCCGAAGGCATCCAGGGACATGTGCGGCTGTGGGCCAACACCCATGCCATCCACAGCTACCTGCCCAACGATCTGGCCGCGTTTCTCAGTCAGCACCCGCAGATCAGCGTGAACCTTGAGGAGCAGACCAGCGGTGACATCCTCGCCGGCGTCGCCCGGGGCGATGCGGAAATCGGCATCGTGGCGGAGCACGACGATCACCAGGACGTGACCCTGGTGCCCTACCGGGAAGATCGGTTGGTGTTGATCACGGCGCAGGGACACACATTGGACGACGCCCCTGCCCTGTCATTCGAGGATGTATTGTCCGAACCGTTCGTCATGCTGCACGCCGGGTCGGCCATCCATACGTTCACCATGAACATGGCTTCAAGCCTCGGTGCGCATCTGAACGTCCGGGTGCAGGTGAAGAGTTTCGAGGCGGTATGTCGCATGGTGGCGGCCGGCGTGGGGATCGGGCTGGTGCCGCGGGAAGCGGTGAAGCCGTTTGGCCACCAACCGCTCGCGCTCATCGAAGTGAAGGAAGACTGGGCCCAAAGGGATCTGAAGATTTGCACCAATCCGCGCGTCACACCCTCGCCGTTCGCCCGGGCGCTGATCGACCACCTGGCGGCCGCCCGGTCACCCCAGCCAGTACAGACAGAGTGACAGCGTGACCACCGAACCCACCGTCGACAGCAGGACGCTGCTGGCCACCACCGAGGCTTCACGGCGGTAATATTCCGCCAACATGAACGGGCCGGTTCCGGTGGGCAGCGCACTCAGCAAAAGCGCGGCCTTGGCCCAGAGCGCCGGCAACTGGAAAACGTAGCTGGCCAGCACCCACACCAGCAGCGGGTGCACGATCAGCTTGATCCCCACCAGACCCGCGGCCCCCTGCGCCCGGCCCCGTTCGCGGTGGGCCAGGAAGGCCCCCAGGGAAACCAGGGCACAAGGTGTCGTGGCAGCCCCCAACATATCCAGGAAGCGACTGGCGGCCTCCGGCAGCGCCAGCCCCGAAGCCGCCCAACCGGCGCCCAGAATCGGCGACACCACCAGCGGGTTCTTGACCAGCGCGACGAGCACCTTGCGCACGGCGTGATAGACCGACCCTTCGTTCTGCAGCCCCACCTCCACGCAGACAATGGCCATGGAAAACAGCACACAGACCACGATCAACGTAGCCACCAGCGCCGGCTCCAGCCCCTCATCCCCAAGCACCAGCACGCAAAGCGGAATACCGATGTAGCCGGTATTGGCGTAGGAGGCACTCAATCCATCGATGCTGGCATCGGCCAGGTGCCGCTCACCACGCCACCGATAGAGCACCGTGATCACGAAGACAAACAGGGTGCCGATACACACCACCGCGATAAAACCGGGGTGCCAGATGGCATCCAGTGAGGCGGTCGCCGTGGCGGTGAAGAGCAGCGCCGGCAGGCAGAGCCAGACCACGAAGCGGTTGAGTTCCGAAGCCGCCGTTTCGCCCAGGCAGCCGGTTCGCCGGCAGACGTAACCGGCCAGGATCAGCCCGAAAATGGGCAGCAACACGTTTACAACAGCCGTCATTGGCAGGCTCGCACGAGGGGTTCGAAAAGACGGTTAAGACTACGCCTGGCCATCGATACCGTCTAATGCTATAAAAATAATCCACTGATACCTATTCAGCATCGCTTATGGATATCCGCCAGCTTCGCAGCTTCCTGGTCCTCGCGGACACGCTCAATTTTCGCCGGGCCGCCGAGCGCCTCAACATCACCCAGCCGCCGTTGAGCCGGCAGATCGCCGCGCTTGAAGAGAGTATCGGCACGCCGTTGTTCTGGCGGCACTCCCGTTCAGTGGGCCTGACGCCGGCCGGCGAGCAATTCCGGATGGATGTCAGCCGGCTGCTGGACGACCTGGACGTTGCGGTCCAATCTGCCCGGGCGGCCGCCGAAGGCGAGCGCGGCACACTGACGATCGCGTTCACCATGTACGCCGCCTGGAACATCCTGCCGGAACTGGTCGCCTCCTTTTCCGACGCCTATCCCGACGTGGCACTGGCCCTCGACGAAACCCTGCCCCGGGACCTGCACGCCGCGCTGGTGAACGGCAGCGCCGATGTGGGCATCAGCTTTCCGCTGCGCTTTGCCCACACACTTCAGTACCGCCCGCTGTTCCACGAGCCGTTGTGCGCGGTCCTGCCGGAGACACATCGGCTGGCGGAAGACACGATCGTGTCGGTGGGTGATCTCGCGCCGGATCCGTTCATTACCTTCCCGGGCACTACCGCGCCGGCCCTGCACGAAGCCGTGACCGCCTGCTGCCGACTGTACGATTTCGAACCCAACATACGGGTGGAGGCCCACCTTCAGCAGACCATCGTCAACCTGGTGGCCAAGGGACTGGGCGTGGCACTGGTGCCGAACTCCATGCGCCGCATGCAACTGGCGGGAGCGGCGTTCCTGCCGCTGGTCGAATCCCCGCAGGTGGAACAGGGCGTCTACTGGAACGCCGACAACCCCAATCCCTGCCTGCATCGGTTTATCGAAGGACTGGAGACATCGCAACATGTCGCGGACTGACTACCTGGGACCGGCCCACCCAAGCCTGGTCCTGTACCTGCCTCACAGGCCAAACGGACTGTCTCAACTGGTCGATCAGCCCAGCGCCGGCGACCTGATCGCCGCCAACTCCAACCACTGGCGCAAGATCGTCACCCTGCTGGCCAAAATGGCCAGCCCCGCCGCCGGAGACTGGCGAGCGTTCCGGGACACCGGCCTGTTCCGGCAAACCGCGCTGTGCTTCGCCCCCGAACTGATCGGCGAACCGACCTGGCACTGGATTGGCGGGAAGGACAACCTGCAGCGATTCAGGACACTGGCCCACAACGCCGAACCGCTCACCGATTGCCCGGAAGTGGCCGTTGATCCCGACAGGAAGCTCCTGCTAACGCCCTACCCGGATTACCGCCAGCTCAGCAACGCGGTGGTGGAACAGATCCGCGGCGCCCTGAGTGAGCATGCGTTCTACCCACCATGAGCCCCTTCCCGGGTCGATCCTGCCGGCCATATCGGTAGAATAGTCTGCCAACCTGGCCAGCTTCGTGACGCTCCCATGACACGCCCGTATTACCTCGGCAGCCCCCAATGGTCCGATCCCAAGTGGAACACCCAGCTTCCCGCCGGAGGCAGCCCGCTTGAGCGATACAGCCAGGTTCTCAATACCGTGGAGGGCAACACCACCTTCTACGCCACGCCCAGCCTGGCCCAGTGCGCCCAGTGGCGAACGCAGGTGCCGGAGGACTTCCGGTTCCTGTTCAAATTCCCGCGGGCGATCAGCCACGACCCGTTGCTGGCCGGACCAACTTCCGAGATCAACCAGTTCCTGGACATCATTGCGCCGCTGGAGGACGTACTGGGCCCGTTCCTCCTGCAGCTGCCCGCTGCCTTCGGGCCGGAGCACCTGGATCGGTTGTGGCGTTTTATCGACGCGCTTCCCGAGCCGCTGACCTGCGCGGTCGAGGTGCGCCATGCGGCCTATTTCAGCAAAGGGGACGCCGAAAAAAGCCTGAACCGGGGGCTGCGGGAGCGACGGATTGCACGGGTCTGTCTCGACAGCCGGGCGCTGTTCAGCGCCCAACCGGAGAACGACATCATCGTGGATGCCCAGCGCAAGAAGCCGAAGGTGCCGGTTCATGTGCTGCCGGTCGAGGCACCGCCGGTAATCCGCTACGTCGGTCATCCGGTCCTGGAAGCCAACCGCCCGTTCCTGCAGCCCTGGGTGGAGAAGGTCGCCAGCTGGATCGAAGGTGGTCAGCGGCCCTACGTCTTCATGCACATGCCGGACAACGGCGATGCGCTGTCGCTGGCCGCGCTCTGGAGTGAATTGCTGCAGGCTCGCCTGCCCCAACTGGAGGCGCTCAACCTCGACGCCGAGCAGCCCCAGATGGGCTTGTTCTAGCCGCTGGGAGAACAAAGACGACTGACGTCAGAAACACGCTTTCAGACATCAATAGCCTCACGAATCCATGTCAACGGGCCCTGAAACAACCCGCCCCAAGACAACTTAGATCATATTTGCCAACCCGTTGGCATTGAGCAAACGGCCTCTTGCGACTACAACTATAGAGGACACAACCATTTACGAACGCTTGCCGAGGACGTCGCTTCATCGTTTATCGGGATGAACTCACTGACCACACGGATTGTCAGACGTCGTTCTGCGGGCCTATCGAATGGGACGACCACGCGTGCACTGAACAGCTGGCGCATTAAGGGGCCGGGGCGGACCGGCCGAATAATAACTGGAGGAACTCATGGCAATAGGTGTCTGGATCAGCTTGCTACTCTATTTTGTCCTCATGCTCGCCATCGGCTTTTATGCCTGGCGTAAATCCACGTCTTCATCCGAAGAATACATGCTGGGCGGACGGCAGCTCAGCCCCGCGGTAGCGGCCCTGTCCGCCGGTGCCTCGGACATGAGTGGCTGGCTGCTCCTGGGCCTGCCCGGGGCCCTGTATGCCACCGGGCTGGTTGAAGCCTGGATTGGTATCGGCCTGTTTGTCGGGGCTTTCATCAACTGGATTGTGGTGGCACCCCGACTGCGCGAACAGACCGAACGCTACGACAACAGCCTGACCATCCCCGAGTTCCTCGCGAATCGCTTCCCGACGAAAGCCATGGCGCTGCGCACCGTATCGGCCATCGTGATCGTGGTGTTCTTTGCGGTGTATACCGCTTCCGGCCTGGTCGCCGGCGGCAAGCTCTTCATGAGCGCCTTCGGGTCGCTCATCGACTCCTCCGTCATCAGCGACTACTCCATCGGGGTCTGGCTGACCCTGGGTATCGTCCTGACCTACACCGTCATCGGTGGCTTCCTGGCGGTCAGCCTGACCGACTTCGTGCAGGGCTGCATCATGATGCTGGCCCTGATCATCATGCCGGCAGTGGTGCTGTTTGGCAGCGGCGGCGGTGGTTTTGACCAGGCGTCGGAAACGCTGGCTACGGTCGATCCCAACTTCCTGTCGTGGACGAACGGGCTCACGTTCGTCGGCTTCCTGTCGGCGGTGACCTGGGGGCTGGGTTACTTTGGCCAGCCCCACATCATCGTGCGGTTCATGGCGGTCCGAACGGTTGAAGACGTCCCCAAGGCCCGGAACATCGGCATGACCTGGATGGCCATTTCCCTGATCGGCGCCATCAGCCTGGGCATCTTCGGTCGCGCCTACGCGGTTCGTAACGGCCTGGATGTGGGCGACTCGGAAACGATCTTCATCGTGCTGGCCGACCTGCTGTTCCATCCGCTGATCACCGGCTTCCTATACGCCGCCTTGCTGGCCGCCATCATGAGTACCATCTCCAGTCAGCTGCTGGTGTCGTCGTCCTCGCTGACCGAAGACTTCTACCGCCTGTTCCTGAACAAGGAAGCGTCCGACAAGGAGAGCGTCCTGGTCGGCCGGGTCTGCGTCCTGCTGGTGGGCATCGTGGCCGCCTTCATCGCCAGCGACCCGAACTCCAAGGTGCTGGGTCTGGTCAGTAACGCCTGGGCCGGTTTCGGTGCCGCCTTCGGGCCGCTGATGATCCTGTCGCTGACCTGGAAGCGCATGTCGGGTGCTGGCGCGGTAGCCGGCCTGATTGTCGGCGCCCTCACCGTCATCATCTGGATTTCGCTGGGTCTGAACGGCAGCTTTATGGGCGGCCCCGGCGTCTACGAGATCATTCCGGGCTTCATTGCCGCCTGGATTGCCATCTACGTGGTCAGCCTGGCGACCCAGTCCGACGGCGAATTCCGGCCCCTCGAAAGTCGATAGTAGTGGCGTAAAAAAGCCCCATGGTGCGCAAGCGCCATGGGGCTTTTTCTGTCCGGCCAAACGGGACACTAGACACGAATATCAACCTGCCCGCCAATGTTCGGATTGGCGCTTGTCGCTGTCACAGGCGCATTGGCCGTCACGCTCTCCAGCAACTGAAGCGCGCCCGCCTGGGCCATGTCCTCGGCGGACTTCAACACACGGATCTGCACCTGCTCCTGCAATCGGCTCTGGCTGAGCTGGGTACTGAAACTGGCGATGGAAGTGACATCCATGATTGACCCTCAATGCGGTACCGTCTCGACCAACCTTAGATCGATGGCCGTGTCGCCACGCTATCACTTTCTCGGGGGTCGACGATAGCGCTCCGACAACGTCATATGGCCTCGAACATCATGTGGCACTGAACCCGCTCACGACGACGGTTTCGCAAGGCCCATTTTCTCCAGCGTCAGGGTTTCGTCGGCACGCCCCCAGCCGCCATCATTCACCTCCTCAACAAGCACCATCGTGTAGGGTCGAACCTCCTCGCCGAAATACTCGACAAACATCTCGGTCGTGCGATGGATGATCTCTTCCTTGCGGACGTGATCCAGAATACCTTCGGGGAATTTATAATTGGCAAACGGCATGGTTATCTCCTTCTATTTAGATTGTGGTGGTCCTACAGACCGGAATATCAGGCCATGCCACCGTTGGCGCGCAGAACCTGTGCATTGATCCAACGCCCCTGGGGGCCGGCGAGGAAGGACACCACATCGGCGATTTCCTCCGGCTCACCCAGGCGCTCCATGGGGGACCTGGCCGCAATCGAATCGATCTGTTCCTGGCTTTTGCCTTCAAAGAACAGCTCCGTCGCCACGGGCCCCGGTGCCACCGCGTTGACGGTAATCCCCCGTCCACGAAGCTCGTTGGCCAGGACCCGAACCAGTCCTTCCACACCGGCTTTACTGGCAATGTAGGCGCCATAGGCCGGAAAGGACTTGGCCAATACGCTGGATGAGAAGGCGATGATGCGACCGCCCTCGCCGAGGGTTTCAGCCGCCTTGGCCATCACCAGCCAGCTACCGCGCAGGTTGACCGACACCATGCGGTCAAGCACCTCGACGTTCTGGGTGGTCATGGTTGCCGGTGCCATCACACCGGCGTTGTTAACCACCACGTCAATGCGCCCAAACGCTTCCAACGCCTGGCTGAAGAGTCGATCGACGTCGGCTGCATCCGCCACGTCGCCCCGGACGGCCATCGCCCGACCACCGCGGGATTCAATGTCAGCCACGACTTGTTCGGCCAGCCGGACATTACCGGCGTAATTGACCACCACGGCAAAGCCATCGTCAGCCAGTTGGATCGCCACAGCGCGGCCGATACCGCGGGATGCGCCGGTAACAAGCGCGACAGGTTGGGTATTTGTCATGTCATGGACTCCTGCTGTTGAATGGATGAGTCCATTATTGGCATTCCAGGTATGCGGATAAATCAGCTAATCTGTCATGACTATTCACTCGGAATAAACAATCGTTATGGACCGATTTGACGCGATGGCGCTCTTTACCCGCATTGTGGAGAGCCGCAGCTTCACCCGTGCGGCCAATGCCCTCGACATTCCGCGTGCGACGGCTACGCTGGCGATACAGCAACTGGAAAGCCGACTCGGCGTGAGACTGCTGGAGCGTACAACGCGTCAGGTACGCCCCACGGCAGAAGGCCAGGCCTTCTACGAACGTTGCCTCGGCCTGCTTGCCGACCTGGAGGAAGCCGAGGCCGAGCTGCGCCCGGTCGCCAGCAACCCGCGCGGCGTTCTCCGCGTCGAGCTGCATGGCACTCACGCCAGCCACATCGTGTTACCGCGCATCGACGAATTCCGCTCACGCTATCCCCGACTGGACCTGATCTTGACCAGTGGCGATCGTCGCGTGGATCTGGTCGGCGAAGGCGTGGATTGTGCCGTCCGTGGCGGTGTGCCGGGGGATTCCACACTGGTTGCCCGTCGCCTGGCAGTTCTGTCTCAGGTCATCTGCGCCAGTCCGGACTACCTCGCCCGTATGGGTACTCCAAGAACGCCGGAGGATCTGAGCGCGCATCAAAGCGTGCATTTCGTCTCCGGGTACTCCGCGCCGGACGCGGCTCTGGACCTGGTCATCGACGGGCAAACGGTGTCCTTCAACACGGGCGGCTGGCTGGCCGTCAATGACGCGGAAAACTACGTGGTCGGCGGCCTGCGCGGTTGTGGTTTGATACAGCTGCCGCGCTTCCATGTTGAGGCGGCACTGGATCGTGGTGAGCTGGTGGAGGTGCTGGCCGACTGGGAAAAGCCGGCCATGCCCATCCATGCCGTGTATCCCCACCGCCGGCAACTGTCACCGCGAGTACGGGTGTTCGTGGACTGGATGGTGGAACTATACGGAGCGCGCTTCGGGGATGAGGCCGGACCTTCCCCGCGGCCGGCCTACGAGTCAGAAAAAAGGTGAAATCGGGACGCCTTCGTCGGCGCCACTGTCACACCGGAATAAGGCGTTGACCGTCACACATCAGCCGCCACCGGGGCAGCGGCTGACAGGATGCCGTTTCGAGACATCGACCCGTCGTTGCTTCAGGTCCGGAAGCGCGAGACCAGTTGGGTCAGGCGAAGATTCAGGTCGGCCTGATCCGAGCACAGCGATTCGACGCTCTTCGACACCTCAGTCACTTCGTTGGCCGAATCATTGATGGTCACAATGTTACGGTTGATCTCCTCGGTGACCGAATGCTGCTCTTCAGCGGCACTGGCCGTTTGGGTCGAGACATCGCGGATCCGCTCGACGGCATCCTCAATGCTGTTGAACGCCTCCAACGCTTCCCCCGACAAGGCAACGGCGGTCGATGACTCTTCGGCACTCCGAGTCATCGCGGACGAGACATCACTGGTCCGGCGTACCAGGTTGCCGAGTATCTGGTTGACCTCCTCGGTGGACGTCTGGGTGCGTTTGGCCAGGTTCCGGACTTCGTCGGCTACCACGGCAAAACCGCGTCCCTGTTCGCCGGCCCGCGCGGCTTCGATCGCCGCGTTGAGCGCCAGCAGGTTCGTCTGCTCCGCAATGTCCTGGATGGCCGAGAGGATGCTGTTGATATTGCCGGTCTCTTTTTCCAGCTCCACGATCATTTCGTTGGACGAGCGAATCCGCTCCCCCAACGCCTCGACGCTGGTCGCGCTCCGTTTGATGACCTCCTTGCCTGAGAGCGTCGACGCCAATCCCTGTTCCGAAATCGAGGCTGTGTCGACGCAATTGGTGGCCACCTCGTTGGCAGCCGCAGCCATCTCGGTCACCGCCGTCACGATCTGTTCAATCGAAGACATCTGGGTGGAGACGCTCTCGGACAATTCAACGGACTTGGAATTGGTCCGGGTCGAGACGCCTTCCATCTCCTGCGACGTCGCCTTGATGTCTTCAATCATCTTGCGCGTCGACTCGATGAACTGGTTGAACCATTCCGCCAGCTCGCCCACTTCATCCCGGGATTCGACGCTGATGCGCGTCGTCAGATCGCCTTCGCCCTGGGCGATCGTCTTCAGGTTGTCCTTGACCTGATTGATCGGCGTGACTATGCGGCGAGCGATGTAGAGCCCGAGCAGACCGAACAGAACCACCAGGATGGCGCTGATGACGGCCGTATTGCGCCCGACTTCCCAGGCACTGGCAAAGATCTCGCTGGATTGCTTCAGGCCGACGATCTTCCATCCCAGGGATGGAGACTGGTAGATGTTGGCTTCGTAATCGACACCGTCGATGCTCACATCGATAACGCCGGAGTCGGTTTGGGCGATGCGGGAGAAATAGTCCGCATCCATATCCGACAGGGCCTTGAAGTTGTTGTCGGGATTGCCACCATCCACCAGGATCTTGCCATCCCCCTGGATCATCATCAGGTAACCGGTTTTACCCAACTTGACCTTCTGGACCATATTGGTCAGGGATTTGAGGGACACGTCCATGGCCACGACCCCTTCAAAATCCCCCGTCATGTTCTTGAAGCCCTTGATCACGGACACGTAGACCGCGTCATCGGGTTCCCAGTAGTAGCCATCGCGACGGACAAGCGTGTAGTTGCCTTCCTTGCCCATATCGAACCAGGGCCTCTTGCGGGGATCCCAGTCGCCGTAGCCCGCCGTCCCGGGCCACTCGAGGTAGCCTCCGTCCTTGTCGCCCATGTAGACGTAACCCAGCATGGGGTTGTTGTCGCCGATGCCGCTGAACAGATCGAAAATGGCCTTTTCCCGACCGCCATTCTGACGGGCCACTTCGGCGGGTCGCTGCTTTTCGCCGAAGTACTTGGATATCGGGCCCTGCTGCACATTCCGGACCGCTGGCGAATCCGCGAGGAAGGACACCTGGTACCCCATCACATCAAAAAAGTTGCGAAAGGAATCCTCAACGATGGAAATATTGGTGGTGCTGTTCTCGACAAAATCCTGCTCCGCCCGGTCGATGGCGTTGTGGACAGTGAGTGAGGAAACAATCAGAACAGGGAGTAGGGTGGTGCCAAGGAGCGCCGTCAGCAACTTCGACTTGATTTTCATAGCGTGTTCTCTCGCTAGATTGCTTCAGCACGCCTGACAGTCCCTGCCAATTCGCACCGCCTGATCTGCGACGACTCTCCATGGATCGCCGGCTCAGGGCGCCGCCGATCTGAAGAGTATCCGGGGCCCTTAAAGTTCGTCATGCTACTTATCAATGCGCGTAAAATCACCAGCCGGCAGACTGTCGATCCCCAGCTTTCACATGCTTTTACCGTTTTCTGATTGTAGCGGGCGACGGCCAGACCACCACAGGCGTTAACAAAAAACGACATAGTTGTGCCCTGCCCCGGCAAGCGGCGATGCCTGTTCGTCGATTGTGACTGCTCGTGAAGGTTTTCGTGGACTGACCCGGCCTTCACGTGAGGGCGCCTGCCAGAGCATGGCCGCATCACACTGCCAGCGAATCCCCCGGCACGATCGGGGAGGACGGCAGGTAGTCGGAAAGGCGTTCCAACGCATACTGCGCGGCGACGGAGTTGCCGTTCCGGTCGAGCGCCGGGGACCAGGCACAGACGGTAAACCGCCCCGGCACCACGGCCACGATGCCTCCGCCCACGCCGCTCTTGGCGGGCAACCCGACGCGATAGGCAAACTCGCCGGCGGCGTCGTACATACCCGACGTGAAGAGCAGGGAATTCATCCTGCGGGCCAGGTCCGAAGAGATCAGTTGCTGGTTCTGGCAGTGGGCGTAGCCGCCTGTCGCCAGGTAGTTCAATGCCCTCGCCAGGTCCACGCAACTCATCTCAAGCGCACAGCACGCGAAGTAGGCCCGGAGGACATCGTCCACCTCGTTGGCGATGTTGCCGAACGATTTCATCAGGTAGGCGGTTGCGGCATTCCTGGACCGGTGCTTCCACTCGGACGCCAGCACATGCTGGTCGATCAGGATGCTGGCGTTGCCCGAAAGGCTCCGGGCCACATCCTGGATATGCTGTGCGGGTGTCGCATAGGCACTGACAAAGTGATCCGCAACAACCAGGGCCCCGGCATTGATAAAGGGGTTACGGGGAATCCCTCTCTCCGCTTCCAGTTGCGTCAGTGAGTTAAAAGGCATGCCGGATGGATTCATCCCCACCCGTTCCCAGAGCCGGTTGCCGTAGACCTGCAAGGACAGGGTCAACAGGAAGATCTTCGAAATGCTCTGGACCGAAAAGGGCATCTGCGCGTCGCCCGCCTCAAATACCTGGCCATCGTTGGTGCAAACTGCAATACCGAAACGATTGGCATCACGCTCGGCCAATGCGGGAATATAATCCGCCACCTGTCCCTGACCGAGACGGGTCCGGGCTGCCTGATTGATCTCGTCCAGCCATGCCTGCACGTTGTCAGATGTTCCCGTCATCACCCATCCATTCCGTCCAACCCATGCAATCCTTCCGCTCCCCGCCACGGCGGATGGCTGCCCCGCCGACCGACCGGCGGGGCAGCATCACCCTTATCGATAGTCCGCTGTAGCGGCTTCGCCGGGAGCGTAGCCGGATGCGGATCGATGGCCCCGGTCGCGGTTGCGGTCGGCCGGCCAGGCTTCGGGATCCAGGTCCAGATCCGCAAATTGAGTGGCGTCGAAGACCGGTTGCGGTTCGCCAGCGCTTATCTGACGATCGTAGTCCCGCATGATGCGCAAGCCGGGGCGCATCAACATGATCAGGGCGAACAGGTTAACCAGTGCCAGCAGCCCCATGGTGACGTCGGCGAACCCGAATACGGTGTGCAGGTCCGTGGTGGCCCCCCAGCCGCACAACACGATGACAGCCACCCGGAACACGTTGAAGAGCTTCCGGTTCTCGGGACTGAAGAAATTCAGGCTGTTCTCGCCCAGATAATAGTTGTAGAGGATGGTGCTGAAGCCGAACAACAGCAGTGCGATGCTGACGAAATCACGCCCCCATTCCCCCACATGACTGGCCAGGGAGGCCTGAGTCAGCGCCACGCCGCCGATGTCTGCGCCATGTGCCGGGTCATAAGTCGTACCCAGCAGGATGATCAATGCGGTGCAGGTGCACAGGACCAGCGTGTCGATGAACACCGAGAAAGCCTGGACCCCACCCTGGTTCGCCGGGTGCGGGACATGGGCCACAGCCGCCACGTTCGGCGCACTCCCCAGGCCGGCCTCGTTGGAGAACAGGCCGCGCTTGACGCCCATCAGAATGGCGGCACCGATGCCGCCGCCAACAGCCGGCTGTAACCCGAACGCACTCTTGACGATCAGCAGCAGCATGGCCGGTACGTCGGCGATGTTCATGGCCAGCACGACCACGGCAATCATCAGGTAACCCAGAGCCATCACCGGAACCAGTACCTCAGCAACCCGGGCGATGCGCTTCACCCCGCCAAAGATAATGAGGCCGACCAGGATTGCCATACCGATACCGGTGGCCAGTGCCGGTATGCCAAACGCATCCTCGAAAGACACGGCGATCGAATAGGACTGCAGTGCGGTGAAGCCAAAGCCGAACGTCACCAGCAGCAGGATAGAATACAGAACGGCGAGCCAGGTCCAGCGTTTGCCCATGCCCTTGACGATGTAATAGGCCGGCCCACCGCGATACGAGCCATCCGGCTCCGTCTGTTTATAGGTCTGGGCCAGTGTGCATTCGAGAAAGCTGGTGGCCATGCCCATCAGACCCACGAGCCACATCCAGAAGACTGCCCCGGGGCCGCCCAGGGTGATGGCCACGGCGACACCGGCAATATTGCCACCGCCCACGCGGCCGGCGACTGAAAGCAGCAGCGCCTGGAATGAACTGAGATGGCCGTCCTTTTCCCGACTGAAGGCCTGGCCCGACCCGAGGATACGAAACATTCGTCCAAAGTAGCGAAACTGTACGAAGCGCGATTCAACCGTAAAGCCAATACCAACGGCGATCAGCATGGCAATGAGCACCTTGCCCCAAAGAATATCGTTGAGCAGTTCCAACATCAGGAGTCTCCACGTTTTGTTGTTGTCAGCGTGTGCTCCCCGGCAGCGAGAAGACCGGATACAGGGCATCGGCCCCGCCGGCGGCGGCTGTCGGAGAGTCCGGCTTGGGTAGCAAGCGCGGTGCCACCTGGACAGGGAGAATTCAACCTGCTGTTTTTAAAAGAGAAGTGAAAGACGAGGTCTGTCGTGATGAGAATGGAAGTGCTATAACCTGTGGTCGACGACCACTGCCTTACTTTAACTTTACCTTTAACATTCAATAACTTATAAACTGAACGGCCGTTATAGGTGTTGGCGAGGTTATAGGGGTTCGTGAAGCCGGAATCACGAACGCCGTTTGCGGAGACGTTTGCTCAGGGCCGGCTGTGAGATGCCGAGCAGTTGCGAGGCAATCGACTGGTTGCCTTCGGCCCGGGCCATCGCTTCGTCCACCAGCAAATCGGCTACGCTGTCGAGCGTTGGCAGGGGCGCATCGGCCACGAAGACGGGGCGGGGCTCCATGGCGCCGGATTCCGACTCCTCGCTGTTGAAGTGAATCGCCCGTTTGAACACCTCCATCGACAGCATCCGGGATTGGTGGACACTCATGGCGTCATAAACGATCGCCCGTAACTCCCTGACATTCCCCGGGAAATCATAGTTCGACAACAGCACGGGCAATTGGCGGGGCACGGTGGGTTTGACCTTCCCCAGGGCTTCGGCGGCTTCCTCCAGGAAATGCTCCAACAGTAAGGGGATATCCTGTTTACGCTGCCGCAACGGTGGCACATAGACCGGATGGGTGCGCAGGCGATAGTAGAGGTCCTTGCGAAATTCCCCCCTCGACTGTTTCTGCGCCAGATCCTGGTGCGTCGCAACCACGACCCGGGCTCGCAGACGCTTGGGCCGGTCACTCCCCAATGGATAATACTCTCCTTCCTGGAGCAGTCGTAACAGCTTGACCTGCGACGCCACGCTCAGGTCCCCGATTTCGTCCAGGAACAGGGTCCCTTCGGCTGCCTGCTCGATCATCCCTGCCCGCGATGTCTCGGCTCCGGTAAAAGCCCCTCGCTGGTGACCGAACAGGGTATCGGCAAACATGTTGTCATCGAGTCCGGCGACATTGACGCTGACGAGCGGGCCCTTGCGACGGCTCAGCGTATGGACCGCCTGCGCGAAGAGCTCCTTGCCGGTACCGCTCTCCCCACAGATCAGGACCGGCTCGCTGCTGGAGGCCACGGACTCCAGATACTTGAACAACGCCCGCATGCCCTTGTCGTCCGTGACGATCGGTGCAAACACTTCGGGATGTTCCAGGGTATCCGACAGCACCCGCTGTCGGAGCGCCTGGTTCTCCTCGCGTAATTCCTGGAGACGAATGGCCCGCCGGATGCCCTCGATCAGACGGTCCTGCTCATCCGTCTTGACGAAATAGTCGAACGCTCCCTGCTTGATGCACCGGACCGCCGTCTCCACCTGGTTGAGTCCGCTGATGACAATGACGCCGACATCGGGGTGGTCCTCGACAATTCGCGTCAGCAGCCTTTCACCGCTCACATGGGGCATCGTCAGGTCGAGGGTCACCAGGCCGATGCGCTCCCGATCGAGAATATCCAGCACATCGCGGCTGTCCTGGCAGCGAAAGACATTGTTGATACCGCCCCCACGTTCCAGTGCGATGCCCAGGCTACGCAGGAAAGACGGCTCATCGTCCACCAGCAGAATACCGAACGAGGGGTACAGGTTCTTCGTCATCGCGTGCAGCTCCGGTGCTGTGTTATCCAGTCGGGAAATTTATGGCTGTGTCGGTGGGACCGCGGCAACGTGATCGCCCCGGTCAGCGGCCAGCAGCGACACCCGGGCCGTCGTCCCGCCGCCCGGCGTCGAGTCAAAGGTCAGGCTCCCCTGATGCTCCAGTACGATACCGGCCGACACGGACAGGCCCAGCCCAGTGCCTCCCTGATCACGCTTCGTGGTGAAGAAAGGATCGGTGACCCGTCCAATCACATCGGAACCGATGCCACATCCCTGATCCTCGACCGCCAGGCAAACCCACAAATGCCCGGCTTCATCGACCTGACTGAACGTTCTGATGCGAATGCCCTGCTCCGGGTGGTCGAGCGCCTGGCAGGCATTGAGCACCAGGTTAATCACCACCTGCTCAATGCGCTGAGCGTTGCCCGTCACCGAAGGCAGGTCGGCTTCGTAATCGGTCTCAAAATGATCCGTCGCCTTGCGAATCGAATTCTCCACAAGCCGTATCGCGGTATGGACCACGGCGTTGAGATCCAGCGCTTCCCCGAGTTCAGCCGATCCCTGGCGGGAGAAATCCTTGAGATCGCCGACGATCCGCTTGATGCGCTGGCTGCCTTCGAGCATTTCGTCGAGCATCAGCGGGATCTCGTCCCGTACTCGGGAATAGTCGAGCCCGCCCACCGTGAAATCACCGTGCTCGCGGTAATGGGCATCAAGGACTTCAAGACAATCGGCATAGATATCACGCAGGGCCGGCAGGTTCAGCAACAGCAGGCTGCTGGGATTGTTGATTTCATGGGCGACCCCCGAAACCAGGATGCCCAGGGAGGCCATCTTGTCGGCCTGGATGAGCTGCTGCTGTTGCTCGCGCAGGGCCTGGGAACGACTTTCGACCTCGCGCCGGAGAGTCCGGTTCCAGATCACGATCGTGCCGAGGATGAGCAGCAACGCACCGGACACAGCGGCCCCGATGAGGCCGACGCGTTTCCACGGGAACTGACCGGCGTCTTCCAGCGGCCCGAGCCATTTATCGTAGATCTCCTGATATCGCCCGGTGTTTTTGAGGATGGCCAGCCCCTCGGAGAACTGGGCCAGAAGATCTGAATTACCCTTGCGGACGGCGTACCCGTACCACAGCGAAAATGGTCTGGCGACGGGCACAATGTTCGAGAGTCCCAGTTGGCGCGTCAGATAAAGCGCCGGCAGGTTCGCCACCAGTGCATAATCCCCCTTACCGGAAGCCAGCATCCGCAGCGCATCGGCATGGGTGTCGACCGGGACAAGATGGGCACCGACATGATGTTCCTTGAGATAGTCTTCCATGATGTCGCCCCGCTGGACGATCACCGTTTTCCCCCGCAAGCCGTCGACGTCCACGGCGGGATCGCCGCGTCGTGCAAAAATCGACTGATTCACGATGGCATGGGGTGGCGAGAAGTCGAACGTCTTGGCCCGCTCCTCGGAGTACGACATCCCCTGAAGTACATCGATGTCGCCATTGGCCAGTTTCTTCCGCATGTCGGACCATTCACCCAATTCGATCCGGACATCGATCCCCATCACTTCGGCGATCGCCCGGGTCAGCTCCACGTTATACCCGGCGGGCTCGCCATTCTCGTCGATGAACTCATAGGGTGGATGATAATGGTCGCCACCGACCACGATGGTCTGCTGGCTTCGTTCGAGCGGGTTTGCCCCGGCGGAGAACGCTGTGACAATCGACAACACCACTGCCAGCAGCCAAGACCAACGGCCCGCAACGGGCCTCCCGCAAAAGACTTTCATCCGCTCATTCACCCTATCGATGCAACAGCCAGTCTACGACAAATGGACCAGCCTCCCGACACGACTTAAGCATGGCACCCCGGCGTAACAGGCTGTGCAGGGTATCGCCTGACGAAACCGACGGGAAGTCCTGGCGCCAATTCGAGAGCGCCTCTGCAATATCTGGTCCGCTTCATGATGGGAATGGCCACTCAACAAATGGCGTAACGCGGCATGGAGCCATCCGGCAGGAAAGACTACACTTAAAATAAGTGCATTTGCTATTGATGAGAAAATCTTTGCAAACTCACACCCGGATTCACCGATTGCTGACCAGCCTGCTGGGTGTGGGCCTGATTCTCCTTGCCGCCGCCTCCCACGCCGAATGTCGTCTCCGGGTCGGTTGGGACGACTGGCCCCCTTACATCGTTTACGAGAACGGGGAATTCCAAGGGCTTGAGTACGATCTGCTGATCGCCACCGCCGATGCCGCCGGGTGCGAGATCGAGATGCTCCGGGTACCGTGGGTACGGGCCTTGAAAATGCTGGAGAACCGCTCACTGGACCTTCTTTACGGAGCCGGCTACTCGAAAGAGCGCGCCGCATTCGCCAAGTATTCCCTGCCCTATCGGCAGGAACAGTTCGTATTGATGACCCTGGATAACACGCCGTCCACGGCAAGATCGGTGTCCCTGGGTAGCTGGATCCAGTCCGCTCCCGGCAACAGGGGCCGTAACCTGGGACTGTTCCGCGGCGATTTCTACGGCAAGAAGATGGAACGCGTTCTTGAGGACAACCAATCAGCGGTAAAACTGATCCGCCTGGGCAGCAACGAACAGATGGTGGAAATGCTGGCCCGGGGCCGGCTGGATGGGTTCGTCATCGAGGATAGCGTTGCCCAGATGCTGTTAAAGACATCCGATTACCCCCTGAAGCGGCTGATCATCCAGGAACAGGTCACCGACCCGCTGCATTACCTCTTTTCCAGGGACGTTCCCGATGCGGTCGTGGAACGCTTCAATGCAGTAATCCGCAAACACACGCCTTAACGCCCCGGAGTAGCGGCATTCACCAGCGGGAAACGGCTACGCCACATCCAAACACGGTAACAAATCAACTATATATTCCGGCCCTGCAACGGGTTAGCTTATTCCCACAACAGTGCTGGTCCCTCCAGACATAACAGGCGGGCGTATACGGGACACCCGTCACGCCATAGACACCGCCGACGATCCAAACATTCTTCTCATGATCACCGCTCCCGGTCCCACCCGGCGAGCTGTCTTTGTCTATGCATTGGTCACCCGAACCGGTGGCCCCATTTCGAGGAAGCGTGCTTTGATCTTCGACAAAATGACCCTGAAAACCCAATTCGTCGCCGTCGTGGCCCTCCCCTGCCTGGTGTTACTGCTGGTCAGTTGGGCAGGGTTACGGGGGTTGTCCGGCATGCAGGACCAGACCGAGCGTCTGGCCGAGAACACCAGCGCTCCGCTGCGGGCCCTGGCGGAAGTCAATTCGCGGATCCCGCGGATGCGCGTGGGGCTCGACATGATCCTGCTACAGGCCGTGCCGGCCTTGCAGGATCAGAAAGGCGTGATGACCCGCGTCAAGGAAACCCGCACCGAGGACATCCCGGAAATGGACAGTGCCTTGCAGCAGGCCCTGGATGCCCAGGTCAATCCGGAGATCCGGGCCGAGGTACAGAGGCTGATCGACACCTTCACCGCCGTCAAACGCGATGAACTAACGCCGATGCTGAAGGCCATCGAGAGCAACGACATGGACTCGGCCTACCGCATCTACCAGGACGACTATGCCGCCAGCTACGGCGAGATGCGCAAGATCGTGAACGACCTGCTCGACCGGCTGCTCGCCCAGGGCAACGCCAGCTATGAGGCCAGCAAGGTCAATTACCAGAACAGCCGTAACCAGATGATGGTCCTGATCGCCATTGCCCTCGCGGCGTCCATCGCAATGGCCCTGCTGTTCCTGCGCCGCCTCAACCGCCGTGTGGATCGGCTCCAGCGTCATATCAGCACCGCAGCCGATACGCTGGACCTGGGATCGTCGATCGAGTTGAGCGGCCGCGACGAACTGAGCGATATCGCAGCCAACTTTAATCAGTTCGTCGGCCAGATCCGCTCGGCCATCGAGGCGGTTGCCGACAATTCACGCCAACTGGCGGCCACGGCCAATGCCGTCGCCAGCAAGGCGGAATCGACGCACCGCAACTGCATCCACGAGCAGGACCGTTCCACGCAGATTGCCACGGCAATCAACGAGATGGGCTCGACCGTCGAAAGCATTGCCGGTAATGCCTCCGAAGCTGCGCAGGCCGCCAAGGAAGCGGATGAGACCTCCCACGAGGGTGCGAAGCTCGTGGAACTGGCCAGCCGGGGTGTGGCGACACTGTCCAACGAAATCGACCAGGTCAGCCAGGACGTCAGTTCCCTGGCCACCCAGACCGATTCCATCGGCAGCATCCTGGACACCATTCGCGGGATTTCCGAGCAGACCAACCTGCTGGCCCTGAACGCGGCCATCGAAGCAGCACGGGCCGGCGAGCAGGGTCGCGGTTTTGCCGTCGTCGCAGATGAGGTGCGTAACCTCGCCAGCCGGTCTGCGAGTTCAACCGATGAAATCCAGAAGATGATCGACCAGCTCCAGGAGCAGTCGGCGCGGACCGTCGCCGCCATCCACCGGGGTCAGGAACAGAGCCGGTCGGTGGTCAGCCAGACCGAAGAAGCCAACCGGGCCCTGCAGCAGATTACCTCGCACATCGGCCAGATCAGCGACATGAACGTCCAGGTGGCCACAGCCACAGAAGAACAGTCCGCCGTGGTTGGCGAGATCAACCAGAACATCCACGACATCAACCAGTTGACCGTGGAAACGGCGCAGATCGCCGATCAGCTCACCGAGTCCAGCGGCGAGTTGCAGCAACTCTCCCAGACGCTGGATGGACTGGTTACGAAGTTCAAACTGCATTAAACGGATGCCCGGGGTATCGAGACCGCACTGCGGGAAACCGTCAGGTTGCCGGTATCGCCGGATTGGCACGCCGTGATCAAGCGGGCCGCGCGTTGACGGAAGACGCGCGGTAGCGTTGCCCTACTTGCCGGCGTAGCGTGGCTGGACAATGCCCTGTTGCTGCATCCAACGATAGATGGTGGGCCGGGACACCCGATATTCCCGGGCCACCTCGGAAATGTTCCAGTCGGCAGCCTGCAAGGCAGCGCGCAACGGACTGTCGACACCCGGGCCGGCGCTATCCGCCGACGACCCGGCGGGAGACTTGTCCCGCAGGCACTCCTCGGGCAGGTCGTTGACGGTGATTTCGCCGTTGTCACAGGTGGCCTCGGCGAACGTCAGCGCGTTCACCAACTGGCGGATATTGCCGGGCCAGTGGTAGGCCAGCAGCGCACTCATCGCATCCGCCCGCAGACGCACCTCCGGCAGCTGGCCCTGATCGACAAGCCGGGCAAGCACCCGCTGGATGACATGCTGTCGGTCCGCCCGTTGCTGCAGGGAAGGCAAACGGAGCGTGGCGCCATTGAGTCGGTAGAACAGGTCCGCCCGGAAGTCGCCACGCTCGATCCGTTGCTCCAGGTTCTGGTGGGTGGCGGCAATGACGCGGCAATTCACTTTCACCGGGCTGTCCGCACCTACCGGCAGGATCTCCCCCTCGGCAAGAACCCGCAGCAACCGGGTCTGCAGCGGCAACGGCATGTCGCCGATCTCATCCAGGAACAGCGTCCCGCCGTCGGCCTGCTGGATCAGCCCCCGCATGCCCCGGGAGCGCGCGCCCGTAAACGCTCCGGGCGCATAGCCGAACAGTTCACTTTCGATCAGGGATTCCGGTATCGCGGCGCAGTTCACAGCAACGAACGCGTGCCGGGCACGACGGCTGGTTTCATGCACCGCCCGGGCCAGCACTTCCTTGCCCGTGCCGGTCTCGCCCAGGATCAGCAGCCCCACGTCCCGGTTGCGCAACCGCTTGGCCAGCCCAAGCGTGCGGCGCATCACCGGATCGTCCGCCGCCAGTGCGTCCAGCTCAAGCACGCTCTCTTCCGTTGCCCGGCTTACAGCCGACACGGAAACCGCATTGCGATGGCGCGGCTGGATCAGGGCCGCAAAGACAGTCTCGCCACTGGCGGCATGGCGAAACGCCTTGACCTGGTCGTCGTGGTCGTACGGAATGCTCCAGATGTCCTGAAGGTCGCATTCGAACACGGTCGTCACGTTGGAGGGCCCATCCGCCGATGCTTGCGGCTTGGCCATCAACCCCCGGGCGGCCGAGTTGGTGGCCTCGATCGCCCCTTCTTCGGAAATCGCAAACAGATACTGGCCGTTGACCTGCACGAACTCCCGGGAGGTATCGCAGCGGAAGATCATTTGATGGCGATAACGCCGCAGGAAGTAGGCGTCCTCGATCATGCGGGCGTAGAGCTGGGTCAGGTGTAACGCGAAGTTTTGGCTGCTGCGGGCATGGGGCGAGTCCAGCGCCGAAATGTCGAGCACGGCAAGCAGGTTGCCGGCCGGATCGCGAATGGGCGCCGACGTGCAGGTCAGGTTGATGTGGGTGGCGTCGAAGTGGTCCACGCGATGACAGGTCAGTGCCTGCTGTTCCTGGATGCAGGTGCCCACGGCGCAGGTGCCGGCGTATTGTTCACTCCAGTCGGCCCCCAGGTAAAGGCCGGCCTTGCGCAGGAGCCGGTCGTAGCGATTGTCCCCAAGGTACTGCACGGTAATCCCGCGGTGATCGGTCAGAAGCAGGACGTAGCCCAGTTTGGCAATTGCCCCATAGAGCTGCTCCACGCCGGCCCGCGCCACGTTCAGGAATTCGTCCACCGAGTCCTGGTGCTCCCGCAGCGTCTGCTGCGTCACAATGCGCGCACTGCGGGGACGCGCGGGATCGAGGCCGTATTCTTCGATACAGCGTTTCCAGGAACGGCCGATCAGTTCCATGCCGGTGGGCCAGTCGGCCGGGGCGATATCGCCGGCGACGTTCAGGACGGTGTCGATGTGACGCCGCCGTTCAAGCTGCTGGGTTGTCATGCGGGCTCCTGCATCACTCCGGTGTTGTTTTTGTCGTCCACGAGAGATACTGCTCCAACACCTCACCAGCATACGCTGGCTGCCCGAGAGTGCGACATCCTTCCTTGGTACCAGTCGCGGTTTTACAGGTGTTATCCCTTTTCCCCACCGGCATTACAGGTGTAACGCCCGGAGGGGCCCCGCGACCAACCTGCTTCCCGTACCCAGCGTCAATGGATTTCAAAATTCCTCCGCATAATCAAGAGGCTGTCGCCCAGGGACGACACCCAATGACGGTTTGGCACGCCAACTGCTGAAGCCCTGTCGACACCGGTCATTCCCAAATCCCGATCGGACCGGGCTCACAACAACAAGACAACCCTGGAGAACCGTCATGACAGAAACAGCACGAACCCCGACCCAGGTCGCCCAGCAATGGCTGGATGCCTTCGAGGAAGTCCTTCAATCCGACGAGCCGGCACAGGCCGCCAACCTGTTCGAAGACTACGGCTTCTGGCGCGACCTGGTCGCCATGACCTGGAACATCAAAACCCTGGAAGGTCGGACAGCCATCCGGGACATGCTTGAACACACCGCCAAACGGACCCGCCCCTGCCAGTGGCGCGTGTCCGAGGACGCTACCGAGCAGGACGGCGTGACCGAGGCGTGGATAACCTTCAAGACCGAAGACGCCCTGTGCAAAGGCCATCTCCGCCTGCGCGACGGCCAGGCCTGGACCCTGTTAACCACCATGCAGGAGCTGAAAGCGTTTCCCGAAAAACGCAACTTCCTGCGACCCAAGGGCGCCCAACACGGTGCCAGCAAGTCCCGCCAGACCTGGCTGGAAGCGCGCCAGGAAGAAGAGCGTGAACTGGGCTACAGCCGCCAGCCCTACTGCGTCATCATCGGCGGTGGTCAGGGCGGCATCGGTCTGGCGGCCCGGTTGCGCCAGCTTGATGTGCCCACCATCGTCATCGAGCGCAATCCCAGGGCCGGCGATTCCTGGCGCAACCGCTACAAGTCACTGTGCCTGCACGACCCGGTCTGGTACGACCACATGCCCTACCTGCCCTTCCCGGAGCACTGGCCGGTGTTCGCGCCCAAGGACAAGATCGGTGACTGGCTGGAGATGTACACCCGGATCATGGAGATCAATTACTGGAGCTCGACGGAATGCACCGGCGCCCGCTTCGACGACGATCGCCAGGAGTGGGTGGTCGACGTGGTTCGGGACGGCGAAAGGATTACCCTGCACCCCAAACAGCTGGTGCTGGCCACCGGCATGTCCGGCATCCCGAACATCCCCGATATCCCGGGAATGGAATGCTTTGAGGGCGAGCAGCACCATTCCAGCAAGCACCCGGGCGGCGAGGCCTATCGGGGCAAGAAGTGCGTGGTGCTCGGTGCTAACAACTCTGCCCACGACATCTGCGCGGCACTCTGGGAAAACGACGCCGACGTCACCATGATCCAGCGATCCTCGACCCACATCATCAAGTCCGACACGCTGATGGACCGGGTCCTGGGCGGCCTGTACTCCGAGGAAGCCGTTCAAGGCGGCATGACCACCGAGAAGGCAGACCTCACCTTTGCCTCCATTCCATTCCGGATCATGCCGGATTTCCACATTCCCGTTTACCAGCAGGTGGCTGAACAGGACGCCGACTTTTACCGACGCCTGGAAGAGGCCGGCTTCATGCTCGACTTCGGTGACGACGGCTCCGGTCTGTTCATGAAATACCTGCGCCGGGGTTCGGGCTATTACATCGACGTGGGCGCCTCCGAGCTGGTGGCCTCCGGTGACATCAAGCTCAAGAGCGGCGTCAGTATCGAGCGCATTAACCCTCGCTCGGTCACCCTCACTGACGGCACTGAATTGCCGGCGGACCTGATCGTCTACGCCACCGGCTTCGGCTCCATGAACGGCTGGGCCGCCCGGATCATCAACCAGAATGTGGCCGACAAGGTCGGCAAATGCTGGGGAATGGGATCGGACACCACCAAGGATCCGGGCCCCTGGGAAGGCGAGCTACGCAACATGTGGAAACCGACCCGGCAGGAGGCACTGTGGTTCCACGGCGGCAACCTGCACCAGTCACGCCACTATTCCCTGTACCTCGCCCTGCAGTTGAAGGCCCGCAAGGAGGGGCTGAAGACTCCGGTTTACGGGATGGAAGAGGTGCATCACCTGGCCTAGACCATGAAACGGACTGGTCCACGGATCAGTCCGTCCCCGCTCTCCAGACGCCGGTTCGACCGCTGAAACCCCGGCTCATTCCGGTTTCTACGAATTGACCCGCAACCCACTCCATGGGCCACTTTCCCCTTGCGTTTCAGCATGTTGTGAAAATGTAAAGAAGCAGAAACCGGCCTATCCGACTGAACGCCCGTTCACTATGATGCCGTGCTCTCATTACCGTCATTTCATTATTGGAGCGAGTTCATGAAAGGAAGAGTCGGGCTGATACTGGGTCTGCTGCTGATGACCGGCTGCGCCACCGCCACTGAGGAACTGCGGGTCTACACCGAGCAATACCCGCCCTACAACATGACCAACAACGGCATGCCGTTTGCCCATTCGGCCGACGACATCACCGGGCTGTGTACCGATGTCCTGAAGGCTTTGCTGGCCAAGACCGACCTGAAGCACAGCATCAAGCTACGCGACCTCAGTTACGGCCTGAACCGGACGGAAGAGCATCCCAACCACGCGATCTACTGCGTCTCCAAGACCGATGAGCGCGCGCCGTTCTTTAACTGGGTCGGTCCCCTGTCGTCCATCAAGTGGACCCTGTTCGCCAAACCGGGATCGTCCATTGAACTCGATGACCTGGACGACGCGCGCAAGTACCGCATCGGCGGCTACAAAGGCGACGTCATGACGAACTACCTGAAGGAAAAGGGCTTTGATGTGCTGGCCATCAGTAACAACGGCCTGAACGCCCGTCGTCTGGTGGAAGATCAGATCGACCTGTGGGTAGCGGATGGCCTGGCCGGCCCCTACCTGGCGGCGGATGCGGCGGATGTCACCAATCTCAAACGCGTATTGGTCTTCAAAGAGACGCCCATGTACCTGGCAGTCAACAAGGACTCCGATCCGGACATACTGAACGCCCTCAATGAGGCCTACCGGAAGCTGGTTGAGTCCGGCGAGAAGGAAGCGATTTCCCGGGCCTACGGTCTCTGACGTCAGCTCGACAACACCGGAGCGTCAACAATGGCTTACTTGACCCGTAAGTCATTGGTCACCGACTTGACGCCGCCGACGCTCCGGGCCACTTCGGCCGCTCTGCTAACGTCTGCTGCGCTTCCGACAAAACCACTGAGCTGTACTTCGCCTTTGTAGGTTTCGACATTGATTTCAGTGACGTGCAAGGACGATTCACTGAGGATCGCCGTTTTGACCTTCGTCGTGATGACGCTGTCATCCAGGTATTCACCAGTACCTTCACGACTGGACGTGGAGGCACATCCGGCGGCAAAAATCATGGCCAACACGGCGACCGCGACGAGCAGCCATTGATGGAATCTGTTCATCTGATTGTCCTCAAGACTCGAATTGGATGGAGCCGGCAGACGCGCGCCTCAACAGACAGACCGTTCTGCCCCCCATTCACAGCAGAATATACCCGCCGATGTGCGGCGTCGGTGCGCTGGCGTACATGACCGCTCCTTATCTTGTGGCGGACGAAGGCAGCAAATGCTGTTCGAACTGCTCGGGCAGCAAGGGCCCGCTGAAATAGAAGCCCTGGGCAATGTCGCAGCCTCCGGCACGCAGGTAGTCGAGCTGCGCATCGGTCTCGACACCTTCAGCGAGGGTCTTCAACTTAAGGTTCTGGCCCATGCCAATAACGGCCGTCACGATAGTGGCGTCGTCCTCGTCAATGATGATGTCTCGGACAAAAGACTGGTCGATCTTGAGCGTTTGCACCGGAAATCGCTTGATGTAGCTCAGACTGGAGTAACCGGTGCCAAAATCGTCGATGGCCAGCTTGATTCCCATGGCGTCCAGGGCGTTGAGGGTATTCACCGAGACCTCCGAATCGAGCATCAGCAGACTTTCCGTAATCTCGATCTGGACGTACCGCGCGTCCACGCCGGTCTCATGAAGGATACGTTGGACCCGTTCTGCGAAATGGTACTGATTGAACTCAACGGCTGAGATATTGATGGCCAGCGGCACGACTGCCAGCCCCTTATCCAGCCAGGCCCGGATCTGCCGGCAGGTTTCGTGCAGAACCCAGTGACCGATCCGGATAATCAGGCCGCAATCTTCAGCAATCGGAATAAACTGACCGGGTAACAACAAGCCTCGTACAGGGTGGCGCCAGCGAATCAGCACTTCGGCCCCGATCATGCTGTCTGTTGCGAGTTCGATCTGGGGCTGAAACACAAGCTCGAACTCTTCCTGGCGAAGCGCACGGCGCAGCCCACTCTCCAGGTTCAGTCGCTCGATGGCCCGTATGTTCAGTTCCGTTTCGAAAAACTGGTAGTTGTTCCGCCCCTGCGCCTTGGCGTGATACATCGCCGTGTCGGCATTCTGCATGATGGTATCGACATCATCACCGTCAGTCGGGAAAACGCTGATGCCAATGCTGAGGGTAAGCTGTATTTCATGGCCTTCCAGTAACTGGTCTTCTGTGAAAACCGACATCAGTTTTTCCGCCACCCGGGCCGCTTCACTGGGGCCGGCTATTTCAGCCAGCAGAACGACAAACTCATCACCACCCTGGCGGCTGACGGTATCCGTATTGCGCACGCATTGAACCAGCCGTCCGGCCACGGTCTGAAGCACTTGATCGCCCACCGCGTGCCCCAACGAGTCGTTAATTTTCTTGAAGAAATCCACATCTAAAAATAACAGCGCCACCTGTTTTCCGTGCCGACTGGCCTGCCCGATCGCCTGTTCAGAGCGCTCGGCCAGCAGGGCGCGATTGGGCAAGCCCGTCAGGAAATCGTGATGGGCCAGGAAGGCAAGCTCGCTCATCATGGCGCGCGGCTGAGTCACATCGTGGAACACAATGACAGCGCCGATCACCTCGCCATACCGGCCATGGATGGGCGATGCGGAGTCTTCAATGGGGGCTTCACGCCCATCGCGCTGCACCAGCACGCAATCCGTTTCGAACTCAACCATTCGATCCTCATGCATTGCCCGCACCGCCGGATTTGAGGCGGGCAAACGTGTCTGGCTTTCGATCAGATGGAGCACCTCGGCCAGAGAGCGTCCCCGGGCCTCGGCCAGGGACCAGCCGGTCATGCTTTCAGCCATCCTGTTCAGATAGGTCACATCCCCACGGATGTCCGTCGTCAGCACGGCGTCACCGATTGCATCGAGTATTACTTCCGTGCAGGCGCGTTCTTCGAACAGCGTTTTTTCTGAAGTGCCCAGTTGAATCCCGAGGTGTTTCTGATCGGAGATGTCCTCAAGCATGTGAATCTGCCCCAGCACCGTGGAAACGGCCTGACAGTCGACGATATTGATCCTGACCCAGACGGTTTCACCGTCTGGTCTCAACAGACGGGCTTTCATTCGCAAAACGGTCTTGTCGGTAGGGTCAGACTGTCGGACATTCGTCACGTACTGGCGATCAATGGGATGTAGATAGGACAGTTCCGTCCTGCCCAGCGACTGCTCGGCAGACCGGCCCGCCAGGGTTTGAAACGCCCGGTTCGTATAAATGCACCGGTTATCGGCGTCAGTCACCCAAATGCCCAGTGGTGAGGTATCAATCGTCGTTTCGAGAAAGTGCTTGAGACTACGCCCGGTCAGGCCCTGATACTGGCTGCACAGCACATCCCAGGCGTGGGCCGGGTCGGGAAAAAGATTGCATTCAGCGTTATCCATAGCGCAACCACTCCACTGGAATCCGGATGGCGCCGGTGGTCACCCACCGTCCGTCAGGCTTTATAGAGGCAAGTTATCAGCCGGGGGTTTGGCCGGTCTGTTCGTTGGGGAACATTGGGCCCTGTCGAAAGCTCGGGGTTATGGACATGGTCTGCTCCAGACCCATGCCCGGCTCCCTAGACGACTATGGATTCACCGAAAGCCTTTTTTCGATACCGAACAGAACCGGTCTATATTTCATCTATACTTTTAAGACCATTGATTGAGTTCTGGATCCGCTGACGCATGGATGATGCAAAAAACGCTGCCCCTGATCCTCGGCAAAATCACATATTGGCGGAACTGCCTGAGGACGCATTCCGTCGGCTTGAGCCCCACCTGGAGCTGGTCTCAATGCCTCTCGGCAAAGTCCTGTACGAATCCGGCGACACCCTGCGGCACGTCTACTTCCCCCTGGACTGCATCGTGTCGCTGCTTTACGTCATGCGTAGCGGTTCCTCCGCCGAAATCTCGGTCGTCGGGAACGAGGGGCTGATTGGCGTCGCCCTGTTCATGGGTGGAGAAAGCACGCCCAGCCGGGCCATCGTGCAAAGTGGCGGGTCGGGCTATCGCCTGCCTGGGCAGCAGTTGAAAGACGAGTTCAATCGTCACGGTGAACTGATGAATCTCCTGTTGCGGTATACCCAGGCACTCATCACGCAGATGGCGCAGACCGCCGTCTGCAATCGCCACCATTCCATTGACCAGCAGCTTTGCCGATGGCTGTTGCTGTCACTGGACCGTTTACCAGGCAATAAACTCGTGATGACCCAGGAATTGATCGCCAACATGCTCGGCGTTCGACGGGAAGGCGTGACTGAAGCAGCAGGCAAGCTGCAGAAGCTCGGTGTCATCGAGTACAAACGCGGTCATATCTCGGTGCTGGATCGGCAAAAACTCGAACAGCTCAGCTGCGAGTGCTATGCCGTTGTCCGTCAGGAAACCGAACGCCTGTTACCGTACACCTTCATCGCACCGAACACGAAAATAGACCCAACGGCCCGTTAACCACTGCCGTCATACCTTGTGTTTTTCAAGGAATTCGTTGACCTGACGGGCCGCTTCATCACGTTCGAGGCCGTATCGCTCCTGGATAAGTCCAGTGAGTTTTTCCTGACGACCTTCGACTTTCAACAGTTCATCTTCCGTGAGTTCGCCCCAGGCCAGCTTTGCTGCACCGACCTGCTGCTTCCACTTGCCCTTGACACGCCATGATCTGAAGAAATTCATCATCAGTCTTTCTCCTTGCTCATGAGGTCATCGTCGCCCCTGGCGGCCTCTGGCCAATCCGGCGATGCCTTGGGTCCACTTCGGGGAGTCAACGGCCGGCTATCGACTGTTCCGCCGGTCGAGGCGGCCGGTAAACGATCCCGTTCTGAGCCGTCGCCGCCGGTCGATATAGGTTCACTCTGCGCCTGCGATGGCTGGCTGTAATGCTTCATCGTCATCACTCCTGAAGACGCCTTTCCGCGAAACCGAAAAGGCTGTTCTCCAAGCTAGACGATCGGGCCCACAACGTCGGTGCGCTAGCACACCGAGCTCAAGATCAGGCGCTCGACACCATATGACACCTTACCCGAAGCCTCGCGCGTCATCCCCGGCAGCCCGTCCATCCAAGATTACTGCCGCGAACGTCCTTTCCCCCAACTCCGGAAGGGGTACCAGAACTGCCCCACAATGCCTTCCGGAATATCATCAGACACCGTGCCGTATCGGCTCGCCAGATGCTTGGGCAGATACGCCGTCCGGAAAAGCACATCGTAGATGGGCAGGAAACCGGCGTAGTTCCGGTCGATCGCGGCATCTTCCGACGAGTGGTGCCAGTGATGGTATTCCGGCGTCGCCAGGATCCAGCGCAGGACCGGAAAGCGGAAGCGCACATTGGCGTGGATGAAGATGGCGTGGAACGAAATGAAGATCAGGTAGGCATACACTGCCGACGGCGCGAAGCCCAGCACGAAGATGGGCAGGTAGCCGGCAAAGCGGTTCACCAGGATTTCCAGCAGGTGCAGGCGGGACGACGCCAGCCAGTTCATCTGTTCGGTGGAGTGGTGAATGGCGTGGAATTTCCACAGCGCCGGCACTTCGTGCATGGCTCGGTGGATCCAGTAGGTGCCCAGGTCCACCACCAACAGGATTTCGATGAACTGGAGCCACAACGGCTGGCTGGCAATCCAGAGCTGGAAGTCCCAGGTGGTGACGCTGTGCAGGAACACCTGGATGGGAATCACCGTGAAGAAACTGATCAACTGGACGCCCATGTGGCTCAGCATGAAATACTTCAGGTCCGTGATCCAGCCCTTGCGCAGGATGCTCTGTTGGCGGTCCTTGGGAAAGGCCCGCTCCAGGGGAATGAACACCAGGGCCAGGACCACCAGTGTCAGCACGAAATAATCCAGCCCGACATACAGGCCGCGACTGTCAATGTCCGGTGCCTCAATGCGACCGGACGCGAGCAACGCCGCGGTCAGTGCCAGGATCATACCGGTGAGCCCATAGCCGGGGGACTCATGGCGAGCCATGGCGTAGAGCCCGAAGCCGGCGCTGATGGCGATGCTCACCTGCAATGCATAGCGCAACACCTCCGGGTTATAGGCGGCCCGGAATTCGGGCATGGTGAGCAGCTCCGGCATCAGGAAGCAAAGAGCGCCCAACAACGCCATCGCCCCAAAGAATATGGACACGGTGGCACTGCCCTTGCCCTGCCCCGGTGTCAGATCGACGTCCTCGTACTTCTCCCTCAAGCGCCGGCTCATATTCGCAAACTCCCTTTATCGCGAATGAAAGGACGGAATCTATCGGAATCGCCATAGTCGGTCCAGCCATTCGTGGACCGGCGCGGACCCGACCGAAGCACCATGATCGTGCACATTCGGGACTTCACCTGGCGACTCTGCCTCGCTTTGTGGCGCTCTGAGGCTACGGACACGGCCTTTGAGGGCTCAAGGCTGGCATATTCCATGCTGGGTACGTGCCAGTCCGATGTCCTCCATCAACTACCGCGAGGAATGCACGATGGCCGCTGCCAGCGAACACACCGGAAGTATCACCGATGAACTCCACAACGACTCACTCACTCCGCTGCCCGCGGAGGAAAAGAAGTGGGGCTGGTTTGAGATCTTTAACGTCTGGGCCAATGATATCCAGAGCCTGTTCGGCTATTCCCTGGTGGCCTCCCTGTTCATTTCCTACGGAGTGACGGGCTGGACGGCGTTTCTGGCGCTGCTGACGGCCAGTGTCCTGGTGATGTTTCTGGTCAATATCTCTGGCAAGCCGGGCGTCGAGCACGGCATTCCCTACCCGGTTCTGGCCCGGGCCAGCATGGGTACCCGTGGCGCTCGACTGCCGTCCATTCTGCGGGCCACAGTGGCCGTTTTCTGGTACGGCGCACAGACGTACTTCGCTTCCACGGCACTTTACCTGCTGCTGGTCACGATCACGGGCTATCACAGCGAATCGGAGTGGATGGGCCTGTCGCTGCTGGGCTGGATTTCGTTCCTGCTGGTGTGGTGTCTGCAGATCGCTATCTTCTCTCGCGGCATGCAGTGGGTCGGCACCTTCCTCAATTTAGCCGGACCTTTTGTTTATCTGGTGATGCTGGGCTTGCTGGTGGTGCTGTGGCAGAAGTCGGATGGGAAGCTGTGGGACGCCGCCCAGACCATCTTTGCGCCGGAACATCCGACCTGGCAAAGTGAATTCACCGGCTTTATCGCCATCGTGGGCACCATGGTGGCGTACTTTGCGGCGGTGATGATCAACTTCAGTGACTTCTCCCGCTACTCCCGCAGCCACCGCTCCATGATGCTCGGCAACCTGATCGGCCTGCCGCTGAACATGGTGCTGTTCTCCGCGCTGGCCCTGCTGATCACCGCCGGCGCTGCCGTGCTTTACGGCGAGAAAATCGTCAACCCGTCGCAGATCGTGGAGCGCACCGACAGCGCCCTGCTCAGCGTCATCGCTGCCGTGACGTTCTTTGCCGCCACGGTGGGCATCAATCTGGTGGCCAACTTCATTCCCGCCGTCAACGGCATTGCCAACATGGCCCCGGCCCGGCTCAACTTCAAACGGGCCGGCTGGATCACGTCGCTGTTTGCTCTGGTGATCGGCGGCTTCTGGGTCAGCTTTATCAGCCGGATTGGCATCAGCGGCTTCGTTAACACACTTGGCGCCACCCTCGCCCCGCTGTACGGCATCATGGTGATGGACTACTTCATCGTGAAGAAGCAGCAGCTCACGCTGAAAGACCTCTACAGCAGCGATCCGGCAGGCGCCTATGCCTACGAGGCCGGCTGGAACCAGAAAGCTCTCTTCGCCTTCCTGATCGGGGCACTGTTTTCAGTCTCCAGTGTCTGGGTTGAGGAGATGAGCCAGCTCTCCGGCTATGCGTGGCTTCTGGGCGCCGTGATCGGCGCACTGATGTACGCCGTGGCGATGTCGTCCGCCGTCCGTGAGGCCGGTTCACGCTACAGCAAGGGGCGCATGGCGCCGTAGGATTTACCGGGCCCGACGAACACCGGCGGCCAGGTCGCGTGTCAGGTCGTGGAGCGCGTCCCTGGCCGCACCGGGCGATGGGGCATGTTCCACACAGCTTACCAATGTTGACCCCACGATCACCGCATCGCTGAACCGGCCGATCGCAGCGGCGTCTTCGGCCGTGCGGATACCAAAACCCACGCCGATGGGCAGATCCGTGTGTTGGCGGATGTCGGCCAGGGTGGTTTCCACGCTCTCCTGGGTGGGCGATGCGGCACCCGTCACGCCGGCCACAGAAACGTAGTAGACAAAACCGGACGCCTCCCGCAGTACCTGTTTCAGACGCTCGCCTTTCGTGGTGGGGGTGACGAGTCGAATGATGTGGATTCCCGCATCCCGGGCCGCCTGGAAAAACGCTCCGTCGTGATCCGGTGGCAGGTCCACGATGATGAGGCCATCGACCCCGGCCTCAGCCGCGTCCCGCAGGAACCGATCAGCGCCGTAGCGATAGATGGGGTTGTAGTAGCCCATCAACACCAGCGGGGTTTCCCAGTCCTGCTCGCGAAACTGTTGCACCATCGCCAGGGTCTTTTTCTGGGTCTGCCCGCCGTTAAGGGCTCGTAACGACGACTTCTGGATCGCCGGACCGTCCGCCATGGGATCGGTGAACGGCATCCCCAATTCAATAATGTCGGCGCCAGCGGCGGGCAGCCCCTTAAGGATATCCAGCGATGTGTCGAGATCCGGATCACCGGCCGTAATATAGGTCACGAGCGCCGGGCGATGCTCGGCCTGAGTGGCTGCAAACCGCCGATCGAGTCGGGAAGTGGTTTTCATGATGCCATCTCCGCTGCGTGTGATGGGTTGGAACCGCCAAGGTACTCGGCGACGCTGGCCATATCCTTGTCGCCCCGGCCGCTCAGGTTCACGACCATCAGGTGGTCCCTCGGCAGTGTCGGCGCCCGCCGAGCGACTTCCGCCAGTGCGTGGGCCGTTTCCAGGGCCGGGATGATGCCTTCCTGCCGGCAACACAGCTGGAAAGCCTCCATGGCCTCCTGGTCCGTGATCGACACATAGTCCACGCGCCCCTGCTCGTGCAACCAGGCGTGCTCGGGGCCAATGCCCGGATAATCCAGGCCCGCCGAGATGGAGTGGGCGTCGGTGATCTGGCCGTCCTCGTCCTGCAGCAGGTAGGTGCGATTGCCGTGCAACACACCCGGCGTCCCACCGCTCAGGCTGGCTGCGTGCTTGCCGCTCTCAACCCCATGCCCGCCGGCTTCAACGCCAATCATCTGCACCCCGTCATCCGCCAGGAACGGATGGAACAGGCCCATCGCGTTGGAGCCGCCGCCGATGCACGCCACCAGCGAGTCGGGCAGCCGCCCTTCCTGATCCAGCATCTGCTCCCGGGTTTCACGGCCGATGACCGACTGGAAGTCCCGCACCATGGCTGGATACGGGTGCGGCCCGGCCACGGTACCGATCACATAGAAGGTGTCGTCGATGTTGGTCACCCAGTCGCGCAGCGCCTCGTTCATGGCGTCCTTGAGGGTGCCGGTGCCGCTGCTGACCGGAATGATCTCGGCGCCAAGCAGCTGCATACGGAACACGTTAGGCTGTTGGCGCTCCATATCCGTCTTGCCCATATAAACGACGCACTGCATGCCCAACCGGGCCGCGACCGCCGCCGTAGCCACACCGTGCATGCCGGCCCCGGTCTCGGCGATGATGCGGGTCTTGCCCATACGCTGCGCCAACAGGACCTGGCCGATGCAGTTGTTAATCTTGTGCGCGCCGGTGTGATTGAGCTCTTCGCGCTTGAAGTAAATCGTGGCGCCGCCGAAATGCTCAGTGAGCCGATCTGCCCGGTACAGCGGGCTCGGACGCCCCACATAGTCGCGCTGGAAATACGCCAGCTGCGCCTGGAAATCCGGATCGTCCTGTGCCTTTGCGTAACAGGTCTGGAGTTCCTGGATCAGCGGCATGAGCGTTTCCGCCACAAAACTCCCGCCGAACTGGCCAAAAAAGCCGTTAACGTCTGGCTGCATGGAATAGGGATTCATAACGAACCTGCCTGCTCATTGATTGAGTGAACTGAAATGAGAATAACGAAGGCAAACGCTGGAAAAAATCGATAGAATTGCATAAACATGTGAGCTGGAGTCACGTTTTATGAGCCAGGACATGCCCCCTCTCAGCGCCCTTCGGGCGTTTGAGGCCACCGCCCGACTGGGCAGCGTGACCGCTGCCGCGGGTGAACTGCACGTCACCCACGGCGCCGTCAGCCGCCAGCTGCGCAGCCTCGACGAGCACTTCGGCACGCCTCTGTTTACCAAGGCGGGCCGGGGCATCCGACTCACCCATCAGGGCGAGCAGCTTCAACGGGGTGTCGGGGATGCTTTCGCCCGCCTGCGCGAGAGTTGCGCCGAGCTCAAACGCAGTTCCGAGGAGGGGCCCTTTGTCCTGAACTGTCCCGGCAGCCTCCTGGCCCGCTGGTTCATTCCCCGGCTGGAGCGGCTTCACCGGGAATTGCCGGACATCAGGCTTCAAGTCGGTGACAGCGACAGTGAACTCGACCCTCGCCACAGTGAAGCCGGCGCCACGCTCCTTTTCTCCGAGCCGCCTTATCCCGCGGAACTGGGCATCATCGAACTCGCCCCGGAAAACATCTGCGCCGTAGCCAGGCCAGATCAGGCCGAACGGTTCGATAGCCAGGACCCCGCCACGATATTCACGACGCCCCTGCTCCACACCCGCTCGCGCCCACAAGCCTGGCCACAATGGGCCCAGGCGCACGGACTCGATGAGGTGCGTCTGGCTCAAGCCGTAGAAGCGGGCCAGGGCTTCGACCACCTCTACTACCTGATTGAAGGGGCCCTGGCTGGTCTGGGTGTAGCCATTGCCCCTCGCTTACTGGTGGAGGACGATCTGGCCTCCGGGCGCCTGATCGCCCCCTGGGGCTCGGTCGAAACCAGCGGTCGGCTGTGCCTGCTGTTGCCGCACTATGTGTCGCACCGGCGTGGCGAACAACTTGCCGCCTGGCTGCAACGCGAACTCAACCCATAGGCAGCCCCGGCGCCCCGCTTCAGCGCTGCTCACTTTCCCTCGCATTTAACGGGCTGATTCGTCTTTAAAAATGGCGACCTTCCGCAGTTTGAACCATGCTGTAAACAGGACATTTGACCCGTTTTTCAGTCGATCAGGGAAAAGCCATGATAAGGATGCATGGGGAATATCGCAGGCACCTGCGGTCAGGGATTCGGATTCCGGTCGTTATCAGCCACGCCGGACGCACCTTCGAAACGACAACACTCGACATTTCCGCCAGTGGTCTGCGTCTGAAAAGACCGGAGCACGTGCATATTCGTGCCGGCGAAACCATCGACATCGAGTTCCGTGACCGAACCGGCACCAAGGTCGCTGCCACCGTGATGCACTCCGGCAAGACCCACATCGGCTTACAGTTCTATGATCGGCGCTTTTCCGGCAATGAGCTGAAAGCCCTCTACGACGTCGCCCCTCTCTGGCAACGCCTCAGCGCCACCAGCAAACGCACACTCTGGAAGAAGAGCCGTCGTCTGGCGGTTTTTCTGGCCAACACCTACCTGCGCTCCCTGCTCCTTGCCCTGGTCCGGCCCCAGTTCCTGTTCGCCGTGTATGGCAACGAAAAGCAGGTCCGTTCCTATGTCTCCGACGATATGGCGCGGCGCCTGCCCTTCAACCTGATACTGGGGGTCATCCGCAACGAAAACATGCGTGGCTTGATGGTCGCCCCACAATTCCTGGAGCATGAGCTGCAGGAAGACTCCGACAAAGTCCGCCTGTACATGGAGCGTCTGCAGGAGGATTTCCCGAATGTGCAGCGGATTGCACTGGTCGGACGACTCCCCAACTTCGTAAAGAAAGCAGGCATCGATATAAAGCGACCGTTGGTGGAGGGCAGTCTTGGCACGCGCTACATGATCTGGGACATCGCGCGGCAAATGCGGGAGCGGCCGCAGTATCGCAACCAGAACAGCATTGTCGTGCTGGGCGGGGCCGGACGCATCGGCAACGCCGTGTGCCACGATCTCACCAGCCTGTACGACAGGGTGATTGGCCTTGATCCCCGCTACGAAGAAGACAATGAAATCAACACCGATCAGGGGACGGTCCTGCAAACCGCGTCCCTCGAGCGTCTGAGCGACGAAACATTGTATATCGCCCTCACTCATCAGGGCGACGCGGTGCTGGATCTCTATCAGCACATGCCCAATGGCGCGCTGATTGCCGATGACACTCATCCCTGCATCAGCCTGAAAGTACGGGAACGCATGCGGGAACGTCAGATTGAGGTGGAGAAGATCGTACTGTCTCACGATCAATTCATGATGTGGCCACGCATGCCGGACTGGAATAACCGGGATATCCCGGGATGTCTGGTGGAAGCCCTGGTTCTGCTCCGCCAGCCGGATGTGGCCGAAGGCGGATTTCACAGATTCTGTCAGGAAGCGGAATTTCTCGGCTTCACCGGCCGCCTGATCCGACCGCTGGATGAATAGCGATAACGGGAACGCCCTATGGTGACTCTCTGCAAATGGGCAGCAGCACTGATGGCCGCCCTGCTGTTGTGCGCCTTTTCTGTCAACGCCGGAGAAGTGATTCTCGATGGGGAAACAGGCCATCACAGCCTGAACGATCGCATCGACTATCAGCTCGGCAGCGGCCAGACACTTGAGCAGGCTGTGCAACAGTCACATTGGCAGGTAAAACGGGATCGCAGCGTACTGAATCTCGGGTTCACGGATCAGTCCGTCTGGCTCAAGACAAATCTGAATATCCCTCACGCCCTGGACCAGCCCTGGTATCTGGTGATTCCCTACCCCCTGCTGGAGCAGGTGGATCTCTATCTCCTGCGCGACGGCCGGCTGCCGGCGTTCTACCACACCAGTCGCGAGGAAACCGAAACCCAGAGGGAGCAGGCACAAAGCTATCAGATCGCCCTGCCTCTGCCTCAGGATCTCAGTGGCAACGTGAATCTTGTCCTGCGGGCCGAGTCCGCCTCCTCGCTGCAGGTGCCGGTGGAACTTTGGAGCCAGGATCGCCTGCTGGACGACTTTTCCCGGGAAAGCCTCTACTGGGGCATCTATTTCGGCATCCTGGGGGCGATGGCCACTTACAACCTGTTTCTGTTTCTCTCCATCCGGGATCCGGCCTACGGCTACTATGTGCTTTACATCGGCGCGATCAGCCTGCTGATGCTCTGTATCTCCGGCGTGGGCAGCGCCTGGATCTGGAGCGGCCAGCCGCTGCTGACCCGATACGCCTTGCCTACAAGCACTGCACTGGTCTCACTCAGTGCCCTGATGTTTGCGCGCAGCTTTTTGAAATGGCAGGAGATTTCCTATCGCTGGGAACGCGGTCTGAACATCACCGCGGGCCTGGCCGGGGTGTTGATTGTCTACACCTGGGTCGATCCGATACACGGTGCCCTGTTCGCCGGTCTGTTGGGCACCCTGGTGATCGTGTTGGTCATCTCTGTGGGGCTGGCCGCCCTCACCGCCGGTGTCGCCAGTGCCCGTTATTTCGTGCTGGCCTGGGCCGCCTTCGCGCTGGGAGCCTCCCTCTACCTGATGAACGTGTTCAACCTGCTGCCGGTGAATTTTCTCACCAACCATGCCATGCAGGCCGGCTCCGCAGCCGAGGTCCTGTTGCTGTCCTTCGCCCTGGCCCATCGCATCAAGGACGAACGTACCCGCAAACTGGCCGCATTGCATCGACAGCAACTGGCGGAGCGACAGGTCCGCGACATGGAAATGCAGTCGCTTGAACAGGCGATGCACGATTCCGCCACCAAACTGCCTAACGGCGCGCTGCTCAATCAGCAACTGCAAACGGTGATCGCCCAGGGACAACGGGTCGCACTCGCGTTGGTCCACTACCCCCAGGTCAAGGAGATTGCATCCAGCATGGGGCACAACCTGGCAGAGGACATGTTTTGCCAGTTGATGAAAAAACTGAACCATACGCTGGCGATTCTCGGTGGCGGTATCTGCCTGGAGGCGAAACAGCCCGCCTACATCGCCATTCCGGAGTTCGGTTCTGCCGCGTTCCTGGTTGACCTCAATCAGCTGCAGGGCAACCTGAAGCCGTTCGTAGAGCAGGTGGTCGGGCACCATGAGGTGGCCTTTCATTCGGTCCGACTGCCCGTGCTCATGAACCTGCATTGTGGCGTGGCGCTCGCCCCGGAACATGGCAAGAGCACGGACATCCTCTATCAGCACGCGTCGGCAGCCCGGGACCGTAGCGAATCGAGAAAGGTGCCGGTGCAGGTCTACAGTGAGGAAATATCCGAGTTCGCCCGGCGGCGACTGGAACTGCTGACAGCCCTGCCCCAGGCTATTGAAGATGACGAGATCGAACTCTACCTGCAACCGCAAATGAACGGCACCGGCCAGGAACTGGTCGGCGCCGAGGTGTTGCTGCGCTGGAACAGTTCCCGGTTTGGGCCAGTGCCTACCTGGGAGGTCATCGAGATCGCAGAAAATGCAGGGCTGATGGATCTGCTCTCCCGTTATGTGGTCGCCCAAGCCTGGAGAATCATGCAGACTTTGCGGGCACAGCATCTGGACATCACCTGCAGCATCAACCTGTCGGTCGAGAACCTGACCGACCGCCACTTCGTGCCGGATGCACTTGAGGGCATCAGACAACACGGTATCCCGACCGACCGCGTCATTTTCGAGATGACGGAAACGGCGATGATGCACAACATGGAATCGGTCATCGATTCCCTGCTGCTCATTGCCAATGAAGGCTGCCGGATCGCCCTGGACGATTTCGGAACGGGCTACTCGTCCCTGGCCTACCTGAGTCGCCTGCCCATCCATGAATTAAAGATTGATCGCAGCTTTATCAGCCAGATGTGCTTGAATCGCAACGATCAGGAGATCGTCAAGAACACGCTGACCCTGGCCCGCACCCTCAATCTGGAGACCGTGGCCGAGGGCGTAGAGGACAAGGCCACCCTGACACGCCTCAGCGAACTGGGTTGCCATCGCGTTCAGGGCTACCTGTTTGCCAAACCGATGCCGGTGAAAGAGTTCTGTCGCTGGGCGTTGAGCCAGCCCGTCATACAGAGTGCCGGCAAAGGCCCTTGACGCGGTTATGGCTTTCGCATCGCTCTCAGGCTGTGCCAACGGCGAGTCAATTGGGATTCATTCCCGACTGAATGCATGAAAAACGCATTCAATTGTCAAGCCGCGTAAAACTTGCCTATTTCTTGTCCGGAAAACGTTAAATCGCGTCTTCGGTCGTAGTGACCGCGTCAGGGCGTTGCTAACATAATACCCGACCATTGGTCATACACTGTCTCCCGTCTACAACCGAGAAGACCTGCTCCTCCGGCTGGTTTTTGCAGGACCACGTTCGTCCCATGTCCAATTGCACGATGACTGCCAACGTCCCCCCGATTATCTCGACAGCTGAGGAACTGCGGCACCACAACGAATCACGCTACCACTTCTCGCCTCGCCCACTGGGGGAAATCCTGCTGGACATGGGGATCGTTACCGCCAGCCAACTGAGCAAAGCACTGGAAGCACAAAAGACCAGCCACCTCCGTCTCGGGGAAAGCCTGGAAAAGACGGGGATCGTCACACACGAACAAATCCTGCGCGGACTCAGCGAGCATTTCGGCGTTCCCTACATCAAACTGCTCCACTTCGATGTCGATCCCCGGGCCCTCGCCTGTGTTCCGGCCCAGTTTGCACGCATGCACATGGTGATGCCCTTACTGCTTGAAGGCGAACGGCTGCTGCTCGCTCTGGAAGATCCGACGGATTCCGAACTGATCAACATGTTGCGGTTCATCACCGGTAAGGTGCTGGAACCCTGCATCGCACCGCCGGATGACATCGCCTTCGCCATTGCCAGCTATTACGGCGGGCAGGACATGCAGAGCGCGCTCGATGACGTCAGCATGATCCCCGATGAAGAGCCATTTCATCTGGACGTCAATACCGAAGAAAAGATGGGCCGCCAGCGCCCGGTGGTTCAACTCGTCCAGAACATCATCACCGAAGCACTGGTGCGCCAGGCTTCCGATATCCATATCCGCCCGCTGGAATCCGTGGTGGATCTTTACTTCCGGGTCGACGGGGTTCTCCAGAAGGTACGCGCCTTCGACAAGAAGCTGCTGCCCGCGGTGGTCAGTCGCATCAAGATCCTCGGCAACATGGACATTTCCGAACACCGTGTGCCCCAGGATGGACGCACCCGCATTCGCTACCAGCAGAAAGCCGTCGACCTGCGTCTGTCCGTGATCCCGGCCATCCATGGCGAAAGCGTGGTCATCCGTCTTCTGGACACCCAGTTTGCCCTCAAGAACCTGGAGCAGCTCGGCTTCGATGACTCGGACGCACAGCGACTTCGTCACCTGCTGACCCGCAACAACGGCATTTTCCTGGTCACCGGCCCCACCGGTTCGGGAAAATCCACCACGCTGTATACGGCGCTGGGCCACATCAAGGAATCCAACGTCAACATCATTACGGTCGAGGATCCAGTGGAATATCACCTGAACGGGATTACCCAGATTCAGGTCAACCAGGCCACCGGCTATACGTTTGCCCGTGCCCTGCGCCATATTCTTCGACACGACCCGGACGTGATCATGGTCGGAGAAGTCCGTGACCGGGAAACCGCCAAGATGGCAGTGGAAAGTGCGCTGACCGGTCATCTTGTGCTGAGCACCCTGCACACCAACGATGCGGCCACGTCGGTCACCCGCCTGATCGAAATCGGCGTCGAGCCCTACCTGGTCAACAGTGCCCTGATTGGCGTACTCGCCCAGCGATTGGTGCGCCGAACCTGCACCAACTGCAAAACACAGGAGCCGGTCGCCCCGGAAGTTCGCCAGGTTCTCGACGTGGCGGAAGACGAGCCCTTTTTCCACGGGGCAGGTTGCGATCACTATAACGGGACCGGGATCAAGGGACGTATGGCCGTCTACGAGCTCCTCGAGGTCACGCCGGCACTGCGCCAGATGATCGTGCAGGGAGTTCCCGCGGCTGTCATCGAAAAGCAAGCGGTCCGTGACGGCATGACGCCACTGACCGAAAGTGCACTTAAGTTGGCCAGAACGGGCCAGATCTCGCTGGCCGAAGTCTATCGCGTGCGGCTTTAGCGAGCAGAGACGATTCAGGAGTTAATCGGGGACTCCGACAGCAATCCACTCCCTTCGGATGTTGGTGAACCGATCGCTAATAAGGGCCACCCGATCGCTGTCGGAATACCGTAACGACCGCCATGCCATCCGATGAAAGTACCGGTCCGACATTACCCGACGACGGTGACCGGCCCTGTCGCGTGCCTGACCACCTTCTCGCTGACGCTGCCGAGCGTGAGGCTACGCACCACAGAATATCCTCGCCGCCCCAGAACCAGGTGCGCCCCCGGGTGGGCGTGGACATACTCGAGGATCTCGTGCGCCGGGTCGCCGCTGAGAACAATCTCCTCCGCGGCCTCAGCACCCGCTCCTATCGTCTCTTTCACAGGGTCGAAGGCTTCGCGGGCGTGCTTCTGCTTTTCAACCTCAATGGTGCTGTGAGGGACACCGGCCACCACGAGGACTGATGACTTCGAGAAAGGATAAACCGTTAACAGCTTGAGCGGATACCCGGTGGCTTCGACCAGCTTACCGGCCATTCTTGCCGCGCTCAGTGACTGTTCGGAACCGTCACAGGCAACCACGATGCTTGGAGAATCATTTTCCATAAGAGACACCTTCTGTATGAAACGTGTGCCTCCATTATCACTGCTTCAACCATCACCTGGTTGATTGAGGTCAATGCAGCAGGCCCCTTTGAATCCATCTATCCGGGATCGAAATGCCATCGAAAAACCGAAATTTTCGGGGTTAATGCCATCTCCAGGGCAAGAGGTACCGGCGCCTAGAAAAGAATCACCACCCAGCACACAGTGATGATCACCAGCCCCACAAACTGGGCGGCGCTGCCCATATCCTTGGCCTGTTTGGAGAGCGGGTGAAGTTCCATCGACACCCGGTCAACGATGTTTTCAATGGCCGAGTTCAGCAACTCGATGGCGAGGGAAAGCAACGGCGCGGCGATCAGGACTGCCCGTTCGGCGCGGGTGACATCGACCCAACAGGCGATGGGAATCAGGATGACGTTGATCAACACCAATTGACGAAACGCCGCCTCATTGAGAAACGCCGCCTTGAGACCCTGCATGGAATAGCGGGTTGAATTCAGGATTCGGGTTATTCCTTTCCCGCCTTTCAGCGCGTGGGCACCGGGTTCATGAATTGATTTGGACATCACTGGCCTTATGTTCATCGGGCAAGGAATAAGAAACCGGCGACGCGTCGAAGCTAGGCAACGGTCCGGGCTTAACAAGAGGCCGAATTATGAACGCTGGATCCGGCTTTGAGAATCCGGGACCTCCGAAGCCCGGCGCACGGTCGTGACCCAAGTCAGTTGTGACCCGCATTGCCCTGCCCCTTCACATCGCCTCTTTGTTGGCATGAGGGACAGAAATACAATCGACGACTCGCCATGGCGGTTTTCACGACCGGCCCATCGCACTCGTGGCAGGCCTGATCTTCACGATTGAACACCATGTGGCGGCGTTGGCCGAAGGTCCAGCCGTGGCGCTTGAGCCGTTCGGCCCGCTCCGGGTCGTTGGTAATGCCCTTCAGGGTATACGCGCGCTGGAGCATCCTCAGGATGGCCTCGGCCAGGCGCCCGCGTTCGACGTCGTCCAGATCCCGGGGGCGTATGTCGGGCGCCAGCCGGGCCTCAAACAGGATCTCCGAACGCAGGTAGTTTCCGATGCCCGCGATAAAGGCCTGATCCAGCAGCAGGCCACCCAGATTCCGGCCGTGGAATCGCCGGTCTTCAAACACAGCCAGCAGGTCGTCCACGCTGACTGCCTGGTTCAACGGGTCCGGTCCCAGGCGTACCAGATAGTCCACCTGATCCAGTTCATCCGGACGCACCAGCCGGATATCCGACGCACTGTACAACCGGGCCGCTTTTTCCGCACCGAGGATCGCGAACCGAAGCTGCCGGTTGGTCGCCGGTTCCCGGTCAGACGGGCCGATCATCCATTTCCCATACAGCTGGTTGTGACTGTACACACACCAGGGACCGTCCTCGTCGGTGGCGGCCAGAAACACCAAGACGGCCTTGCCCCGAGCTTCAACGCTCGTCACCTGACGACCTGCCAGCAAAGGCTCGAACGACTTGAAGCGCTCAAAGGCGAACATCACGGTCTCCGCAGTCCGTCCTGCAACCGCGCTGCCGATCTCATCGACCATGCGGCGTATTTCGGGGCCCTCGGGCATGGATCTCATCTCCTCAATTCGTCGTCAGAAGGACTACGCGAGACCGGCAGGCTCGGACCAGCTCTTTTCGGTATTCCTGTTCAGGGAGATGGCCTTACCCATTTTCGGATCGAAATGTTCAGCCAGGTCATGATTGACGAACGCAAACAACGCCATATTCGCTATCATGACGTCCGCCGGGCTCTGTTGCGTTAGCGAGCACGCCCTTGTCTCGTTGGTGATCCGGCGTTCTGCACGTTATTGAACCAGACGTTGGCACACGCCAGAGCGGCCTGATCATGCGGTCGCCTTGTCCCGCCCTGCCAGCCTGTTCATATCGAGTTGTGGATCACGCGAATAACCGGACGGAACCGTCCCACAATAAACCGATGTCTTATCCGGGAGAATCAATGGATACGTGGTATCTGCTGTGTTTCCTTTCCGCGACCGCCGTGCTGGTCGCCTTCGCCAATCAGTTCTTCCTGAACATGCAGACGACCATCGCCATTACCTCCGGGGCGGTGGTCATTTCGCTGCTGCTGATCCTGGCGGTTAAAGTCCTCGGCAACCAGACCGCCGTGGCGGTGTCCAGAATGCTCGGCACCATCGATTTCAAATCGCTGCTGCTGGATGGGATGCTGGGGCCATTGCTGTTTGCGGGGGCGCTGGAAATCGACCTGCGCAGCATGCGCCGGCATCGCTGGGAAATCACGATCCTGGTCCTGTTTGGCACCCTGGCGTCGACGTTCCTGGTGGGCTACTTCATCTCCTGGATCATGGACATGATGGGCTGGGACGTCCCGCTGGTCTACTGCCTGCTTTTCGGCGCCCTGATCAGCCCGACCGACCCAATCGCCGTACTGGCCATCATCAAGCAGATGAAAGCGCCGCCGTCCATTTCGATTCAGGTCGAAGGGGAATCCCTGTTCAATGACGGCGTCGGCCTGGTGGTCTTCACCACGATTTTTGCGGTGGCCTTCACCACGGCGGAGCCCACATTTGGCAATGTCGCAGATCTGTTCCTGACGGACGCCCTGGGCGGCATCGCATTCGGTATGTTGCTGGCCATTGTGGGCCATTTCCTGCTGATCAAGAGCCAGGATGGCAACATCCGCCTGCTGCTGACCTTCTGCATCCCGACAGCCGGGTTTGCCCTGGCCAACATGATGGGGGTTTCCGGCGCCCTGGCGATGGTGGTGGCGGGGATCTTCGTCGGTAACGTTACGCGCGCCAAAGCCGCATCGATGGCCCGCCTGAGCAGCATTCGCAACATCCGCAACTTCTGGCACGCGGTGGATGGCGTTCTCAACGCCTTCCTGTTCCTGCTGATCGGCCTGCTGGTGGTGACGCTGCCGGTAACCTGGCAGCAGATCGTCCTGGGCCTGCTGGCCATTCCGACCGTGCTGCTGGCCCGTTTCATTAGCATCAGTCTGCCGTACCTGGCGTTCCGGCGGTTCCGGAGCTACGACAAGCATTCCGTGCTGATCCTCACCTGGGGCGGGTTGCGCGGTGGCCTGGCGCTGGCGATGGCGGCGTCCATCCCGGCGGGTAAAATCTTCTTCAACGGCGTTGACCTGCACACCTTGCTGTTGCTGATCACCTACATCGTGGTGATCTTCTCCATCATCGTGCAGGGGTCCAGCATCAAGCCGTTGATCCGGAGCAGTCTGGCCGCCCAGAAAGAGGGGTGATCCATCATGGGGGCGCCGGCATCCGCCGAGCCCCTTCTCCCTGTCCTACCCCCGTTTTCAAAACGCCCGATCAGCCCTGGTCGGGTATTTCGGGGTCAACCAGCAACGCCAGCAGATGCAGTGATTCCTGCCAGCCCTGGTAGCAGAACTCTACCGGTATGGCCTCGGGAACACCCTCCTGCACGATAGTCAGTTCAGTGCCGCACAAGACCGGCTTCAGCTGAATGGTGACCTGCATTTCCCCTGGCAGGTTGGGATCATCGAACTGATCGGTATGACGGATCAGTTCCCCCGGTTTGAGCTCCAGGAAACGCACGCTGAACGAATGTTTCGTCCCGGTCGTGAAGTTGGTGAATGACATGTGGTAGCCGCCGCCCTCGCGCGCGTCCATCGCGTCGATGTGGCCCGAAAACCCGTGGGGCGGAATCCATTTCACCAAGGCGTCCGGATCGATAAAGGCACGATAGACGCGGTCAGGACTGCCGCGCAGAACGCGGTGTAAACGGATGGTATTGCCAGACATGGTGGTTCTCCTGATTGAGTTCACGAGTGCCTTTTCGCTGAGAGGCACGGTCTAGTCGAATCAGCGGGCGGCCATTCGACACCCGCCAGTCTGGCAATCGAGGAACGTTTAACGCTCTCCCAGTTCACGTTAAAGCCGCTCCTGCAGCGCCTCAATGAACCCATACAGATCCACCACCTTTTCCGATTCCGGGTTGGTGATCTTACCTTTCAAATCAGCGGTGATGACGCCATCGGCCACGGTGTCTTTCAAGGCCTGTTTGAGTCGGCCGGCGTAATCGGCCAGTTCCCGGTTGCCGTCCCGTTCACCCAGTGTTTCCAGGGCGTTGCCCAGCGCGTAGATCAGGGCCGACGGGTTGAAATGGGCCTCTTTACCGCCGCTCTCCTGATACTTGATGTACAGGTCATGGGCGGTGCCGTGCGGCGCTTCGAACAGCATCGCGCCGTCCTTGCTCTCGATGATCGAGCTGGCTGTGGCCAGGCTGCCGCCCAGGGCCGCGGAGATATCGGAGAAAATGTCCCCGTCCAGGTTCTGTGACGGATAGAGCGCGTTCCGGGGCGGGTCGGTGATCATCTTGATCAACTGGCGGGACGGCCGCATGATCATGAAGGACGGCGGCGGCGTGTCCTCTTTGGCCAGCTCCCGGCGGACCTCGGTGATGACCTCGCTGAAGACTTCGTCGTACTCCATGTATTCCCGCTTCAGGCCGAAGTAGACCTCCTTATCTTTACGTGAGGCATCCCGGAATACCTGGCTGACCCAGTCCTTGATGGCTTCGCGGTCATTGGACATCAGCAGCATGGGATCGCCCTTCCTGACGTGCCGGGCGTGCCGCTCTTCACCGTCCACCACCACCTTGACGATGCCGTCTTCCCGGGCCGGTGCATTGAAGCTGCCGTACTGGTCACCGCCGCCGGCACTCATGCGCGAAATCGACACGTGAACGTGACGGTCCGGGATGCCGTAGCGTTTGAGCTGATTCACCAACTTGAACAGCTTGCGCCCCGTGGTGTTGTCCGGCACGCCCCACAGCGCCCGATCCGGCGGGTTCGAAACGATCCGGGCCGCCTGGGCGTCGATCAGCTCGTAGTGGAACTCCAGACCGATGGCCTCCACCTTGTCCTGATACTCGTTTTTATAGACATCCTCAATCGCAGAACGCATGGCCCCGTCATAGCCCGGGATCACCGTGTCTTTGAGACCCAGGTAAATGTCCCGCTTGTCGTCGATGGCATGCTGGAAAAACTGGCGGGCCCAATCCCGGATATCGGCCATGTCGTTGGTGGCCAGCAACAGTGGATCGCCCTTGTTGATCTCCCGGCGATGCAGTTCCTCCGGGTCGCCGCTGCTGCCCACGAACATCAGCTTGATGATGCCGGTGGCGCGGGCAAGTTCGTTGAAACTGTCCTTGATGCCGCCGTTGTCCATGGTCATCACTTCGATGTCGCGATCGATCCATTCAGGACGACGCACGCGGAGATTGCGGAACTGGATGTCCTCCCGGGTGATGTTGCCGCCGATGCCCTTGCGGATGGCGCCGTTGGGGGACTTGGTCGCCAGCGGATCCAGGGCGTCGCCGTCAACGTCCGGGTATTTTTTGAGGAGTTCTTCCAGTTGGCTGCGGTTGACGGTAATCCCCGCGTTCTTGATGCCAACGCCGTATTCCTTGATCGCCTCGATGGCCTCGGTCACCGCCCGGCCGTTGGTGGCCAGGCGATTCTCGGCGGAGAGGTCGATTTCCTTGAGCTTGATGTCCAGCCTCGACGTCACGAACGTTTTCAGGAGTGCCTCGAAAGCCACCTGGGCCATCTCGTCACCGTGGAGGATGACCAGCGGCGAATCCACCGGAATCTTGTTGCCCATCGCGTACTCCTTTCGCTTGTCCTGTGAGTCGATACTTGGAAACCAAAAAGGGATGCCTCTATTAACCCTATGCGTGATTGAGCGTGGGTCAAGGGGCGCTCGGACTCAATCGCCAGCGTGCGAGGGTTTGCGCAGCAGTCCCTCCGCAAGGGAGCGGAAAGCATCCACCACCTTTTCAAACACGGCTCGTGAATCATCGGCCGCGGCAATCCACAGCGCGGCATTGAGAGCAGCGCCGTTGAGCAGACGGGCCGCTGCTTCGGCATCCACTGGTCGCACCGTGCCCTCATCAATGAGCGCCTGGATCGTCTCCATGGTGGTCTGCAGGCAGGCGTTCTGGTTCGGCCATTGTGACGGGTCCCCCAGCACCGCGGGCCCATCCAGCAGCATGATCCGCTGGATCTCCGGCTCCAGGGCCATTTCCATATAAGCGATGCTCTCCTCCATGAAGCCCCGCCAGGCGCCGTCCGCTTGCTCACGTGCCGCGCGCATACGCACCAGCATCTCCGAGTCCATCTGATCGATCACCGCCTGCAGCAACCCCTTCTTGTCGCCGAAGTTGTGGTAGAGCGCGCCCCGCGTGAGGCCGGCTGCGGCGGTCAGGTCATCCATGGAGGATGCCGCGTAACCCTTCGCTGCGAATGCCTTGCGGGCCGCCTGAATCAGCTTGGCCCGGGTTTCCTCGACCATCTGTGCGCGTTTTTTTGCGGCCATTCGTGTTCCTCTCTCGGCAACATACGCGTCGTATGCCAATTGACATACGACGCGTATGTAAGATTATACTGACATACGCCTCGTATCTTAATGTTGGTCTCGAGGCAGTGAAAGGCCAAACGGTCTTCCAAAACATCCTCTTTCATCGGAACTGAAACCATGACTCAACGAGACGCTATCTTTCCCGCAGGCCGACAGGCCCTCTACGACATCAACCGCTACTCCGCAGCCATTCGTTCGGGGGACCTGCTGTTTGTCTCCGGCCAGGTCGGCAGCCATGAGGACGGCTCGCCCGAGCCTGACTTCGAAAAGCAGGTTCAACTCGCCTTCGACAATCTGGCCGCCGTTCTAAAGGCCGCCGGATGCACCTTCGACGACATCGTCGACGTCACCACGTTCCACACCGACCCGGAAGCACAGTGGAACGCCATCGACACCGTCCGGCAGCGAGTGTTCGGCGAACCGCCCTACACCAATTGGACGGCGGTCGGCGTGAACTGGCTGGCCGGCTTTGATTTCGAGATCAAGGTCATCGCCCGCATTCCGGCCGCAGCCTGACGCGTTGGCGGCCCGGCAAGGCCAGGCACAGCTCACTTCGTCCGGGCCGCCATCGTCAGCACCCATCGCAAACGGAACAGGAGGTATTCAAATGAACGTCTTTATCATCGGTATGAACGGCGGCGTCGGCCGTCTGCTTTCGCGTCAGCTTCAAGAACGTGGAGATAGCGTCCATGGGCTGGTCCGCCAGCGGGAGCAGCAGGCCGAACTGGAAAAAGAAGGATTGAGCACCACCGTGCGCGACCTGTCGATTATGACGGTGAACGAACTCGCAGCAGCCTTCGACAATATGGACGCGATTGTCTTCAGCGCGGGTTCGAACGGTGGCAGCCGGGAAACCACGAAGGCGATTGACGGCGACGGCATCGAGAAGGCCATCAAGGCGACCCGCATGGCCGGCGTCGACCGCTTCCTTTCGGTATCTGTGCTACCTGAATCCTGGCGGGAACGGGCACTGGGCGACGACGTGGAGTACTACTTCGCCATCAAGAAAAGTGCGGATGTGATACTCAGCCGGAGCGATCTGGACTGGGTGATCCTGCGACCATCCCTGCTAACCGATGAACCGGGCTCAGGCACCGTCTCCCTCGGTCCGGCGGAGCATCACCACCAGATTGCCCGCGAAGACGTCGCCCGCACGCTGGCAGAGCTGATCCACGAACCCCGGATCAGCCGGCAGATTCTGGAACTCAATGCCGGTTCGACGCCGATCAGCGCGGCGGTTCGGGCGAATGTTCGTGCCGATACCTCACGGGCGAAAATCCCGGTGTCCACCACACCAACCGGGATTTCCAAGTAACGTCAGAGTCGTGTCATGGCCCGCTCACTGCAGGTTCAGTTCGTAGACGCGCTCGTTGTTGGCGTTAACCTCCAGGAAAGTCGCGTTCGGAGCCTTATCCGCCACAAAGTTCAGGGCCCGGTTGGTATTGGGCACCCGGAAGACCGGCTTGACCGACGTTCCGCTGCTGATGGTGGCGAACGACCAGTTGCCGTCGGCCGTCGGCGTCACCGGGCTGTTGTTGCGAATGTAGTTCGCCAGGATGGTGCGGTTGGCATCGGGCGAATTGATGACGATGTGGTCGCTGCCCGTGCCGGGGAAGACCCCGCCGTTGGCACGGTAGTTGTTGGTGGCGACAATGAATTCCTGATCCGACGTTACCGCCGCACCCTGGTATTGCAGGTTCTGGATGCGATGGGCGCCGTCGTTGATGACGTTGCAGTCGCGGTCGTCCCGGGGTGGTTGGGTCACGTCGATCTCGTAGGTCACGCCGTCGATCACGTCGAAGTTGTACGTGGGAAAGCCGGTGTAATTGACCAGTTCCTGGGGGGCGCTGCTGCCGGTGTCAATCTGGTAGAACTGGGAGGCCGAACATTCCAGCCAGCCCCTCAACTCGTCACCGGTGACCTTCACCGCCACCAGGGTGTTGGGGTAAAGGTACAGGTCCGCCGCGTTGCGCAGGGTCAGCTCGCCAGCGGGCACGGTGGTAAAGCTGCCTTCGTCGCTGCAATCGCCGTTGCGGTCACAGGCCTTGAAAGGTGCCGCCGCCGACAGCACCGGCAGGTCCTGCAGGTTGACGTCCCCCTGAATCAGATCCTCGACATAGGCCTTCTGGGCGTCGCTGACAATCTGGATCGAGGGATCGTCCTTCACCAGCGCCAGGAAGCTGAACATATCGTCCGTCGAGGAACCGATCGGCGTGCTCATGTAATCCAGAGTCGCCTGATGGTCACTCGCGACCGCGGCGGTGATCGTGCTGTCCGCTTCCACCACCGATTGGCCATCCACCATCACCGGACGTGCCGCCACCTGACTGTCGGTGATCGTCCAGGCATCGTCGGCCGCACTGTAGTCCAGGGTCAGGTCGATGACGCCCAGATGGTCGCCCCAATAACCCGGCATGACGGCGGGCACGCCCTTGATGGTGCCCTTGTCGACATCCACGTCCGGGGTGTCCGCAAAGGTGTCGGACGGGAACACCAGGTGGCTGTGACCCATCATGATCACATCGATGCCCGGCACGTCCGCCAGGTACCAGCTGCTGTTCTCAGTCTTGGCGGCGGGATCATAGGGCTTGGTGCTGATGCCGGAATGGGCGATCGCCACCACCACGTCGGCGCCTTCGGCCTTCATCTGCGGTACATAGCGCTCCGCCATGGCCTTGATGTCCTTGGTGATGACGTGACCCTGCAGGTTGGACTTGTCCCACTGCATGATCTGGGGCGGCACGAAACCGATGAAGCCGATCGTCAGCTCATGCACATTGCCGTCGCGATCCTGGACCGTTTTATCGACCAGCTTGTAGGGGCTGAAATACGGCTCGTCGTTGTCCGGATTGTCATCGCCATCGTCCTTGAAGATATTGGCGCTGATGTAGGGAAAGTCGGCGTCGTTGACGCTCTCGGCCAGGTAGTCGAGACCGTAGTTGAACTCATGGTTGCCGTAGTTGGCGACGGTGTAGTCCAGCAGGTTCATCGCCTTGTAGACCGGATGCACTTCGCCCGGCGCCAGCCCCGCGGCCTGACGCCAGTCGCCCATCGGGCTCCCCTGGATCAGGTCGCCGTTATCCACGAGCACGTAGTTGCCGGGCTCGCTCAGCTCGGCCCTGGCCTGACGGATCAGGCTGGCCGTGCGGACCAGTCCGATCTGGGGATCCGGCACGTCGCTGTAGTAGTTGTAGTCCATCACGTTGGAATGGATATCCGTCGTCTCCATCAACCGCAGGTCGACGGTGGCCTCGCTGGCCGTACTGTCATCATCGGAATTGCACCCGCTCAGCAAAGCGGCGCCGGCCATCACGCAGAGGGGCAGGATTCGGACAAAGTGACGCATTCAAGTTCCTTCTTATGCTGGTTATGCTGGTTTCAGGGTTGAGAGAGGCCTACTCACGATCGGCGCTCAAGGGCACCCGCTGGGCAACGTCAGTTGGGTGACCGATTCCACGCTGGGCGTGCTCATGTACTCGTCGCGCTGGCCGTCCACTTCCAGCACCTGACCAATCACTCCCGGGTTATTGGCCGGGCTGTAGTAGGCGCGTTGGTCGGCTTCCAGCTTGACGTAGATCGATGTGGAACCGTCCAGGTCAGCCAGTTCCAGGGCGTAAGGGTCGTTGATGCCCTGCACCACGGTGCCGATCACAGTCAGGGGCGTGCCGATTGAGCTGGCGTAGGCGGTACTGACCGACACCGCATCGGCGGATCCGCAGTCGGCGGTCGAACCACCACCGCTGCTCACCAGCTGCATGTCCGTGACGTATTCCACGCTGGGCTCGGACATATAGTCGTCCCGCGTTCCGGAGACCTGCAGGGTCTGGCCCACCAGCGACGGATCGTTCTGGGGACTGAAGGTGTCCCGGTACTGGCTGTCCAGCTTGACGTAGAGGGTGGCGGACGCGTCCTGCGGATCGGCGATCTCCAGTGCGTACTCTCCGTTGATCGCCTGAGTGATGGTGCCGGTGACGGTCACGTCCGTGCCATTGGGCTGGGCCAGTGCGGCACTGACGCTGATGGCGTCTCCGCCCGGCGTGGTGCTGCCGCCTCCGGCCGGATTGGCCGCCCCGTAGGCACCGTCGGCGAAGGAGGCGGCATCCCATGGGTTATAGCCGCCGGAAGGCGTGCTCCAGGGCTGGCCGCCGTCCGGATCGCTCTGCTCCTCGCTGGCCATGGGGTTGGGTGTGGCGTCACCGGCAGGGTGGGCGCTGCTGTCGAAGTGGGTATAGCTTTCCGGCTGGGCGAGCCAGTTCACCAGATTGACGGCGAGGACGGCGGCATTACCGGCGTCGGTCCAGCCGGGATAGGTGGACTTGGTGGAACCGGAGTCCTGTCGCAGATAGAGCGGCGAGTCGTCCTCGATGGGACTGGAATCCCCGATGAAAGCCGCCTTACCGGCGCCAGCTTTGGAAATGGCCACATAAGGCCCTTCATCCCGGCCGCCAAAATAAACACCGGAATCCACCGCATGGCTCCAGCGGGCCGGGCTGTCTGCATTGGAGAAATAAACCAGCCCCTTGGCCCGGGACGGATCAGTGATCGCCAGCGTGGAGCCACCGGCCATCAGGATCGGATCAACGCCCTGGGTAATCCCCTCCCCCTGACCGCTGCCAACGATGCCGCTGACGCCGGAGAGCCAGTCGATGGCATTGAAGCGAAAACGCAGACCGAAGGTCTGGGCCAGCCAGCCGGCGCCGGCCTGTCCTGGATTGCGCAGGTCGCCATAGGCGCCGCCGATATTGAACTGGCTCAGGGTCGCGCGGTTATAGCCGTTGAAGACTTCCGTACTGTCCCAGGTGTTGAGGTTGCGGTCGGCGTTGTAGTGGTCAGCGATAAAAAACACGCCTTTTCCGCTGGCCACGAAATCCGCCAGCGCCGACTGCTCGGCCTGGGTAAACGGGCGATTGCTCTCGGCCAGTATCAGTACGTCCGCCACGCTGATACCGGCTGCTGTAATGACCGCCTCGTTGGCGCTGGTGGCGGCGCTGCCTGGTGCCGTGTAGTCATCCACAAACTGGATAACGCCGTCGCCATTCTTGTCGACGCCACGATACTCTTGCACCGTGTAGCCCTCGGCCACCAGCGCATCGGCAAAGTCGGAGAACCCACCGTTGATGACCCAGTCGGCGTTGCCTTCGGTGCCGCCGTGGGACACATCAAACATCACCACCTTGCCGTTGCTGTTACCAGCCGCTGGCGTTTTGAGGGGAGCTGGGTAATTCCAGGTGTAGGGCGTCGCCAGGACACTGGCGGAGATGAGGGTGAGAGCGAGAGCAAACAGCAGGCGAAATCGGATCCATCCGGTCATGACATTCTCCAAGGGGGCGCAGAAAAAACGCCTCCACTCTGGAACACTCACATGACCGAATGATGGCCCTCAGTTGACCTTTTAATGACGTTCCTGTGTCACTGGCTACCTCCTTTCAGGCCGCCGGATGCTTCATACCGGCGGCAGCCAGGGGGGGAAGAATCAGTGATCCTTCCAGTCCGGCTTGCGCTTATCCAGAAACGCGCAGATGCCCTCCTGAGCGTCGTGGGCCTGCATGTTGTCCGCCATCACGGTGGAGGTGTACGCATAGGCCTCGGCCAACGGCATTTCCAGCTGGCGGTAGAACGCCTCCTTTCCGATTTTCAGCGTGTGGCCGGATTTGTCGGCAATCGTCCGGGCCATTTTGTGCACCGTGTCGTCCAGGACCTGCTCGTCGACCGCCCGATTCACCAGGCCGATTTCCTCGGCCCTCGCGGCGCTGATCATTTCCCCCGTGAGCAGCATCTCCATCGCGTGCTTGCGGGACACGTTCCGGGACAACGCCACCATCGGAGTGGAACAGAACAGCCCGATGTTGACGCCGGGCGTTGCAAAGCGCGCGGTATCAGCGGCCACCGCCAGATCACAGCTGGCCACCAGTTGGCAACCCGCGGCCGTCGCCACGCCCACCACCCGGGCAATGACCGGCTTCGGCAACGACACCATCTGCTGCATCACTTTGCTGCACTGGTTGAACAGGGCCAGCTGGAAATCCGGGTTATCAAATTGCTCCCGGATTTCGCCCAGGTCATGCCCTGCGCAAAACGTCGGCCCCTGTGCGGCCAGGATGACGACTCGGGTCGACGCATCACCCGCAATGGCGTCCAGTTCGACCGACAGGGCTTCAAGCATGGCCATCGATAAACTGTTGCGACGCTGCGGGTGGTTCAGGGTGAGCGTCGTGATGCCTTCTTCGGTCACTCGACTCACCAACGATTCCTGTCCTGACATGCGGATTCCCCTCCTCCCGACGATGGCCGGATGTCATGTACGCGCTGATTCAGTATCGAACAGGTGATCCGGGCTGTCGAACCCGGGCGGTACCTCGCGCCCTCCCGATTTTCGATACCGCACTCGCCCCAACCGGGCCATTTTGCGCTAAGGTAGCAACCCCAACACCCCGTACAGGAGATTCGCCATGGCAGCCCCATCACTCAAAGAACAGCTGGCCAGCGCCGTCAAGGATGCGATGCGCAACAAGGATAAAGATCGACTGACGACCCTGCGCATGGCCCAGGCTGCGGTCAAACAGATCGAGATTGATGAGCGCCGCGAGCTGGGCGATGACGAAGTGCTGACGGTGCTGGACAAGATGTTGAAGCAGCGCCGCGATGCCGCCAGTCAGTACGACGATGCCGGCCGCCCGGAACTGGCCGACAAGGAGCGGGCGGAAATGGTCATCATTGAGGAATTCATGCCCGCCGCACTCACCGAGGACGAGCTGGACGGCCTCATCCGCCAGGCCATCAGCACAACCGATGCCCAGGGCATGGCCGACATGGGCAAGGTGATGAACGAACTGCGCCCGCAAGTACTGGGACGCGTGGAAATGGGCCATCTGAGCAAGAAGGTCCGGGCGGCTCTGGCCGGATAACCCATCGCGCTGCCGTGACGATCTTGAATCGCAAGTCAGCTATCGAGAGATTCACGCCTCGACAGGCTTGCCGATGAGCGCCTGGCATCGCCTGGGCGCTCAGGGATAATGCCTATTAAATAAGATTGGCAATTATCGACACAACGGCGTAGAGTGCATCGGGTAGAAACGATAGAGCAAAGCATTTCAGAATAAGACGTTACATTGTCGTAGTGAGTCGTGCACCGTCCTGTTTTTGATTCCGCGCGTTTTTAGTTTCCGCACAACGCTGATCGGGCATCCTGTCGATGCGCCGAAGGCACTCTAAATTTTTGCATACAGGATTGATTATTATGTCGACCACTAACGGTACCGTTAAGTTCTTCAACGAAACCAAAGGCTTTGGCTTCATTACCCGCGAAGAAGGTCCGGACGTTTTCGTTCACTACAGCGCCATTCAGGGCGGCGGTTTCAAGACCCTGGCCGAAGGCCAAGCGGTTGAGTTCACCGTGACCCAGGGCCAGAAAGGCCCGCAAGCGGAAAACGTGGTTGCTGTCTGATTAGCTAGCCACCACCCGCTCTGAAAAAGGCAGCTTCGGCTGCCTTTTTTATAGCCGTTGACCCGTCCTGAATACACGCCGACCGGCACCTTTTAACTGTCTTTTTTGATCCAGGCCCTTGAAGCGGCCAATTCATCTCAATCCAGATCCCCTCTGCCCGCCAACTGCGCTACGCTGAAAGAGATTCTTGGCTTCAGGGAGGACATCCCGATGTTTGGGAATCGCCGGTCCCATTGGGTCGCGATCGGCCTGTTACTGTCAGCCAGTATGGCCAGCCTCTGGCTACGCCCACTCCTTCCCGTCGATGAAACGCGTTACCTGTCTGTCGCGTGGGAAATGTGGCAGAAAGGCGATTTTATCCTGCCCACCCTCAATGGCGATCCTTACACGCACAAGCCCCCGCTGCTGTTCTGGCTGATCCACGCGGAGTGGGCCGTGTTGGGTGTCAACGCCTATGCACCGCGCCTGATTTCTCTAGTGTGTGCGCTGGTTTCCCTGCCACTGGTCTCGAACCTGGCCGCCAACCTGTGGCCGGAGCGACCGGTTATCAGGGACTATACGCCTTTAATACTGGCCAGCTTCATGTGTTGGCTGGTGTACAGTACAACGCTCATGTTCGACGTGTTGCTGGGCGTGTTTGTCTTGGCCGCCATCGCCGCAGGTGTCAGGGCGTCGCTTTCGGGACGCATCGCCTGGTTTGCAGTTTGCGGGACCCTGCTGGGCGCAGGCTTGTTGACCAAAGGTCCGGTGATCCTGCTGAGCACATTGCCGGTCCTGCTGCTGATGCCATGGTGGCGCCGCTCGGAGAACCGGCTGCCGCTGGGCCGCTGGTACGCCGGCCTGGCGCTGGCCGTCGTTACCGGAGCCGCCATCATGCTGGCCTGGGTTTATCCGGCCATCCTGCGGGGCGGTCCAACCTTCTCCCATGAACTGATCTGGAAGCAGACGGCAGGTCGAATCGCCGAATCGTTTGCCCATGCCCATCCCTGGTATTGGTACTTGATGCTGCTACCACTACTCCTTTTCCCGTGGGGCGTGCTGGTCTGGGAGAAGGCCTGGCGCGGACGACTCTGGCGCGATCCGGGAGAGCGTTTCTGTGTCGCCTGGTTTGGCGTTTCCCTGATAGCGTTTTCACTGGTCAGCGGCAAGCAGGTCCATTACCTGATCCCCACCCTGCCCGCCATCGCGCTCTGGCTCGCGGCACGGTATGCAGACCGCCCCATCACCCGCGTGAGCCAGGTATCTCTGGGAGGCATTTCAATTCTGGCTGGCCTGGCGCTGCTGTTTACACCGGAATGGTGCGAGCTGAGTGGCGTCGAAGAGGTCTGCACAAGCTCCCCGCGCCTGGGCGCCCTGCTCCCCCTGGCCATCGGTTTCATCCTGCTGCGTGCCCGACCGGACGCCGCACCACGGATGGCCTGGATCGCCATCACATCGGGTGCTCTGTTCCTTGGCCTGCTGATGAATTTTGTGACCATCTTCCGGCTACAGGATGTCCAGCCCCTTGCCCAGCGGATCAAGGCACTCCAGGACCAGGACATCAAGGTCGTCAATGTGGACAAATACCACGACCAGTACCAGTTCGCCGGACGGCTGGAAAAGCCACTCCTGGAAATCCGGGAACCCACACTCGACTCGTGGGCTGCGGAACATCCTGAAGCCTGCCTGATTTTTTATGTTCACAGCACCGACAATCCACTGGCCGAAATCGCCAGTGAGGTGTACCCCTACCGCGGCAAACAGGCGTTGATGATCACCGCGGAAGATTGGCTGGCCTACAAGCGGCGCAGCAAACCACCAATACAGATGACACATCAGGATTAGCGCCGTTGTCCTGAGCAATCCCCTTCCGTATGGCCCGGCCTGCACATTCCGAATGCGCGCGCGATCTTACGCATAAGGTCAATAAATGTTCTCTGCCCTGTCGATCCTCGGCGTCACCGCTCGACAACCTATAAAACCCAGCCCCATCACAGGAGACTGACATCATGAACCACGCCAGGAATACAATCTGCCTCTGGTACAACGGCGACGCCGAAGAGGCCGCCCGCTTCTATGCGGAGACATTTCCCGATTCATCGGTTGATGCCGTACACCTCGCCCCGGGTGACTATCCGGCGGGCGCAGAAGGCAACGTGCTGACCGTCGAATTCACGGTGATGGGCATTCCCTGCCTCGGACTCAATGGCGGTGCTGCGTTCAGGCACAGCGAAGCTTTTTCATTCCAGGTGGCCACCGCCGATCAGGAGGAAACCGACCGCTACTGGAACGCCATCGTGGGCAACGGCGGCCAGGCGAGCGCTTGTGGTTGGTGCAAGGACAAATGGGGACTCTCCTGGCAGATTACACCCATGGCGCTGACAGAAGCCGTCACGGACCCGGATCGCGCTGCCGCCAAGCGGGCGTTCGAGGCCATGATGCAGATGGGAAAGATTGACATAGCAGCAATTGAGGCGGCGCGGCGGGGCTGATCCCTGCGATACCTGGCGCCTTTTATTCCTTTGGCGCAAGCTGAGGGGGTCGTCCCGCTTTTTTCAGGGTGGTGCCGGAAGACTGGGCCTCCGGCCTCGCCCCTTGCTGGCTGGTCCCTACGGGCATGATTTCATTGCGCTGGGTCAGGTTGTTCATGATCTGCGATAGTTCGCCGGTGTGTCGCAAATGCAGCAGGCCCTTATTGAAGACCTTCTGTAACTTGGCGCCCCGGGGCGTTGCCCGGGTAAACAGCAGATGCAGCGACTGCTTGTGCAGCGGCTTTTCATTGCAGGTGATTTCGGCCCATCGCTCCGGCGGATAGAGCTCGTGAAGCATCGCAAATCCGACGGCCTTATCCTGGGGGTATACCTGGATACGCCCTTTCATCAGCAGGCGCATGTTGGTGGCATCGCTGGCAATGCGCATGATCTGCAGCTTGCCCTGTTTTTCCGCCGCTTCAAAAGCCTTGCCATAGTAATAGCCGAGCGTGCCGCCAATGACATAGCCACGCAGGTCGTCCACCGACGCCCAATCCAGGGGCGTATCGACGCGATGGAACAGAACCTGTTTGCCAGTAATGACCGTGTCACTGCAGAGATAGACATCCGCCCGATCCGGCGAGCAGTATGCCGGCATGAGGACATCGGCATCGCCTTCAAGGACCTGATCCTTGCTGCGTTTCCAGGGCTGGAAGACGTACTTGACCTGATAGCCGGCGTCGTTGAAGACGCGATCGATCACTTCCGCCATTGGGCCGTGCGGGAATCCCGACTGGGTCACGTAGGGAGGCCAGTCGCCCGTCACTACCGTGACCGTCCGTGATTCCATCGGTACGGGTTGCGCCTCCACGCCCACCGGCGTAGCCAGAAACCCGGCCCCCGCCAGTAACAACGCCGAACAGCGCCACATGAATGTGCTCCAGGCTTGCCTCACTCAAAACTCTCTTCGATCCATGTGCACGCAAGACTCCCGGCGCACCTGACATCAGTGTAGCAACTTTGGCGGGCAAGCCTGTATCGCGGCACGTTACCATTTTGGCTTACTGGCGCCTTTCACGATCAATGCCCAGGAAAATTGTCCTGAAACGCCCCATTGCGGTCTAATACCCCAGCCACACCCTGACCTGCTGATACGCCTGACTCTATGCCCCAAGCCACATCGTCCCAGTCGACTATCTCTGAAAGCGAGATCCAGCAGGCCATCCAGCTTGGAATTGCACGCTACTTCGAGGACTGCCGGACGCGGATCCCTGCCTTTATTGACCGCCACTTCCATTACCCCGGCGCTATCGAGACCAATCGGAAGGCGCTGGGATGGGACATGCTGCGCGCGCCCTTCAATCTGCTCTGGGCGCCGGTTTACGCCCTGGCGTGCCTCGTCAAGGTTCTGGTTCGACATCGCGCCAGACCGATGTGGCTGTATCGCTTGGCCGATCATGTCCCCGCCGGTTTTACCACCCAGGTGCAGCAGCACATCTCGGACCTGATCCTGACGGATCTGTTGAACGACGGTCGGACCGGCTTGCTGCTGGAAGATTATCTGGTCGACGCCCTGGAGACCGTCTATTCGCGCCACGCCAGTGAGCCGGTTGATCGCCAACACTTCACCACGCTGATCGAGCCGCTGCTTGCCGATGCTCTCAGTCAGTACCGAATCACCCGCACGGCATCCGCCGACATCACCAACAGCATTTCCTGCACAGTTTTGGGCGCGTTTGCGTTCCAGAAATTTACCCCGGGTGGGATCGGACTCGGTGTGGTGCTCGCCTCCATGCTGGCCAAGTTCATGGCGGCCAGGGACTTCATATTGGGTGAAACGATCGGCGGGTGGTATTACAGCTGGTTTCCACCGGAGCCCTCATTGACGACGACAGCCGGAGTCATGGTCGCCGTCATGGCCGCCCTGGCGGCGATTGCGGCGTTATCCGGAGTGATTTCCGATCCTATTCAGGCAGCGACGGGTTTGCACCGTCGGCGCCTGAACAAGCTGTTGGATCACCTGGAAAGAGACGTGTCACTCAGTACCCAAAACAGCTTTCGCCCCAAAGACCAGTACGTGGCCCGGATTCTGGATATGTTTGACATGATTCGGTCGGGGTTGATTTAGCGGTTTATTTCAACGCCAGAAAACGAGAGCGGTTGCATTCAATTTCAGCGCTCCGGAGCTGGCGCATCCTGATAGTCCCGAAGCACCTCACGCAGGGAAAAATCATAATCCTTCAGATTCGGATTTTCGGCGCGGGAGTATTGGGAGAAATCCACCCGATACAGGCTGTCCGGTTCCTTTTCGATCCGCCCCAAAACCGTCTGGACGTTCTCCACGTTGTCGCGCGTCACGATCAGAAGCGGCGTGTGGAATACCAGCCCCTGATCCTGGAAGTCCTTTCCGGCCAGATAATCATGGGCCAGGATCACCGCCCAGGCGCCCTCTACGTAGTGTCCGCCCGCCGTGACCGCCACCCGGCCGTCAGCCACCTGGCTCAGGGCCTGGGGATTGATGTCGTAGCCATTCACCAACACGTCGCGCCCCGGCGTCCGTCCGGCGTCATCGAGCGCCTCAAGTATGCCGTTCGTCGTGCGGTAGTTGGCTGACCAGATCACGTTGACGGCAGGATAGCGACGCAGCAATCCAGCGGTGCGGACATAGGCTTGCCGAGCACCCCAATCGGTGTAGAACACCTGTTTGAGTTTGGCGCCATCGGCTTCTTCGGCCACCCGCCGCAGCCCCCCTTCCCGCTTGATGGCCGGGGCGTCCGCCTGGTATCCGTTGACTGCGGCGATCGCAATCGGGCGATCAGCGTTGTTCTGCCGTGCCTGCTGAATCAGCTCCCGAGTAATCGCCATACTGGAACCGGTGTCATCGGGAATCAGTTGGGCAATCCATTGGGGATTGGGACGACGTGGCGCTCCGAGCTGATCGTCGGCCAGACCACTGTTGAATAATATGCAGGGTGTTTCCAGGCGTTGGCACTGCACCAGGAAGTGGCCGGCCGTCCGGAGAAAATTGGGAAACAGCCACGCGTCGAAACGATCCGGCGTGCTCGACACCTGCTTGAGTTGACGCAGAAGCTTGAGCCGGTCGGCATCGGCATCAAACACCGTCAGTTGGACATCCAGATCACCCGCGGCCGCCTGGGCAAACAGCGCCACGCGATTCCAGAACGGGGTATCGTCGGGAAGGAACAGCGCCATGCGGGAATCGCCCCAGGCCGGCATCATGCCAAGCCAGAGCAGGATGACGAGGATTACAATTCGGGACACAGCCATACTCTTCTGTCGACAAATCTGCGCATGCCACAACATACGACGTTCGAGGGTATCCCTGCCTGCGGCCGGGTTATGCCGACCGATACATTGAATCATTTTACGGTGATTGTTTAACCCCATTATGGCGAAGGCCTGAGCGATGTCGAATCGGCCGTGGCAGATGATGCCATTTCAAACCGGCAGTTCGATGACCTCACCGACCACACCGTCTTCGGTCACTTCCAATCGCCCAACCGTGATGGGCAGCGTGAAACGCCGGGGGCCCGCGCCTCCGGGATTGAAATAAAGCACTCCATCGACCCTCTCGTTCCGGGGTTTGTGGGAATGGCCGGCGATCACCACCTGATAACGGCCTTGCGGATCGAAATCGAGGGTTTTGACATCGTGGAGCATGTAGACCGCATGGCCGAGGCATTCCAACGCCTGCACATCGGGCAGGTCGGCGGCGCGGCCTGTTTTGTCGATGTTGCCGCGAATCGCCACCAGCGGTGCAATCGCCTCAAGCGCATCCAGAACCTCGTCCCGCCCAACGTCACCGGCGTGAAGGATCAAGTCCGAACCTTCCAAGACGCGCAGGGCTTCGGGGCGCATTTTGCCGTGGGTGTCTGCGATAACGCCGATTTGCATGAGCCAGCCTTATATCACTATTTTCATAGAGGCGGGTGACTGGGAGTGGTGGTTCATTCCGGATTCTAGCTGAATCGGATGGCCAGAGCAGGTGGGTCTTTCCTAAATCTTTGGATCACCGAATATCACTATTCAGGGAGCATCGTTTCCAGTGTCACTTCAGCCGATTAACTTTGCGAAACAGTCAAAACCTCATTAAAGTGAATATGTATTCAAATATTGCATATACTGTTTTTTTGCTGCGCAGGAAGGCGGTGAATGAGTTCAGTTCAAGGTCCACATGAAACGCTTACAGTGGATGTCATTCTGGTGGCTCCGGGAGCGCCGCCCTGCGGCTGCGTGATTTCCGATGTCGGCCGCCTGAACCGTCAGGTCACGCTCTCGCTCAGCCAACTGACCTCCCCTTCGGCAAGACTTCATCTCTCTGACGGCCACGCCCATCAGGCTGAATTGCACTTGTTCCAGCTCACAGACGCCGAAGATCAGCGTATCCACTTCAAAGGCAGAGCCACCTGGGACAGCGGGCAGGCATTGACCTTCCAAGCGCAACCGAATCAGCCGGCGCTGGATGCACTACAGGCGCTGAAACAACCGCCATGGCCTCGCAACCATGTGGACGTCGAGCCGCTGAAGCCGCTCTACTGGCAACACAGCATTCGCCTGCTGGAAAGGCTGCTTCCCGAGTTTCTGGAGAACGCCCGGGACGGCATTGAAAAGGACCTGGACAACGCCGCCGAACTTCGCGAAATGACCCGGCTGAAAGACATGCGGTTTATCTTCAACAGCCGCCAGACCCAGATCTTTCGGGATTTCGAAGCCCGCTTTTCGGCCATCAATGGCAATCTGGCGACGGCAAGCGCCGCCAGCGACCAAAGCAATGAGCTGCACCTGCTTCACCAGCAGGTCTTTGAGGACTGGCTGGGCTTGCAACGAGTCGCCGCCCGGCTGGCCGACAGCCATGCCAATACGCTGTTTATCCTGAACCAGTTGCTCAGTCGGATTTCCGGGCAGGACGTGAGGGACCCCGATAATCCCCTGTCGCCCAGATCGTTGTGTGTCTGCCTGCAATACGCCGTCGACCGGTTGGGTATCAGCCGGGAACACCGGCAAACCATCTACCACGCGTTCGAACTTGCCCTGAACGAGGTCTGGCCCCGGGCGGTGCAGTCGTTGATCCGTGACGGCCACCGGGCTGGGCTCAGAACGCTGAATTACAGCGATCTACCATCAAACTGGTCACTGCGAGAAAGCACCCCGTCCGAAGCACCTCAGACGGACGATACCGCCACCGATACGTATCCACCCTCCCGGGACAGCGCCGCCCCTACGGAAGAAGCTCACAGCCCCCCACACACACCGGAACAATCGATCTTCCGTTTAATGGGCCTGCAGCACAGCCTCGATGGCAACCTGGAAGGCTGGCACCGATCCAATCCTCAATTCTGCGAAAACCTGAAACCCAAGCGGGCCGACCTGCTCAAAAAGCTGCGAACCGATCATCCGGAAATCAGCCGTGCCATTCATGAGCTGGCCGAGAGCGATCCCGACTTTTACGACTCCCTGGATCCGCAAACCCTGGAAAAGGCCGATCTGGTCGACCAGCTTTTTTTACCCCTGCAAAGTGAGAACGGGCTGTCCGATGCCCTGCGGAACCAATTGGAACAACTCCGCCTCCCGATCTTCGAAGACTTGCTCAATACGCCAGAGTTCATCAACGAGAAAGACCACCCCGCCCGAGAAATCGTTAATGACCTGATGAAGCTTAGCTTTGCGGACCGGATTTCCAGCAAGACCCTGGAATCCACCGTTTCCTCGATTGTCGAAGAGCTCATCCAGCCCGGAGCCAGGGACTCGGGGCGAATTCAGGATCTAAACCAGACCCTCAAAAAGCTGGTCGAACGGCAGGAGCAGTCCTTCCTCAGGAACTCCGAGCGGCTTGCCAAGGCCCTCGAAGGCAAGGAACGCCTGAGGAAGACTCGCAGGCACGTCCAGCGCGAGCTGAATACACGACTCGCCGGAAACGACGTGCCTGCTGTGCTCCTGGATTTACTGGAGTCGGGCTGGGAGCAGCTTATGGTCCTCGCCCTCCTGCGAGAGGGGCCGGAAAGCCCGCACTACGAAGAGCTGCTGGAAGTGGTAACCCTGCTCCTCGAGTGGTTGTCACCCGAGGGACAACCGGAGGAGCGGGCGTTTGAGCGAGAGCTCGAAAGCGGTACGGTGCTGAACCTTATTGACCGTGAGCTGCGAAGTGCTGGCAATAACCCACGCTTTCAGTCGATCATGGCGGAGCTCACGGACCAGATCCAACACCCGCAGAGCTCGCGCACGGTGCGGATCGAGCAATATGGGGAAGACGACGAGCAACAGACACCTCCCGAAGAGCCCGACGCCAGCCGCTGGATTCATCGGGCCCGGGCGCTGACAGCCGGCGACTGGGTCGAACTGGCGCTCAGCAGTGGCGAAAGGCGCCGCATTCGCATGATCTGGGGCGGTGAGGATGTGCTGCGCTTTGTGTTTCTCTCGCCTAAAGGAATGAGCGAGATCAGCTTCGAATTCACTGAATTTGTCCACAAACTCGCCACCGGCGAGGCCTGGCTCGTGGACGAAGGCGACGCGCCATTCGTGGACCAGGGGCTTTTCAATATCGTTCAGAACGTCTATCAGCGGCTGAACTTCCAGGCGACCCACGACGCCCTGACCGGCTGCATGTACCGGCACGATTTCGAGAAACATCTCGCCGCCGTGCTCACTGACTCCCCGGATAACGCTACCGGTGCCCTCGTCGTGCTCGACATCGACGAGTTCAGCGTCATTAACGCCTCCTACGGGTCTCAGTCCGGCGACGCCATGCTCAAGGCAACGGCTCAACTGATCCAGCGGCATGTCGAGAAACGGGAATCGGAAACCTACCTTGGCCGAATCAGTGGCAATGAATTCGCCATCCTGCTCGGCAGGACATCCGTTGAAGAAGGCCTCGATTTCGCCGAAATCCTGCGCCGGGATTTCGAAAAGCAGACCTTCCACCACGACGAGGCACGATTCGGAGCCACCATCAGCTCATGCGTCTGCCCGGTCACCCGCGATACCGGCTCGGCCGGTGACCTGCTGAACCGGACCAGCCTCTCGTTGAAAGCGGTCAAGCGCCTGGGCGGCAATCGTACGGAGCTGGTTCGGGACGCATCGACCCCTTCCCAGACGACAACGCCCCAATGGGTTTCCGAGATCGATCGCAGCATTCGCGATCGCAGCCTGTACCTTCGGGCCCAGCCGATCATTGCCCTCGATAACGTTCACGGAAAAGGCAAATCTTACGAACTCCTGCTGGGACTGACGGATCCCTCCGGCAAAGAAGTCTCGCCCCAGAACTACATTGAAGCCGCGGAAAAATTCCGACGGAGTACCCTGGTCGACCTCTGGGTGGTGGACGAAGTCCTGGACTGGATGAACAGACATCCCCAAATCGTCGCGGGGATTGAGAGCCTCAACGTTAACCTCTCCGGGTCGTCACTGAGCGACGACACTTTCATGCTCAAGCTTGAATCGGTTCTCCGGCAGAACCGCAGTCTGACCCCCAAAATCTGCTTTGAGATCACCGAAACCTCAGCGGTCTCCAACCTGCACTACACCGCCGACTTCATGAGAGAGCTGAAACGGCTGGATTGCCGGTTCGCCTTGGATGATTTCGGGACCGGAATGTCGTCTTACGCCTACCTTCAGAAACTACCGGTGGACTATGTCAAGATTGACGGAATGTTCGTCCGTGACATGGAAACCAACCTGACCAACTACGCCATGGTCCGCTCCATCAATGAACTCAGTCATTTCCTGGATCTGAAAACAGTCGCCGAATACGTTGAAAACCTGGAGATCCTTGAAACCCTGAAAGAGATTCAGGTGGATTTCGCCCAGGGATACGGCATCGCCAAGCCAAGAAGACTGGACAGCCTCAAAAAGGAATAAGCCAACGACACGGGTTCGCTCCCGGCGAACCCCTCCCATCGACTCGACGCACGTCCGGGTCGCCCCATAGCCCGACGACCCGAAATGCCCTCAGTGATGATGCCCACCTGGCCCATGCACATGACCGTGCGAGATCTCTTCCGGCTCAGCATCGCGCACTTCGATGACCTCGATGTCAAACGTCAGGGTTCGACCGGCCATCGGATGGTTCGTGTCGACATCGGCAAACTTGTGGCCGACCTTGGCGATGACCACATGGCGTGGGCCCTGTTCGGTTTGCACCTGGGCGATCATCCCGGGCTTCCAGCGCCTGGCACCGCGCAGATGTTTGATCGGCACGCGCTGGACCGCGTCCGGCTTGCGCGGGCCATAGCCTTTCTCGGGAGGCACGGTCACGCTGAAAGTCTCGCCAGCGTCGCGGCCTTCCAAGGCTTCTTCCAGGCCTTTGATAATGCCGCCTTGACCATGCAGGTAAGCGTTCGGTTCACCATCTCGGGAGGTTTCGACGACATTGCCCTGTTCATCACTGACGCTGTAATGAAACAGGACCACCTGGTTCTTTTCGATTGGCATAGGGTTCTCCGCGCCGGTTTTGGGGAAGCCATTATAGCCGGCCATGGCGTTGACTCCAGTAACTCCCATAGACAGTGACAGATCGCCAAATCCGCCTGGCGCTGGGCCACTGAGACAGTGGCCCGGTGCCTCTATATGACTGCCGGATCAGACTCGGCCATCAGCTCGGAAATTCTCGCATCGGCCCGTTTTTTGGCGGGACGCTCCAGCAGCGGGGTAACGTAGGCCTCGAATTCCGGCCTGCGCGGAATCACGCTGAAAGCCATCCCGAAGTTTAGCAACGAAGCCACATAGACATCCGCGGCACTGAAGCGATCACCCGCGACCCAGGAGCGTCCGTCCAGCCAGTCTGCCAGTGCGTCATAAGTCATCTCGAACGACCCATAGCCAAACTGTCGCTGCATCTCGGCCGTATCGACTTTCCAGCCGGCGGCGTGATTGGACATGGCCGGTTCGGCGCAGGCGGCGGTGAAGAACAACCAGCGGTAATAGTTGCCACGATCAGCCGGTGCCGGCGCCAGGCCGGCCTCGGGGAAGGCGTCGGCCAGATAGGCGCAGATCGCCGCCGCTTCGGTCACCACCACATCGCCGTGGCGGATGGCGGGCACCTTTCCCATGGGATTGATGGCCAGATAATCGGGAGCTTTCATGGTGGTGTCGAACGCCATAACCCGGGTCTCGTAGGGCTGGCCCACTTCCTCCAGCATCCATTGCACCGTGTTACCGCGTGACTGGGGATTGGTGTAGAAAATCAATTCCTTGCTCATGGTGTTCTCCTTCCACTTGGTGGGTGTCAGGAGACTCTAACGCTCACCACTGTCAGTTTTTGTCAGCAGCGTTTTCCGCCATTCCTTCACCATTTGATGACGGCGCTTGGGCGTTCTCTCGGGCAGCATACTGGCCCCGAGGATGCGATCAATGCGGAAGTGGCGGTAGGCGTTGCGCAGTTCACACCAGGCCGTCAACACCCGGGTGGAATCGAAGAAACCCACGTTCACCGGCCACACCACCCGTTCTGTCCTCGCCCCTTTCTGATCGGCATAGTCGAGGGCCAGCTTGCGCTCCTCACTCAGGGCCTGACGGATCAAGGGCAGGTCTTCCCGCTCCCGCGGCTGCCAGTTGGGGACAACCACCAGAGCATCGTCCTCAAAGCGAAAGCGCAGTTCCGCTGGCAACACCGCCCCGATCTTTGCCATGGCGTCCCGCGCAGCCCGCCCCATGGGCCCGTCGGTGCGCTGCCCGGCCCATTTGAGGCCCAGCGCCAGGGCCTCGATCTCCTGAGGCGAGAACATCAGCGGCGGCAACAGGAAGCCCGGCCTCAGGACATAGCCCATTCCCGGTTCACCCTCGATCTCCGCCCCCATGGATTGCAGGGTGGCGATATCCCGATAGAGTGTGCGCAGGGAGATTCTGGTTTCCCCCGCCAACACGGCACCACTCACCGGCCGGCGATGGCGGCGAAGAATCTGGAGGATGTCGAAGAGGCGTTCAGTTCTGGACATGGGCGCGCTTATGCTTGTGATGAAGCCCGGTTCGGGATCCGTTTCTAGGGAGCTTATAGATTCTATACCGGGATGCCACTTCCATTTCAGGGAGATCAAGCCCTGGGTGATCACAGTGCGGTCGCGTCTTCCATGCCGTGGGCGCTGCGCATTTCTTGCCCCATTCTGGAAGGTCGCTCCGACACCTTCCGTAGCCGACTCCAGCAGCGGCTGAGGGCGACATCAGCTACGCTTGATAAACTGAATTTGGCGATGAGCCAGATCGCCATTGTCTGGTTTCTTCATAGCCCGATCGATCGACGAGGTGATTGTGAGCAAACACGAAAAACGCCCCCTGTACATTCCCTACGCCGGCCCCTCCCTCCTGGAGATGCCGTTGCTGAACAAAGGCAGCGCGTTCACGCAACAGGAGCGTCGGGATTTCAACCTGATCGGCCTGCTGCCCAATAACGTCGAAACCATCGGGGAACAGGCAGAGCGAGCCTACAAACAGTACGAATTATGCCAGACCGATCTCGACCGGCATGTCACCCTGCGCGCGATCCAGGACGACAACGAAACGCTTTTCTTCCACCTGCTGGAAGATCACCTGGAAGAGATGCTTCCGATTATCTACACCCCGACCGTAGGTGAAGCGTGCGAGGAGTTCTCCAACATCTACCGCAACCACCGCGGCCTCTTCGTGTCCTATCCCGATCGGGAGCACATGGATTACCTGCTGCGCAGCGCCACCAAGGACAACGTGAAAGTCATCGTGGTGACCGACGGCGAACGCATCCTGGGCCTGGGCGACCAGGGCATCGGTGGCATGGGCATCCCCATCGGGAAGCTGTCGCTGTATACCGCCTGCGGTGGGATCAGCCCGGCCAACACGCTGCCCATCGTCCTGGATGTGGGCACCAACAACCAGGCGCTGCTCGACGACCCGATGTACATGGGGTGGCGTCACAAGCGCATCGGCCAGAAGGAATACGACGATTTCGTGTCCGCCTTCATGACAGCGGTGCAGCGCCGCTGGCCCAAGGCCCTGGTGCAGTTCGAGGATTTTGCGCAGACCAACGCCATGCGCCTGCTGAAGCAATACCGCGACGAAGCCTGCTGCTTCAACGACGACATCCAGGGTACCGCAGCGGTATGCCTGGCCACATTGCTGGCCGCGTGCAAAACGAAGGACGAGAAACTCAGCGACCAGACGGTTGTCTTTCTGGGCGCCGGATCCGCCGGCTGCGGCATCGCCGAACAGATCATCGTCGCCATGACGGACGAAGGCGTGTCGGAACGTGAAGCGCGGCAACGGGTCTACATGGTCGACCGTGACGGACTGCTGACCACTGATATGACCGGCCTGCAGGACTTCCAGTCCGCCCTGGCCCAGCATCCGGAGCGAATCAGGGACTGGTCAGGGCGAGAGCTGATCGACGTGGTGAAGGAAGCCAGGCCCACCGTGCTGATTGGCGTCTCCGGTCAACGTGGCCTGTTCAGTGAAGACGTGATCAAGACGATGCATGCGAACTGTGCGAAGCCCCTGGTGATGCCGCTGTCCAACCCCACCTCCCGGGTCGAGGCCACACCCGACGACATCCTGGCATGGACCCATGGCGAAGCGCTGGTCGCCACCGGCAGCCCGTTCAAGCCGGTGAAGCTGAACGGCCACAGCCACCCCATCGCCCAATGCAACAACGCCTATATCTTCCCTGGCCTGGGCCTCGGCGTCGTTGCCGCCGGCGCCACCCGGGTGACCGACGCCATGTTGATGGCCGCGGCCAATGCCTTGGCGAAACAGGCCCCCATCGTCCAGCAAACCGGCGAACAACTGTTGCCCAGCCTGGCCAGCATCCAGGACATCAGTCGAGTGATTGCTTTCGATGTGGCCAAGCAGGCACAGGAAGAGGGTTTTGCCTTGCGCTCCGACGATGACACCATTCACCGGGCCATTGAAAAGAACTTTTGGCGGCCACGGTATCGGCGTTATCTGCGGCGGGCGATTTAGGGGGGTAAAACCTGCGGCACGGCTGACCGGGAAGCGTGTTTTCGAGCCAGGCTAAGCGCCCGTTCTGCCACCGTCCCGGTGTTATCAGAATCTTGATCACAGAAACGATCCAGCTTTTCAGAACATCATCGGGACCGTGCCATACTGCCCCATGCCAACGATCAGGAATGCCTCAAACCAAGAAAAAAGGAAGACAAGATGAAACCTGAAACCCTTGCCCTGCACGCCGGCTTCAGCGGCGATCCAACCACTCACGCGGCCACCACCCCGATCTACCAGACCACCTCCTACACGTTCGACGACACCCAGCATGGTGCCGACCTGTTCGATCTGAAGGTCCAGGGCAACATCTATACGCGCATCATGAACCCTACCAACGGGGTGCTGGAAGAGCGACTGGCCCAACTCGAAGGGGGTGTGGGCGCGCTGGCCGTGGCGTCCGGGATGGCGGCGATCACCTACGCCCTGCAAACCATCTGCAAAGTGGGCAACAACATCGTCAGCACCAGCCAGCTCTACGGCGGCACCTACAACCTGTTCGCCCACTCGCTGCCGAACCAGGGCATCGAGACCCGATTCGCCCCGCATGATGATTTCGACGCGGTGGAAAAAGCGATCGACGACAACACCCGGGCCCTGTTCTGCGAATCCATCGGCAACCCGGCGGGCAACATCGTGGATATCCAGCGCTGGGCTGAGATTGCCCACAAACACGGCATCCCGCTGATCGTCGACAACACTGTGGCGACACCCTTCCTGTGTCGGCCCTTCGAACATGGCGCGGACATTGTCGTCCACTCCCTGACCAAGTACATCGGCGGTCACGGCACTACCGTGGCCGGTGTCGTGGTGGATTCGGGCCAGTTCGACTGGGCCGCCCACAAAGACAAGTTCCCGATGCTCAACGAGCCGGATCCGTCCTACCATGGCGTGGTCTACACCGAGGCGTTGGGTGCCGCCGCGTTTATTGGCCGCTGCCGGGTGGTGCCGCTTCGGAACACCGGCGCCGCGCTGTCACCGTTCAACTCGTTCCTGATCATGCAGGGGCTGGAAACCCTGGCCCTGCGCATGGAGCGGCACTGTGAAAACGCCCAGAAGGTGGCGGAATACCTGGAGCAGCACCCCAACGTGGAGTGGGTCAACTACGCCGGTCTGACCAAGAGCCCCTACCACGCCACCTGCCAGAAGATTTGCGGCGGACGCGCCTCAGGCATCCTCAGCTTCGGCATCAAGGGCGGCCGTGACGCCGGCGCACGCTTCATCGATGCCCTGCAACTGATCTACCGGCTGGTCAACATCGGCGATGCCAAATCCCTGGCCTGCCACCCGGCCAGCACCACCCACCGCCAGCTCAACCCCGAGGAGCTGGCCAGTGCCGGCGTGAGCGAAGATCTGGTGCGACTGTCGATCGGCATTGAACATGTGGATGACATTATTGCCGACGTCACCCAGGCGCTGGAGAAGGCCTGCGGCTGAGGTCGCTGGAAGCATCCTGCCACCTTGGCCCTGCCGAGGTGGCAGTCATTACAATCCTCAGTCCCCTCACACGTTTAAATCAGCGCATCCGGTCATGGCATTCTCCATGGGAATGCAAAAGAGTCGTGCCTTCCAGGGGAAACGCGGGTAATCGGAATATATCGCGAATTCGCCGCTTTCAGGACGACAGCGCGGTTTTCACGCGTGGTACGATGCTCTCACACCATCCGAGAAAAGGAACGCTCAGGGACTATGAACAATAACTACAAAATTGCCCTCCTGATCGACTGTGACAACGTCAGCCATCAGTCCATCGAAGGGGTGCTTCAAGAGCTGGCCAAATACGGCGCGGTGAACGTACGCCATGCCCATGGAAACTGGAACGGACCGCAACTGGGTGGCTGGATCGACAAGCTGCACGCCAACGCCATTCGGCCGGTTCAGCAATTTGCCTACACATCCGGCAAAAACGCCACAGACGCCTCGATGATCATCGACGCCATGGACCTGCTCTACAGCGGTAACGTCGATGCCTTCGCCTTGATGACCAGCGACTCCGATTTTACGCCGCTGGTGATGCGCATTCTCGAGGCCGGGCTGCCGGTGTTTGGCTTCGGAGAGCGCAAAACGCCGATGCCTTTCGTCAACGCCTGCTCGCAATTCATCTACACGGAGAATTTGCGCGAAGACAGCGAGGAACCCGATCACGTCAACGTCGACGGTCTTCCCAAATCAACCGTGGAAACCAAGTGGGGGCGCAATCAACTCCGGGGTGACTCCGTCCTGGTGCGGACGCTCAGAACCGCCGTAGAGCAGACGGCGGATGACGATGGCTGGGCGCATCTCGGCAAGGTGGGGCAGTACATTTCCAACAACAGCTCCTTCTCCCCGGTGAACTACGGATACAAAAAGCTGAGCGACCTCATCCGGGCCAGTGAACTTTTCGAGATGAGCGTCCGGGACAAGAACATTTTCTACATTAAAAGCCCCTAGGCCAGAGGGAGGGCCATCGGGCAAAAAACAGCCCGATCAGGTCCACGCCGAACGTCGTGACTGGAAAGGCCAGGGAGGGTTATCGTGCCCGGCTCGGGTTCAATGCATCGACTGACCTTGCGATGATCAGTTTGCCTTCAGATCAATCTGCTTTGTTCCTTTCGCATCGAATCGCCCACTTTTACCCTTGTCGACTTGCTCAACCTTCCCGCCGGACTTCAAAAAAGCCGCCGTCTGCTCCTCGATCATGGCGCTCGTTAAGGTCGCTTTTTCGGGCTTCTTGCTCATCATGCTCTCCCAGTTAACCGTTGGCCGATTCGCCAACGTCAAACCTCCATCATATGCTAAGTAGGAAATAATTGTTCGAAATGCCCCGCTTTATGAAACCGACCTTTCGTGCTTCCTCTATTCATATCAAAATTTCATGCCCACAACTTCCGTTAATTGGAAACTGGGATCATCACGCTGGCAAAAACAAAAGCGGCACCGATGGCTAACCCAACATAACGATCGCTTTGGCTTTCTTCTCTCCCACCCACAGTTATGGTTTCCAGGTGTAGAAAAAACGCGAGTACGTTGTACGTGCCAAGTGCGAAGGCGATAAAGCTGACTGCAACCACCACTGCATTATTCTCATTCATCGTGCCCAAGAGCACATAAATATAGAAACTTTCGAGCACGGTCAGAATGATCGTTAACAACATCGCCCGCGTTTTGGGGTCCTCTTCGACACTATTCTGAACTCCTTTCATAGCTCTCCCTTTAACACCGTTCCCTGGAAACTGACTTACAAAGCCAACTCAAAACGCCCGGGTTAGATCGATTTAAATTTGCAGACATCCCCGGCTGGAGACCTCACACCTCATTCGCCTTCCGATAGCTCCCCCGATAATCAAAGATCCGCTCCTGCACCTGCCAGTAGCGCTTTTGATGACGGGCGATGACGAAATCCGGTGCTGACAACAAGGCTTGCATTTCAAGCACCTCATCGGCGCGGCTGAACGTTCTCGGCGCTTGACCGTTCGCGAAACGACGGCCGAAAAGTTTGTTGAAGACATGGCGCTGTGGCGCCTTGCTGAAATCGAACGACTCGCTGAGCTCCTCCCCGTCTTCACCGTGATAGGTGATCTTCAGTTTGCTCTCATTGTTGCTATCCTGAGCATTCAGCGTGATCCCGGCGCAGCGGATCACCATGGCATCCTTGAGTTTCAGGGCATCCCGGAGCTGATCATCCGGGTCGATGATCGCCTTCTGGCACTGATGGCATTTGCGGGCCGCGATATCGTTCTCGCCACCGCAGTGGGGGCACTCCTTGAAACGGAAACGGTAATCGCACTGTTGCGGGCGCTCACTCTGCGTTGCAGCGCCCTCCTCTTGCGCAGGCTCAATCAGGCCCTGGCAACGGCGGCCGTAATGCTCAATCACATGGCCGTCATCGTCCGTTTTTCCCCAGAAAATGTTGGCGAAGCCACAGCCCGGGCAGAAGACCTGCACCGGCTCGCTGTCGGGGTTCGGTTTTGGCTCGCCCACCTCCGGGTGATGCAGGTTCACGTGGTTACCCGCGTAATCGATCACCAGACAATCCTGCTTCCCCTCATCCAGTCGCAGACCGCGGCCCACGATCTGCTGGTACAGGCTCACGGACTGAGTCGGGCGAAGAATGGCGATGAAATCCACATGAGGCGCATCAAAGCCCGTGGTCAGCACGGAGACGTTCACCAGGTACTTCAACTGGCGTTGCTTGAAGCGCTGGATCAGCGACGCCCGCTCGGCCATATCGGTGGCGCCGGTCACCAGGGCGGTCTGGTGTTCCGGCAGGTAGCCGGTGATCTCCCGCGCGTGATCCACCGTGGCCGCAAAGATCATCACACCCTGGCGCTGGTCGGCCAGCTCCATCACCTGCTCGATGATGGCCCGGGTCACCCGCCGGTGCTTGCTCAGCAGCTGGTTGACGTCCTTCTCGGCGTATTCGCCAAAGCGGTCCTGGGGCAGCGCGGAGAAATCGTATTGCGCCACCGCCGCGTTCACTAGCTCGGGTTTGGTGAGATACCCCCGGTTGATCATGAAACGTAAAGGCAGTTCGTAGATGCAATGCTGGAAGGGCTTTTCCTGTTCCTCACCAGAGCCTCGGACAAAGCCCCGGTAGTGATAGCGATAGATCCAGCCCATTGCCAGACGATAAGGTGTGGCGGTCAGCCCAAGCACTTTGAGGGCATCATTCTGTTGCCGCAGCAGCTCGATGATCCGCTGATACTGACTGGTGTCCTCACCGCTGACCCGATGGCACTCATCGATGATGACCAACGAATACTCATCCCGAAACTCATCCAGGTTCGCCGCCACCGACTGCACACTGGCAAACGTCACCTGATGGCGGCTTTCCTTGCGCTTCAACCCGGCCGAGAAGATGCCGCCCGTTAACCCATAGCTCTCGTATTTGGCGTGATTCTGCTCCACCAGCTCCTTGACGTGGGTCAGCACCAGAATCTTGCGTTTGGCGAGGCGCGCTAACTCGGCAATGACCAGGCTCTTCCCCGCACCGGTGGGCAGCACGATCACGGCCGACTCGTCGGATTGGCGGAAATGCCGCAACGTGGCGTCGACGGCTTCCTGTTGGTAGGGACGCAGCTTGAAAGGAGCGTTCATGAATGGCTCAACTTAACCGCCCGTGCATGTCCTTAATAATAATGTGACGGATACTACGCAGAACTTTTTCCTGTATGCCCCAGTGCCTGCGAGCCATCTCGGGATCCGGCGACTGTGTCGCCAAATGGCTATATTCAGCTTCAATCTCTTCCAAAAGTCGATCTGCGCTGGGTAAAACAGCATCCAGTTGCCGATCCAGTTCTCTTTCGACTGTTTTGCGGGCCAATCCTATGGTCTCGCCCGCATCCAATACGTCTTCTCGCGTTATTTGCGCAAATGTGCGGTGAGCGGCGCTGATTTGGAGTGCGAGCTCTGTATTTGGCCATCGAGCCCGGTCGTCGGCGATCGAGGGAGTGTCATAGACCGAAGTTGCCAACAGGTCATACCCTGGAGCAAGCCTGATTCCTTCCTGATCCACGATATAGGAAAGGTTCTTGAGATGGTTATCGCTGTTGCCGGTTAATACGTTGAAAATGAGCCATCGGGAGACATTCCTGCGCGCGGCAACTTTTGAACGGCATCGTGATATTGAGCGCTGCAGAGACTCGATCTTCGCTCCACTGTACTTGAATGTGCGAGCACGGTTCAGGAGTTGGCACGTATCGATGACGTGAACCCGTTCTATTGATTCTTGCGCTCCCCTCTGCCGATCAAAGCGCTCGACAATATATACCGGTTCCGGCACGCAAAGCAGTTTAACGGGGGGCACATCAAGGCCCAAATCCCCCGCCAAACGCATGGTGAAATACTCATTCAAGACGGAGGCAGGGTATCCATCCTGATCAGGATGATCGGGTTTGAGAATGTGAGTGGAAGGCGTACCCGCCTCAGGCTCGTAGATGGCCTCACCCTCAACTAGGACGAGCATCTTGTGCTGCGCGCCCGCCAACGACATCCGCTTAGGTGAATCCCTCTGAAGCGAAGCCTGGGGCAAGGATCGAATGCGCTGACTGAGCGCCTCGTAGGTCAACCGATTTTTGCCGGTTGGCAGGGCGTTATCCACATCCGGCGGTAAGAGGACCAAAGCCCCGGCGGATTCAGCACCGTAGTGCGATAACAGGCCAAATGAATCTTCCCAGGGAATATTGGCTTCCCTGGCCACAATATCCCGCAGCCTTTCTTCAGGCAGGAGATTATCAAAATACCACTGGACCGGCCGATCCGAAGCACCATCCCTTATGAGCCCCTGGGTCCTCTGGAGAGCCGGAGAGAGATCAAATGCGTCGGGGTAGTCGCACCACGCCTCTGCGTATTGGAACTGCCATAGGTCGTTCTCTTCCTTAAGGATGCCCACCAAAAACGTATTGAAGAAAACGTTGAGCTGTCTCATATACCGGACCTGCTGGCCGGCCCTTTCTCTTCGATGGCCGGCGCCTTCCGACCTTTTTCCTGTAGCTTACGGTAGATGGGCATGGCCGATTCGGGCACATCAAACTCCATCCGAATGCCAAGTTCATCCAGGAGCCGGAGGAATCGACCGAATTGAATCGTCTCTTTTCCGCGTTCGGCGTCACTCACAAAGACATAACCAACCCCCGCAGCCCCGGCCAAGTCATCCATCCGAACTCGTTCACTCTTACGGACGGCGCGGACAAGCATGCCAGCTTCTTTAACACTTGAGATGTTTACCTTCACAGCAGCCACCAAAAAAATATTAGAACTAATATATTTTTCGGCTAAAGACGACCATTTGTCAATTTTATATGCGATCAGATATTTTAAAGGCTAGTGGAGACACGCCTACCCCAAAAAATATGCGCTCGCATACTTTCGGCATGAAGAGTCCATAGTTTGAGCGACATTATATGTGAGCCGATACTTTTGGGCCCCTGCCCGGGTCCTGTTCATTTGAAGTGGAGCGGGCGAGACGGCTCTTTCTAACCCGTTAATCACGTTGCTCCCTCAGCCACCCACCGCCATGCGTATCCCCAGCCCAACAAGGCAGGCACCAACGACCTTATCAAGCAAACGCCCGAACGACTGCAGGCGCCGCTGCATCCCCCGGGTCACCATCAATCAACTGAGCAATGAGAACCAGGCGACGTGCGCCAGTACTATAAACACCCCATAGCCCACCTGAACCGACAGCGCCGTGTCTGACGAACCCACTTGGCTGAACAGGCAACCCACTCAACCTCCCGCGTATCGCTTGCGCCATTCCCGCGGCGACAACCCGGTCCAGCCCTTGAAGGCCCGGGTAAAATTGGCCGGGTTGAGATAACCCAGGGTTTCACCGATCCGGCGAATTTCCAGTTCCGGGTCCTGCAACAGCTGGCAGCTGTCGCGCCGGCGCGCTTCCTCCAGCAGTTGCCGATAGCTGTAACCCTGTTCGTGCAAACGGCGGCGTAGGGTGCGCGGGGTCATATGCAGGGTCTCGGCCAGATCCTCCGGCGATGGATAACCCGCCAGCCCTGGTACCAGGGCCGCGCGGGTGCTGCGCAACGTGTTGTCGGCTTCGTCGGTGAGGGCACTTTCCCGCTCACACTGCAGGAGCGCTGCGCTCAGCGCCTCCGGGTCTGCGGTGGGCTGGGGCTGGTCCAGCACGCGGGTATCACCCAGCAGGGAAAGACCCGCCCGCGGCATGTTGAAACGTACTGCCGGCAAACGGGACTGCCAGCGTTCAAAGCCGGCCGGTTGGGGGCCACGTAACCAGATCGACACGGTCACCGGCATGCCCGGCAGCAGGAACGCCATACCACGGTAGACACTGGTCAGCATGGAGCTGAACATCACCTGGTTGACCCGGGCCGGCACAGCGAATTCCGGCATCAGCTCCAGAAACCCGCCATCATCGCGTTCGTCCACAGATAACAGCGCTCCGCGCCCACGCAGATGCCAGAAACGCTCGAGAATGCGGATGGCTTCCCGGGGCGTGCCGGCACACAACAGCGCATATCCCAGACTGCCATGAGCGGTGAGGGGCATGCGGTCGCCGGTGGCAAAACCCAGCGACTCGTCGCCAGTCAGCACCACTACCGCCGCGGCGATGCACCAGACATCCTGCAGCGACACCTTGCCGCCGGGATCATCCACCCGTTCCGCCGATACTCCCGCCAGCGCCAGCAGATCCTCCCGGGCCACCCCGTAGGCGTTGGCGACATCCAGAAACGCCCGGGGATACGTGGACGCCTGATTGCGCTGGCGCGCCCAGGCCGGCAGAGCGGCCATCTGTTCCTTGGTCTGCGTTAACAGAGTGTTAGCCGTCACTTGGCCACCAATGATAAGCACAATGTCCGTGCAGAATCTCACGCTGACCGGGCATTCACCAGTACCGTAGAGGCCATATTGAGTGACAACCCGTTACCGGGCTTGAGAAAGGAGCACCGATATGAATGCCGTGGTTCCCCCACCCCTCAAGAAAACCGCCGATAAACGCCAGGCCGATTCCCAGCACCCCGCGCCCACATCGCCCAAGGTCCAGATTCCCAAGGTCCGCCGTCCCGGTTTCGACTTTGCCGGCAGTGGCGACAGCGTGCCCCGCTACTGGTGGGACAACGACCCGGTAAAAACCCTGTTGCTGGCAGCCCTGTCCGCCAGCTTCCCGGCGGGGGAGCGCTTCTTCATTGATTCAGTGCGCCACTACCAGGACCGCATCACCGACCCGGATCTGAAAAAGGCCGTGAAAGGCTTTATCGGCCAGGAGGCGCACCACTCCCGGGAGCACGACCTGATGAACGGCTTCCTGCAGGAGCGTGGCGTGAACCTGGCCCGGCTGGACCGGGAAATCCAGGCCTTCATGAACTGGATGCGCAAGAACCTGAGCCCGGAACGCCAGCTGGCCCACACCGTGGCGGTGGAGCACTTCACCGCCCTGATGGCCGAGGAATTCCTGCTCAAGTACGACGCCCTGGACCAGATGGATCCGCGCATGGCCCCCATCTGGGCCTGGCATGCCATCGAGGAATCCGAGCACAAGGCCGTCGCCTTTGACGTTTACAAGGCCATTGGCGGCAGCGAGTTTGTCCGGGTGACGGAGATGATGCAGGTCAGCATCATGTTCCCGCTGTTCAGCACCCTGCACGTGGTGCAATTGATGAAGGAAGATGGCCAGTTGGGCAACGTGAAATCCTGGTTGGGCGCCGTGAATTACATGTGGGGCAAACCCGGCGTATTCCGCAAGTTGCTGCCCTCCTACTTCCGGTTCTACAGCCGCAACTTCCACCCCTGGAACCACGACGCCCGGGATCTGGTGGAAAAGGCCAAGAAGAGGTGGCTGGGTGACTGGGTGACTGGGCCTGAAGGAAGTTAGCCTGGCAGTGCAGGCCTCACCCGGCCAGGCCGATAAATGGCAGACCGTCTCGGCTCGAGTGATCAGCCGATGGTGCTGAACCCAAGGCCGCTTTCATCCTTCAGGATTCAAAAAAGCCCGCATTGCGCGGGCAAGCACCACCTCAACAAACACTCCGTATTTTCTCTAGAACTTATAGATCGCACTGCCCTGAAGCCGGGTAATCGCGCCGTCCCGACCGTCCACCGTCTTACGCTGGGCGTGGGCGATCTCGATCCCGTATGTCACCTGCTCGACGGGATGCCACAGATAGTTGAGATGGATCAGTTGGTAAGTCTCGTCATAGGCGTTGACGAAACTGTCGCTGGCGTCGTTATTAACCACCACCAACCCATCATCGATGGCGTCGCCCCAATCCGTATGGGTGTAGGAGTATGCGACATTGAACGCTCCGGGGCCGACCTTCAGGGTGGCACCCAGCGTCCCGCCCCACGCGGGCAGCGCGTGCAGGGTATCGCCAATGCGATAGGCCGCCGGAGCCGGGTTGCCTTTCATGTAGCCGCCGATCCCCTCACCACCGGTAAGCTGTCCGCGCACCACCAGGGATGAGGTCACCGGATAGCTGCCAGCAACGAAGCCGCCCCACCCTAATGCCGAGTCGCTATGCGTACCATCGTCGAACCCGACCTCTCGAACGAGGGCAGCCGATGAGAAACGCCAGTCGCCATAGCGGGTCTCATACCGAATGGAGAGATCCGGCAGCGAGTCCTTGCGGTCGACATCCAGGCCGGCAATGGACTGACCGTTTGCTGTTCCGGTATAGCCCCCGGTGAACGACTTGCCGGATGAGGCGCCGCTGGGATCTTCCAGGGCTACATGAAGGTCACCGGTGCTGTATCGCAACTGGGCCTGGCGCAGCACCGAGTCGCGACCGATCGGACCGGTGAAATCCAGGGTTTCCGTCGTGCCCACGAAGGTGTGGAAGTTACTCCAGGTCTGGCCGGCGGTAATACCGTTCCAGCGCCCGTAGGCCTGCCGGAGACGAAACGCGCCGCCCCAGAAGTCCCCTTCGATCACCGTTGTCAGATCGCCTTTGTCGGTGTCCGTCGTGGTCTTCAGTCCAAGACGGGATTCGTTGGCCGTGAGATTGGAAAAACCACTGCGGCTTTGCTGTCCATCAACAGCAATATTCGAGAATTTGATGCTGTCTCCGACACCCTGGCTACCGCCGTCGACATCGCCGATGTCATACAGCATGTCCAGTTTGGCGTAGCCGTACAAAGAAGCCTCGGTGTTCAGTTCCCCCAAATTCAGGGCGTGGGCAGCCTGGGTGGTCATCACCAGGCCGAGCGAAGCCATTGCAGCCGCCGCGCGGCATGCAAACCGATTAATAGTCATAGAAACCTCTGATTCTTGTTGTGATCTGTTTTTGCTAAACGGAGAGCCGGCCCGCCTGGAAGCAGGCCGCTTCGGTTAACTGAAGAGCTTCACGATCAAGCGAATAGAGAGCGAGAAGATGGCAATCAGCCCGATCAGTCCCAGCACTTTCTGCCAGGGGCGATTACAGAGCTTGCCAACGACATCGCGGCGCGATGACAGGACAAACAGCAGAATGCCAAGGAAGGGTGCCGCCAGCACCGTCATGGCTTGGGCCACGATGATGAGCTGTATCGGGGAACCTTTGGCCAGAATGGTCACCGCCGCCCCCCAGGCCAGTATCACGTAGACCAGCGCCTTGACCCGGGGCGAAGACAGCGTGTTGTCCCATCCCAGACCATCAGCCAACAGGGTGCCACCCGCGGAGGCGTTGGCCGCCATGGACGAGAAGGCCGCCGCAAAAAAGCCCATCCCGAACAGGACCGAGCCGATTTTACCGGCAACCGGCTCCAGGACCTGGGCCAACTGCGGGAAGGTATGCACCACAACACCGGAGGCATTGAACACGGCGGCAGAGACGATAATGATCAACATGGCCATCACGCCGGTCGCCACGTTACCGGGAATGGTGTCGGCCAGGGTAATGCTGCGATATTGAGATGGCTTCAGCCCCCGCTCGCGGATGGCATAGCCGGTGTAGAACGCCGAATTAATCGAGAAATTCGTCCCCACGATGGCGATCAGCAGGAAACCCGCTTCCGGCGGAATCCGGGGAATAAAACCGGACGCCGCAAGAGACCAGTCCGGATCCGTGAGCACGGCAGATGCCAGGAACCCCACAGACATCAACCCGATCAGGGCAACGAGCAGACGTTCCATTATTTTATAGGTGTTGGGCAGGGCAATCAGTATGGCGACGGCCACAGTGCAGGCCAGGGTCCACCCCACCATCGAGCCGCCGAACAGCATTTTCAATGCAAGGCCGGAGCCCACTGCGTTACCCACCGCGAACATCAGGGTAATACCGAACACGGCAAACCCAGCCAGCACCCCTACGGGCCGACCCAGCGTCCGCTTGGTGGTCTGGACAAGGGAGTCATCGGTAGCCAGCCCAATACGGACCGCCATGTCGTTGAAGATAAACATCAGGATGGTCGATACCACCAGCACCCATAACAGGGCATAGCCAAACTGACTGCCGGCCTGAACCGCAGACGTCAGGGCGCCGGGGCCAAATCGCCACGCACCGGCCACGAAAGCAGGGCCAATCAGGGCGAGGGACTGGGGAATGGTCAACCCCAGTCTATTTTTGGGCGGTCCGGCCATCTTGTTTTCCGCAAGCGTGGTTGCCACGCTCTCTTCCGGCGAGGTTTTCATGGTGTTCTCCTGTATCTGGCGCAAATTGTTGTTGTATGCAATACAGCAGTCACGTCATGTCGCGTCCCGAATGCCGGTCTTGGCCGTCAGGCAGGTGCCCCGAATCCGGTTGATGACGTTTGGGCCTGAGTCTTGTTGATGCCTCTTTCTCACTGCAACATGCGCGTTCCGGATTCGCCGTGTCCCGCCGCAAAGGCGCAGGACACGGCGTAACCCGCCTCTAGACCAACCCGGCAGAGCGCAGGGCGTCGGCAATTTCCTGGTCGGCCCCGTCGGCCAGCGGCAGCAATGGCGACCGCACGGTGGCATGATCCAGGATGCCGCGCGCAACCAGGGCATGTTTCAGCGCCACGGTACCTTCCATATGGGAACCGCGGTGATAGACGCTCTTGGTCACCGGCATCAGGCGGTCATGGATAACGCGGGCTGCTTCGTAATCCCGCGCCTTTCCGGCCGCGATGAGCTCGATCAGGGGCTCCGGCGCGATACCGCCATAGCCCACCAGAGCACCATCCACATCAAACATCGTGTGCAGCAGGTACTCGTCGTGACAGGTCAGTACCTGCAGCTCGGGATTCTCACGACGGATCACAGGGATCTCAGTGTCCCAGCGGCGCATATTGCGTACGCCATTCTTCATGGCAAACACGCCCGGCTGGGCGGCAATTTCAAGCTGGGTTTCAAGATCGTAGGTGGCCTTGGTCACATCCGGATACTGGAACAGGATCAGCGGTAAGCCACTTTCCTCATGGATCGCGCGATACCGGTCCTGGGGCGCCCCCTTCTGGTAGCCGAACCGCAACCAACCGTGGGAAGGATAAAGCAGACCGGCTGAGGCTCCGGCCTTGACCGCCCGCTGCGCTTCTTTCGCCGCCACATGGGTTCCTTCACCGGTGATACCCGCAATGATGGGAATAGACCCACTGACGGATTCCGCAAAACTCTCGATAACGGCGGTCTGCTCGTCGGATGTCAGGAAGGTTCCTTCACCGGCATGCCCCAAAACCACCAGTCCCTTCACCCCATCGATACCCCCTAACCAGCGGCCCAGACGCTGAATCGCGTCATGGTCGACTTCACCATCGCGGGTAAACGGGGTTACGGGCGCAGGCACCAAGCCTTTCAGATCAATATTGTTCATCTTGTTCACCTCAAAAGATCGGCTCAATTTGAAAACGTTCATGCAATCGTTTCTGCAAACGTTTTCACAATATATGCCTCACCTCTTTGAGCTGTCAAACCGAATGGCCGGAATTTCCAGAAAGCGAAGTCACCGAATCCGGCAGAAATCACCAAAGTGGTTGATCGATAAAGAAATAAAAATCAGGCGTGGGTGCCATAAATTCTGATCAGGACGCTCATCCCAATGAAAACCGCCTCTCTCGGGGCAACGCGACAGCCCGGCAATCCGGATCGGTTCACCGCTTCCACAGTTGCCGGGCCGCAGGGCCGCCATTACACTCAATTCCCATCTGAAGCCCAACGATCAAGGACGTCATGCCCAATAAATCGCCGCAGAAACCAGCCGTTAGTCGCAGGACTGCTGACAAACCGGTGTCCATGCACGATGTGGCCAAGGCGGCCGGCGTTAGCATTTCGACCGTGTCGCGGGTACTGGACGAACGCTTCCCTCCGTCTCGCAGCAAATCGGCAGAACGGGTCCGGCAGGTCGCCAGGGAACTGGGCTACCGGCGTGACATCGTCGCGTCCAGCTTACGCAGGGGCGGCACCGGGACCATCGGCGTGCTGGTGCCTCGCCTGAGCGATACCGTGATGGCATTGATGTATGAAGCCATCTCCCGGGCTGCGCATCGCATGAGCTACTTTACGATTGTGGCCAGCAGCGGCGACGATCCAGAGGAAGAGAAGAAAGCGGCGGAATCGTTGCTGGGTCGAAGGGTCGACGGTCTTATTCTGGCGACCAGCCGACTGGATGACGAACTGCCCAGTCAGCTCCGCCAGCAGGATATTGCCCACGCCCTGGTTCTGAGGACCGACGGTGTCAGTCGCTCTTCCCTGGGCGACGACGAACAGGGCGGTTATCTCGCGACTCGCCACCTGATTGATTTGGGCCACCGGGAGATCGGCTTGGTGGCAGGTCCCAGCTTTACCTCCAGTGCCCGTGACCGGCAACGGGGTTATCGGCGCGCCCTGGAAGAGGCCGGCCTGCCCTGTCGCGAAGCGTGGATCTGCGAGTCCGGGTTCGGGATAGAATCCGGCGAAGAGGCCGGGATGCAGCTGCTGTCAGGGACGGATCGTCCAAGTGCCATCTTTGCCGTCAACGATAACCTGGCGATCGGCGTCATGTCAGCGGCCCATCGATTGAAGCTGGTCATCCCGAAGGATCTGTCGCTCGTTGGTTACAACGACATCCCGCTGGTAAGCCGCTTGCCGGTACCACTGACATCGGTCCGGGTGCCGTTCGACTACATCGCCATGCAAGCTATGGAATTATTGCTGGCCCCTCAACCACCTGCCGAGCTTATCCAGCGCACATTGCCCACACTGATGCCCCGGGAATCCTCGGCATCCCCGGCCCGTCGAAGGCGCGCAGCGGCTGTGAAATCCTGATCGACGTTGAAGCCAAATCCCTCAGCCTTGCGAATTCTGCCGCACTGGGGCTACCGGTTTGTCGTAAAGTAGCTGGAAATTCGAGCCGCTGGTCCGCCCAGAGGCGAGACCCAACCGAACGAAAAACAGGAGCAACCAATGACGTTTGATTTCCAAGGCCGGCGCGTCATCGTCGCTGGCGGCAGCAAAGGGATTGGGCGGGCTATCGCATTGGGATTTGCCCGCGCTGGCGCCACCGTTTCCGTGTGTGCCCGCGGGCAGGCGTCCCTGGATGCGCTGGCGAAAGAAGCGGCCGGCGAAGGGCTGGCACTGCATGTGGCTCCCTGCGACATCGGCGACAAAGCCTCGCTGGAGAGTTATTTGAAAAGCGCCATGGACGAGCTGGGCGGCCTGGACGTGCTGGTCAATTGCGCCTCGGCGTTCGGCCGGGAAGACAACGAGGAAGGCTGGCTGAGCAGCGTGGAGGTGGATCTGATGGGCACGGTACGCGCCGGTCATACCTGCCTGCCTGCGCTGAAGGAAAGCGGGGGCACGATCATCAACATTGCCTCCATCGCCGCCCTGCACGCTTCGACACGCACCGCCCCCTACGCGGCCATCAAGGCCGCCGTCGCCCACTACACCGGCAGCCTGGCGGTGGCCATGGCCCCACATAAAGTGCGGGTGAATGGCATTGCCCCGGGCTCGATCGAGTTTCCGGGCGGCGTCTGGGATCAGGCCCGTCAGCACAATCCGGAGCTCTACGAGGGTATTCGCAAGGGGATTCCCTTCGGGCGCCTGGGCACGCCGGAGGAAGTCGCCGACGTGGCGCTTTTCCTGGCGTCCGACCTGGCCCGGTGGATGACCGGCCAGACGCTGGTGGTGGACGGCGGCCAGGTTCTGTCCTGAGCCGCCAGGTCACGCAGGGCTTTCCAACGCAGACCCTGGCCCCTCTCCCGAAGGGGAACACGGGGTCCTGACGATCGCGGATCAGCCCTTCAAATCCGGGAAGTCGGCTTCGGTATAAGCAAAGTCTCCGCGGTCCCCGCTCGCGGCATGGGCCCGCAACTCAACACGACGGATCTTGCCGGAGATGGTCTTGGGCAACTCGGCGAACTCCAGCTCCCGAATGCGCATGTACGGCGCCATGCGCTCGCGGGCGAACTCGAACAGGGCCTTGGCCGCCTCCGGGCTGGGCTCGTAGCCGCGGCGCAACACGACATAGGCTTTGGGCACGCTCAGCCGCATCTCATCGGGTGCCGGCACGACTGCCGCCTCGGCCACGGATTCGTGTTCAATGAGGATGGATTCCAGTTCGAACGGACTGACCCGATAGTCCGAGCTCTTGAACACATCGTCCGCTCGGCCGACGTACCAGTAGTAGCCATCCTCGTCACGGCTGGCCACGTCGCCGGTGCGATAGAAGCCGTCGTGCAACGCCTTTGCCATGCGCTCCGGGTCGTCGCGGTATTCCTGCATCAGGCCAAGCGGACGCTGCTGGCGCACGTCAATGGCAATCTCACCTTCGTCCTGCTCGTTATCGTCGGCATCGAGCAGGACAATCTTGTAACCGGGCAATGGCCGGCCCATCGAGCCGGACTTCATCTTCTGGGCCGGCGGGTTACCGATCTGAGCGGTCGTCTCTGTCTGGCCGTAGCCGTCCCGGATTCTCAGCCCCCAGTATTTCTCAACCCGTGCAATGACTTCCGGGTTGAGCGGCTCGCCTGCGCCCACCAGACTCCGGAGCTTGACGTCGTAGGCTGACAAATCCTCCTGAATCAGCATGCGCCAGACCGTCGGAGGCGCGCACAGGGAGGTCACCCCCTTGTCGGCAATGACCTGCAACGTAGCAGGCGCATCAAAGCGTGGCTGCCTGTAAATGAATACCGTGCAGCCGGCGTCCCACGGCGCGAACAGATTCGACCAGGCATGCTTGGCCCAGCCCGGCGAACTGATGTTGAAATGGATGTCGTCCGGCTGCAGGCCAAGCCAGTACATTGTGGACAATGAACCCACGGGGTAGCTCTGGTGGGTATGCAACACGAGCTTGGGCTGCGACGTCGTGCCCGACGTGAAATAAAGCAGCATCGGGTCCGTAGCGAGGGTCACACCCTCCGGCTGGAATGTGACAGGCGATTGATACGAGGCGTCGTAGCCAATCCAGGGTCCGCTGGCCTCACCGGCCACGATACGGGTCAGCCCCTCGGCCACGCCCTCGAATTTCTGCACATAGTCGTCGGCGGAGAGGACGTGGGTGACGCCGCCGCGCGCGAGACGGTCCCCGAGATCCTTTTGCGACAGCAGCGTACTGGCAGGAATGACCACGGCACCCAGCTTGATGGCCGCCAGCATGGTCTCCCAGAGCTCGATGACGTTATCGAGCATGATCAGCAACGTATCGCCCCGACCGAGGCCGTTGCCGCGCAGGAAATTCGCCACCTGGTTGGAGCGTTGCCGCATCTGTTCGAAGCTGTAGCGTTGATCGGTGCCGTCGGCATCCACCAGCCAGAGCGCTATCTTGTCGTTGTCATTCGCGTAATCATCAAACCAGTCCAGCGCCCAGTTGAACTGGTCCAGCTCTGGCCATTTGAAGGTCTCGTAGGCGCGATCGTAATCGTCGCGCAGGTCCAGCAACTGCTGGCGTGCGGCTTTGAAGGCTTCGGCTGATGACATCACGTTCTCCTTATCTCGCGGTTGGCGGCCCGGAGATCGGCCACCCTGTTTTTGTTGTCCAGCGATACGACGTTATTGAACTGGCGCAGTCAACACATCGTCATGACATCATAGACCCACTTTCCATCATTGTTGATGCCAACCGCCATCGGGCGCTGGTGGTGAATGCCGCCTCCAGTAACCGTTTCATCTTTGCCGTGAATCTCACCACAGGCGAACGCGCCATGATCTCCGGGAAGAGTAAAGGTGCTGGCACCTGCCTGTATAAGCCGCATGGGGAGCTAGCAGCCAGGGCCCACGCATGGCCCACAAAAAAGCCCTCAACGCACAGCGTGAGGGCCAAAGTATTCCCGAGTCAGACTCATTGCCAGCAGGCTGCCGCTACCGGCGGCCGGCCCCATTCTCAGAACAGATAAGCCGCACCGGCTCCGCCTGCCGAGTTATCGCTCTGGTCGTCATTCACGCCCGTCGCGGCGCTGCTTTCACTATACGCGCCCACCGCCAGCGTGGTGCCATCCGAATTCAGGCTGACCGCCCTGCCAAAGGAATCCCCCGCATCCGTATTGCTCGCCTTCAGGTAAACCTGCTGCGACCAGGTGCCCGCTTCTCGGGTAAAGACGTACACGGCGCCAGCATAGTAGGCCGAGTTATCGTTCTGGTCGTTATCGACGCCTGTCGCGACGCTGGCCTCTTGATTCGCCCCGACCGCCAGTGTGTCGCCATCCGCACTCAAACTGATCGCATCGCCAAACTCGTCATCGGCGTCCGTATTACTCGCCTTCAGGTAGGCCTGCTGGGTCCATGTGTCGCTATCACGGATAAAGACGTACGCGGCGCCCGATGAGTCAGCGGAATTGTCGCTCTCATTAGCATTCACGCCGGTCATGCCGCCTTCTTCCCAATTCGCACCAACTGCCAGCGTGTTGCCATCCGCACTCAAACTGACAGCCGCGCCGAAGGCATCATGGGCATCCATATTGCTGGGCTTCAGGTAGGCCTGCTGTGACCAGTTGCCAGCGTCGCGGACAAACACATACGCGGCACCCGCTTCGGCGGCCGAGTTGTCACTCCCATCCGCGTTCACACCGCGATCGGCACTGCGCTCATGAAAGGCCCCAACTGCCAGCGTGGCGCCACCCGCACTCAGACTGACCGAGTTGCCAAAGGCATCAGAGGCATCCGCATTGCTGGCTTTCAGGTAAGCCTGCTGGGACCAGGTGCCGGATTCCCGGGTAAACACGTAGACAGCACCGGCGTCGTCGGCCGAGTTGTCGTCCTGATCCTGATTCACACCCTGCGCAGCGCTGGCCTCACCCATCGCGCTAACCGCCAGTGTGGCGCCATCCGCACTCAAACTGACCGCGTAGCCAAAGCCATCACCGGCGTCCGTATTCGAAGCCTTCAGATAGGCTTGCTGCGACCAGGTGCCGGCTTCGCGCGCGAACACATACACGGCACCGGAGTTATCGGCCGAGTTGTCGTCCTGATCCTGATTCACGCCTTTCGCTGCGCTGTCCTCAAAATAGGCGCCAACCGCCAGCGTGGTGCCATCCGCGCTCAAGCTGACCGCAACGCCAAAGAGATCACCCGCATCGGTATTGCTCGCCTTGACGTAGCCAATCCCCGACACCAGGTGACCACTGACCGACAGCGTGTCCGAATCCACACATCCCCCGGCATTGCAGGCCTGCAGGATGTACTGCGCATTGACCCGGGCATACAGCGGCACCGTCAGCCCCAGCGTCTCCGTGCCCGGCTCGATCGCCTCGCCCGCCTGCGTAAACCCGGACATGCCGTCCGGATTTTCCAGCAACCGGTACTCCGTCGCACCCGCCACATCCGCCCAGTCAAACCGGAAAGTCTTGACCGACTCAATGCTCAAACTCACGGTCGGTGCAGCTTGCGGGGTCGACGTGGACGCATCCGACGAGCCGCCCGATCCACCACCGCCACACGCACTCAATACCGCGGCCAACAACACCACGCAAAAACCCCTGAACCACGCTTGCGACAACAACATTCTCGAGTATTCCCTGACAGCATTCGTTATTCCGCCAAACATAACGATCTCCGGAACACGTCGGTACCCGACAGATGTTGGGGTTCAGGTGGAATTCAGCAGGAGGGAAGGACAGGCGGGGACAACGACGAAGTGACGCCTTTGGTGAAAAACAAATCTGCCCCAGTTCTGCAGTCTTGGCCCCTGGTCAGCGAGCCCTGCTACGCCTGCCCGCAGTTGTCGTACTCAAGACGATTCCTCTCGATCCTTTCCTGGTGCGTGATCGTCCATTCAGCCAGTTGCCGCAAGTGTTCGGCCAAGGAATAGCCGAGTGAAGTGAGGGAATATTCGACCCCGGGTGGCGAGCTTGTAAGAACGACTCGATCCAGGAGGCCATCACGCTCCAGGGATTTAAGCGTTCTCGTCAGCATCTGTTGCGAGATGCCATTGACCTTCCGCACGATCTCGTTAAAGCGTTGCGGGCCGGTATGAAGGGTCGCCACCACTTGAACGGTCCATCTCTCGCCGACCCGGCTGAGCATTTCTTTTATGCCGCTGCATTCAGCACCCGCTTTTGAGGTAGTCATATTCATCTGACTTACTCCTAAATATATGCTTTGACGGGATTTATTGTTCTCCATACTTTTGAGTTTCCAACTCACGGAACATCCTCAAACTGAACAGCTGGGGACAAAACCATTATATGGAGACCGCGATGATTCTTTACTACTTTCCGGGCGCCTGCAGCCTTGCCGATCATATGGCACTTATCGAAGCGGGACTGGACTACACGCTGATCAGCATCACCCCTGAGAAAAAAACCGAAGACCACCGTGATTTTCTGTCAATCAACCCCAAAGGCTATATCCCGGCACTTGAACTCGACGATGGAGAAATACTCACGGAGAATATGGTTATCCTTCAATATATTGCGGCGATCAGCGGCAAGCTTCTTCCCCAAACAAACATCTTGAAATGGCGAACGTTGGAAGCACTGGCTTTTATGTCTTCCGAAGTCCATGGAAGCTATGCCCCCTTCTTCAGGAACTTTCCGGAAACTGAAAAGGAGCGGGCTCGAGAAAAGCTGGCAAAAGCGTTCTCCCTGCTCGACCACCAACTGGGCGATAAAAACTATCTCATAAGCGAGCAGCTTACGATTGCCGATTTCTACTTGTTCTGGATCCTGATGGCATCGTCGAGAACGGGGCTCGAACTCTCGCAAGGGCTGCAACGCTATTATTCACGCATGAAGCGATTGCCCTCGGTAGCCCGTGCACTTCATGAAGAAGGTCTAAGCTGAATAACCGCTGGTCCGGGTTTCCCACAGAGACCACATCTGACGTGATGGCGCCTCACGTATCCGACCACGAGAATGTGATCGTCACGGGAACCTTCTGGCATGTCATCACGAAGAACGGTCAACCTTTCGCCTCACCGATGGTCGACCTCAAAGACCGCCCCAACAACCCCAAGACGGCAGGGATCTGGGAATGATGGCTTCGCCGGGGTTTGTTCCATCCAGGACGCCGGGTCAGAGGACTCGGCGTCCTGGATGTCCCCCGCCAAACGGGGAAATCCGGTTCGATCGACTACCTGGAATCACGGTTGCCATAATTGATGGGCACCCAATCGTAGCCTTCCCGTGCTTTACGAATGTGGCCTACACCCGGAAAGGGCATGTGGGGCACGGCGACCAGTTCAGATTGCTTGGCGAAAGCTGAGAACGCTTTGGAGCGCACGGCAATGGCCCCCTTCGGATCCACATCGTAGGCAATGGTCACCGAGGGATCCGGGAACTGAACCGCGGCCACATGAATGATGTCGCCAATGAATGTCACGCTCTGCCCTTTGCTATCCAGCCTGAAAAAGGCGCTGCCCGGGGTATGCCCCGGATGCAAGTCAGCGGTGACCCCGGGAAGGATTTCGGTGCTCTTGTCAAAGGCATCGATTTTCCCGGCATCAACATAGGGCGTCATGATCTGGATAGCCTGATTGAAGTAGTGCATGTCATAGCCGGATCGCTCGGCGTTTTTGCGATCCAGGAAGAAGTCCATATCCGGCTTGCCGACATGAACGGTCGCGTTAGGAAAGACCATCTGCCCCTCTCGGGTGAGCCCGCCCATGTGATCAGAATGGACATGAGTGAGCAGAACATCCGTCACGTCATCGGCCTTGAACCCCGCGGAATGCAGGCTATCAATCAGGTTGCCTCCGAGACCGGGGCCGAACAGCTCACCGGAGCCGGTATCCACAAGAGCAAGTCTGTCGCCGACCTCCAGCAGGAACGCATTGATTGACACTTCGACCGGGTTGGTCTGGTACGCATACGCCAGCCGTGAATCAATCCTGTCATGGGAGATACCATGCAGGAGCTTGTGAAGGTCCTGAGGCACCGAGCCATCGGACAATGCCGTGACGCGAACATCACCGATTTTGAAAGCGTAGGTGTCGACACCTTGGCGTTGCTGCGTTATTCCCGGCGAAAATGGTTCCGCGGCAAAAGCCGACCCGGTTGCAAAAAGGCCCAACACCAATGTGAAAAGCATGAACGAACGTACAGCCATATTTCCGTTTCCTGATTTGGGTGCATGTCAGCAACCGATCATAGAGACGTCTGAACTTGCTGAGAAAACAACCCGCGTTATACCTTGCATCACCTGGATTGATAGCCTCAGGACGGGCCTGTCATGGCCACAAAAGGAGAGAGCATCGACATGCCCGATCGCTTGAATGAAATGGATATTGGCCTGCTAAAAGCGTTCGAAGCCCTGATGGAGGAACGCAATGTCAGCCACGCCGCAGAAAGGCTCAGCATCACGCAGCCGGCTCTTTCCGGACGACTGACCCGCCTGCGCAGGCTCTTCAGAGATCAGCTATTTGTGCCGGTGGCTGGCCGCGGTGTCGTGCCGACGCCTCGCGCAGAGGAACTGGGGAGAAGGCTCCCCCAACTGCTGAGCGATCTGCGCGATTTCGTTGGCCATGCTCCAACGTTTAACCCAGCTGAAAGCAACCGCGAATTTGTGATCGCCGGCTATGACAACCCGGCGATCATGTTGGGGCCGGACCTGGTCCCCGCTCTGAACCGCACGGCGCCCAACATCCGGATGACGTTCGTACTGCCCGATCCAGAGACCATGGCGCAGAAGCTCGACCAGGGCGATATCGACCTGGTCATCGGTTCGCCTGGAATGGCGGATGAAGGGCTGATCGCTCGAAAGCTGTTTACGGATCGGTTCGTCACCGCCCAGCGCCGCCATCACCCTCGAGGCACTCACCCGATCTCGCTGGACGAGTTCTGCCGCTACGAACACGTCGTGGTGTCAAACAGCGGCCATGGCTATGCGGGAAGCGTGGATCGCTCACTTGACGAACTGGGTCGCTCCCGACGAGTTAGCCTTTCCGTACAGAGCTACGCGCTCGCTCCCGCGATCATCGCCAACAGCGATCACCTGTGTACGCTGCCTGGTCGATTTCTACGTCGTTTCGAGTCAACACTGGACTTGTTTACGCCGCCGCTCGAGATGGAAGCCATTGAGCTTTATGCGTTATGGCACCCACGCATGAAGGACGACCCGGCCCACCAATGGTTTCGTCATCAGGTTCTGGACATCGCGCAGGGGTAAGAAGCCAATCGACACTCGATGATTGGCTTCTTACCAAAAACCGTCTCTACACACCCGGTGGGCGTGTGCCTGCCATCGTTGGCATGACCTCGCGCATCAGGTCGATAAAGGTGCGCAGTCGGGCCGGGTAATAGGCAGCGTAGGGGTACAGCAGATAAATGGGCAGCGGATGCGCACACCACTGTGACTGGATACGGACAAGGCGCCCGGCCTCCAGGTCTTCCTGCACAATCCATGTCGACACGATCGCGACCCCCAAGCCTTCGAGCGCACTCTGGCGCAGGGCATAGAGGCTGTCGGTACTGACCCGGGGTCGGATATTGAGTTGCTGTGAGCGGTCAGCCCGCCGATCGACCAGGGTCACCTCGTTGCGGTAATAGGTGCTCAAGGCGACCCAGGGAAGCCGTTCCAGATCCTGCACCTGTTCTATGGGCGGGGATTGCTCGAGCAATGCAGGCGCCGCAACCACAATACGCGGAACCTCCGCCAGCAGGACCGCGATCACCGACGGGTCCGTCACGCTGCCCACATGGATCGCGCAGTCGATGTTGTCGGCGATAAAATCGGGCGAATGATCGTTCAGCATCCAGTCGATGGACACCCCGGGATAGCGCTGCAGATACCGGCTCAGTGGCCGGATCATCTGATCCTGGCCAAAGGCATGGGGAGCGCGCACCCGCAGGCGCCCCATCGGTTCCTCTCCCGCACCCCGCAGACCGTCTTCCAGCTCGGACCACTGCTCGATCAGCGTTCTCGCGTGGGCATAGCAGCGCTCCCCATCGTCGGTCAGCTTCCGGCCGTGGGTGCTGCGCAGGATCAGCTCGGTTCCCAGCAGTTTCTCCAGGGTCTTCAGGCGGCGGCTGATGGTGGGCTGGGTCGTGCCGAGCTGCCGGGCAGCCGCCGAGAGACTGCCGCTATCGACGATCCGCACGAATGTCTGCATCAGCTCTATACGGTCTATTGTCAGGCTATTCAGTTGGCTCATACGCCATGTGTATAACAGTCTTTCCCGTCAGCCGTCTACCGGCCAGACAGCGCATCGGTGACACTTCACCTCACCCGAACAGCCTCCTGACCGGTGGCACACCAGAACGTCGAACCAACGTTGATCTCTCCTGAGAGGAAACAGGCCGTATGCCCGTCGATAACAGACACACCGACGACACAGAGTCGCAGCCACTCCCATCGCATTATTTTCTGCTGATGGCGCTGATATTCGCCATCAACATGGCGGGCACCACCGTGCCAGCGCCGCTGTATCCGCTCTACCAGGAAGCCTTCGGCTTCAGCAATCTCACCGTCTCGATCATCTTTGCCACCTACGCCGTGGGCGTTCTGGGCGCGCTGGTGACCACCGGCCCCTGGTCGGATCAGGTCGGGCGCCGTCCGGTACTCTTCGCCGGTCTGATCGCGTCCGCCCTGAGCGCCCTGCTGTTCCTGTACCAGGGCTCGCTCCCGACCCTGCTGCTGGCCCGCTTGCTGTCGGGCATCTCTGCGGGCCTGTTCACCGCGACGGCGACCATCGCGGTGATCGAGCTGGCGCCCCTGCAACAACGCGGCCGGGCAACACTGGCCGCCGGCGTCGCCAATATGGGCGGCCTGGGAATGGGGCCTTTGATCTCGGGCCTCCTTTCCCAATATGCGTTCTGGCCGCTTCACCTCCCCTACCTGCTGCACCTGGCCCTGATCCTGGTCGCTGCAGTGCTGCTGTGGCGGCTGCCCGAAACCGTGACACCGCCGCCCCGTTTGCAATTGCGACGCCAGCCCCTGGGATTGCCGCCGGAAGTTCGCCCGCTGTTCTTGCCGGCCGCTGTGGGCTGTTTTGCCGGCTTCGCGGTACTCGGCCTGTTTACCTCGCTGGCCCCGGCAGTCATGGGCCAGGTTCTGGGCATGACCAATCGGGCCGGTATCGGCGTGGTGGTCTTCACCGTCTTTGCCGCTTCCCTCGCCGGCCAGATGGTTCAGCGTCGCATACCGGACTCGATGCGCCTGCCCCTGGCCTGCGTGGCACTGCTCATCGGTGTCGGGCTGCTCGGACTGTCGATTGCCTGCAGCGCCCTGTTGGCACTGATCGCGGCCGCGCTGATTGCCGGTGCCGGCCAGGGCGCCATTTTTGCCGCCAGTATCGCGGCGTTGGCCAGCGCCAGCCCGTCGGGGAAAAAGGCGGAGGTGACCTCGCTGCTGTTCGTGATTGCCTACGTTGCCATCTCGGTACCGATCGTCAGCCTCGGGCTTGCCGTCGAGGCATTTGGATTGCGGGACGCCGGCATCGCCTTTACGGCGGCCATCATGGTGTTGATTGCCTTCGCCCTGCTCGCCTTATGGCGTCTTCGACGCCGGGCCCCCTCCCCCGTTTGATGCACCTTTCCAGACCAGAGGCTTTTACCCATGACTGAACAGATTCAGCAAAACGCGCACGCCACAGCCCCCTTGCCTGCGTTTGACCCCGGTTCTTTCTGGAACCGCTTCAGCCGCAATTACGCCGTTCTGGGTGATATCCGTTTGCACTATGTCGAAGGCGGGGCGGGCACCCCCATCCTGCTGATCCCCGGCTGGCCGCAGAGCTGGTACACCTGGCGCCACGTCATGGAACGGCTGGCGACAAGCGGCCACCGGGTGATTGCCATCGACCCGCGGGGAATCGGCGACTCGGACAAACCACTCGGCGGCTATGACCTGGCGACGGTCGCCCGCGACCTGCACCGGTTTGCCCGGCACCTGGGACTGACCGACAACAGCGCCCTGAATGTGGCCGGACACGATATCGGCGCCTGGATCGCCTACGCCTGGGCCGCCGACTGGCCGGACGATATCCGCCGACTGGCGCTCTACGATGCAGCCCTGCCCGGCATCAGCCCGGCCGGCCCCGGCGGCATTCCCGATGAGACCACCAACGTGCGCACCTGGCACTTCGGCTTCAACCGGCTGGACGACCTCCCGGAATTGTTGATCCGTGGGCGCGAGCGGCCCTATCTGGACTGGCTGTTCAGAACCAAGACACGCAACCCCGCCGCCATCACCCCGGCGGACCTGGATGAATACACCCGCCTATTCAGCGCGCCGGGCGCCATGCGGGCCGCGTTTGCCTATTACCGCACGCTGTTCAATGCCGGGGGACTCGAACAGAACCGACAGCGCGCCGACAAGAAACTGGCCATGCCGGTCATGGCCTGGGGTGCAGACGGCGGAGTCGGAAACCGGCTCTACACCACGATGCGGGATATCGCCGACCGGGTTGAGGGCGGCGTGATCAAGCAGTGCGGGCACTTCCCGCCGGAGGAGGCCCCCGATACGGTCGCCGACCAACTGGCAGGTTTTTTCGGGAATTGACGGCTGACAGTCACACGCCTCATAAGCCCTTCCAAATGGAGGGGCTTTTGTCTGGCCTTGATACGGAGTCAATCACTCAGCCCGGGGTCGGATCACAATCCGGCGACATGCACAATCGATGAACGTGAAAGCGGGGCTGGTTCAATCTGCCCCCTTCCGTTGTCTCCGGAAATGACATCTGCCTATATCGCCGTTCCCGCAAGCGTGCTAAAAGACTCCTCCCGGCAATAGCTCGGGTATTCTCCTCACCAGGATGTCGCGATGTCAGATAAATTTTTCTACAAGGGTCGGCAGGACGCTCGCCAGCACCACACCGCTTACGGCGGCTTTCAGACCAACGCCAGCCAAAAAAGTGGCAGCAGGAAGTATCCGCTAACGCTGGTCGTGACCAGTGAAGCGCGCAAGCAGGAAGTTGAGGCACAGGTGGCCAGGGCGAAGCTGCACGCGACTATTTCGGTTGATACCCGCGAGGGCGCCGTTGAATCCCTCAACGAGCTCACCGCTATCCTGAACAAAGGCGGGACCGTCACCACAGCAAAATCACCCTCCCGCAACGACGTTTGCACCTGCGGTAGTGGTATCAAATTCAAGAAGTGCTGTGGCTGAGAACAGTCTGGGCACAGAGGGCGATGGTTATGATTGTTTGCGGGGTTGAGCTGACGGGCAGCGATGCGGTGGTGTGTTTGCTGAACATGGATAAGGGGCAGTTCAACCTGCCGGAGTGCAAGGTCCGCAAACTGTCCCTACCGAAAAACCACAGCCGTGACGATCTGAAGCGGTTCCAGGCGGCGTTTGCGGAATTAATGGCCGAGTACGGGGTCACCCGTGTCGCGATCAAAGAGCGGATGCCAAAAGGCAAGTTTGCCGGTGGTGCCATCAGTTTTAAAATGGAAGCGGCCATTCAACTGATCACCGGTATTGAGTTGACGGTGTCCCTGCTGCCCCCGGCTCTGATCAAGTCCACCCTGGCATCCAACCCGCTGCCCATTGCATTTGCCGACACGGGCCTGAAGGCGTTTCAGGAAACGGCTTTTATTGCTGCCTATGTGGGGCAGCTGCAAGGTCGTTGAGCCGGCCAGAGGGTACTCAGAAAATCGATGGGTACCGGCTCTCTATGCCGGTGGAGCATTGAATTCGATGGTCGTTCCGCCGCTTTAATCGCTGGTGCGCATCTCGCGAATGCGCATTGGCATGGCGTCAATACGGCGGAAAACAGCGTCAAGATCGAGACTGGACTCCCGGCTTTTGATACCGCCGTCTTTGCCGATCAACAGGACCCTAAATATGCGCTCTAAACCCTTTTTATTCTGACCCCATTAATTGAAGGCTGAGAACCTCAGGATAGCTCATGGATTCAAGGCAAGACCGTGTGATGGCCGGCGATCACCAAATCATCACCCTGGCCCGGGGATGTTTTTCAGAAGCTCGGCATTTGTGGGGTATTTCTCAAGCAGTTCAACCAGCTTTTTTGTGCCCTCGAGCGGTTTGAGACCGCCAAGCGCCCGGCGCAATGCTCTTATCTTGTCGAAATCTTTTGGATCCAACAGCAGCTCTTCACGACGCGTACTGCTTTTCGAAATATCCAGCGCGGGAAAGATTCGCTGATTCGCAACGTCTCTCGATAAAACCAGCTCCATGTTCCCCGTGCCCTTAAATTCCTCAAAGATAACCTGGTCCATACGGCTGCCGGTATCCACCAAAACGGTTGCCAAAATGGTCAGCGAGCCGCCATTCTCAATGTTTCGTGCAGCGCCAAACAACCTCCGCGGGATCTCCATCGCTCTAGCATCCACCCCGCCAGACATAGTACGACCGCTGCTCTTTCGCTCCGCATTATGCACACGCGAAAGCCTCGTGAGAGAGTCAATCACAATCATAACGTTGTGACCCTCGCCCGCTTGTTTGCGGGCGATATCAAGAAGTTCATCGGCAACGCGAACGTGATGAGCATAGCTTTCATCCGAAGAGGAAGCATGTACCTCAGCCGGGACACTACGCCTGAAATCAGTGACCTCTTCGGGCCGCTCATCGATCAATAACGCGTAAAGTTTAATCTCGGGATACGCCTTTCCCACCGCCTGGCAAACATGTTTTAAAACCGTCGATTTTCCTGACCCCGGCGGGGCCACTATCAAACCTCGCTGCCCCATTCCAATCGGCGTGATCAAATCCATCGCGCGCACCGTGAGTTGTTCTGAACCAGACTCCAAGCGAATCCCCGGCGCTGGATTGATAGCCACCGCATTTAAAAAACGTTTTTGTGGATCAGCCTCACGGTCAACCTTAAGCTCAGCTTCGGCTTTCTCAGCCACTGGTTTAGCGTCTTTGTTTCGTTTTCGAGTTAAACCTAATGTCTTTCTCGTCATGATTGTTTAATAGCTCTTGTTGGGTCGGTATTTTTCGAAATGAGCTGATAACGTCAAAAAACAGAAGCCCTAACGGATTTCTGAATAGCATTTTCGACAAAGACAGCCCAAGGCAAAAACCGGTGTACGTCGCAAAGGTCTGCGCTGAGCGATGGGTTGGATGCGTTGTGTGGGATTATTGATCGGGTGTGAGCGAACGAAAATTGGGAACAAGGCCGCACTTGGCAGTATTCAGCTTCCGTACAGTATAGTATCCAAAAAATATATCTGTCCCGGTTTTTCAGTAGATATCTCCCCTTGAGCCGACCTTCAATACCAGAATGACCAGCTCCCCATCATCGATACTGCAGATCGCGCGATAACTGCCAAGCCTCCAATAAATATGCGCTCTGACACCTTTTATTCCTAATTTCCGACATCCAAGTTGGCCAATGACTTACTGCGAAGACCGCGTCGAGCGGTGGCCGCGTTTGTGGCGATATGCTAACTTCACCGGCGTTTTTTATAGGAATATCAACACAGTTGCCAAAAGGAGATTGGCATGAATCACGATGACCGCGAATACATCGCGAAAGCGATTAATTACTTCTGGGGCGATGGCACTGCGGCGCCCCATACGGTCAATCAGAAGGCCGCATCGGTTCTTTATGAAGCGCTACAGGAAGCTCAAAGCTGTTCTGCCGCCATGGATTTGGTACCTCGGCCGGCATCTGGCAAACCGGGCCTTTCATACGTCATCAAACAGGTCGCCAAGATTGGCAAGCGCATCGCTGCTCGGGACACTCAGCTCTACGAAGCTTGTCGAGTGCAAGTCGCTCGAAACTATCGATCCGAAATCAAACTTGCATTAATGGGGCTCTGACATGATTCGATTTCTGCTCACCGCGATATGTGCTCTGGCACTGAATGGCTGCGCAACGACGGGCAGCGCCGATCGTGTCAAAGTGGTCTACTCCGGCCTTAACTTCTATATCCCCACGGGTGTTGTCGCTGTCGGGTCGGTCGGAGGCGAACAGGGCTTCCTCGCTTTCAAGTACAGCACGACGCCCGGCGAACAGTTTGTCGCGTTCTCCGATGAGAGCGGAATTGATAACGGCGGCTGCGGCTATTCCGCGTTTTTTCAGCAAGTGCTCGAATTATCGGACAAAAGCACCTGTGATCAGGACGCTGTTAATAGCTTCCGGATCGTCTTCGACGTTGGCAGCCAATCCGGCGTCTGGCAGGGCGATCAGTATCAGGCGTATTACTTTCCGGGCGACGACCAGAAGTTCTTTGTGTTTCTGGTGTTGGACGACAGCAAGGCGATAAAGATCGACACCGATTTCCTGGACAAGGAGCAGATGCGCGCGATCGTCGCTGAGCAGGTATCGTCCTGAGCAAACGGACACTCGGGGCGGCCCTTATGCTTTGAGGCCTGACGGTTTGTTGTCAGGCTTCAAACAAGTACTGAATCAGATTAATAAACCGTATGTCTTGGCGACCGTCTCAAGACTCGGGCGGGTCAATCTCCCACCAGATCGTCCATATCCACGCGGAGCGTTTCAGCTAACTTTTTGAGCACTTTGGCCGAGCCCGATTTGTTACCCGCTTCGATCTGGCTGATATAGGATTTGCCGACACCGGCAGCTCTCCCCAGGGATTCCTGAGTCAGACCACGATACTCGCGCCAGACCTTCAAAGGGTGCTCGTTGCCGGAGAGCAAGCGGTTGGCAACCTCGGCCGGGATTGCTTCATCCTCACCGCTGGCCAATTCGCGCATGGCTTCCCGGGCATCCGCCGCATCCTGTGCCTCTTCCGCCAAAGCCAGCAAAGTCAGGTACTCGTCATAGGGCAGCACGGCGTATTCCGGCTTTCCCTCGCGCTCAATGATTTGCGCACTCATTTGTAGACATCTCCCCTTGAGCCGACCTTCAGTACCAGAATGACCAACTCCCCATCATCGATACTGCAGATCGCGCGATAACTGCCAAGCCTCAATCGCCAGTAGGGCTCGCCCTTCATTGGCTTCCAATCGCCCTGGTAACCATAAGGATCCTGTGCGATCGAACCCAATGTTTGCTGAAGCTTTTTTGCTTGTGGTTGCGGCATCTTCCGTAACGCCTTCAATACCGACTTTTTGTAGGTCAGTTTGTACACCATACAAGTTTACTTTCCGTGTTTACTATTGGTCAACTCTCGTAAGTAGGCCGCCCGATCCTTGGCCGCCCGGCACTCGCGTAACCGACTTTCCGCCCCAAAGTCGCCTCAACCTGCTCCTTGAATCGACTGCTCCCAAGCACGTGACTAGCGGAGAGACACTCGGCAATGGCTTTGCGATCCTGATCCGGCAAGCTGAATCGAAACAGATCGTGGTAAGCCGCCTGCCTGGCCTCCAGGTCGCGGGACAATCTCGTATAGATCGAGTGCTCTGTGACCAGCGGATCCGGCTCGCCCAACGCGTTACGGCGAAAGCTGCTCCAGCGGTACTGCTCGGGCCGCTCGACCATGCAGGCCGTGACTGGATTCAGCTCGACGTAGCGGTAACAACTGAGCAGATAATTTTCCGCATCCACCAGACTACCCTTGTGCCGCCCTTCCCAGAGCGTGCCTGATCGGCGATAAGTGCGATTGATGTAGCGAACGTACAAGCTCCCCACATGCTGCATCAGTCGGGAGAGGCTGTCGGGCTGGTGGGGCGTGAATAGCAGATGAACGTGGTTGGTCATCAGGCAATAGGCATGGAGTTCGGCGCCATACCGTTTCATGCCTTCGGCAAGCAGGTGTTGGTAGTAGCGAAAATCCTCATCCGCAAAGAAACAGGCATCCCGATTGTGCCCACGCTGGACAACATGCACGGGAACGCCGGGGAGATACATCCGTGTCTTCCGAGGCATTGCAGCGTCCGTATTTTGGCCGCTCACCCAAAGATCACTACGCCACCCAGCAAAAAAAAGATAACTGAAACAGCAAGCCGCCCGTGCTGCTGGTAACCTGCCCCCCCAATGATATGTTTCTTCATCGAGGAGGACACTAGCACGATTATTACATCGCCCAGTGACATAATCAGATTAGCCAGTGTTCCAACGACAAACAGCGTTAAAACTGGCTGGGGCGTCGCTTGGGGAAGAAACTGCGGGATGAACGCAAGATAAAATAACGAGCTCTTGGGGTTCAAAATCTCGACAAGAGAGCTCTCCTTAAAAGATGATGGCTGGATGGCTTCAAAGCTACCCGGCCCCTGCGCCCTAACTTGGACGAGTTTACGGAAACCTAGGTAGATAAAATAGGCCCCACCAGCATAACGCAGGTAATCGAAGAGCACCGGACTGGCAAGCAGGAAACTAGCCGCGCCCGTAGCTGCAATCAGCACATGCACCTGAGACCCACAAAAGATCCCCGTCACTACGCGAAACCCCGCAGCTCGCCCCTCCGACATAGTCCGCGAGACCGTGTACAGCATCGCCGGTCCTGGGACAAAAGCAAAAACCAGACAGGAGGAAAAAAACAGCACGTAATTATCCATTGCTATAGCTCATCGCCAACGACTATACCTAGATTTCTGCTGTAGCGCCGGATTTCATCCCTGACAGAAGCAATGTCCTCCTTGCAAAGTTCTGGCATCATCGCTTTAATGTAGTCATTTATTGCTATATCTCTATCAAATATATCTTTACCCTCATAGTAGGATGATATTTCATCTAATACTTTTTCTTCGGAAATCTCAACTCCCAGCATTTCTGCTTCCCGTTTTGCGCAATCAGGATTAGTTAAGTACTCATAATCTTTAGACCCCGGTTCAGGCGATAGTAGCTCCACATCAACACTTACAATAACATCCCGCCCCAGCTCCAATATCCTCTTATACTCCCACAAATTCTCATCCAGCAACTCTCTATTCATTCCCAAATGACCTAAAACAAACCCCGCCTTGATTTTCACACCAAACTTTCTCGCATTATCGATTGCGCTCAAGTTGGCCATATACATGCTTTCGGTAGATGCAATGAGGTTCTTCTTTTTCAGAGGTTTTTTGAGTGCCCGCAGAGACTTCATAGCACCGGCATCAATCCCTACAAAAAGAATCTTGAAACCTAGACTAGCCATGGCCTCCATGACATTACGTTTTTGCATACCATCCGCTCTCGCATACCCAACCAGCATTGGGCGCTTATGAGATGGTAAATCCAACCACCACTCAGGCTTGAATCTATCCATATCAAGGAGTAAGCGAGCAAAAGTTAACGGTAGCTCGTCTGCTGTTATATATAGGTATTCATACCCATTCTCATAGGCTACCCTTATCGCCTCCCAGGCTTGCTCATGGCTAAGGTAGTTTCTCCACACGAGGAATGCCGGGGTCAGGTCTTGTGTTTTGCCTCCGGAATGCCGGGGTCAGGTCTTGTGTTTTGCCTCCCGGATAATTCGGCTGACGCGCGAATAGTGAAGCCCAAAGAAATCGCCTATTTCTTTCAGCCTGTATCCGCCACTCGCATACGCTAAACAGATGGCTTCGTTTCGGGACGACGCAGAGTCCACATAGAACTGTAGTGGTTTGGCCAGGGGGCGGCGCTGACTCGTGGGAATTTCACTGAGACGTTCAGCCCCCTCAATTCGCCTCTGCATGTCATCAACGAATTGATCGCTCCCGAGATAGACCTGGTTTTTTAACCTTTCCCATGGAGATGGTTGGTTCTTGCCGTCAGCGACAAACTGCTCGTAGCTTTCTACTGCTCTGTCCCGCCGTTCACCAAAAGCAGCCAGAATCCAATCAGTATCCAGTGCCTTTAAATCCCCTTCGTAACCCGCCGTTGCACGGTAACTGCTCCAGGGCCATTCCAAAGCCGATCGAACCATCGCCGCTCGAACAGGATTCAGCACGATGTAGCGGCACAGCTCCAATAGGTATGAGTCCTTCTCAACGAGAATCGCTTTATAGCGCCCCTGAAACACATGCCCGACACGGCCATGGTGCCGATTGAAAACTTGCGTGTAGACGCCGTTCAGTTGGCGCATGCCTTTCGATAAATTGCCTTCCGGCGTTTCGATCAACAGGTGGTAGTGATTGCCCATCAGACAGTAAGCGTGGCATGCCCAGTTGAAGGTCTCGCAGACCTCATCGAGGATCGACAACCAGGCGCGGCGGTCGTCGTCGGATTCGTAAATCATCTCCCGACGGTTTCCGCGAGACGTCACGTGATACAGCGCGCCGGCAAATTCCAGTCGCAACGGCCTGGCCGTTCCTTGGCTCCTTCCGTGGTTCTAATAGAGGCGGGATAGACTGCGGTGATCGGATCAAAATGGCAAGGCGGGGCAAAACGCAAGACCTGACCCCGCGCACTGCTCGTTTACCCATCTGCACCAGTTCGTGCCGGGGGTTGAGGATGTCTTCGAGGTAGGTTTCCAGCAGATCTCGCTGTGGTGCCTGGCGCTTATCCCGTGGGATCATGGGGCTTTCTTCCGGTTTTTGGACGAAACGGGGAGATTTATGATGGATATTATACCCCGAAGTCAGGCCAACTCATTGCCTTTGTTCAGGTTTTTACTTTTGCAGGGGCGACTAATTACCTTCGGTGAGTTCATTGAGAAACGTCGCCTTCCTCCTCATCAACGTGCACTGATAACACTAAATCCAGTTCTGCTCCTAAACCCATACACAAATCCTTGGAATTATTTAATCATTAAAATAAATAAAAACCTCACATTCTTGCATTTCCCTCAACATCTTTCGACAAATTCTCGATTCAAATAACAGCAACATCAAGTTACTAATAAAGTTAAACGTAACCTCTACTTGGAGTTTGCTAAGTGAAAAATATAACTATTGTCGGCGGCGGTAATCAGGCGCATGCATTAATAGGAGTTCTTTCCGGAAAAGACTATTCAGTCTCAATGCTAACTAGAAAGGCACCGGAGATTACAAAAACCATGCATCGGCATAATGGAATCAATATCTATCACGCCGACAAGAATGTAACTCAACATGCGAAACCGATTAATGTAGCTAGTAACGCATCCGAACTCATACCCAATTCGGATATCATTATTATTACAAACCCAGCAAATGATCGAGCTCGTGTCCTTAAAGAAATAGCACCATATATTTCTAAAACCAAAACCGTTTTGGTGGGAGCTATCCCAGGATGGGGTGGTTTTCATTGGTTGGCGGAAAATAAGCTAAATCATGCCAAAGGTGCAATCATATGGGCCCTTAAGGACACGCCTGTAATGGCATCACACCTTGAGCCAGGGAAAAAAGTAACCCAACTGGGAAAGAAGGAAATACTATATTATGCCGTAAACAAACCAGATGAAGAAAAGAAAAAGCTCGTACGCTCTGAGCTCGAGAATATATTTGAAGAAAAATCAATTTATTGCGATGACTTTATAGAGTTTTCTCTGTGTGCAGGCAATCCTATTGAACACCTTCCTATAATTTATGGAAAAATTGGCCCCTATTCTCAATGGGATGGAAAACCGTTCAAAACTCAACCGTTCTTTTACGAAAATATCAGTGAGCTTGAGGCCTACTTTGTAAAAAAAGCCGACGAAGAGCAACAGTCACTAGTTAACAAAATACGAGAAGAGCATGGTATAACGCTATCGCACGCGATTCCGCTTAAAGACGACATCATCAAACTATACGGAGACCAGATAGAAAACACCTCCACCTTATATCAAACGATCAGAACTAACGCCGCATATAAAAGTATAAAAATCCCGATGAAAGCTACAGATGGCGGCTATCAATTCGATCTTAATCACAGAATATTTTCTGAAGATATCCCATATGGCTTGGATATATTTATAGAGATCGGAAAAAGATTGGGACTAGAAACACCATTCCTAATCGAACTACGGACTTGGCTTTCATCGATAGGCGCATCGTATACAGAAAGCGCGGTTGACTACATACCAAAGGATGCATTTATTTAAGTCCGCAGAAAGGAATCGCGAACGATGATACATCTTCCTCCCAAAACCGACAGTGTAACTTTATATAAAAGCCATATAAAAGAGCTTGCAAATAAGATACAAGCGCCTTTTCATGCCATTCTCCCGCACAAAATGAAAGAAAATGTAAGTCAGATAAGAAAGGCCTTGGAAGCCAATCATTCGATAGACTATAAGCTGCTTTATGCAATGAAAGTTAATCGATCGACAGCGCTACTGAGAACGGCAGTGCAACAGGGACTAGGAATTGACGTGTCTTCAGAGCACGAATTTAAGGCCGCATTAGCAGAAGGAGCAAACGCTAAGTAGTCGCCCCTGCAAAAGTAAAAACCTGAACAAAGGCAATGAGTTGGCCTGACTTCGGGGTATAATATCCATCATAAATCTCCCCGTTTCGTCCAAAAACCGGAAGAAAGCCCCATGATCCCACGG
>NZ_JAGDDW010000008.1:0-236763 GCF_040148665.1 Marinobacter sp. NFXS9 | reverse complement strand
CCCGTGGGATCATGGGGCTTTCTTCCGGTTTTTGGACGAAACGGGGAGATTTATGATGGATATTATACCCCGAAGTCAGGCCAACTCATTGCCTTTGTTCAGGTTTTTACTTTTGCAGGGGCGACTACGTAGCGCCTTGGCGTATTCGGATAGAGGAAAAAGCCCGTACCCTCATCCCGATTAAAGGGGTTAGAGTGCATTAATTTTGATCAGTGTCTCAGCAACCACCGCCACCATCGCCGCCACCGAATCCGGAGCTGACGCCAGGGCTTGCGTAGGCAGAGGCTAGTTTGGATCCACTTTTGCGCGGAGAGCGGCCGTTTTCAGCGTTTAGAGCGGTTTCGGGAGCTTGCTGCCCCCACGTATAAACGGCCCACCCAAGGTGTCCGAAGCCCAATAGAACCCCAAGCACGCCTAAGAGAACGCTGTCGACGAATAAAGCGGCTCCCATTCCGGTGAACGCGAACGGAATCGAAAATAAATATAGAAAATGGCGAACGCCATTCATAACGCGTTTCATGTGAAATGTTCATCCTTGATCAATGATTTGTTGCCGCCGAAGGATACCATGGTCGTTGTGGTAAAGCGGACATCAGGAAGGCCTGAAGCCGTTCAGCTCCATTGGGAAACCCTACCCCAGCCCACACGACAACCGGACTAAATAGGACACCCACCCCAAGAGTTAAAGGGGCAGAGCGCATTAAATTTGATCAGCTGGTCCATCCCCAGTGCACTAGGTGACGGGCCGCTACGCCTTTCGTCAGAAACCCGCCCTCTCCCCTGTCCGATTTTCTCCATTCGTCACCCAATCCAATAGCAGCGTGCTTTTGCATTCGGTAACCTCGGTCTCTGACCACTCGGGATGAGAGGAGAAAGGAAGGGGTCGGGGTCGGAAGGGGGTCAGGTGTTCAGTTGTTAATTGCCCGCTTTTCCCATTCCATAAAACGATGTCATTTGATCGAAATCGGGCCGGATACTCACTATTGCAACTAACCACGGCGCCACTCACGGCCGAATACCGCTTGCAGCAACGAAAAACAGAATGACGGTTCCACCAACGACTATGACCAGCAGCGAGAGCAAATAGCCAATGACAACCAGTACCTTATCGCTGGCCTTGTCCCAAGCCTCTTTCTTTGAAACTCGATGCAAGTAGAAAGCCCCACACGCTGAAAAGCCCGTCCACAACAGTAGGACCAAAAACACATCATTATCGCCGCCGCTGTATAAGGCAGAACTCAGCGCAAAAAACGAGAGTGCGTGCACCACGAGCATCGTGGTGAATACGACAACCGACTTTTTCATGGCATCTGACAAGCCCGATTTTTACAGAAGGCCTTCCTCAATAAGCACGGTCTACCAACCTTCAAGAGGTACACCATGTTTCTCCAGATAGGCGCCATTCTCTTCCATGTAGTCTGCAGATCGGACCTGGAATTGCCCCGGGTCACCCTCTACTTCAACAGCCGGAACCCGCATGACTTCAACAGCGTTCGAACGCTGACTCATCATCCAGACCACCACCTCCCCTCCCGGGGCAAGCCCTAAAATAAGTGTGCTTCTAGGCTCATGACGGACATTGCCCCGTTGGGTCGTATGACGAGCAGCCTCTCGCATGCGATCTTTGAGGTCTGGCGGTATCTTGATCAGTGTCGAGTAGAATTTCTGCTCCGCGAATGAAAACCAATGGAGGCCTATCAAGTTTGGGAAAGGATCCATCGCGCCGCCGGTTCCGAAGGGACCGTTATCACCTTTCCAACAGCAACTGACATCGCCCACCGGCACTCGCCAGCTTCGCTCGCCGGATTTTTCCAGATGCATATTAATGACCCACATCTGGTAGTGCTGGGGGGCGGCAACCCCCACGTACCAGGGGATATCCTTGTCTTCCTTGGTCGTACACCCCGCCAGTATCAGAATGCACAATAGGTAACAGGCGTATTTTATGACGTTCACCACCACTCCTTAGTGATTCGGGTATACGATCCGTTCGCCGGATTCGGTTGGGGCATGCGGGCATACGACTTCGGGCAGATCAAGTGCAGCCGGCTCCCCAAGGGCGAGGAACTTAATCGGGCTGTAATCGGCAGAATAATGAATATATCGCTGCCGCAGCAGGCTTTCCCGGCTTGTTGACAGTGAAGCGCTGGCGGCACCGGCCATAATTTGCTCCGAGAGATTTTCCGCAACAGGGACAAGTTCATCCGGTAGACGATATGCGTCGTTGGTCGGATCGATACTCCTTAGAGGCACATCGGCCTGCACGGCCAACTGATGCATGAGCTTCAGGGTTACCCGAGAATATTCCCCTCGCATCTGGCGAACCATTCTCAGGGCCAACTCGGCGTCTCGAGAACCGTGCGGTGCTCGCCCCGGATCAATGTGATGATAGATTTCCAGGCTTGCTTCACTTTCCGGCCCCAGTTCACTGGGCGACGGGTTGGGACGCTCAGAGGATCTTACTGGCAAGCAGTTCACACCGATCCACCCCTCGGCGTCCTTTTGTTTTTTCAGGGCCTCCAATGCATGCCATTGAGACGTGTCTTCTGCATTCTCAAACCATGAAAGAGAAACGTGTTGCAATGGGGTGAGTAGCACATCTTCCCGCATGCTATCGGGATACCCGCCGCCAACATCAGAGTGCACCCCGGGCAGTGCGATTTCCCGATAGTTATCAGGCAAGGTGGCATCCGGATTGCGCAGGCTGTTTAAGGCAAAGTTCTTCCGCCGCTCGTCAGAGGCCACCAGGTGAACGGCCTGTTCGACCTTGCCTGGGTCCAGGTAGATCTTGACCGGATCGTTCCGGTCGTTGCTTGGTGACAGATCACCCCTTTTGGCGCTGACAACAGCTGCAACGCTATCGAAGAGTCCCACGAAGCGCACTCTAACTTTTTCTGGCCAATTTATATCTGCAGTTTCAAAAGCCTGACCCAAAGCCCCTTCAGTGCCTCGATTAATTTCATGAGCAGCGTGTCGGGCAGCCGCAGAGCCCCGGCTGAACCCAAACAAATCAATTGTTAGAGTCGTTATAGCTCCAGGAAGCTGTAGCTCATCAATTCGCTGAGCGATCCGATGACATGCCCCGTCCACCTGGCTCAGTATGCCAGTGTCCCCAAGGCCGGTAGACATTCCCTCCAGTGAATCACCATCGCCGGTTTCGGTACCAATACCGGGAGCGTATTCAACCAGCCTTTGCGTAACCTTATCCCCCTCCACTTTTCGCGATTCGATATATAAATCAGCCAGCTTGGCGACATTGCTTGGTGCATTGGTATAACTGGTACCAAGAGCCAATCCTAACCGGTATTCGCATTCCGCCTGGGAGATCTCGCCGCGCTCGAATGGCGCAAGGCATTCTTCCTTGATTTGATCCCTGTAGGTCTGGGAATTGTCGGCATTATTGAGGGTGCCATCCGTAAACAGACCAATCTCCAAATGGATCTCTGGCTCTTTCTCCAGAGTTGTGGCTTCGGTCGCGCGAACGGAGGAGGACAGGGGTTCAACTTGCTTCGCAGGAAATGGGCTTTGTGGACTTACTGGCTCACGTTGCCGCTCCGTTTCCTGTCGTCGAGACATCAACTCCGTTCCCAGAGAACTTGCGGAGAGGAATCCCACACCACGGCCATCACGGCGGGACAACTCCTGCGAAGTAATGCCATTGTCGTTCAAAATCTGGACGCTGTGGCCCAAGGCAAAATTCGCTTCACTGGCATTGATCTTCCAGCGCCCTTGCCCGGCTTCATTGTCCTCCCAACTTACAACCGGGCTGAATGGTGGCCCATCGCTAATACCGCATACTAGCCACAATTCGCCATTTCGAACTTTCTGTTCGACTTCATCCAGAAGCCGGCCATGGTCTTCGCGGCGTGCTGTGAAAGATGGAGGAAGAGAGAGTATTCGACCGAGCCTGGAGGTACCGAACTCCAACTCTTTCTTAATACGCTCGCGGACCTTGGAGGCCGCGAAAAAGGGAGATTCAAGGTTGGGCAAGTCTGCCGTAACCAAATCCGATGTTTTGACAATATCCATTGACCATCATCCTTGATCAAAATAGCTTCACGCCGGGCAATGGCTTATCGCCGTTCCTTCGCCCGCTTACGGATGCTATCACGGAACAAAATGTTGAAGTAAACAGGCAAAATTCGGAGCATCCTATCAGCGATCAACCAATCGAGGCCGGGGATCGCCTGGCAAATGTAGAATATTGACGAAGCGATCTATGACTTCTTTGATGAACAGTGAATCCTTTGAAGCCATCGTTGCTCTGGTCGTGATGATCGATATCTTTGTTGGTCTGGCTGCCCTCATATTTTCACTCACCATCGGCTTTCGGAAGATCGCGGAAATTGAGAGCAGAATTGCCCCCAAAGGAAGCACGATTGATGTTCAGAAAAAAGCTTGGGGAGAAGGTCCAGTAGGACGGTGGATCAGGATTGTCTACCTGCTGAGTTTCTTCTTCTGGCGAAGAATCCCCGGGCACGGTGTGAAAGTCGCCTCCAATCTAGGCGACATTCATGCCGATGTGCCATGGCACCTGCAATGCTGGCTGGTTATTCCAATGGTTCTCTTCTGGTCTTCGATATTGCTGATGGTGGTGGGCTGGTTGCTGATCGGCTAGATGCCCTGTGTGTAAAAGTCGAAAACGCGATTTATTGTTCTGCAAGATTAATCCGACGTTGTCGGTATTTTCCGACCATCATCCAACTTCACAGATCACCGGCTACGGGCCAGGATTACGCGAGCCCCTTTCCGAAAAACGAGCATGAAACCGGCAAACTGCAATACGCTTACACCAAGCATCACTTCCATCATCAGCCTAGCCGGCGAGCCACTGACGGCATATATAAAGTTCCGGAAGCCATCCGAACCATCAGTAAACTGAAGGACAATCAGGAGCAGCACGATCGACACCAGGATGATGGCGACGAGACTTCCAACTGAAAGTATCATCGCCTCTCGCCAGTCTGGCACCCGGCGCTGAATATCAACAAATGAGAACGCCCCGCCCACTGCGGAGGCCATCGCGTATCCGAATTGCACGGCTGAGGGTATTGTGATGCTCAACAAGCTTTGGGCGGCCAGATGACAGAATTGAATGGCGGCATAGAGTGCCGCCACGGTCAGGATTGTCCGTGTAATCATGAGTTACTACGTCCTTGTTTTGCTTTGGTAGGCTTCCCCGCAAAATCCGATTGCGAAGTCAATATCAGTACGAACCCTATCGATCCTCTTCCTGAAATCCAAGAGGGATGTTCAGAGTGAAAATTGTTTGATCAGCCCACAGCCGCCAATCCGCCAACAATAATTCCGGAGATCAAAATTAAAGGGGTTAGTTCATTCTGCCACGTTTTCTCGGCGCAGCCCCACCGTTAAAAAGGAGCCAGCGCACAAATACCTTATGTGCGCCTGGTCCTTTCAACTCCCTCTGACCTTTACCTGCCTAGAAACAGGCAGGCGTTACCCGTATCAAGCTACACTGCCGTTTCGACCCTCGAGTTTCAGGTTGTTCTCCGCCCACTGGAAAAAGCCGGTTGGCGCCTGGCTAACGATCTGCTCGGCCAGTGCCTGACCTTGCGAATAGTCGCCGCCGTAGTAGCCGTGGGCCTCGAACCAGTCAAACATCTGCGTAAGTTCCCGACCGCCCGGCACCGCCTCTGCAAACGGGCCTGCCGGTATCTGGGTGAAGGTCAGTTCGATGCCCTTGGCCTTAAACCCGTTGATGATCTCGTTGAAGCTGATTCTGGACCCGACATGCGGTAGATGCTGACCTTGTCCGGCCTTTTCAGGCTGGGAGAAAGCGGCGGCCACCAGATTCCCAAGCTCTCCGATGTCCGCCATATCGATACCGACAGCCGGGTTGATCGGCAGGGTCCAGCCGAGCGTGCCGTCCTGTTGGGGTTGCGGCGCCATGTTGTAGACGAAGTTCTGATAGTAGAACGCCGGCATCACGAAGCTGTAAAAACGAAAGCCGGCATCGGCCACTTCCCGGTCCATTTTGGCTTTATTGGTGAAGTGAGGGACGTCGAGGCGGCCTTCACTGACGGCTTCCACGTTGGGCAGCGTCGACCAGACAAAGTGTTCGACACCCTGTTTTTTCGCGCTCGTGATGAGGGCACGGCATTGGGCGATCTCGTCGGTGCCCGGCTGCCAGGCGTTGGTAACGGCAAAGACGCCGTAGGCACCACGTAGGGCTTTATCCAGACTTTCCGGGCGGTCCAGATCCCCATAGATCACGTCGTCCGCTCGCCCCTGGTACTGGTCAGGGTTTCGGGTGACTGCGCGGACCTGGAAGTTGCCCGCGGCTTTCAAGGCGTCAACCACGCCCCGACCTTGTTGCCCTGAAGCGCCCAATACAGCAATGGTGTGTTTACGATTCATCATGGTTTTCTCCTGGTAGGTAACGATCAGCAACGAGAAAACAGCTTATAGTGCTAATATCTGGAACATAAGCGGCTAATTTGAAACTAAATTGTTCCATTAACGAGACAATTAGCGATGGATATGAATGGCATGGCGGTGTTCGTGGCGGTTGCCGAGGCGGGGTCTATAACGGCTGCCGGTAAGCAACTGAACCTGCCGAAGGCCACGATAAGCCGACGCCTGAAGGCCTATGAAGACGACATCAACGCGACGTTGTTTCGCCGTTCAACCCGGGCGCTGTCGCTGACCGACATTGGGCAGCGACACTTCCAGCGAGTCAGTGGCCTCGTGCATGAAGCGGAAGAGGCACTAACGCAAGTTCGCGAGGACCAGACCTTGCCCTCAGGCCTGATCCGGATCAGCACGTCAATGGTGTTTGGTGAGACCTTTCTTGCACCAGTGATCTGGCATCTGGCCAAAGCTCATCCTGCGCTGCGTTTCGAGCTGGTCCTGGGCGATGAGTTGGTGGATATCGTCAAGGAAGGGATCGACTTCGCGATTCGCCTTGGCCAGCCCGAGGACTCCGAGTTGATTGGACAAACGCTGGGCAGCGCCTCCCAGGTGCTGGTTGCGACGCCTGAATGCTTTGAGGGTGCAACACCTCCGAAAACCATCGCCGATCTGGATGCCCTCCCCACCATCGTGACCTCCGCCCGCCGCAATCACTGGTCCTTTGCCGATGGGAACGTCTACCGCTGTCGCTGGGTGATCGCTGCGGGCAGTATCAATGCAAGTCTGGGAGCCTGCTTACAGGGTCTTGGAGTTTGTGCGGTGCCGGCGCGGATGGCCCGGCCACACATCGAACGAGGTACGCTTGTTCAGGTTCTCAAGGAAAACCCACTTCGAGACGTCCCTATCGTTCTGCTCTATCCTCGCTTGAGACATCGATCGGCCATCACCAAGGTCTTGCTGGAGGCCCTGAGGGCTTCGTTGAAACAGAGTTTTGAGGATTAAAGCGAGCAGACCCATTGAAAATTGGAATACCCAATATTCGCCCCGAATCCACGCTCTACCCAACCGGTTCCGTGACAGCGGCGTGTTCCCCGCCTTGCGTCGATGCGTATTCACTTGGCGGTGTGCCAACATGGCGCGAGAAGGCGACACTGAATGTGCTGGCCGAATTGTAGCCAACGTGTTCAGCCACATCAGCAATGCGAACTTGGCTCTGTTTCAAGAGCTGCTTAGCCAGAGCCATTCTCCATGCTAGCAGGTAGGCCTTCGGCGGGATGCCGACGGTGCGATTGAACCTCTCGAAGAATGCCGAACGGGACAAGGCTGCTTCCTGTGAAAGCTCCGCAACGGTCCAGGCGTGGGCTGGCCGTTCATGTATGGCGCGAATGGCATTGGCAATGCGGACATCGGCGAGCCCAAGGACAAGACCCGGTGACGCCGAGGTGCCCGTCGTACAACGCAGGGCTTCGATCAGCAGCACTTCCAACAATCGGGAGAGGACCTCTTCCCGTGCCGGCCGTTGTGCACGGGACTCATCGCCAACCAGTTTCACCAGCGTGCCCAACCTGTGCTCACCACGGATATGGATAAACCTGGGCAATAGCGAGACCAATAGGGCCACATCCGGTGATTCGAAATCGCAGTGCCCCACCACCATGCGCAAGTCAGGCGGAGCATCCTGAAGTCCAACCCTGAATTCGCCGGCACCGATCGCAACGGGCTGCATTTCGCTGTTTTGGTGTGGCGGTTCAAGGCTGGACATGTCGATACGATCCACTGCAGGCACCAGCACGAAGTCGCCGGGCTGGAGCTCAATGGGCTCGTACCCGTTTACCGAGAAATATGCCCCGCCGTCCAGCACGATGCAGTAGAACGGCCGCCCGCCGTCGGACCGCTTTATGCGCCACTGGCCGGCACCGGAGACCAGCTTGGAATAGCGGGCACTGGGTCTGAGAAGCGAGACCACTTCCGCAAGCGGATCGATCATAACCGGACTCCTGCTAAAGAAATGCGGACTTTTAGATGTCGTTAGTACGGCCCAGGACGCCTATTGTGTTGGCTCACTCACATACGACACAAGGTCTCCCGATGAAAACAGTAATGATCACCGGCTGCTCCTCCGGCTTCGGTCTGGAAATCGCCCGTCACTTCCTCGACCACGACTGGAAGGTCATCGCCACCATGCGGGTTCCGCGAGAGGACGTCCTGCCCCAATCCGATCACCTGAGGGTAATGGCCCTCGACGTTACGGACCCGAACAGCATTCGCCGGGCTCTGGAAATGGCGGGCCCTATCGACGTTCTCGTCAACAATGCGGGTATCGGCGCGGCCTGTCCCTTCGAGCTCACGTCACTGGAGCAGTCACGCGCTCTCTTCGAGACCAACACGTTTGGAACCATCGCGATGACACAGGCCGTACTGCCTCAGTTCCGAGAGCGCCGAGCCGGTGTCATCATCAACATCAGCTCAAGCGTCACGCTGGGGGCGCTGCCGTTAGTCTCGGTATACAGTGCAAGCAAGGCGGCCATGAATGCCCTGACACGATCAATGGCGTTGGAGCTGGAGCCCTTTGGTATACGGGCGCACCTGGTATTGCCGGGTCGCTCGCCAGAGACCCGGTTTGGTAGCAATGCGCATTTCGCCGGGATGGATCACGAAGCCTACGCGGACTTCGCACAGCAGACACTGGCCGGCATGAGGGAAGCCTCGGGGCCGGTGACCTATGCTATCGACGTGGTCGAAGCGGTCTGGCGCGCAGCAACCGATCCATCGTCACCGCTTGAGATTCCCGCCGGAGAGGATGCGATTATGATGGCCGATGCGAACTAAACGTGGCTCGCCAGAAAGCAGGATAGATTTATTTAAAGCCCACTATGAGACTCGGAGCCAGATACCGGAGGGCGTCCGCTGCCCTCCGGTTGAAACCGGGAGATTAAGGGGTCAGAGCACTTTGATCGATGAAAGCAGGGTCAGGAATCAGCAGGATAAACCGATGCCGACAAACTCACGTACGTCTATGCTGGCCACGACCATTACACGCCGGGCCTCCTTGCGCCCTCACCCGGGAGGCTGACCGGGAACCGAATACGGAGATGTGAATGACGATTTTTGAAGAGCTTCGGGCCGACCACGACAAGCAGCGAAAGCTGATTGAGCAGGTTCTGGAAACCCATGGCGCCAGCGACGAGCGGGACCGGTTGTTTCTGAACCTGAAAAAGGAACTGGCCGATCATGCGCTGGCAGAGGAACGTCATTTCTACGTGCCCCTGATGCAGTTCGATACGACCCAGGAAAAAGCGAGGCACAGCGTTGCCGAGCACCATGAGCTCGATGAGTTGGTTGACGCCGTCTCTTCATCCGACCAGGATTCACCCGGTTGGCTGGCTCACGCCAAAAACCTGGCTCACAAGCTGCTGCACCACCTCGAGGAGGAAGAAAAGGAGGTGTTCACCGTTGCGGGCAAGGTGTTGGCAGACGATCAGAAAACCTCTCTCGGAACCGATTACCGCAACGAAATGGAGGAAAGGAAAACCGCCTGAAAAGGCGACGATGCCAAACAGAAATGAGGAGGACAACGGATGAGTGCACCACTGAACGGAAAACGAGTCGCATTTCTGGCCACCGACGGCGTGGAGCAAATCGAGTTGACCCGCCCCTGGCAGGATCTCCAGGGAGCCGGCGCCGCGCTGGAATTGATTTCTCTCGAAGGCGGTGACATTCAGGGCTACCACCACCTGGACAAGGCCCACACCTTCAAGGTGGATAAAACGGCGGCGAACGCCAACGCAGACGACTACGACGCCCTGGTCCTGCCGGGTGGCGTGGCCAATCCCGACGCCCTGCGAACCGACGCCCATGCCGTTAAGCTGGTCAAGCAGTTCTGCAATAAGCACAAGCCAGTGGCGGCCATTTGCCACGCGCCCTGGACACTGATTGAAGCGAACCAGGTCGCAGGCCGGACGCTCACTTCTTTCCCGAGTCTGAAAACCGACATTCAGAACGCCGGGGGCCATTGGGTCGATGAGCCGGTGCACAACGACAACGGGTTGATCACGAGCCGGGTCCCGGATGACCTGGACGCGTTTTGTGCCGAGTTGATTGAAGTTCTCTCACCGTTTTCCTGATTCTTGAGGCGTCAGGTTGCGCTTCGAAGGGGCCGTAGCACTAGCCCCTTCGGTTGGCTTGGACACGCCAAGTCGCTCACGGCGATTGAAAAGGGTAGAGCGCATTAATTTTGAAAATCCAAGGAGTGGCCAGGAGCCTGATCTAGCGCCCTACCCTTGTTACTCACAGCAAAAGACAAAATCCGCCCCGGAACGGGTATTTTCAATTCGGTGCGTTTTCACTCAGCACGCCGTGTAACCCCCATCAATGACCAGCTCGCTGCCTGTCACAAATTTCGACTCGTCGGACGCGAGATAGACAATGCCCCAGGCAATGTCGGCCGGTTCCCCCATGTGGCCCAGAGGGTGAAGGTCTGCGGTGGCCTGTTTGGCGTCGTCCATCGCCATGCCCGTGGTCTGGAGGTGGTGTTCAACCATCGGTGTCCAGATAAACCCGGGATGGACGGAATTCACCCGGATCCTGTCGGGCGCGTACAGCAGGGCGTCCGTTTTTGACATCAGCCGCACCGCGCCTTTGGAGGCGTGATAAGGGGGAACATCCGGCGCGCTGACAATGCCGTAAATCGACGACAGGTTGATAATGCTGCCTACCCCGGCCCGCTTCATGTGGGGGATCGCATGCTTGGTCCCAAGGAACACGCCTTTTACGTTAACGGTCTGTACAAGGTCCCACTCTTCCTCGCTCAGTTCGTGTGTGGGCTTGTTCGGCCCGGAGATCCCGGCATTGTTGACCAGGACCGTCAGGCCGCCAAAGGCCTCGGCAACCTCATCCAGAACGCGCTTGAACTGGTTTCCGTCGGTGACATCGCAGTGCCAGTAGCGAACCGGGTGGCCTTTGGCCGTCAGTTCGGACGCCAGTGCCTGGCCCTCGCGCTCCTCCCGGTCCAGAACGGCGACGGCCGCGCCCTCTTCCGCCATCCGCCGGACAACGGCAGCGCCAATTCCCATGGAGCCGCCGGTGACCGCGGCCACCTTGCCTTTCAATCTGTCCATGACACTCTCCCGCTTAACCAATAGAACTCATCCGTGGCGTCATCTCCCACCTCCGACGCCGCCTGGTGTTTAAACGTTATACAACCCGGCTTTCGGCGTTTTGATTGAGATCAAAGCATGCGTCAGATCAGATGGATCGGAGCGTGGAGTCAGGCTGGACACAAAGAGATGTCCAGAGCGTATTCATTGTCGGGAAGCCCGTTGTGGGAAAACCCGGCCTGCTTGCTAGCCAGGGAACAGACGCCAGCAGTCCAACACACACCCATTTCCTTTATAATCTCGCCACTTTCTATCCCACCAGTGACTTTGATGATCGAATTGAGGGGCCTATGGATCGATTGACGGGCATGGGGGTGTTTGTTGCGGCCGTTGAGGAAGGGAGTTTTGCGGCGGCGGCGCGACGTTTTGGGTTATCTCCTGCAATGGCCGGGAAATATGTCAGTGCCCTGGAGGTCGAGCTGAGTGCTCGTCTGCTTCATCGCACGACAAGGCGCCTGAACCTGACGGACACCGGCCAGGTTTATTTCGAGCGCTGCAAACGCATTCTCGAAGCCTACGACGAAGCAAAACGCGAAGCCGGCGATGCACACGGCACCGCCCTTGGGGTCCTGCGCATCGCCACGCCGACGACTTTCGGGACGATGCATCTCGGTGACGTGATCGCGCAATTCATGGAGGACCACCCGCTGGTCAACGTTGAGGTATCGATGAACGACCGCTACGTTGATCTGCTCGAAACGGGCACGGATATGGCCATACGCATCGGTCGCTTACCAGACTCCTCAATGATTGCCCGGCGACTCGCTCCGTGTCGGATGGTTATCTGTGCGTCGCCCGAATACCTTGAGCACAACGGCACGCCACACACGCCGGATGATCTGCGCCGTGCTCCCAGGCTTGCCTTCAGTGACGCCGTATCCGCCGGCGACTGGACGCTTTTCGACCCGGATGGCAAGGCCCATCGTATTGACGGGCCTTGCCGGATGTCGGCCAACAACACGGAGATGCTGCTGGCCGCTGCCTTGAGAGGTTCCGGAATCGTCTACGGTCCGTCGTTTGTGTTCGGCGAGCAGATCGCAAACGGAAACCTCGTCGAGTTACTGCCGGAGTGTCATTCGTCAGACCTCACCATACAGGCGATCTTTCCCAGTTCCCGTCACATGCCGTTCAAGGTTCGCCGTTTCCTGGACTATCTGGTCGACGCTTTCGGAGACGAGCCGCCCTGGGATCGCTTTTAGTCGGAATGGTGTCAGGCTTCCGCGGAGGCCATCCATGTCTCCAGGCAATCCCGAATCTCATCGGACAGTGCGGTCGGTGCCTCGAGTGGCAACAGGTGCCCGACTCCAGCCAGAATGCTTAGACTTGCGCCGGCGATTCTGGGCATCACTTCCTGCTGCAAGGTTTCAACCCGGTCGACCTGATCCTTTTCGCCCGCAATCACCCTGACAGGCACGTCGATGGCCCCAACCGCCGAGGCGATGTCTTCAAGCATCCCCTGCTGTGGCCACGCGGCCTTGGCCTGTGGCGCGGCGCGCAAGCTGTCTTCAATCACTTGAGCGCGATGCTGCGGGGAAAGTGGACTCGCCGTCAGTACGTTATCCACGACCCATTCAATCGATTCCCGGGCGTTGTACGCTTCCGCCATCATTGCCCGTTCCTCATCGGGCAACACCATGGGCGAAGGCGGTGACGGCGCCACCAGAATAAGCCCCTCCAATCCCTGCGGGCGGCGGGATGCCAACAACTGCGCGACCTTCCCGCCCATCGAGTGCCCGACCAAGACATAGCGTTGCAAGCCCAGCGCTTCGATGACGTCCTGCGTATCGTTGGCCAGGTCATTCATCCCGTAACCGTGTTCAGGCGCCCCGGAATCTCCCCATCCGCGATGATCAAGGGCGATCGTCCGGTATTGGTGCGACAACTCGCCGACAACACCGCTCCATGTACGCGACGAGCCTCCCCAGTAATGAAGAAACACGAGCGTTGGCTCTCCCTTTCCCCGTTCCCTGACATGAATGTTCGTTTCTCTGGTCTGGATATACATGGCGATACTCCGTAGTTGCTGGTTAAAGACAGGATGTCCAACTCAGGGTCATCCATGCTTACGGAGCCATCTTAGATAGCATCGCCATTGTTGATAATCCGGTTTTCACTATAGGGTGTCGATCGAAATGAGATCGAATAGCAAATTAAAAAGGCCAAAGTTAAAGCGGTCCAACTAAAGCAACTAAAGGGTCCAACTAAAGGGGTCAAGCAACTAAAGGGGTCAGAGCGCATTGGATTTGTTCAACCGGATTCGTGTTGGCGATGGTCTGAATGAAAGTCGCCAAACCACCGGAGACGGGTCCGGTAGCCGCCAGTCTCGTTATAGGATACGTTGTACTGAATGGGGCAATGGTTTAGCGACGGTCCGTCATCTCAGTTTACGCATTGCCGCCATCCGGTCTTTTCCAACCCCGTCACCACCTGGCGCTCATCATGAATGTGGATAAAGCAAAGAAGCGTATCGCAAAGCAGGTTAAGAAAGGCTTCCATGGCTACCCGTTGATTTCACTGGAGTACTTTGGAAAGACGCCGGACCTGGCATCCGAAGTCGTCATCTCATTTACCGCGGAAGAAGGCGCCCAACCCCAGAAGCAGACGTTCGTGAGCGACAAGGACGCCCGGGAAGACGAGACGATCCAGTCGGCTCTCGTGAAAATCATTGAGCGCGCGGATGCCAAAACGGTGGCTGAACAGGGTGGCGTATCCATCCTTAGCTAAAAAGATCAAAGGGGTCTACCTTTGAATTTCGACCACCATGGCTCCTTTGTGGTGGTCGGTTTTCTATGGACGCCAAGGCGAAGGGGCGATAGCCCCTTCCCTTCAATCACTCGATCTCTGACAGGAGATCCGGGTGGGTAACCAGGTTCCTGACACCGTGGGCATGGTCCTCATCGAAGATGTTGCCTTTGCACCACTCACCAACCGTACGTATATCGACCTTGGCTACCTTGGGGCGCACATTCCAGGTGACCTGGAAAGGCGAACCTTTCTCGTTGTATGCCGGCCCTGTGGTAGAGCCTGCGTATTGGACCGGCACTCCCGTATCGTCGGGAATATTGACCGCCTGGTACCGCCCGTCACGCATGCCCAGATCGGTCAGCAAGCCAAAGTCCAACGCATCCCGGTCGTTGACTAACGCGAACACCTGAGACTCGACCCGAAGCTGCGGGTTGCCAATAGCGTCGCTCAGACAGGCGCCCAGTGTCGCCCCGGGCTTGACGTCCGCAGTCGAGAACACATAGTGGACTTCGATCGTGTCACCGGATTGGAGCCGACTGTGATCGGAGGCGCACATGGCGCCTCTGACAGGGGCACGCTCCGAGGATGTCAGTTGGCCGGAGTACCGGTAGCCACTCTGATACCCGGCGCCATCGCCCGGGCCTGCGTATGTCGTGAACTCACCGCCTTTATGCTCTGCGTTCTTGTGGAAATGGATATTGCAGAGGTTCATTTCCACGTGTGGAGGCGCGGCACTGAACACCCGATCATTACTGCCTGCATGCTGGTCGATATCCCGCGGGGATTGGGGTCCGTACCCCTCTCCTTGCGTGTCCTCGATAAGTGCCTGGCGCTGCTCTTCTACGCCCCCTGAGGACGCCTCCCTGTGTCCGTCAGCCGCAAGGGCGGACGTTGCGATCAGCGACTGCAGCAGGCACATCGGTAAAACGGAACGCTTCATTGCAAGAACTCCAACTGTGGATTCAGTAACCGCCAGCGGTAATCCGTCTGGCCATTTCGGTTAACCGGGCCACATTCACATCGACGGGCCCAAGGTGCTCTTCGGTTCGTCGAGCGATCGCTCATCAAACCCTGAACTGCACGACGATCGATTGCAGCTCGTTCGCCATCCGGGTGAGATCCCGCCCAGCCGTAGCCGTCTCCTCAGCGCCTTGGGCGGTCTGCTCGGACATGGTGTTGAGCCTGATGATGTTTGAACTGACTTCCTCGGTAACGCCCACTTGTTGCTCAGACGCGCTTGCGATCTGGATGGCCATATCGTTAATCGACGTCATAACCCGGGTAATCGTGGAGAGCTTGTTCCCCGCCTCGGCGGCAAAGTCCACGGTTTTACTCACCTGCTGCCGGTTACTCTCCATAGACATGACCGCTTCATGTGAGACTGATTGCAGTTGAGCCATCATGTCGTCGATCTCCTGGGTCGATGTGTGTGTGCGAGAGGCCAGGGCCCGGACTTCGTCGGCAACCACTGCGAATCCTCGGCCGTGCTCGCCAGCCCGGGCCGCTTCGATAGCGGCATTCAGGGCAAGCAGGTTGGTCTGCTCGGCAATCGACCGGATGACCTGCAGTACACCGGCGATCGTAGAGGTGGTCTCTTCGAGCCGTGTTATCGCCTGGGCCGACGCTTCGATTTCGTCGGAAAGGGCGGTAATCTCGTCGATACTTTTCTCGACCGTCGAGCGCCCTTCCTGTGCGTGCTGGCTCGCTTCAGCGACGGCATTGGCGGTATCGCTGATGTTTCGGGCAACCTCCTGGGCGGTAGCGGACATTTCATGGATGGCGGCCGAGAGCTGTCCCGTTTCACTACCCTGTTCATCGATCGTCCGCGCCGTTTGCTCGGTAATAACCGACATTTCTTCGGAGGCGGCGGCCAGTTGGGCGGTAATATTCGAGATCTGGTTGATCATCGCCAACAGCTTCTGGCGCATACCGTTCATAGCCTCAAGCAGCTCGCCGACTTCGTCACGACTGTCTATGGTGAGCTCTGAGGTCAGGTCACCGGAAGCCGTCACAATCGCTTTCCGAATGCCTTTTATGATTGCGCTCGCCACAATCCAGCTCACCAAAAGACCAACAAGGGTGCTGATGGCAACAAGGCTCACGGTGGTATTCAGAGCGCTCTTCTCATGGTTTGTCGCAATGACGGCACTGTGTTCGGTGAAGCTCATGATCTCTCGCTGTAGTTCCTCCATGGCCCGGCCAAGTCCTTGTTTATGGTCATAGATGGAGGCGGACATGGCGGCAACGGCCTCAAACTCCATTTTTTGCAATGCGCCAAAGGCCCGTTCCACCGACTGCTCATAGGCCTTATGGTCTTCCGTGATCTTCTTTATCGCGGCGTCGATCTCCTCCAACTCGCTGATGGTACGCACATCCGCTATCCCGTTGACGGCCGCGGCAATGTCATGGGCTCGTTCGAGTTCTTCATCGAGCGTTATCGAGAGCGCCCGGAATTTATCCATGGCTTCACTGACAGGCGCGCTTTTCGTCCCGTCTGAATAGGCGAAGCGAACAGCATCCCCATAGGCAATAGTCTGCTCGAGCTGGTGAACAGTAATGTCAGAAATCACCTGGGTAAGGGGAAGGTCTTTCTCTGAAATCAGGGTGAGTTCCTTGCCGATACCCGACATGGCGTAAAGGGTGTAACCGGAACTGATCGAGAAAATCAGAAGTATAAGGATGGCCGTGCCGACGATTTTGGTCCTGAGCGTCAGCGCATTAAGGAAACGGTTCATGTCTTTTCTCCACAACGGCGCCTAACACTTTTCTTTCACGGCTCTCCTTGTCCAGCATTATGTCCAGGACATAGCCAACTCCCCCTGGTCAGGCTGCAATGGGGCGGCGACTGAAATGTATTCCTCTCCAAATAGTTTTCAAAGCTAAATAGTGCAACGTTTTGTAGGCGAAAAGAAAAACATTTTGAAAGCCAATCCAAGCTAACCTTTAGATTTAAAAAGACTTTTCTACGAACGTCGTAAGGGTTTCCACCAGGCCCACTCAGGGAATCCCTTAGACCATGCTAAGGGTAATCCCCATTGATGTATCCCGCCCAACAAGTCGATGTCCGGCTCCCAGCCCCCTCAGGTCACCACAGAACACGCGCGGCTTGCGCTCTTGAAAGGCACAGGGCCGGACTTGCCACCCCGGGTTAAAAGGAGTCAGAAAGCAGAAAGGAGTCAGATGAATTCACTTTGGAGATCGCGCATCGCCAACGCAAGAGAAGACCGATGCCGAAAAGGATCACGGTGTCGCGGCGGCAGGCTGAAAGAAACCACACGACAGGCTGGACGCATCGAACGGCTGATGGTTAGCTGGGTGTGATTCGCTAACAGGGAGACGCGATCATGAGTCCGAGTGACAACCCAGCCCGGTTCCAGGCCACTATCCTGCGCCCGGCCAAGCCCGACGGCGAAGCCGCCTGGGCGTTCGTGATCCTGCCCAAAAGCGCCAGCGATATCTTGCCGCGCCGGGGTCGGACGACCGTCGATGTCACCGTGAACGGCCATGATTTCCAGGCCACCCTCGACCCGGACGGGCAACTGAGCCACTGGCTGCGTTTGGAGCCTGAGACGCTCGAATCCGCCGGCGCCGCGGTTGGCGACACGGCTTCGTTCGAGATCGCCCCCGTCGCGCAGGAACCCGAGCCTGACATCCCGCCGGATTTCCAGGAGGCCCTGGCAGCGGCCCCCGAAGCGCGTGCGGTGTGGGAGGCAACCACGCCCATTGCACGCCTGGACTGGATTCACTGGATGACGTCCGCCAAGCAGGCCAAGACGCGGGCCAAGCGGATCCACGACGCGTGCGACATGCTCGCCTCGGGTAAAAAGCGAGTGTGCTGTTTCGATCCGTCCGGCTACTACAGCAAGGCGCTCAGTGCCCCACAGGCGGCGGGAGCCGACTTGGTTAGCGCGGATAAAAAGCGGGTCCAGGAGTGAACCCACGGCAATACGCCAGGGCCCTGGTCTGACCGGCGGGGCGGATAGGGCACCCACCAGCCAGTCGGGATCCATAGGCAATGCCCCCCAAAGGGTTCAGCGCCCGTCCAGTTCACGCGCCAACATGCCAACAAGCTCTGCGGCCGGCCGTTCCCGGGCTAACGGCGCCCCTTGCCCCGCCCATTGCGCGGCGAATTCGGTTTTGCCCAGCCTGGCCGCTGCAGCTGCCAGTTGTTTGGCAGCGTCATAGGCCACAGGATAATCGGCTGGCTTCGGGCTGCCTGCAGCTTCGCCGTGCCGCACATAACGGTTGACGAGCCCCCGCGCAGGACGGCCCGACAACGCTCGAGTCAGCCGGGTTGTCGCCGCTCGGGTACCCTTGAGGTTCGCGCGATAGCTGTCATTGGCGGCGGATTCCGGGCACAGGACAAAAGCGGTGCCGAGTTGCGCCGCAGCCGCCCCCAGGTCAAGCGCCGCACGAATACCCTGGCCATCCATGATGCCACCCGCCGCGATCACGGGTCGTCGGGTCCTTCCCACCAGCATCCGCACCAGCACCGATGTGGCAAGCCCCTCATCGCCAGCGTCCGGATCGAAGATGCCGCGATGTCCGCCAGCCTCGACTCCCTGCGCCACAATGGCATCGATACCGGCCTTCTCGATGAGATCGACTTCGGACACCTGGGTCGCGGTGGCCATCGTGTAGATGCCAGCCTGCTGCAGAGCCCGGACCCGGTCCGGCGAGGGCAATCCAAAGTGGAAACTGACCACCGGCGGGCGCTGCTCCAGCAACATGTCGAAAGCGTCGTTGTCCTCAAGAAAGGACGTATAGATCTCGTTGAGCATCGCCGGGGGTTCAACGCCGACCTCTGCGAACAACGGGGCCAGGTGTTCCAGCCAGGCGGCTTCGCGTTCCGGATCCCGTTGTGCGGGGGCGTGGCAAAACACGTTGACGTTGAAGGGGCGGTCCGTCAAAGCACGTGTTGCCTCAATTTGCTGACGCCCCTGGTCGGCTGGCACGGCACCGATCCCGATCGATCCCAGTCCGCCCGCGTTGGAGACCGCTGCGGCAAGCTGAGGCGTGGAGACCCCGGCCATCGGCGCCTGGACGATCGGGAGGCGGATGCCGAGTCTGGCGAGAAGTTCCTGATCGACGTTCATGGCTTTTCCTTCTGGATTTGAGAATAAGTGAGATGATATATTCTTTAAAACAGAATATTTCACAGGAAAGATTCTCTCAAGGGGAAAAAGCATGGATTCCGAATCACTCCGCATCTTCTGCGCGGTGGCCAGCGAACTGAGCATCACCCATGCCGCCACCCGGCTGGGCCGGGCACCCTCCAACGTGACCACTCGCATCCAGCAGTTGGAAGCGGATTTGGGCGCGGACCTGTTCGTGCGGATCGGCAAGCGATTGTCACTGTCCGCCGCCGGCGACGATTTTCTCGACTATGCGAAGCGCATGATGGCGCTTGAAGAAGAGGCCCGGCATGTGGTCTCGGGAGGCGTGAACGGCGGCACCCTGCGCATCGGCAGCATGGAAAGTACGGCCGCGAGCCGGCTGCCATCGGTACTGGCTGGCTACCACGCCGGTTTCCCGGAGACCCGCCTGGAACTGACCACCGGCCCATCGCGTCCACTGCTTGAGAAGGTGCGTGCCGGTCAGCTCGATTGTGCTTTCATCGCGTTGCCCCCCTCCTTCGAGAACGCCTCGGCGCTGGAGGATCTGGGGCTGACGTGCCGCCCCCTGTGGCGCGAAGACCTGCGTTTGCTGCTGCCCGCTCATGAATCCGGCTGCGATCAGGTCGCCGACATCCAGACGCGCTCACTGGCCGCTTTCCCCCAGGGCTGCACCTATCGCAGCATGGCCGAGACCCTGCTCGGCATAGCTGGCTCAACTACTTGGCGAGTCCAGGAAATGGCCTCCTACCACGCGATGGCGGCTTGCGTTGCCGCCGGGGCAAGTGTGGCGTTGCTACCGGAAAGCGTACTGGCGCTGACGAGAACGCCGTCCGACTGCAAAGCGTTGCCGGCCGGCCAGGCGGACACCCTGCTGGTTTGGCGTGAGGGCTATAACGTGCCCGCGTTTCAGCACCTGATGCAGCAACTGGACGGTGTGCGGTCATGAACACGTCATCCGCCCTGCAATCGGCCGACCGCTCCGAGTGGAAATCCGCGATCCAGGCCGCCCTGGTGCTGACCATTGGCATGGGCTTCGGCCGGTTTGCCTTTACCGCCATTTACCCGCACATGGTCGACGAAGGGGTGCTCAGCCTGCGCGGTGGCAGTCTGGCCGCCTCCGCCAATTACGCCGGCTATCTGCTGGGCGCCCTGCTCGCCGTCCGTCTTCGCGCCCATAAGGCTCACTGGTTTTGCCAGTTATCAATTCTGGGTACCGCCCTCTGCCTGACTGTACTGGCGCTGCTGACCTCTACCGGAACGATTGTCGCGGTCCGTGGCCTCGCCGGACTGTTCAGTGCGTTGTCCATGGTCGCTGCTTCTTTGTGGCTGCTGGAACATCGCGGTCATTCGTGGGGTGCGCCGCTGCTGTATGCGGGCGTGGGCGTCGGGATTGCTGTGTCAGCGGAATTGCTGGTACTTGCGGAAGCGATGGGTCTGGACAGTTTCGGGATGTGGCTGATGCTCGGCATCGCGACGCTGGCCATCGGCCTGATGGCGGCCCCCGCCTTCCTCACGGGCGACGGCGGGCGGGGCATCGTCGAGGGCCTGCGTAAAACGGCACCTTCGAATGCCGATGCGGCCATCGTTGCAGCCTGGCCGCTCATCCTGATCTACGGACTCGCCGGCCTGGGCTATATCGTTACCGCGACCTATCTGCCGACACTGGTCAAAACCGCCTTCCCCGACCTGGACCCGGCTCACGTCTGGGCGGTCTTTGGCCTGGGCGCAGCACCCTCCTGCTATCTCTGGCACCGCGTCCACGACCGGCTGGGAACCCGTCGTGCCCTGCGCCTGAACCTCATCATCCAGGCCTGTGGTGTCGCCCTGCCCGTGGCTTTGGGTTCCGGAGCCGGCTATCTACTGAGCGCCCTGTTGGTTGGCGGCACCTTCATGGGCACGGTCACCATTGCCATGCCCGCCGCACAGCGGGCGGCGCGACAGGCGGGCGCCAACCTGCTGGCAACGATGACACTGGCTTACGGCATCGGCCAGATTATCGGGCCGCTCCTGACGGATGGTCTGTATGCGCTCAGCCATACCTTTGCCAGCTCTCTGTTGGCCGCGGCGGCCGCCCTGATCATCGCCACCCTGATCAGCTTTCGTCTGTAGGCCTTCACTCAGGGTGAAACGGGACAGCGGTGGACGGCGCTCGCGATATCCACCCGGATTGCTACAATGCCCGTTTGCGCCCGCCATCACTGGAGAAAGCGATTTGAATACGACTCCCTCCCCGTATCCCATCGGCACGCCCGGCACCCCTTGGGGCGATGCCGAACGTGCCGAGTGGCTGTCCCGTCAGACCCGCCAGCGCAGCTACGCGTCCGAGGTGGTGAGCGTGATCGAGCGCCTGCGCTCCCGCTTCGATGTGGAGGCGTATGGCCAGCTGGAGTACGGCGCCGACCGTTATTCGCTGATGGCCATCCGGAGTCGCGACTGGCGGGACGATCGGCCGATCGTGCTGGTGACCGGCGGTGTCCACGGTTATGAAACCAGCGGTGTCCATGGTGCGCTGCAATTCGTCGAGCAGCGTGCTGCGGATTACGCGGACCGCATCAACCTGCTCGTGGCGCCCTGCGTTAGCCCCTGGGCTTACGAACGCATCCACCGCTGGAACGCCAACGCGGTCGATCCGAACCGCTCGTTCCGGGATGACGGTCAGGCGGAAGAGGCGGCGGCCCTCATGCGGCTGGTGGCGCCCATCCGCGATCAGGCCCTGCTGCACATCGACCTGCACGAAACCACCGATACCGACGAAAGTGAGTTTCGCCCTGCCCTGGCGGCCCGCGACGGCAAGCCGTTTGAACCGGGCGGGATTCCCGACGGTTTCTATCTGGTCGATGACAGCGAAAGCCCGCAGCCCGAATTCCAGCAGGCGGTGATTGAGGCGGTTGAACAGGTGACCCACATCGCGCCGGCCGATGCCAAAGGCGAGCTCTTCGGTACCCCCGTGGCGGCCCGCGGCGTTATCGAGTATCCGATCCAGCAAATGGGCCTGTGCACCAACCTCACCCGCGCGCCCTACCGGACGACGACCGAGGTCTACCCGGACAGCCCCCGCGCGACGACCGAGCAATGTAATGCCGCGCAGGTTACCGCCGTGTGTGCGGCGATCGATTACGCCCTGGCACACCGGTAAGTCAGCGCAGGGATCGCCCCCTGCTCAATGGGAAGACACATAGAGAGACGGGGACTCCGGGGGCGGCAGCTCGAAAGATGAGCGCATCCAGGCCACCTCTTCCCGGGGCGAGCGTCCAAACAGGCGGCGAAATTCCCGGCTGAATTGCGACGAGCTCTCATAGCCGACTCCCGCTGAGGCCGCCGCTGCGGTCATGCCGTTCCGGAACATCAGCAGTCTGGCCTGATGAAGCCGGACGGCTTTCACGTACTGCATCGGCGATGTCTGCGTTACCTGCCTGAAATGCGTGTGGAAGCTCGGTGTGCTCATGCGGGCTTCACGGGCCAACTGGTTCACATCCAGAGCCGTGGCATACCCGGCATGGATGAGGCGGATGGCGCGGGAGATTCGCCCGAAATGGCCTTCCATATCCAGGGCGGCCCGCATGGCGCCGCCCTGGGCGCCCGTCAGGACCCGGAAGTAGATCTCACGCACCATCGCCGCCCCCAGGATCCGGCTGTCCTCGGGCGAGGCCATGATTTCGAGGAAGCGTTCCACGGTGGCCCCGAGTGCCGGCTCCATCTCGGAGGACAGCATGCCGCAGGGAGGCGCCGACGCGGGTATCCCGGCTTCCTCCAGTTCGATCAGCAGTTCTGCCGTCAGCGGCATGTCGAGATGCAGGTAGATGGCTAACAAAGGCCTTTCGGCAGAGGCATCGGTCTCCATCGTGAACGGCACCGGAATGGAGACCGCCAGGTAGTGCTGCGCATCGTAAACGTAGGCTTTGTTCCCCCAATAACCGCGCTTGCGGCCCTGACAGACGATAACGATCCCCGGATCGTAAAGTACAGGCGTTCTCTCCAGCGGGCGGTTCGAGCGCAGGAAGCGTACATCGGGCAGCGCCGTCAGATTGTAGCCTTCCTGCGGCGCCATCGACTCCAGCAACGCCACCATGCGCCGCTCGCGCTCGCGGCCGGCACTCGCCTCGATACTCATGAACCTTCGCTCCCGATCGTTTTGTGCCTTTATTCTGGGCCATTCAGGCCCGCGGGCAATCCCTCTCATAGGAATAGGCAACAAACTCAGAAGATCTCGCGTTCTGTACCGTATCCCACCGCTCTAGGATGGCCTGATCCACCCTCAAACAGAGAGCAACGCCATGAAACAGAGCAAGACCCTACTCATTACCGGTGTCAGCAGCGGGTTCGGCCAGGCCCTAGCCGAGGCCGCCCTTGCAGCCGGGCATCGGGTGATTGGCACCGTGCGCCAGGCCGACGCGGTTGCAGCATTCGAATCCCACGCCTCCGGCAATGCCTATGCCCGCCAGCTTGACCTGACCGACACCCCGGCCATCGCCCGGGTCGCGGAAGAGATTGAGACCAGCCTCGGCCCCGTTGATGTCCTGGTCAATAACGCCGGCTATGGCCATGAGGGCATCCTGGAAGAATCGCCAACCGAGGAAATGCGCCGGCAATTCGAGGTCAACGTGTTTGGTGCGGTCGAACTGACCCGGGCGCTGCTCCCCTTCTTCCGCCAGCGCCGGGCCGGACACATCATCAACATCACATCGATGGGCGGGTACATCACCATGCCCGGCATCGCCTACTACTGCGGCAGCAAGTTCGCGCTGGAAGGCATTTCCGACACCCTGGGAAAGGAACTGGCCCCATTCAATATCCACGTCACGGCCGTGGCGCCGGGCTCCTTCCGGACCGATTGGGCAGGCCGCTCCATGCGCCGATCGCCCCGGCAGATTGCCGATTACGATGCCCTGTTCGATCCGGTCCGCCAGGCCCGCCTGGAGAAAAGCGGCCAGCAACTCGGGGATCCCTGCAAAGCCGCCAAGGCCATGCTGGAGATTATTGAAAGCGACACGCCTCCCGCGCATCTGCTGCTGGGAAGTGATGCGCTCAAACGGGTACGGGATCGACTGGCCGGCATGACCCGGGAAATCGAAGACTGGGAGGCCCTGACAGTCTCGACGGACGGTTGATCCGACAGCCAGCGCCCTTATCCGCCCTTTGATGATCCGGTCGTCATCGCGAATCAACGACCGGATTCTCCTTGCGAACCGGTAACCAGTGACTGGGCCAGCGCGCGAGGCACGCAATCACCAGGATCGCAAAGGCCACCCGTGCCCAGAGCACGGCCCACAGGTCGGCGCCCAGCAACAGTATCAGCAACGTGTCTTCAATCACGCTGTGGCAAAGCCCGAGAAAGCAGAGCACCAGTACGCTGTCACGCTGGCTCATCACCCCGCTGTCCACGTCCCGGATTAGCAGACCCGCCCCATAAGTCAGCCCCAGGGTGGTACCGATCACCGTGACATTCGCAGCAGCCCGACCGATACCCAGCGTCTTCAGCAACGGCGACAGGGCCATATGGATCAAGCGCTCGAACTTCAGCCAGCGGAGCACGGCGAGGAGGATCATCAAGGCGAGAATGATCAGGAAGATCATGCCCAGCGTCTCAAGCTGACTCAGCAACCAGCTATCCAGCCCCGAAGCTGCTGGCTCCGGACGCCACATCAACTCGGCCTGTCGGTTGCCGGTACCCAACAGTTGGTAAACCGCACTCAGCAATCCGGCGAAAACCAGCGCACCGCCCACACGCAGGACCAGGGTGGCCCACCAGGGCACGCCGGCTCTCCTCGCCACGGCCCCCTCTACCGGGAGGGAATGGCCGATCAGCAGCAACGCGCTGAAGACACTGATCTGCGCGACCGTGAGTGGCATGTCGCCGGCGATCTCGAAGAACACCACCATGCCCGTAAAGATATTGGTCAGCAGTGTGGTCGCCCAGACGATGCCCAACTCGGGAGGCAGATCAAAAAGCTGCATCAGTGGGGCCAGAATATGTCCCAGCCAGACCGTGGCTCCGAACTCATCGAGAACCTTGACGACGACCAGCGCCGGCACCAGCACCTTTAGCAGAGTGACATAGACCCCGAGTACATCGCGCATGAACCCGCGTAGACGCTCGAGAGCACGAGATGGCATACCGCCTCCTGTTGGCCCCAATCAACAAGCCTTTATGGTAGCAGCGGCAATGCAACATCTTCTGTCAAAAGCCGACTCGACAACCTATTTTGTATTGTTTTTTGTCCATAAAAGTGCAGATTATTGACTCATCAACCCGGAACCGTAGAGAGCCACTGATGGACGCGATCGACCAACGCCTTCTGATCCAATTGCAAAGAGACGCCAGCCTCACCAACCAGGCGCTGGCCGACACCGTCGGATTGTCACCCTCAGCGTGTCTCAAGCGCGTCAAGCGGTTGTGGCAAAGTGGTGTGATCGAGCGTCAGGTGGTGCTGGTCAACCCGGCCTCTGTCGGCCTGTGCATGCACATGGTGGTGGAGGTCATCATGGAGCGGGACCGCAAGGACCTTTACCAGCGCTTCCTGAAAAGCGCCATTGCGGTCGATGAGGTCAAGCAGTGTTACCAGGTAACCGGGGAAGTGGATTTCGTCCTGATCGTCGAAGTCCCGGACATGGACGCCTACGATCGCTTCTGCGACGAACTGCTCTACGCCGACGACAACGTTAAGAAATTCCGAACGCTGATCTCACGCGACCGCAAGAAGTTCGACACCACCATTCACAGGCTGCGGTGAACCGGCCCGGAGCCTTGCCTCAGGTTTAGGGTTGTGAGCCTGCGTCCAGGTCAGCAAGCCCCAACCGCAGGTGCTCCAGAAACGCCTTCACCTTGACCCGTGGATACGTTCCCCCTGAGTAGAATGCGTACAACACCAGGTCCTCGGGCTCGCGATCCAGTTCGACTTTGACGAGTGCGCCGCTGTCGATATCGGCGTGGCAGGCATGCACGGGCAGGATCGCAAAGCCAAGTCCTTTCAGTGCGGCCGCCCGGGCCATATGGCCGCTGTTGACCTTGTAACTGGACCGCACCTGCACAGTCTGATCCGGCTTGAATCGCCAGGGCATTCCCTGAAGCACCGACAGGCTGGTAATGCAGGGCGCTTGGCTCAACTCACCCAGCGAGCGCGGCAAAGGGTGCTGTCCCAGCAGCTCTGGTGCCGCCACCACACAGCTCGGCCAGCGCAGGAGTTCCCGGGCGACCCAGCCGGAATCCTCCAAAGCCCCGCGCCCAAAGCGCAAGACCAGATCGAATCCTTCCAGTAGCCCTTCCGAGGGATCCAGCTGAGTATCGCAACTGAGCTGTATTTGAGGATGCCGAAGGCAAAAGTCCGCGAGTATGTCCGCCATAAACGGAAGGTCAGGCGTAATGATTTTGAGATGCCCGGACAGGGAATCCCCATACCGGGAAACCTCTTCCAGCGCGTGATCCATGGCGCGCGCCAGCGGCGCGATGGACTGATACAACTGCTTGCCGGCTGAAGTGGGATTCATCTTCCGCGTCGTGCGTTCCAATAGTCGCACATTGAGCTGTCGCTCCAGCAAGGCAACGTGACGGCTGACATTGGACGTTGGCAACTGAAGTTGCTCGGCGGCCTCTTTAAAGCTCAGTTTTTCATAGACGGCCTGGAAGCACCGCAACCACTGAAGTTCGATATTCTCAATCATCAATTCACCCATCTAACGGGATTAATAAGCCCATATAACCCCATTTATCCCGATTTATGACCTCGCGACAATTCTACCCGGATACAGAATCGGGAGAGAGTCGATGAATCACAGCAAGCGGATCGCCATCGTCGGCGCTGGCGTTGCCGGGATGGCACTGGCGATCCTGGCCACCCGGCGAGGTCATCACGTCACCCTGTTTGAGCGAGGGCGGGAAGTCTCATCCATGGGGGCCGGGGTGACCCTGTGGCCGAACGCCGTGTTTGTTCTGGAACGGATGGGGTTGTGCGACGACATCCAGCGTCTTGGCGGCACGCCCCGCTATATGAGGCAGTTCGATCGTCACGGCAACACGATGGGCGAGTTTGATATTGATGCCGTGAACAGGCTGTGCGGTTTTCCCAGTGTGACGATATTGCGTCGTGATCTGATGAGCGCACTGGCCGCGGCGCTGAGCGATTTGGCTGTCGATATTCGCTTTGGCTGCTCAATAACGACGCAGGATATTGACGATCTGAAGCAACGATACGATCTCGTGGTTGGCGCCGATGGCCGAATGAACTCGGTGGTCCGCCAGGCGATCTACCCCGAACCGGTGCCCCCTCGCTACCAGGGCTTCGTAAACATCATTGGCATCAGTCGGTTGGAGGACAGCACGTTCGATAACGCCATTCACGATGTGCGCGGTCCGGAAGCGCGTTTTGGCATCGTGCCGGTGGGCACTGACCGCTGCTTCTGGGCGGGAGCCTGGCGTGCCTCCATCGACAAGGAGCGGGGACTTTCCACCGGGTACGACGACATGGACCGGCGCTTTGGCGATTGGCCCAAGCCCGTGCGACAGGTCCTTCAATCCCGTGATCCGGCATCGCTGAATCGCATCTTCGTTCACGATCTCGACCCGCTGCCCTATTGGCATCGGGACAATGCCCTGATTATCGGAGATGCGGCCCACGCCCCCTTGCCGACGTCCGGCCAGGGGGCTTGTCAGGCGCTGGAAGACGCGTGGCACCTTGTCTGGATGCTGGAAGAGCATGATCAACTGTCATCCGCCCTCACCGGCTTCTATCAACGGCGCATCGCCAAGACATCCGCGGCACAAGCTGCAGGTCGACAGGTGGCCCAGCAGATATTCGGAGACCAAACTGAGCCTCAGCCGCCTGGCCCCGGATTGTCTGCCGAGCGGTTAAGCCATTTCTGGATGCAGGGTTTGGATAGAGCCTAGTGTTCCGTTTGGTTGATTCGTTGGCCTACTGCGAACCGCTGACGCCTCTGGCCAAAGCGCCAGCTCAGTCTTCAATCACCCTGATGACCGCCGCCCCCAACTCTTTCAACGCCGCATTACGGGTCTTGAAGTCCGCATCGGTATCCGAGATGTAGATGGTGACGATCCTCGGGTTGCCGTCATCCGGCGTAATCAGCGCCACGAGGTTCCGGTTGTGGTCGCCGCTGCCGGACTTGTCGGCGATTTTCCAGCTTGAGGGCGCATCGTCGCGCAGCAGCGCTTGAGTCACGCCACCATGGCTCATCCAGGCCACCAACCGGTCGCGGGAGCCGGTGGTCAAGGCATCACCCAGCAACAGCTTGCGCAGGGTGTTGATCATGACGACGGGCTTCGTCGTGTCTCTGGGGTCGCCCGGTATCAACGTGTTCAGCGCCGTTTCATACCGGTCTGAACGGGTGACGGAATCTCCGATGCGGCGCAGGAACTGCGTGACCGCCTCCGGACCACCCAAGTGTTTGATCAACAGGTTGGTCGCGGTGTTGTCGCTCATATCCAGCGCGGCGTAGCACAACGCACCCAGGGTCACGCTCTGTCCGACGCGCTCTTTGGTGACCGGCGCGTAAGACAGGATATCGTCCTGGTGAACGGGCAGTTCGTCGGACAGGGACATTTTGCCCGCATCGACTTGCGCCAGTACGGCTCCGCAAAGCGGCACCTTCATCGTGCTGTTCATCAGGAAACGCTCGTCCGCGCGATGGGACCAGGAAAAATCCGAGCCCGTGTCCGTCATCGCGAGGCCAACCCGGGCGTCGAGCTGGTCTTCGACCTTTTCGACGGTGTCGGACAAATCTTCCAGGGCCGTCTTTGCAACAGCCGCTGTCGTCACGAATAGCCCGAGGGCGAGCCCCAGTGCAGCGCGAGGGAGAATCGAAGTGCTAAAGCGCATGAACCGTTCCTTTGTTGATGCCAGATTGAGGAGGAAGAATGGACTAAACCTTGCTAAATGAACATCTTAAACCCCACTCTCAATCGCCACACTGGACCGCATTACCGCCTTGTCCCGCCCCGGTGGCGCACCGAACAGTTTGCGGTAGTCGCGGCTGAACTGGGACGGGCTCTCGTATCCAACCTGGTATCCCACACTGGCCACTTCCTGCTCGCTGAACAGCAGCCGGCGGGCTTCCTGCAATCGCACCCGCTTCTGGAACTGCACCGGCGTGAGTTGGGTAATGGCCTTGAAATGCCGATGGAAGGACGCCGGGCTCATGTTTGCCATGTTGGCCAAGTCCGCGACCTTGAAAGGCTGTTGATAGTTCGCATGCATCCAGGCAGTGACCCGACCGATGCGGGCGGTGTCGCTGTCCTTCATGCCAATCTGCTGCAGGGCCGGCCCCAGCGGTGAGCGCAACAGACGCCAGCCGATTTCCCGGCGGATGAGCGGCTCCATGACCTCGCGATCGATCGGCTGGTCGAGCAGCCGGAGCAGACGGATGACAGGATCGTACAGGTCCCCGGGCACCGGTGCCGTCGCCAGCGCCGTTCGTTTGGGGCCCCGGTAAGCCATCTCCGGGTGAGCCACCAACAGTTCGGAAATCATCGCCGGATCGATCGACAGGCTGAGCGCCAGGTACGGCTTGTCCGGCGTCGCCTCAATGATGCGGGAGTTCACGGGCAGATTGACCGACGCGAACAGGCAGTCGCCCTGACCATAATGAAAGGCCTGTTCCCCGATGGCCGTGACCTTGGCGCCCTGCAGTACGATACAGAACGACGTTTGATACAGGGCCCGGATGGTGCCGCTGGGTTCCGGCGCGCGGGTCAGCCGCAGTCCGTCGATGGCGGTCTCCGGCCCGTGGGCCAGCCACTGCTGCTCGACAAGATCGCGCAGCCGGTTCAGGGTGGGATTGTCCGGTTGCATCGGAATGACGTTGGGTTGTGCGTTCATGGGCGCCTCCTGTGCTGATCCGATCATAGGCTTTCCGGCGCCACAATTCAGCACAGCCAGAATCCGTCTGAGGCCAGGCTGATAGGATCGTGCAATCGTCTGAGAGTTTCCGCCAGCCCGATTGACCACGCGCCACCGTAGCATGACTCCAAGGCCCTGCCCTGGCAGGTGCATCCATCAAAAGGAGAGGATCCGCTATGACGACACCCAATATGCCCCAAACCAGTCAGGACACCCCACTGCGCCTTAGGCCCCTGGGCCACTCTGGCCTGTTTGTCTCGGAACTGTGTCTGGGCACCATGACCTTCGGCGGCGAGGACGGCATCTGGGAACTGATCGGCCAGTTGCAGCAGGAGCAGGCCGATGAACTGGTGAAAACCGCCCTCGATGCGGGCATCAATTTCATCGACACCGCCAACGTCTATGGGGGTGGCGCCAGCGAGCGCATCACGGGGCAGGCGCTGAAGAACCTGGGCGTTCCCCGCGAGGACGTCGTGCTGGCCACCAAGGTACTCGGCCCGATGGGCAATAGCCCCAACGCCCGCGGGGCGTCCCGGGGTCACATCATGACTCAGTGCAAGGCCAGCCTCGAACGCCTGCAAACGGACTACATCGACCTGTACCAGATCCACGGCTTCGATCCAGCCACGCCGATCGAGGAGACCCTTGAGGCGCTGAATAATCTGGTGCAACACGGCCATGTCCGCTACGTCGGCCTGTCGAACTGGGCCGCCTGGCAGGTGATGAAAGCGGTCGGGATCACCCGGGCCCGCCAACTGTGCCCGATCCTGTCGCTGCAGGCTTATTACACGCTCGTGGGTCGCGATCTGGAACGCGAGGTGATTCCCATGCTGGAGTCCGAGGACATCGGCCTGATGGTGTGGAGTCCGCTGGCGGGCGGCTACCTGTCCGGCAAGTACGAAGGCCCGAACGTTTCGGAAGAAAATCGCCGCGCCAAGTTCGACTTCCCGCCGGTGAACCGGGAACGTGGCAGCGAAGTGATCGCGGTGATGCGCGAAATCGCCGCCGGCAAGACGGTGGACGGCCAGCCCGTCTCGGTGGCCCAGATCGCCCTCGCCTGGCTGCTGCACCAGAACGCCGTGACCAGCGTTATTGTGGGCGCCAAACGGGTGGACCAGCTGCAAGACAACATACGGGCCGCCCAGGTGCGGTTCTCGGACGACGAACGGGCCGCCCTGGATGAGGTCAGCCGCCTGCCGGCCGAGTATCCGGGCTGGATGCTGGAGCGTCAGGGCGGGTATCGCTCCTCGAATTAAGGCGGAACAGGAACAGCCCCGGTCGTCCGCGCATTGAATAGGGACCGGGGCGCCCTGCCAGATAAACACGCTATAGTTTGGAAACCATTTCCGTACGACAACAACAGGGAGCGTGAAACCATGATCGAGAAGTTACTGCCTATCAAAGGCGAATGCCGTTGTGGCCGTGTGGGTATTCAGATTGATGCGGCGCCGATCCTGACGATGGCGTGCCACTGCACGGGATGCCAGAAGATGAGTTCGAGCGCCTACTCGCTGTCAGCCCTCGTTCCCGGCGAGGCCTTTTCTGTCACGCGCGGCGATCCGGTGATTGGCGGGCTTCGCGGCAACGATGTGCGGCATTTCTTCTGCCCGGATTGCATGAGCTGGATGTTCACGCGTTTCGACGCCTCAATGCCTTTCGTCAATGTGCGCCCAACCATGCTGGAAGACTGCAGCTGGTTCGAACCGTTTGTCGAAACCTACACCAGCGAAAAACTGCCTTGGGCGACCACGCCAGCGACCCACAGTTTCGAGAAGTTTCCACCGCCAGAATCCTATGAAGACCTGGCACGGGAGTATGCGCAAAGCCTCCAGAATTAACAGGAGTCCCCGAGGTAAAAAGAGGGGCAGGCGATAGCGTCCCGATTTTCGACATAGCGGTTTCGGAGAAGCGGTGTCTGGCGACCGTTGGCATACTGGAAAGTCATCATGCTGACGCGATCTTCTGGCGTGAGCACACAGTGAAAACCACAATGGATCGATAACGGTTTTTCAGGAATGGAATAAAGATGAAACCTCTAAAAATCCTGGTCACGATGGCCCTGCTGGCGAGCGCATCCTTTGCCCTTGCCAACGACTCATTCCGGCTTGCCAATGGCAAGCTGATCCAGGAAGGGCAAAGCAAGCAGGAGATCCTTTATATTGCTGGCGATCCCGTTAACCGGGAGGTTGAGACGATCGCAGTCGATGACGGCGCCGGCGGGAATCCCGTTAAACGGGAAATCCTGACGTACCGTTTGCAGAGTTCGCTGGGCGGTCAGTCCCTGGTGGTCATAACCGTCGAGAACAATACGGTGGTTGCTGTTGAGGCCACACAAGAGAGCAGGCTGTAGGCGCCCGACGCCGGAACCCAGTAATCCGGTTCCAGCGTCGGCAACCTGGGTCGATCAGTCACAAGGCTGGCCGCGCCATCTGGAGCGGTACGGCAACGCAAACAGGTACAGGCCCGAGACCAGCTGCAGGAAAAGCGGCGGCAACGGCGCGTAGGTCAGCCACATCGGCGGCTCACCCGAGGCCACCGCCCTGAACGCGAAGTTGGCGATGACAGTGAGCGTGAAAACGATCGACAGCCAGCGATGGCCCTGCCGCATCCAGAGACTCCCGTTCATGTCGAGGCCTCCGCTGTGGATTGTGCCCGGGCTTCGATCATCTTCCATCCGTTGCCGGACGGATCGCGGAAACCGGCATCCACGGCGCCATACCGGTCGATCGGCTCCTGGGTGAACTCCACCCCCAGCCTGCTCAGCCGCTCGTAAGCCGCTCGGCAATCCTCCACATGGAGCACCAGCGGTGGCATGGCCCCCTTGGCCACAACCTCACTCAGAGTCCGCGCTGTCGCGTCATCGTGGACCGGCGGGCCCGGCTTGAACAGACCCAGCTGGAACGAGGGCTGCTCCGGGTGCTGCACCGTCAGCCAGCGATAGTTCCCGTTGCGCACGTCCGTGTGGACCCGAAATCCCAGCCGTTCAACATAGAACGTCAGCGCTTCGTCCTGGTCCCTGACATACAGACCAACCACACCGATACCTTGTGTCATAGAAGATCCTCCGTTGATGAGCGGTCCATTCTCTCAACGGAGGTCTTCCGTCGCTTCTCCAAAACTGCCATCTTGAGGTCCGGACGATCGGCGGCGCGCACCATGCACTCGGGGACGTTTTCCCGGTCATCCGGAGACGACCGCTCACGTGCCCGGAGCTGCCCCGGGTTCTCGCCGGTGATGTCACGGAAAATGCGCCCGAAGGTTCCCAGGCTTTTCCAGCCCGTTTGAAAGGCGATGTCCGTGATCGGGAGGTCGGTGTCGCGAAGCAGTGCGACGGCCCGCTCGATGCGGCGGGTCAGCAAATAACGATGCGGTGGAACGCCAAACGCTTCCTTGAACGAGCGGGCAAAGTGCGACGCCGAAACGGCGCTGACGTGCGCCAGGCGATGAATCGGCCACGCTTCGTGGGACGCGCGATCCATCCGGTCTTTCGCGCGAAGTAGCCGTCGCAACAGTTCGGGGCTCTGGGCCATGTTTGATGTTCACTCCCAACCAGTGACGGCTCTGCCAGAACAGCGACGTGAACGAACCCGGCCACTGGCGCTTGAGCAGGCCACGGCCCCGTCCCTGGTTGAGTCGTCTTTTGGTCATTATGTTATCGGAAATACTCGCCTATTTTATCGCACTGCCCCTTTCCTCGATGCTTTCGAAACTGACCCGGCCTTGCGCATCGATATGGCAGGTCACGTTATGCACGGCATTGCCGTGCCCGCGAATATTGATATGCAGTTCGAAAGGCTTTCCGGGCCGGTAGCTTCCCGCGTTGGTTTCTTCCTCAAGCGGATAGCCGGTAAGCGCCTTCCCCTCTGGCTGCTGCACCGTTTTTTCCCGGCATTGCTCGACCAACTGCTGCGCTTTTTTCGCTGGCACCTCCGCCCACGCGTGAGCGGCCGTCAGAACGGACAGGGCCAAGGCAGGCAAGGTGACACGCACGGCCAGTCTGGTGAATCGCATACGCTCCTCCGTGTTGGCTGTGCCTCCAGTGTAGGAAAAAAAACGGACCGGATTGAACCGCCCTCCGCGTGACGACCCTTTAATGGGTGCTTATGAACAGGAACGACAAACCATGCCTCTTTTAACCACACCGGCTTGAATCCGGCCTGGCCCATTCCTAGGCTGGTCGGGTAGGACATTCAGCGGCAGGGTCCGCCCCCAATGCAGGAGGGTCGCACGGTGACCACTACGGACGTTTTTCCTCTAACCGCGGTCAACGCGGTTCTTCTCCACACCCGTTGGGCCGCTCTGTGAAAGTGCCGTCAAGCACCAGCTTTGCGCTGATCGGGGCAAGCTTGATTGCCATCAGTTACGGCCTGGCACGCTTCGCCTTTGGCCTGTTCGTCCCACCCATTCGCGATGACCTGGCACTGACGCCGGAGGTCATCGGTGTCATCGGCGCTCTGCCGCTGATCAGTTTTTCAATGGCCACGCTGGTTGCGCCGGTGGTTGCCATTCGTTTCGGTGCCCGCAATACGACGGTGCTTTCCGGTGTGTTCGGCGTGGTGGGGTTGGCGGTGATCAGCCAGGCTTCAGGCGCCCTGTCGCTGGGGGTGGGCGTGTTCGCCTGCGGCATCTGCACGGGTTTGATGATGCCGGCGCTGACTGCGGCCATGCAGGCCCTGGTCAATCGCTCCCTGCACGGGCGGGTCAGCTCGGTGATGAACGCCGGGACCAGCGTCGGTGTGATCGTGGCCGTACCAGCCATCCTGTTTGTTGCCAGTGCCTGGCGTTCGGCGTATCTCGTCTTTGCCATTCTGGCAGCGGTCGGGGTCATCGCCGCCCGCACCTTTATTCCGTCGGTATCGCGTGTCACGCCCCTGAACGCGGCCCCGCCAACGCCGATCACGCGACTGCATTGGTGGCGGCTTTTCCGGCTCTCGCTGTTTGCCTTCGCGATGGGCTTCGTGTCCGCCGCCTACTGGATCTTTGCCCCGGACCTGATGGTGAACCTCAGCTCCCAACCGCCGAGCGCCACCGGTTGGCTGTGGTTGGCGGTTGGCATCGCAGGTCTTGGAGGCGCGGTGGTGGCCGACCTGGCCGACCGCAACAACCCACCCATCACCCAGGCCCTGATGCTGATGATGCTGGCGGCAAGCCTGGCCCTGCTGGCAGCCAGTCCGAGTCAGTTGGTGATCACCGCGTTTTCGGCGCTGGTATTTGGTCTGGCCTATATGAGTCTGACCGGACTCTACCTGATGACCGGCATCCGCCTGCTGCCGGGCCGGTTGTCGATGGGGCCGGTGCTGCCCTTCATGGCGATCTCACTCGGCCAGGCCACGGGTTCACCCGCCGTCGGCCTGCTGGTCAAGACGTTCGGTTACGCCGATGCGTTTGCCATGTTCTCCGCCATCGGCGTTGTCGTGGCTTTGCTGTCGCCGCTCTACCCCCGCCACATCGACCAGGAGCCCGAAGAAGTCGAGGAGGATGAAACGGGCCTGCAGGCCGCTTACGACTACCAGCTCCAGGGCGAGGACGGCGAGCCGTGGGAAGATCACGGGCTGCCCAAGTCGGGGACGGCGTCCAAGCTGGAGACGGAAGAGGACCGGAGCTGAAAGACGGTTATCCACCGCTGCTTCGAAGCCAGCCACAAGTCCGTGAACCCGCCGGGCGGCTTCAGAACGACCAGTTCGCCGACCGGGTCAGCAACGCTTCTGATGGCTGGGATAACAACCGGGTCAGCAGGGGCGGTTCAAACTGCCGCCGGATGCTGACTGCGTAAAACTCCTCAAACACGCCGGGCAACGCACCGTAATCCACCAGGCTACCCCGCTCCAGCTCGTCACGGACAACGACCGGCGGCAATACCGCAAAGTGGCGAGTGTCCCGCGCCAGCAGACGCATCATCGCCATGTCGTCCACCTCCGCAACAATACGCGGGCTGATGTTGTGATAGTCGCACAGTTGGTCGAACGCATGGCGGATGTTGTTCTCCGGTCCCGGCACGATCAGGCTGCGCTCCACCAGCAATTCGGGAAACGTTTGCACACCGGTTACCCCCGGCGGGCCAATCACGCTGACGCCTTGCCGGGCAATACGACGCGAGCGCCACGGGTTCTTTTCATCGCCATGGACAGGCTGGTTGGACAACACCAGGTCCAGTCGGTGAGCAGAGAGCCGGCGGATCAGGTCGTCCAGGGTGCCGCTCTGGATGATCAGCTCGATGTCGTCTCGCCCGAGCAGAGGTTTCAGGAACCCTTCCTGAAAGTTGCGGGAAAGGGTCGCTACCGCCCCGATCCGGAGGCTTTCCCGGTTGGCCTGGATGCCGGAGCTGAACAGCTCCGTGAGTTCCTCGCCCTGCCGGAAGATGTCTTCGGCATAACCGAAGGCCACGCGACCGGCCTCTGACAGCTTCAGCCGGCGGCCCTCCCGGATGAACAGCGCGTAGCCGAGGCTGTCCTCCAGTTTGCGGATCTGGCCCGACAGCGCCGACTGCGAAATGTGGAGGGACTCCGCGGCGCGGGTCAGGTGTCCGGTTTTGGCCACAGTCCAGAAATAGAACAGGTGATGGTAATTCAGCTTCATGGCAATTGTTCTCTAAAAAAGAACGATAGGATATTTTTAAACCATTTTTTATATGAATGCATTCCCGGCAAAGTAAGCACAACGTCAACGGGAGGCCTTTATGAACGACCTTGCAACCGTATTTTCCATGCCAGCCCTCCTGGCCTGGCTCCTTCTGCCGGTGTCGCTCCTGCTGCTGGCAGGCTTCACGGGCTGGCAATCCAGCACACGGACCACCGGGCTCAGCTGGCGCCTCGCCAGCCGCCTGCTGGCGCTCTCGATCGGGGCCACCGCCCTCATCGGCGTGCTGCTGGTGGTCGACGCCTGGATCGCCGACACCGGCCTGCCGGAGATGGGCCATCGCCTGGGGCTCCAACCCGATGGGCTGGCGGTCTGGATGGCCCTGATGGTGGGCTTCATTGGCTGGATCATTCTCCGCTACGCGGACACCTACCTGCAGGGGGATCCGGCGCGCCATCGTTTCCTGCCCTGGTTCCTGACCACGCTGGCGAGCGTCCTTCTCCTGGTTTTCACCAACAACCTGCTGGTCCTGGCCGGGGCCTGGGTCGGTGTCAGCCTCGCCCTGCATCACTTGCTGACCCTGTACCATGACCGCCCGGAGGCCCGTCTCGCGGCGTTCCAGAAGTTCATCGTCAGCCGTATCGGCGACATCTGTGTAATGACCGGCGTCTGGCTGCTCTACCGCCACTACGGCACCTTCGACCTGCCCGCCATGGTCGCATCCGCCGGTGACACGGCCCAAGGCAGCACCCATCTTGAGATCGCCTCGGTCCTGCTCGCCGTGGCCGCGCTGCTGAAGTGTGCCCAGGTGCCGTTCCATGGCTGGCTGCTGCGCGTCATGGAAGCGCCGACGCCGGTCTCCGCCCTGCTCCACGCGGGCGTCATCAACCTTGGGGGCTTTCTCTGGCTGCGGCTGTTCCCGGTGCTGGACGGTTTCTCCCCGGGGCATGTGGTCCTTCTCGCTGTCGGCGGCCTGACGGCGGTGGTCGGGGTACTGACGATGATGAGCCAGGCCTCCGTCAAACACGCCCTGGCGTGGTCCACGTCTGCCCAGATGGGGTTCATGCTGTTCGAGATCGGCATGGGCGCCTACACTCTGGCTTTCCTGCACCTGTTGGCCCACTCGCTCTACAAGGCCCATTCATTCCTGGCTTCGGGACGCACGGTGTCGGCGTCCCGGGTAGCGCCGTTCGCAACGGCCGACATCCGTTCGCGCCTGGCATGGAGTGCGGCCGCCGCCGGCTTCGGGCTCGCGCTCCTGTGGCTGAACCCGGGGCTTGTGGAGAATAACCCGGTACTGGGGGCCATGCTGATCCTGGCGATTTTCGGGTCGGTGCTCGGCCTGCCGGCGGGGATCCGCCTGCGTCAGAAGCTGCTCCTGGGCGGCCTGGCCGTTAGCCTGATACCGATTTATGGGCTCGCCCACTGGCTGCTGGGCCCGGTCGTCGCCCCGCACTCTACCGGACCACTGCCCCTGGCGGGTGTGGTGATCGGACTGCTGATGGTCGGCACCCTCGCCCTGGTCTCGCTGATCCTGTTGTTGAATCCGCAGAGCCGGATAGCCCGAACGCTGCGGTTCCACGTGGGCTACGGCTTCTACCTGATGTTGCCTTTTGACCACCTGACAACGCGGCTGGCGAACAGCCTCGCCTGGCTGCAGCCGGCTACAGCGGCGTCGAAGAACGATCTGTCCATCCTGGGAGACAAGTCATGAATCAGGTCAGCGTATCCCGCTTTGGTAAACCGGCACTGGCGTCCGACCAGAAAGACGCCCTGACCCGGGCAACGTCCGTGATTCCACCCAGCTGGCCGCTGGACCGTTGGATTGCCGTGAACCCCTGGTGGGGCTTGCGGCACCTTCCTGCTGAGCGGGCCTCCCGCATTCCCGGCGCGCGGGCCAAGACGTCCATGCTGATGCCGCCCGCCTTCTACCGCGATGCCTGGCAACGGGGCCGTATCCGGGAAGAAGACCTGCGTGAAGCCCAGCGCGAGAGCGGCGGCCATGCGACGCGGGACACCCTGCTTGCCGCCCTGAAAAAAGGCGACACGGACAGCGGCATGGCGGCGCCCTCGGTCCTCGACCAGACGTTCGGCAGCAGCGCCAGTCCGGCCATGGTGGCCGTTCGGCAACAGGTCGCGCGAACCTGCGGACTGTTCTTTGATACCCGGCAGTCGCGGTGGCTGGTGGACCTGGTGTCCGATGGCCTCTTTGCGAGCTGGCTGGAGCAAAGCCAGCACGACCCGCTCCTGGACCGCCGGACCGGTCTCGCCGGGGCCCGGTCGATCCTGAAAGACATGCCGGCCGCCCCGACGCAGGCCAGCAACTGGGCCATCGGCATCCTGAACCTCTCGGCAGGCGAGCTGGAAGCCCTGGCACACCGGCTGCTGTTCGAGCTCGTTGGCTGGAGCGCCTGGTGCAAGGGTATCGAATGGCAGACCGCGCTGGATGGTGGCGAAGCCGACCTGTGCGACCAGCTGCTGGTGATTTTGCTGGTATGGGAGGCGATTGGCGTCCATCTGGCAGCGCCGGAGCAGCGGCACCAGTGGCAGGCGGCCTGGAACACCTACCTCAAAGGCGCGACGCAACCCCATGAGCCCACCCTGTGGCTCTGGCACCGCGCTTACGAGCTGGGCTATCAGCGGGAACTGATCGGCACGCTGACCGACGCCAGAGATCCGGAGAGCACGGCGCCGCCGGCCGGAATCGAAAGCGAGATCCAGGCCGTGTTCTGCATCGATGTGCGGTCTGAGGTGATGCGCCGTCATCTTGAAGCGGCGTGCCCGACGGTCCAGACCCTCGGTTTCGCCGGCTTCTTCGGCATGCCGGTGACGCACCGGGGGTTGGGGCCGGAGGACGACATGCCCAGGCTTCCGGGACTGCTGGCTCCGGTCTACCGGCTGGCGGACTCCACCGGCGACCGTCAGGAGGACCGGGCACAGTACCAGGCTGCGAGCCAGCGCGAGATGACCCGGCAGACGGTGCGTAAAGCCAAGTACAGCAGCCTGTCCAGTTTCACGCTGGTCGAAACCACCGGACTGGCCTGGGGCTGGAAGTTGCTCCGCGACAGCCTGTACCGGAACCGTTCGAAGTCAACCACGTCCAACCCGGCGAAGGGCGGCCTTTTTCAGCGCTATGGCGGTGACCCGGTGTCCGACCCGGAAAAAGTCGATCTCGCCGAACAGATGCTGCGTGGCCTGTCGCTGACCACCGGCTTCGCGCCGCTGCTGGTGTTCGTCGGGCATGGCAGCCATACCGACAACAATCCGCACCAGGCCGGGCTGGCATGCGGTGCCTGCGGGGGCCAGAACGGCGGAGTGAATGCGGCACTGGCAGCCCGTCTGATCAACGATCCCCAGGTCCGTGCCGGCCTGGTGGCACGGGGCATCCGCATTCCCGACTTCACGTTGGCGCTGGCTGCGGAACACTGCACGGTGACGGATCGGGTCACGGTCCTGAATCGCGAGCAGGTGCCGGACAGCTACCTGAAAAAGCTGATCCGCCTGGAAAATGCCTTCACCGAAGCCGCCCGGCGCAGTCGCCGAGAGCGGGCTGCAGCCCTGGGCCTCGCCGGCCATGACGACGACCGCCTGCTGCAACACATGACCAAACGCACGGTAAATTGGTCCGAAGTCCGGCCGGAATGGGGGCTGGCGAACAACGCGGCCATCCTCTTCGCCGACCGCTCCCGGACGCGGGGGCTGAACCTGAAGGGACGCACGTTCCTGCATGACTATAAGCCCTCGCAGGATCCGGAAGGCACCGTGCTTGAGGCCCTGATGACCGCGCCGATGGTGGTGGCCAACTGGATCAACCTTCAGTATTTAGGCTCGGTGGCGGCGCCGGAGACCTTCGGCGCGGGCAACAAGCTGCTGCATTCGGTGGTCGGCGGCAACGTGGGCGTGATCGAAGGCAACGACCCGGACCTGCGGATCGGCCTGGCGATCCAGTCCGTCCACGACGGCAAGACCTGGCGCCACGAGCCCGTGAGGCTCAACGTGTTCATCGACGCCCCGCGCCAGCACATCGAGCGGGTTCTGGCACAGCAACCCGATGTGGCGCGGCTGGTGGAGAACCACTGGCTGTGGCTGTTCCGTTTCGCCGGGGATGGCGTCGAGCAGTACCGCAACGGTGACTGGCAGGCGTGTTGACACCCACCGACCCGCGCCCTGGATGGTCGTGGGCCGGCTTCGCCGAATGGTTCGCATGCCGTCACGGACGAACGTTCCGGCGCCGATTGGGAGCATGCCCTTCGCAGCCCTGTCCGATAGCGGCACGTTCCGGCTTTCGGTAATCTCTGGCTCCAGGCCCCGGGAACAGAACCGAGGGACACGGGGATGACCCAACATGCATCCTCGACATGGATCCAAAAGGAATTAACCATGCAACGATTATTGGCGGCGGGGATACTGCTGGCCCTTTCTTCCGGCGCTCAGGCCGCAGACAGCGGCGTTTACTTTTCCCATCACGACTGGGAAATCGCCTGCGACAACACCGGCACCTGCCGGGCGGCGGGCTACCAGGACTTCGACGATCCCCAGTCGGTCTCGGTATTGCTGACGCGTGAAGCCGGACCGGACTCCCCGGTGACCGGAACCCTCCGGATCGGTGAGGTGAACCTGGACGACGCGCTCCTGGACTCTTTGCGGGCCGACGGCCATATCGCGTTACGCATTGATGGCAAGCTCATCGGCACCGTCGAGATCGATCCGGATTCGCTTATGGTGGACCTACCGAATAAGCTCGTCGCTGCCTTGCTCAGTGTCTCTCGCGACAACAGCGATATCGAATGGACCCATGGCGATTATCGCTGGCATCTGTCCGATTCCGGTGTGACTGCGGTGCTCACCAAGATGGATGACGTGCAGGGCCGCGTAGGCACACCGGGCGCCCTCGTGGCCACCGGTTCCAACAGCGAAGGAGATGTGCTGCCGCCAACGCCTGCGCCCGTGGTGGTCGCGGCGCCGGTGGCGGAGAACAACGGATCGAATCAGCCGCTGCCCACCGGAGACCGGCCCAATCTGCGAGCCGCACTGGGCACCACGCTGGGAAGCGATGACGAGTGCACCGGCCTGACATCGCCGGGAGAGACCGGCGGGTTCAACGCGGTTCGACTGACCGACAGCCGCCTGTTGGTGTCCACCACCTGCTGGATGGGCGCCTACAACATGGGAACCGGCTACTGGGTCGTCAATGACACACCGCCCTATCAGCCTGAACGGGTCACCCTGTCCGGCAGCGGCTATGAGGATGGTACGATCTATGCCGCCCAAAAAGGACGAGGTCTGGGCGACTGCTGGTCCCGGGACGACTGGACCTGGAACGGCGATCAGTTTGTCCACACGGCCTCGTTTACCACCGGGAAATGCCGGCTGATTGCCGCAGGCGGTGCCTGGACGTTGCCGACACTGGTCGCGGAAGTTCGCAAGACGCCAGAAATTCAAAAGTGAACGGCACAGAGGCCAATTTAGAGCGGTTCGATTTAGCGGGTCACATGATCCGTTTTTTCACCAAGAAAGCAGTGTCTGGATCGGGCACACCACTTCAGGAGATGGCATGATCGCCAAGCGAGAACGCGGCCGGATGGAGCGCCGGCTGATCAGAACGCTGACACGGGCCTGTGAAGACGCCAAACCCCTACTCCCGGGCTTCAAGTGGCTTACCCACGAGGTCGACTACCAACGTTTTCCAGAGAGCCTGATGATCACCTGGGTCTTCGATACCGATGCCCACCTCGCCAGCGCCCTGAAGAGCGACGACCGGCTGCGGATACAGGAGCTGACCGTCGACGCGCTGGCCGATGCGGGCGTTGAGGTGAGTGATGTCGCGCTGCATGTCGATCTGGACAGCGAAGAGGCGTGCCAGCGTACACATGCCGGCAACTGGGAGCGCCGCTTGAAAGCCAAGCCGGCGAACCACTGAATGGCCACTAAGATCGACAACCCCTGCCAATCAGTGTGTCAGCTCAAGGGTGGGCTCTGCACTGGCTGTGGTCGCACGACTGAGGACATCCGGCAATGGAAATCCATGAAGCGACCCGAAAAGATGAAAGCGTCCAAACGGGCGGAACAGAGACTGAAGAAGATAGCTTCCGGCTAACATCCTGTAAGCAACCCCCTCATTGGGTCGTCGTCAGGCGTCGGATTCGCTCGCGCGGTGATTGCTCGACGAGGAGGATCAAAGACATCGGCGATGCGGCCGTGGTCTTGCTCAGCCAAGGCCAGGCCAGAGCGACTTCACATTTCACAATTATCTACAACAAAAATCTAAGGTCCGCCGCCCCGGCGCCGATATGATGATGGAAGCATCCTTACCCAAAACAAGACCATAACGCTCAACGGCCTACTGCGGGGTTAGCTGTTCGTGATCCTCTTCAAACCGCTGCGTTTTGCCTTTGCCCTGTTGTGGCTGTGCCACTGGCAACTGGCCCACGCGGACCTGAAGCCTGTTACCGTGTTGCCCTCTTCACCGATCGAGGCCCACTTCCAGTACTGGGAAGATCCGGACGGCCAGGCCACGATGGATCAGGTACGGGCTCTGCCCGACAACCAGTGGCAAACCAATGCGACGGACAGCGCCACCTTTGGCATCACTGAATCGGCCTACTGGCTGCGGTTTGCGGTCCAGAACCAGACGCCGGAACGGGTTAACCTGATCGCGGAAATCAGCTACTCGCAGCTGGACGACGTGATTTTCCATGAGTTCGACGGCGACCGGGAAACGCACACCTTCAAGACCGGCGACACTCGCCCCTTCTATCCGCGGGAAGTCGATCACCCCAGCATGCTGATGCGTTTCGAGCTGAAACCCGGTCAGGTCAAGACGATTTACGTGCGCGCCCAGACGGAAGGCTCGCTGGTCCTGCCATTACGGGTCTGGCGGGAGAATAAATTCTTCGAGGCCGCCGCGAACGAGCAGAAGCTACACTTCTTCTACTACGGCAGCCTGGCCGTCATCATCCTGATCAACCTGGCGGTCTTCCTGACGCTGCGGGAAAAGCTGTACCTGTTTTACGCCCTGGCCATTAGCGGCTATTTGCTGTTCTTTTTGTCCATCAAGGGCTACAGCTTCCAGCATATCTATCCGCAGTTCCCGGCCCTGCACGCGCGGGCGCTGCTGGTGTCGATGCCGATTCTGGCGTTTTTCTCGGTTCTGTTCTGCCGGGAGTTCCTGAAGATCAAAACCCACAGCCCGCGGCTGGATATCGCCATTCGCGGGATGATCCTGTTCGAAGCGTTCAATTTCATCGCCGCCCTGACGCTGAGTTACAACCACGCCGTGATGCTCTCGTCCGTGTCGGCGCTGGTCTTCTTCTCGCTGTTGTTTGTGGCGGGCCCGATCACCTGGGCGGCCGGCGTGCGAGCCGGCGCCTTCTTCACACTGGCCTGGACGCCGCTCACCGTCGGCGTTCTTGCGACCGCCGGCCGCGCCCTGGGGTTCTTTCCCGCCACGTTCATCACCGAATACGCGATGCAGATCGGCTCAGGCCTGGAAGCGTTTATCCTGACCCTGGCCCTGGCCGACCGCCTGTATCGCGAACGGGAGGATAAAATCGAGGCCCAGGCGGACAACCTGCGTAAGGAGAAGGCCCGTCACGAAGCCCACAACAAACTCACCGAGGCGATGACGCACGATCCGGTGACCGGTCTGCCCAACCGCAACCGCTTCGAGTGGATGGTCAACCAGCAGCTGCGCCTGGATCCGGAGGGGCAGTACATGGTGGGCGTCGCGAGGATCACTCGCCTCGACGAAATCAACCGCACGCTGGGCCTGAGCCGCAGCGAGCGTTTGCTCAAACGCATTGCGGAACAGATGACCGATCTGGCCTCGGAACTGCCCATCGTGGAGGGTACCCAGGATCACCAGGGACGAGATGAGCGGGTGTACCAACTGTCTGGCGACAGCTTCGGGCTGCTGATCAATTCGCAGCGGGTGGATGATAGCTTCGAGGGGCTGGACCAGGCCTTGCGGCTGCTTTCGGAGCCGATCGCCCTGGACAATCTGGCCATCGAGCTGCACCCGAAGTTCGGCGCTGCCAGCTACCCCGAGCACGGCGATAACGCCGCCCTGCTGATCCGCAACGCCCACGTGGGTATGGAGATCGCACCCGTCGGTTCCCATGAAACCGGGCTGTATTCTCAAGACTTCGACATCTACAGCGAAGGCCGGCTGACGCTGATGTCCGATCTCCGTGAAGCCCTGCACCGGGATCAGACGGTGTTGTTCTATCAGCCCAAAATCTGCCTTCAGAGCGGCGAGGTCACGGGGATTGAGGCGTTGATTCGCTGGCACCATCCGGAGCGGGGCTGGGTCTTTCCCAGCGACTTCATTCCCCTGGCCGAGGAAACCGGCGTGATCAACCAGCTCACCCGCTGGGCGATCGGGCGCGGCATACAGGATCTGACGACGCTGCAGGGTGATTACCCCGATCTGGAGGTCTCGATCAACATCTCCGCCCGGGATCTGGTCTCCGGCGAGCTCAAGGTGCTGATCGAAGACCAGCTGTCGCGGCACCGGATCCGCCCGGACCGCCTGACCATCGAACTCACCGAAACCGCCGCGATGGAAGATCCGGAAAAGGGGCTGGAGGCGCTGAAGACGCTGGCCGACATGGGTCTGCGGGTGTCGATCGACGATTTCGGCAGCGGCTATTCGTCGCTGTCCTACCTCAAGCAGCTTCCGGCGTCGGAGATCAAGCTGGACCGCTCCCTGATCCTGGATGTGGACGCCAGCGATGGCTCCAAAGTCATCGTGGAAACCGCCATCAACATGGCCCACGGCCTGGGTTACAGCGTGGTGGCCGAGGGCGTGGAAGACCAGGAGACCGCCCGTCTGCTCAAGAGCATGGGCTGCGACACGTTGCAGGGATACTGGCTCTGCCATCCCCTGCCGATGGAGAAACTGAAACCGTGGCTGGCCGCCAGGGTGGCGTGTCCGGTCTGATCGTTCTCTGCGGGGGGATCGGGTGACCGCCAAACGGGATCACTTGCCCTGCTCGAAGATCGCCCGCAGGTGTGCCCGGTCGTCATCCGTCAGGGAGGCTTCCTGGCTCAGCCCGATCGACCGGCGGGCGTGGTGGGCTGCGGCGGCCTGCGTTTCGGAATCTCCACACGCCCGCAGTGAACGGAGGGCTTTCTGCAAGCGGGTGCCTACCTCGATAAACCCGGCTCCGTCCCGGCTGATGCCGGTGAAGGCATCGTCAAACAGGTCCCGGACGTCCAACGCCGGCACCATGACTCGGCAGCATGCCTTATCGGGCGCACTGTCCTCCGATAAGGGCTCCTGCCACCGAGTCAACAGGGCCTGGCTCTCCACGATGACGTCGATGGCCGTTCCCGGATCGTTGATCGCGGGCGATAACGCCCGGCAGGCAATCTGCGACAACACCACGAATCCATAGCGGGGATCTTCGTCGAACGTTCGGGCCCTGCCAATCTGGAACTGCTGGACAACCTCGTCGGGATCCCAGCCATCGCCATTGTTCGCGTCATTGTGCAGATAGGCCAGGGGGATGTCGGGAGTGATGCAGGTGCCCGGCAACGCGGCCACGGTAATACGGCCGTCGACCGCTTCAGCCAGCTCCTGCAATCCCCGGATGTCGATGTGCTGCAGATAACCCACCCGGCTCGTAAAGACGGCCCGTCCCGCGGCTTCATCCCGGGGTGGCACACCGCCCAGGTGAGGCGCCCGTTTGCGGGTGTCCAGCGCCACGGCGGTGGCGGCCGCGACCTTGCCCATGATCATGCCGAGGCGTCCCAGCCTGGCGATGCGGTCGATCCAGGTGACGAAGGTAAAAATCACGATGCCGAACACCAGGATCGTCAGGATGAACATCACAAAATGCCCGCCGGCATCGTAATCGCTGTTCTTCACAGCGATCAGACCCACCAGACTGTAGATGAACGTGCCGATAAACGCGGACAGCGCGAACTGGGAAATATCATCGGCTACCACCAGTGGAAATGCCCGGGGCGAGGCAGTGTTGCTGGCCGAGGCATAGGCGGACACCATCGACCCCACCGCCAACGATGCAATCACGAGCATGCTGGAGGCCATAATCGACAACAGGGTTTCCACCGACTCGCCGGAGACGTCGGGCACGTAGCCCCCCAACCCGGTGCCATTCGCCAGCTGCGCCAGCAAGGCGCCCCCAATGGACAATACACAGGCGGCGAACGGTTTCACCCAGAGCTTTTCGTTCACCCGGTTGAGGTAGAAGCGCAGTTCACCGGCTAATCGATCCATGGGCATCTCGTGTCCTTACCAAAGAATGCAGTGTCTGAAAGTCGCAGCAAGATGCGGGTTGCAGCGACCGCTGGCCTTACGAGAACGTGATGAACAACGGGAAGCTGAATTCTATTGTGGTCCATTCCGGCCGATGGCTCTACAGATCCAGCAAGCGATCCAGGTGGTTGTGAAACACCGATATGGCGGCTTCCACCGTTTGTTGCCCTACCAACACGCTCGTCCCGAGCCCGTGAGTGATGGCAAGTATATGGGCAGCTTCGACAGAGGCCTCCAGATGCGGCGCCAGCTCACCGGTTAACTGGGCATCCTGAAGCGCTGTGACCAGCTGCTGCTCAAGGCGATTGGGCCCCTCAACAAACGGCTGGTCCGCCAAATCGGAATGGGTCATCGCCAACACTGCGAAGGACGTCCAGACGAGATGGAACGTGCGACTGCGCTCATCGGTTGGCAACGCCGCAGCGAAAAACGTTTCAAGGAACCCCCGCAGCGACGGCGGGCCTGGCTGTTCGCTGAGGTAGGCTTTCCATCGTTCATGGCTTTGCCGCTCCAGCAGCCGCAACGCGGACTGCATCAGGCTGGCCTTGTTATCGAAGTAGTACTGCACCAGCCGGAGCGACACTCCGGACTCGATGGCCACACCCCGCATCGTGACGGCGTGCAGACCGTCGCGGCCGGCAAGGCGTATCAGCCCTTCTGCAATCCGGTTTCGGCGCTCTTCATGGTCGACTTTTTTCGGCAATGCCAGCTCCCTGGTGGTTTTTTCAGTTTTTATGATACAAATGTATCATTAAAAGATGACCGCGTGAGACACAACCTCGCGTTCTCATGACAGCGACCGACGGGTAATCACTCCGATCAACGGGAGACCCGCCATTGCGCAGCATGGAGCTACACTGGCATGACTCTGTCACAGAATGACGACCCGCCCCATATTCCGCCCCGGCTATGGAAAATCGCGGCGGTAACCGGGGCCGCCGCTTTCATGGCCATGCTGGATTCGACGGTGGCGAATCTTGCGCTGGAATCTATCGGCCGTGATTTCGAGAGCTCGCTTGCCGTTACCCAATGGGTGGCTACCGGCTACCTCATCGCCCTGGCCGTGTCCCTTCCCACCACCGGCTGGTTGGGTCACCGATACGGCTATGGCCGGGTTTGGGCCGCTTCCATGGCCACGTTCATCATCTCATCCGCTCTCTGTGGTCTGGCCCCAGGGCCGACGACGCTCATCGCCGCAAGGCTCCTGCAAGGTTTGGCAGCCGGACTGATGGTCCCGGCCGGACAGGCCGTTATCGGATCAACCGCCCACGCGAACCAGCTGGGACGACTGATGGGCACGCTGGGTCTGGTGATTGCGCTGGGTCCCGCCGTTGGGCCCGGCATTGCCGGTTTCCTTCTTGACATGGGTTCATGGCGCTGGCTGTTTTTGCTCAATGTGCCGATCGGTATCCTGGCCATTATCGCAGCACGGGATCTGGTACCGCGAGGATCAAAGGATGAAGGTCGCCCCCTGGACCGGATGGGGTTCGTCCTGGTTGGTCTGGGCTTGCCCGTGCTGTTGTATGGCGCGAATAGAATCGGTACTGACAGCGCCGACATAATAGCCGTTTCAGCGGTTGCCATCGGCGTCGTGATGACCGCCTGCTTTGTTCCCGCTCAGTTGCGGACACGCTACCCGCTGATCGATATACGCCTGATGCACCGCCGTCCCTTCTCAGCGGCGACGATTACAACGGGCCTGACGGGCGCCAGTATGTACGGCGGACTGCTCCTGTTGCCGCTTTACCTTCAACTGGCAGCAGGCCGAAGCGCCGGCGAAACCGGTCTGTTGCTGCTGGCCATGGGGCTGGGCAGTGCCGTCGTTCTGCCTGTTGCCGGCTCATTAACCGATCGCTTCGGCACCGGCGCCACAGCCATTGCAGGAGCGGCCCTCCTGCTGGCCAGTACGATTCCGTTCGTCGTTAACCCGACAGCCCTGTCCATCACGACCCAGACGGTACTGCTCATCTCACGAGGTATCGGCCTCGCCCTGGCACAACTGCCTGCCATGACCGCCGCCTATGGAACGGTTACCCGGGATCAGATGGGCGATGCGGCAACCCTCGTCAACATCGTCCAGCGTCTCGGCGGTGCGATGGGCGCTGTCGGCGTCGTGATCGTCCTCACATCATCCGGCGGTACGGCCCGGATCGACGCCTATGTTGGCGCGTTCGCCGCGCTGGCCTGTCTGGCCGCCCTGGCCCTGGTCTCTACGGCACGTATGTGCGCTCCCGAGCGCAACCCGTACGATCGATCTTGAAACCGGCACCGCGTAGTATGACGGGCTCACCCGCCACGACTGCATAGGCCCTATCACCCATGGCATCCATAAACCTTCCGGAAAACCGCTTCGCCGCCCTCCTCTTCGATATGGACGGCACGATCCTGAGCTCCATCGCTTCCGCCGAGCGTGTCTGGGCCGATTGGGCCCGGGAACAGGGCCTTGATGTGGAAGCCTTCCTGCCGACGATCCATGGCATCCAGGCGGTCGAGACCATCCGACGTCTGGGATTGCCCGGGGTGGATCCAGTGGTTGAGGCCGAGCGCATCACCCGCGCGGAGATCGACAACGTGCAGGATGTGGAGGCCATTGCGGGCGTTGCGGCGTTCCTGGAAGACCTGCCCACCAGACGCTGGGCGATTGTCACATCGGCGCCGAGAGCACTGGCGGAACGACGCATCGCAGCGGCGGGCCTGCCGTTGCCGGCGGTGTTGATCACGGCTGAAGATGTGTCGCGCAGCAAGCCGGCGCCGGACGGCTATCTGCTCGCTGCCGAGCAGCTAAAGGTCGACGCCAGCGACTGCCTGGTTTTCGAGGACGCGCCGGCCGGCATCGAATCCGGCCTTTCCGCGGGTGCCCGCGTTGTGGTCGTCACGGCGACCCACAATCACGCCTCAGGCGGAGCGCACCCCGCCATTGAGAGTTATCACGGATTGCGGGTCGTATCGGAAGCCAGCGGGGTCGCCGTGCTCGGGATCACCTCCGGCTAACCGCCATCGCGCTCTATCCGCACCGGCACCGACTTCGATCCCGGCGTCTTCGATAATTGATCATGGTGACTCACCGGCACCAGCACGTTGCACTCCGGGTAATAGGAGGCGACCGTGCCGACGGGTATCCGGTACGGGGTGACCACCAGGCCGCCCAACCGCCGGTCCACCCCATCGTCCACATCCGTGACCAATCGGACGACATCGCCTTTCTCGAAACCAGCCTGTTTCATGTCCTCCGGATTCATCAGCAGGACGTCCCGCGTGCCCTCGATGCCGTGGAACCGGTCCGAATAGCCGTACACAGTGGTATTGAACTGGTCGTTCGAGCGCATCGTGAGCAGGCTGTAGCGACCTGGTCGAGGCTCAAACCCCAGTGAGGTGAGCTTTTCCGGTGTCGTGAACAGGGCGCGTTTTTCCGGTGTTTTCCAAATGCGTTCGTGGGCGGCGATGCCGCGATAGAAACCGCCGGGTTCGAACAGGCGCTGGTTGTAATCACCGAAGTCATCCGGATAAGTTTGCTCAATCAAATCTCGCACCTTGGCGTAGTCTCCGACCCATTCATCCCACTTCACGTTGGGGTTGTCGGGAAGCAGCGCCTTAGCGATGCCCGCTACAATCGCCAGCTCACTTTTCAGGTGTTCAGATGCCGGTTCGCGATGCCCCGCCGAACCGCTGATCATCGAGAAACTGTCTTCGGTGGAGATCGCCTGCGGGCCGGTTGCCTGCTGATCCACTTCGGCGCGGCCCAGGCACGGCAGGATGTAGGCGGTCTTACCCGGATAGAGATGGCTGCGGTTCAGTTTGGTAGAAATCATCACCGTGAGGTTCTGGCGGGCCCAACTGTCTTCCATCCGCTGCTGATCCGGCACCGCCCGCAGCAGGTTGCCGCCCAGGCAGACGCTCGCCTTGACCGAGCCCTCGATCAGCCCTTCGACCATTTCCACGATGTTGACACCGTCCTTGGTGGGCGGCTCGAACTGGAACAGGGACCGCAGCTTGTCCATGGGCACGAGATCGGCCTTCTCGGCGATCCCCACCGTGCGCTGACCCTGGACGTTGGAATGCCCCCGCACCGGACAGACGCCGGCACCAGGCCGGCCGATGTGGCCGCGCAGCATGAGGAGGTTCACCAACATGCCGATATTGACGGAACCGTGGGTATGCTGTGTCAGCCCCATGCCGTATACCCCGATAACACGCTCCGCCGCCATATAGGCGTCGGCCGCGTCCTTCAGGGCGGCTTTCGACAAGCCACTGCGGGACTCGATGTCCGCCCACTCGGCCGCCTCCACGGATGCCAGGAAACGGTCGAATCCCTGGGTGTGCTGCTCGATGAATGCCACATCGAGGACGCGCGCGCCGCCCTCGCGTTGCGCGGCTTTGTCGGCGTCGATGACGTGTTTACACATGCCCATGATCGCGGCCACGTCGCCGCCGGCACTGAGCTGATGGTATTGGTCTGAAATCCTGGTCTCGCGGCCCGTTGTCATGTCGATGGCGCTTTGCGGATCGACGAACGCCACCAGCCCCTGCTCGATGATGGGATTGAAGGTGACGATTTTGGCACCCCGCTTTTTCGCATCCTTCAGCGGATGCAGAAAGCGCGGACTGTTGGTTCCGGGGTTCTGGCCGAAAAAGAAGAAGGCGTCGGTCTGCTCCAGATCTTCCCAGACGATCGTTCCGACCGGCGATCCAATGACTTTTTTCAGACCCACCGAGGTGGTCTCGTGGCACATGTTCGAGCTCTGCGGCAGATTGTTGTTACCATAGAGTCGCGCCATCAGGGCGTAAAGATAGGAGGCTTCCAGCCCCGCGTGGCCGGAGGAATAGAAGACGGCGCTCTCTGGGTCGAGAGCATTCAATTCCCTGGCAATTTCCCGGAACGCGGTGTCCCAGTCCACGGCCTCGTAGCGATCGGACTCCGGGTTGTAGCGCATTGGGTGGGTGAGCCGGCCGGTCTTCTCCAGTTCGTGATCGGTCCAGCGGCGCAGCTCGTGAACGGTGTGATCATCCCAGAAATCCGGCGTGCAGCGGTCCCGGGTCAGTTCCCACATCACCGCTTTCGCGCCGTTTTCACAGAACTCAAAGGCGCTGTAGTTCTTTGGCTTTGGCCAGGCGCAGGAATTACACATGAAACCGCCGGGCTTGTTCATGCGCCGCAGCGTGTCCATCGCGGTCGGCGAAGCGGACGATTCAACGGAGACGCTGGCAATGCCTTTCAACGATCCCCAGCCACCAGCAGGGCCCTGTCCCTCGGTGATCTCGTCGTCTTGGCTCATAAGTTCCCTCCTGATGAGTTCACTGATTCGCAAGTCTCACTATACGACCCGGATCGAGACCAGAGGCCAACTGGTTTTGCTTTGATCAAGTTCGGTATGCCTCAAAACGTGGAGACGCATCCGAGACATAAGAATGGATTTTTATAAGGGCGTACGGTCTTACACCGCCAAGTTACTTCCCCTGAGTCACGTAAGTCGCTGATACTTCCAGAAGCTAAGGGACGGCTGGCGTACGTGCGAAGGGATGGGATCGAAGTCAACGGTTGCCGGATCCGGGGGTGACCATGGCGAAATACCTGAATGCCCTGCCTCAGATGTCCGGGGATGTGTTCCTGACCGATGGTGGCATCGAAACCACACTGATCTTCCACGACGGGTTGGACCTGCCCTGTTTTGCGGCTTTTACCCTACTGAAATCGCCACAGGGCCAAGAAGCCTTACGCCGATACTTCCAGACCTACGCCACCCTGGCGGCAGAGTATGGCGTCGGCTGCGTTCTGGAGAGCGCCACCTGGCGGGCCAGTTCAGACTGGGGTGACAAGCTGGGCTATTCGGCCGAGCAACTGGCCGAAACCAACAGTCAGGCCATCGCCCTGCTCTATGAGATACGTCAGGTATACGAAACCCGTCATACCCCAATCGTTATCAGTGGCTGCGTCGGCCCCCGGGGCGATGGCTATAATCCCGACACCTTCATGACCGACAGCACGGCCAAAGCCTACCATCTGCCGCAAGTCACCACGTTCCGTGATGCGGGAGCCGATCTGGTGACGGCGATCACCATGACCTACACCAGCGAAGCCATCGGCATAGCCCGCGCGGCCAAAGCCGTTGGCATGCCCGTGGTCCTGTCATTCACGGTGGAAACGGATGGCAGGCTGCCCAGCGGCAAGCCCCTGGGCGAAGCCATTGAAGAAGTCGACGCCGCCACGGACGCGGCGCCGGTGTATTACATGATCAACTGCGCCCACCCGACCCACTTCATGGCGGCCCTGGAGGCCGGCGGGGCCTGGCGATTCCGGATCCACGGCCTGCGCGCCAACGCCTCGGCCAAGAGTCATGCCGAGCTGGATGAGGCCACGGAACTGGACGAAGGTGATCCGGATGAATTGGCGCAGCAATACGGCGATGTGCGCCGACTTTTGCCCAACCTCAACGTCTTTGGCGGATGCTGCGGGACCGACGAGCGGCATGTAGAGGCCATCTGCAAGGTGGTATTGGCGACCTGACGGCCACCTGACGTCCGGGCAATGCGACCGCCTCCTCAAGGCTCAGAAACCTTCCAGCACGATCTTGCCCACCGCTTGCCCAGACTCCAGTTCCGCGTGAGCGGCCTTGAGGTTGTCGGCGTTGATGGTACCGAGGTGCTTGCCTGCGGTGGAGCGGATGTATCCCTGGTCCACCAGCTCGGCCACCCGTTCCAGCAGGGTATGCTGCGCTTCCATATCGCGGGCATGATGCATAGAGCGCGCAAACATGAACTCGATGTGCAGCGACAGGCTCTTGGTCTTGATTTTCATCACGTCCAAAGCACCAGGATCGTCAATAAACGCAATCCGGCCGAACGGCTCCAGGACATCGATGTAGCTGTCGAAATACTGGTCGGTGGCGTTGAGACTGGCCACGTGGGTCACGGGACCGACCTGGCCGGCCTCGATCAGCGCATCGATCTGCGGCTTGAGGGGCTGCCGGTGATTCACCACAACATCAGCCCCCAGGTCCTGTACCCAGTTCCGGGAGGCTTCGCGTGAAGCGGTTGCGATCACGGTCGCGCCGGTCAGCGTTTTGGCCAGCTGGACCAGAATGGACCCCACGCCGCCGGCCGCGCCGACGACCAGAAGGACCTCGTCCGAGGTTGCCGACGAACCGGGCGCCTGCTGCGCCAGTTCCAGGTGTTCGAACAGCAGCTCCCAGGCAGTGATCGTGGTCAGCGGCAGGGCGGCGGCGTCCGCATCGGACAGGCTCTTCGGCTTGTGACCGACGATGCGTTCGTCCACCAACTGGTACTCGGCGTTGCTGCCCGGACGGGTCAGGTCGCCGGCGTAGTAGACGTGGTCGCCCGCCTGGAAGCCCGTAACGTCGGGCCCGGTGGCCACCACCTCACCCACGGCGTCCCAACCGATCACCTTGTAGCTCCCATCTTCAGCCGGGACGTTCTGACGGATCTTGTAGTCCACCGGATTGACGGCAATCGCGCTGATTCTGACCAGCAAATCGCGGCCTTCCGCCACCGGCTGGGGCAGTTCGATATCCACGAGCGCGTCGGGTTCGGTAATGGGCAGTGCCTGGGTGTAGCCAATCGCTTTCATCGGAAGACCTCCTGAAGGGTCATGCGTGTATGAGATTCGATGGCGGTCAGTGTGGCGCTGTTTTACACTTCCAAAAACAGCCTAATCACTGAAACTTTCTCAAACATTATTTGAAAATATGACGCTCGAAGACCTGCAGGTTGTCCTCAAGGTGGCGGAGTTCCGCAGCATTACGGCCGCGGCCACCAGCCTCGACATGAGATCCGCCACGGCCAGCGCCGCCGTCAAGCGGGTGGAACGGGCGCTGGGCGCCGAGCTGTTTGTCCGGACGACGCGTCAGCTTCGCCTGTCCGGCGCGGGCGAGAAGTACCTGCCGCAGTGCGAGCAGGCGCTCCAGCTGCTGGCGCAGGCACGCAACAACATCCTCGACGATCAGAATGCGGTGGAGGGGGAGCTGAGGATTGCGGTGTCGTCGGACCTGGGGCGGAACCGGTTGATGCCCTGGCTGGACGAGCTGATGGCGGAGCACCCGGGCCTCAGCCTGCGGGTGAACATCAGCGACAGCAACATCGACTTCTACCGGGACTCGGTGGACATGGCCCTGCGCTACGGCTCGCCCGAGGACGCGCACCTGCACGGCTTCAAAATCTGCGATGTCCAGGGTGTGCTCTGCGCGACGCAGGCGTACCTGGACCAGCACGGCACGCCCACGCACCCCCATGAACTGACGGCGCACAACGGGCTGTTCTACCAGCTTCAGGGCATCCCCCATGACGTCTGGAGTTTCACCCGGGGCGACCAGACGTTCAGGGTGAGCATGCGGGGCAACCGGTCCTCCAACGACGGCGATCTCGTGCGCCGCTGGTGTGTCGCCGGCCAGGGTGTGGCGGTCAAATCCTGCCTGGACATCTCGGCGGACCTGCTCGCCGGCCGGGTGGTGCCGGTGCTGCCCGATTACCAGCCCCGCAAGACCGAGCTCTGGCTGATCTGCCCAAGTCGCCAGTCCATCACACCGGCGATGCGACTGATCCGGGATCGACTCCGCGAGCACTGCGCCGGCATCCTGTCGGAACTGAGCGCCCGCGGCCTGCTGCCAACACCCGCCGCTGGATCGCAGTAAACGAGAAGCCCCACGGGTCTGGCCATAAAAAAACCGCAGCCAAAGCCGCGGTTTTTTTGAAATACGATGCCCTGGATCAGGCGTAGGCCAGTGTGAATCGACGGTTGGGATGCTGGGGCGATTCCAACTCATCGATCATGGCTTTGGCGTAGTCTTCCACCGAAATCCGGCTGTTCCCGTCGGCATCAGTCAGCAGTTGATCCGTGCCCAGTTGATAATCGCCGGTGCGTTCTCCGGGAGCGATCATCGCCGCGGGACTCAGCATCGTCCAGGGAACGTCCGGCTGGTTCCGCAGGGACTCCAGCGCATAGCGGGCGCCCTCGGCCGTCGCCTTGTACTCGGCCGGAAACGCCGGCGTGTCGATCAGCAACTGTCCCGGCGCCACTTCCAGTGAGCCGGCCCCGCCAACCACCAACAGGCGAGATACCTGCGCGCCTTTCGCCGCCGCCAGGATGCTGTCGAAGCCCCGGTTGTAGTAGCCCGCCACGTCGGACTGGGCATGGCCGGAAAACGCGCTCAGTACGGCATCGTATCCGCCAAGCGCCTCGGTCAGGGCGGCGGTGTCCTGGACATCGACCGTGCGGATCGTCAGGCCGGGCCGGGCGGTCAGTCGGTCCGGGCGAGTCACCAGGGCCGTGATGTCGTGCCCCCGGTTCAGGGCTTCTTCCCGCAGGGCGGAACCGATAAAACCACTGGCGCCAATCAATGCAACGTTCATGTGTCTGTCCTCTCTGGGTGATGGTTATGGCGGACAGTATGAGGACGCCTATTGATTCGAAAAACAGGTCATTCAATAATTCATTGTTATTGAATTTAAAACGATGAGACATGATCGACGAACTGGACCTCAACAACCTGCCCCTGTTTATCGCGACGGTCGAGGCCGGCTCGTTTACCGGCGCTGCGGACCGGCTGGGCTGCACCAAGACCAAAGTGAGCCTCAAGATCCGCGCCCTGGAGAAACATCTGGGGCTGACGCTGTTCAGCCGGACCACCCGACAGGTCGCCCTGACCGAGGCCGGCCAACGTCTCTATCGGGACTGCCAGCCGCTGCTGGCCCAGTTGGGGGAAACGCTGAGTGAGGCCGGCACCAGCGCGCGTTCGCTGTCTGGCTCCCTGCGCATCACGGCGCCGATGGACCACATGACGCAGACCCTGGCCCCGGCAGCCGCGGCCTTCGGCCGGAGTCATCCGGACCTCAGCATCGAGCTGCGTAGCGGCGACAAGGTGGCGGACATGGTGCAGGAAGGCATTGACCTCGCGATCCGGATGGGCTGGTTGAAAGACTCCACGCTGCGGACCCAGAAGCTGGGGGAGTTTGATCAGCAGGTGGTGGCGTCCCCGGATTACCTGCGCGAATTCGGCACGCCCCGTCACCCGACCGAACTCAGCCACCACCGGTGGATCGAATTCACACCGCTACCCACGCCGCTGACCTGGTCGTTTACCCGAGGCGACGAGCAATGTCAGGTCCAGATGAGCAGCCGGATCAAAGTGGACAGCACGGGGGCGTTGCTGAGTCTGGTCAGGAACGGTGCCGGACTGTCGGCGATGGCGAAAGTCGCACGTCATGACGACACCAGTCTGGTCAGGCTGTTCGAGGATTGGCAGTTGACCCGGGGCGGGATCTACGCCGTGTTTCCACCCGGTGCGTTTATTCCTGCCAAAGTGAGGGCCTTCGTGGACTTCTACCGCACCTGGCTGGTGCAGCACTGACGATGGTGGTAGTCCGGGGCAGCAACGGACGTCACTGCCCCGGTTGATCCGCGTGGATTATAGGTTAGTGGGACCCCTGCATACTGCTCAGTTTTTTCTCGATCGAACTGAGGTTGAAAGAGCCCGGAGACTGACTCGGCGGGTACTCCTCCATCGTCTTCAGGAACTGGGTCGCGAGGGCCTGGATGGGCACGATAATGAACGCGTGATCCAGCAGCCAGTCGTAGTAGATATTGGCGTTATGCTGGGCCTTCTCGAACGGATCGCGTCTCAGGTTGAAGATCTGCGGCACCCGTAGTTCGACAAACGGCTCCTGCCACACGCCAAAGGCCTGCCCGCGGTTTTCCAGGAACACGATCTTCCAGGCGTCGTAACGGGCCGCCACGACGTTACCGTCGTCATTCACGTACCAGAACTCATTGCGCGGCGACTTGTCGCTCTTGCCGCTGAAGTAGTCGACCATGTTGTAGCCGTCGATGTAGTTCTTGTACTTACGGCCATCGAGGGTGACGCCGTCCCGCAGCTTTTCCTTGATGTCCGGCGCACCGGCGACCGCTGCGAACGTGGGCAACCAGTCCTCGTGGGAGACGATGCCGTTCAGCGTGGTGTGATCCGGGAAGTGGCCCGGCCAGCGGACAAAAGCCGGAACACGGTAGGCGCCTTCCCAGTTTGAGTTCTTCTCGCCCCGGAACGGCGTGGTGCCGGCATCCGGCCAGGTATTGTAGTGCGGGCCGTTGTCCGTGGAATAGAACACGATGGTGTTGTCGGCGATGCCCAGATCGTCCAACAGGGTGAGGAACTGGCCGACGGTCGCATCGTGCTCGATCATCCCGTCGGTGTATTCATCGTTCCCTTTGTGACGATGCTCTTCCCGGACGTGGGTGCGGAAGTGCATGCGGGTGCCGTTCCACCAGACGAACCAGGGCTCACCGGCCTCGGTCTTCTCCTTGATGAATTCCATCGCCCGCTCGGAGGTCTCGTCGTCGATGGTTTCCATGCGTTTGCGAGTCAGTGGGCCAGTGTCTTCGCAGGTCTGCTTGCCCCACTCGCCAAAGCGCGGCACCTCGGTGGTATCCACCTTGTCCGTGGCGTAGCAATGCAACACGCCACGGGGACCGAACTGCTCCCGGAAGGTCTTGCCGTTGGCCAGTTTCATATCGCCGGGATAATCCTCGTTTTCCGGCTCTTCCTCAGCGTTCAGGTGATAGAGGTTGCCAAAGAACTCGTCAAAGCCGTGGACGGTCGGCAAATGCTCATTGCGGTCGCCCTGGTGGTTCTTGCCAAATTGGCCTGTGGCGTAGCCCTGGCTTTTGAGGACCGTGGCCATGGTGACGTCGGTTTTCTGCCAGCCCTCTTTCGCGCCGGGCAGCCCCACTTTGGTCATCCCGGTGCGCACCGGCACGTTCCCGCCAATGAATGCAGCACGACCGGCCGTACAGCTTTGCTGTCCGTAATAGTCCGTGAAGGCGATGCCTTCATCGGCAATCCGATCGATGTTGGGTGTCGGATAGCCCATCATGCCGTGGTTGTTGTGGCTGATATTCCAGTAGCCAATATCGTCCCCCCACAACACCAGAATGTTCGGCTTGTCCTGTTGCTGTGCGGCAAATGCTCCGCAGGCAAACAGGCCAAGCAACGCTGCGACAACCATCTGCAGACGTAACGGATACCTTCTCCAATGCCCTTCCATAACGCCTCCAACCCATGTTCAAAGGCGGCACGCACAGCACTCGCGCCACGCCACTCATGTTCCTGACGTTGGACCAGGCACTCTCGTGTGCCCGTCTCAGGACGCCCGGATATCCACCGCCGATCATTGTGCGCCGACTAATGATCGGCATAACCAGACAACGGGTGATTCCAAATCAGGGTTTGTTCGCCAACGCCATGGCCATGGCATCCCGGATGATTGACAGGAAGAGACAGACGACAGAACGCAGGCCGCCGGGAGGCAGCGCAGCGCATTGTATGGAAGAGATTTTGAGCGCCCAAAAGTCTAGTGCCCACAGCAAACTCCTTTCCGTGAAGCTTCCCGACAGACAACTGCATTGGCCGATGGACAGGCTGACACTGCCAATTGAAAACTGGGGTGTTCGAAATATTGACCGTGCAACTCCAGTTTGCACTTTTAAGATTAGAGCATCACCGGGCATGTGCAACGCGGATTGATCAAAATTTGCACGCCATCCTTGCCGGACAGACTCATGCCGCCTGGCGCTGCTGCAGCCAGACCCGCAACCCCTGGCAATTCAATCGAATATCCATGCCCAGCAGTGCCATCAGTCGATCGTCATCCAACGAGCAGCCATGCTCCCGGAGCTTGCGGAAAAGGAAGTCTTTCATGGCGGAGACCAGGGCGCTTTCCAGTTGGTCCGGCTCTTCCTGTTTTTCCACACGCTCCGCCAGTGCCACGAAGCCATCCACCATCGCCAGTAAACGCTCACCCAGCGGCTGCGGATTCTCCACCAGGCCATAGTGAGTGAGGTACATCCGTTCGGGCTCCAGCGCCAGGAGTCTGTGGATCGATTGTTTCAAGGGCTCGGGGTCAAACTGCACCGGCGTGGTGGTGGGAAAGATAAAGGGCCCGTTTTCGGTCACCAGCGGGGGATAGCACAACCCAAACGTATCGCCGGTGAAGATACCGTTGGATGCTGCATCGTAGATACAGAAGTGATGGCGGGCGTGACCGGGCGTATCCAGGAACAACAACCTACGATCGCCAAGCAGAATCTCGGCGCCATCATCCAGGGTACGCACCCGCTCTTCGGGAACCGGGATGATGTCTTCGTAGACTTCGGCGAATGTCTTTTCGCCATAGACCGCCAGTACCCCTGCCTTGAGCCTGGACGGATCGATCATGTGCCGGGCCCCGCGCGGGTGGATCAGTACCGTCGCCTCCGGCAGCGCCTGCATCAGTCCACCGACACCGCCAGCATGATCCAGGTGCACATGGGTGGGGATCACATAGCGAACCTGTGAGCGCGGGATGCCGCGCGCTTCGAGCAGCCCCAGGATGATCGGCACCGTCCGGTTTGTCCCGGTATCGATGATGGCGTACTCGTCCGCGCCCCGGATCAGGTAGCAGGCCGCCAACTCATCGCGCATCATGCCGGTATCGATGCGGGTGATCTGGTGACCAAGGTCTTCGATGGTCTGGAAGGTCATGGGGGTATTCCTCTTCCTCAGGTGGCCATGCGCTTATCGACACGGATATCGCCTTTTGCGCATGAAGGCAACCGCTCTGTCGTACCCGGACAACCGGACCAGTGGAAATCCGCACCAAGACGCCGCCCCTCAAAAACTGGATAATGGCCGGTTCAGCCACACGGCTCGCCAAATTCTCCAAGCCCGGTGCTTACGTCATGGAAATTAAAGTCAACTTCCTCGAAAACCTCCGACTGGAAGCCAAGTTCGACGACTTCACCGTCGTCACCGACCAGCCGATTCGCTACAAGGGCGATGGATCGGCCCCCAGTCCGTTTGACTATTTCCTGGCGTCATCGGCCCTGTGCGCGGCCTACTTCGTGCGGGTGTACTGCAAGGCACGGGATATCCCGACCCACAATATCCGCCTGTCCCAGAACAACATCGTCGATCCGGAAAACCGCTACAACCAGATCTTCAAGATCCAGGTGGAGCTGCCGGAGGACCTGCCCGAGAAGCACAAGGAAGGCATCCTGCGCTCGATCGACCGGTGCACGGTGAAAAAGGTGGTGCAGACCGGACCGGATTTCCAGATCGAGACGGTCGACAACCTGGACGAAGACGCCCAGGCCCTGCTGATGGTGGAGCCGGACAACGAGGCCCAGACGTTTATCGAGGGCAAGGATCTGCCGCTGGAACAGACCATCGCCAACATGTCCGGCATCCTCGCCGACCTGGGCATGAAGATCGAGATCGCCTCCTGGCGCAACATCGTGCCGCACGTATGGTCACTGCACATCCGCGACGCCGCTTCCCCCATGTGCTTCACCAACGGCAAGGGCGCCACCAAGGAAAGTGCCCTGTGCTCGGCGCTGGGTGAGTTCATTGAGCGGCTCAACTGCAACTTCTTTTACAACGACCAGTATTTCGGCGAGGAGATCGCCTACAGCGACTTTGTCCACTACCCGAACGAAAAATGGTTCCAGCCCGGCCCGGACGACGCGCTGCCAGACGGCATCCTGGATGAGCACTGCCGCGCCATTTACGATCCCGAGGGTGACCTGCGCGGTTCCAACCTGATCGATACCAACTCGGGGCGGACCGATCGTGGCATCTGTTCCCTGCCCTTCGTGCGCCAGTCCGACGGCGAGACGGTCTATTTCCCGTCGAACCTGATCGAGAACCTGTTCCTGAGCAACGGCATGAGCGCCGGCAACACGCTGCAAGAGGCGGAGGTGCAGTGCCTGTCCGAGATCTTTGAACGGGCGGTGAAGAAGCAGATCATCGAGGAAGAAATCACACTGCCGGACGTGCCGAAAGACGTCCTGGCGAAATACCCCAACATCGTCGAGGGCATTGAAGCGCTGGAACAGCAAGGTTTCCCGGTGCTGGTGAAGGACGCTTCCCTGGGCGGTCAGTTCCCGATGATGTGCGTCACCCTGATGAACCCGCGTAACGGCGGTGTGTTTGCCTCCTTCGGCGCGCACCCGAGCTTTGAAGTGGCGCTGGAGCGCAGCCTGACCGAGCTGCTGCAGGGTCGCAGCTTCGAAGGCCTGAACGACGTGCCGGCGCCCACCTTCAATAGCCTGGCGGTGTCCGAGCCGAACAACTTCGTGGAGCACTTCATCGACTCCACGGGCGTAGTGTCCTGGCGCTTCTTCAGCAGCAAGCACGACGTCGAGTTCTGCGAATGGGACTTCTCCGGCACCAACGCCGAGGAGGCCGAGCGCCTGTTCGGCATCCTCAGTGAACTGGGCAAGGAAGTGTACGTGGCTGTCTACGAAGAACTGGGGGCGCCGGCCTGCCGCATCCTGGTGCCGGGCTATTCCGAGGTGTATCCGGTCGAGGACCTGATCATGGACAACACCAACATGGCGCTGGACTACCGGGAGGACATCCTCAACCTGCACCGCCTGAGCGACGAGCAACTCGCCGATCTGGTGGAGCGTCTGGAAGCCAGCCAGCTCGACAACTACATGACGATCATCACCCTGATCGGCGTGGAGTTCGACGAGAACACCGTCTGGGGCCAGCTGACTATTCTGGAGCTGAAGATCCTGATCTGCCTGGCCCTGCAGTGGCACGAGGAAGCGCTCGAATTTGTTGATATGTTCCTGCAGTTCAACGACAACACGGTCGAGCGTGGCCTGTTCTACCGGGCGATGAACGCAGTCCTTGAAGTCATCCTCGACGAGGAAATGGCCCTGGACGACTACCTCACCAACTTTACCCGCATGTACGGCGAGGACACCATGAACGCCGTCGTCGGATCCGTGAACGGCACCGTGCGTTTCCATGGCCTGGAGCCAACCAACATGCAGCTGGAAGGACTGGAAAAACACCAGCGGCTGGTGGAGAGCTACAAGAAACTGCATGCCGCCAGGGCCGCGAAGGCGAAGACTGGGATCGCATCTGCCAAATAGAAGGGCCCGGCGTTATTGGGGCCATTAAATTTTCAATCTTTTACACGAGACAACAGAAAGTGCTGACGTAGCCGGCTATCCTCTGGTTGATCGTGCTGCAACTTCGTGCCTATCTTTTCAGAAGGTCTGTGGCCTACCCTGACCGACCCTCGAAGTTCGCTCTACAACCCGTTCTGGGAGCCATTGCTGCTGGGAGAAATGACGTTCAACGTGATCGTTTTTGCCATCTCCCTATGGTTGATCTACCTCTTTTTCAGGAAACACTACCTGTTCTCGATTGTTTTCGTTGGGTTCATGCTGGCCAACCTGATTTTCATTCCCCTGGATGCCTGGGCCGCAACATTGATCTTTCCGGATGATCCGATGTTCGATCCCGAGACCACGAAGAACATGGTTCGTGTGGCGGTGTCGTCGGCCATCTGGATTCCCTACATGTTGCTCTCGAGGCGCGTCTCTCAAACGTTTAGGTCATCAGCCTGAGCCAGGTTCCGTCCATAAACCCAAACCGATCGCTCCGGCATTTGCTCGCCAGGTACATGCCGGAGCGATTTTTTGTTGCCTCTCGGCAAGCCCCATCAAGACTGTTGACTTTCAGCCCCTCAACATGAATGCTTACTTCATGACCCAACACCTAACGCCGTCTTTACTCCAGATCATTACCATCATTCCCTAGGAATGGTGGGTTCCGACGCGTAGTACGTTTTTGAAACCCGCCCAGGAGGCGGGTTTTCTGTATCGGCATCCTGGGCTTTCCACAAAGCGCAGGAGGCACCATGAAAAAAGTCGCGATCTTTGGCAATGCCGGCGGCGGCAAATCGACACTCGCCCGCCAGTTGGCGGATGCCACCCAACTCCCACTCTACACTCTCGACAAAATCCAGTATCGCCCGGGCGGTGAGAGGGTTCCCCATGAAGACTACCTTGCTCGTCATGCGGACCTGCTGCAGCGGGATAGCTGGATCATCGACGGCTTCGGCTGCATGACCTCCGCCTGGGAGCGTTTTGACGCAGCCGACACATTGATTCACATCGATTTGCCGCTGCTCACCCATGGCTACTGGGTAACGAAGCGGCTGGTCAAGGGCCTTCTGGTCAATCCTGAAGGCTGGCCCGAGAACAGCCCAGTCCTGAAGAGCAGCCTGAACAGCTACCGCGTGCTCTGGTTGTGCCACCGCAAATTAACGCCGGCCTACCGGCGAATGATTGCAGAGGCCCAAGCGACGAAAACGGTGCACCACCTAACCTCGCCTCGGGACATCAGTCGACTGCTGCAGGCTCACCGATAATTGAAGGCCCGGGCCATCACCCAGCCCTAAGGGAAGCTTAAGGTCCGGGCTTTATCATGACGTCCATGCCCGCATACCGGAACAAGCACCCACGCATGGAATACCTGTTGTGATCAGCCGTCGTTTCTTTGTTGCCCAGATCCTTGGCACCCTGCTGTTCCTGGTGGCTGCCGTCCTGGTGTGTGAAGCCACCGGTCTGGATATGATCGTCCAGGACGCCTTCTATCAGTTCGGCAGCCAGCAGTGGCTGCTGAGCAAGCACAACGAGGTGTTGAGGCTGCTGTTCTACACCGGCCCCAAGGCGGTTTTTATCCTGTTTGCGGTGGCCCTGCTGGTCAGCCTGATCGGCCTGCGCAAAAAGCCCTGGGTCCAGCGATACAAACGCGGCCTGCTGACGGTGCTGATCGCCAGCCTGTTAACGGTTGGGGTGGTCAACCTGCTCAAAGCGGTGACCAACGTGCCCTGTCCCACGAACCTGTCCCATTACGACGGAACCTATCCCTACGTCACCTTGCTGCACCGGGTCCCCGCCGCAGAGCACCTGAAGCGGATCCGCTGCTTTCCCGCCGGGCATGCCAGCGGCGGGTTTGCCCTGCTCTCGCTGTTCTTCCTGTTTCGCACAAAACGGAACCGGATGATCGCCTTTAACGGCGCCATGGCCCTGGGCTGGACGCTGGGGCTCTACAAGATGCTCATTGGGGACCATTTCCTCAGTCATACCCTGGTCACCATGGGCCTGGCCTGGCTGATCAGCGTTCTGGTGGCCGGCTGCGTGTTCGGTCTGGCGCGTGTTGTTGACGCCCCCGAGGCGACCGAAGGAGAGTCAATGGCGGGATCGGAGGCTCATTACTATTAAGCGCTAATTCTATGCTCCGGGGTGAAGCGCCCTCAAGAGGGAGCACCACTCCGGATCAAGGACGACCTAAACACCGCCAGGCACGGGCTTCTGTTCCAGGGTATACGCTTTGACCACCAGGTCCCCGGCTGTCAGCCCGGTGTTCGAGTCAGTCAGCGTCTGCTCGATCGCCATCTTGAGCGCCGGGCGCAGGTCACCGGTTCCCGGCTGCGTATATATGATCATCAGCGTGCGAGGACAGTCGTCATCGCCCCAATGGCCGAACGACGGCGCACCGTAACGTGGCGTGGCACCGGGGGCGAACCACTTCCAGCTGCCCTCGTGCTCCACGGCCCGGATCCAGCTCGCCTCGGCAGTGGCGGACAGGATCGCTCCGGTCCCTTTCACGTCTGACAACGGTCCGGTAAGCGACATGGTAGCGGCGACCACCGGCTGGCTTTCGCAACGCCGGATGTCCGGGTCCAGCGTGACCGTGTAGGCCTGGATAGCCGGCTGGGGCTTCGCCCCGGAATCGGCAGGCGATGTTTCCGAAGCCTTCGCCTCAGGTACCGGCGCCACCTCCCGCAATGTATAGCGACGCGCCCCGGCAATCGCAAACGGCTTGCCATCGAGGGGCATGGCGGCCACCTTCTTCGCCAGGGACACGGTCTTGCCGTCGGCCGATGGTTCGTCGATGTCCGACGCATCGACCACGAAAGACGCGCGCGCGTGATCCGGGTCGATGTAGAGCCCCAGGTACCCGCCCTGCTCCAGCCGGCGAATCAGCGCCCGGCGTTCGGGATCGCCAAGCGCTTCGTAGCGCGCCGGGTCCGCCGATACGTTCAGCAGCCGGCGTCTGTAGTAACCCCCCATCGCACGGACTTCCAGGCTGCCGGACCATACCGACTGAAGCCGCGAAGACCGAACACCCAACTGCTCCGCCAGCTCGTCCTGAAATCCGGCCACCTGCTCGTAGACTCCGGGGGAAAGCAGGTCCTTTTCGGTCGTCGTGTCGTCATCGCCGGAGCGCATGAGCAACGTCCAGGCCAGCCAGCCGGTTTCCGAGGACGGCGTCCGGGAACGGCGCCAATAGGGTTGCGGCTTGCCTATGTCCAGGAGGTGGCGCGTCATGGGCATGGCCATCAGCTGGCGTCGGCGAAAATCACCCACCGTTCCCGCGTCCTGCCCCTGGAACCGGTACCCGTCCGCGGTCTGGCGCCCCAGTCCAGACTGCCCGGCCAGCAGCAGCGTGCCGTTTTCCAGGCGATCCATAGCGAGCACGACGCCCTTGTCCAGCTCCGGGTCCACCAGGAATGCCTCGGTTTGGGGCGCCTGGCGAACAATAACACCGTCGGACCCGGCCAGGACGACGGTGCCATCGGGCTCGATCCGACCGCTATAGAAGTCCGCCTTGCTGGTGGCGTCGACACGATCCCAGCGGTCGTCGTCCGGTCCGCGACGGAAGACACCGCCATCGGCACCGAAGGACAGCAATGTGCCATCCGCCTGTTCGACAACCCCGTACAGGGGCCGACCAGACCAGCTGGCGTTCTCCCGGTGCCACTCCGTCTCATCATTGGAGCGCCGCAGGAGCGCGCCACCGGATGTGGTGATGGCAACAGCGCCCGAGCGTAACTGCTGGATCGAATAGAGGTGATCCCGGGAAGCCCGGTACGGCACCTCATCCCGCGCCCAATGGCTGCCGCCGTCGGATGAGGTCAGCAGGGTGCCGTCGGAGCCGACGATGAATCCGGTGTCCGGCGCGGTGAACAGCACGTCGAAGGCCGCGAAATGTTCCGGCAACTCCGCCGAAAGCGCGACGCGCTGCCAGGTCTGCCCGGCATCGTCGGAGCGCAGGACAGTGCCCTGGTGCCCGACCGCCCAGGCGGTCTTCGGCCCGGCAAAAGTCACGGCGGTCAGGGTCGACGCGGTCGGCGTCGCCACGGTCGCCCAGGTCTTGCCCTGATCCGCAGAGCGGCGCACCTGCCCGGCGTCACCGACGGCGATCACGACGTCGCCGGCATGGGCCACGTCAAAGAACAGATGATCCTGTACACCCGGACCGCCGGCACGCAGCTGTTCGGCCAGCGTTCGCTGGGGTTCCTGAGCGGCCATGTAGGCCCGGTAGCCCAGGCCGCCCAGCAGGGCGGCCACGAGCACGGCAATCAGTGCGGTAATCCAGATTCTCGATTTCATGTCTAGCGTAATGTCCCTTTACCCTGAGCCGAGCCCGCTGTCGGGGCACGGCATTTCCTGTTCCGTATCAGCGCAATACTGCGTTCAGAGAAGGCCCGAAGCCCCGTCAGCGTCGTCCCGGGTCATCTCCAGGACCAGCTCACCGTCGCGATAGACCTTGCGGCTGACAATCGCTCCTTCGTAGTCGGTCTTCAGCCACTCACCGTCGGGTGTCCCCCGGGTGTACGACGCCTTACTCTCCATCCGCCCCCGGGGGCTGAACGTGTAGATGAGGCCATCCGGTTCACCCTGGATGTAGTGCCCCTTCTCGAGCAACCGGCCGTCGTCGGTGTAAGCCCGGAAATCGCCGTGTCGCTTGCCCTGGCGAAAGCCGGCCACGATGCGACGGCCATAGGCGTTGACGATGTCGACGCTGCCGTCGAGATCGCCGTCGATATAGCGGGCATGTTCCACCCGCTTGCCGCTGGCGTTGTACGCGGCAAAGTCACCGTGCTTGACGCCATTGCGATAGTGGGTCTCGGTGCGTTTGCCGTCCGCGGACACGTCCACCCAGAGGCCGGTTTTCTTGCCATGCTTGTAGAGGCCTTTGAGCAGCGCACCGTCGTCGTCGGTTTCGCGGTATTCCCCGTGGTACTGGTCGTCGACATAGTGGGCACGGATGGTCCGGCCATAGCCCTGGTCCAGGTACAGGCCCTGGCGACCGTCGCGATCACGCTCGTCCCGCTCCACCAGCTCGCCAGACGGCGCATAGGTCTCCACCAGGCGGTAGTGATTCCGCTCCACCCGCCGGTACTTCAGGTGCCCCTCGTCGTCGTACTGTTTGTCCGTTTTCGAGACCTCGCGCCCGCGGTCATCGCGTTTGGTGTCAATAAGGCGGGTTCGAATGCCTTTCTCGTTGTAATAGCTGTGCTCGCCCACCGAACGCGAATGCTCGCCGACGATCCAGATTTCCCGGAGCACGCCGTTCTGGTGGTAGCGTTTCTGCACACCGCGTTTCGAGCCGTCGACGTACTGGTACTCGCTGCGCTTCTGTCCGTCGGTGTAGGCGATCTCCGGACCATCGGCCTGGCCGTCCCGGTACCTCTTGCGATACACCGGCTGGCTATCTTCGTAGCGGACCAGCCAGCCATCCCGCTGGCCGTCCTGGTAGTGAGTCTCCTGGGTGAGCTCACCCTCTTTGAATGTCTTGACCGCACCGTCGTAGTGACCATCGACGTAGGTGTAAGTCTTGGTGGGCCGGCCCTCGGCATCAAACTCGGTGTAGTCGCCGTCCTGCAGCACGCCGTCCACGTAGTTCCGCTCGTACTGGAGCTGGCCGTTCTGGTAGTAAGACACGAAACGCCCATTCTCCAGGGCGTGCATGTGCCCGCAGCCGCAGTCTTGCTGCCGTTCCTGATAGCGGCCGGAAGCGCCTCGGGCGCCGTCCGGGTAATAGGTCTGGAAACGACCCACCAGTTCCCGCTGGGACCACTGCGGATCCGGAGAAAAACCTTCCATGGCCAGTTGGCCGTTCGCGTGGAAATAACGGAGCACGTAGCGATCCCCGTTCTCGGCCTTTTCCAGCGGTAGCGTCATGTAATACACCTGGCGGTCGTGCGGATCCGCCGGATCGTAGAACGCCTCGGACTGATTGAGCCACACCCGCTGGCCAGCCAGGACCGGCAGCGACAGGACCATGGCCAGGATGAAACATAGCGTCTTCATTGTTGCTTCCCTTCTGTCGTGTCCCTGATCAGGGCAGTGGCTCGAACGTGACATTGAATGTCCGGCTTTCGCGCTTGCTGATCCTGGGCAGGGTCAGTGTCTGGACCTCGCCCCAGAAGCGGTACTGGTTGGTCCCGCTTGCCTCGAGCTGCTTCAAGGCCGCGCCATCGGCCCGGCGTCCGACGGGTTCGATGGACGCTACGGCCATGTCGGAAACACGATCCAGCTGCTGCCGGGCGTTGTCGGACAGCTGGACGGTGTTGGCGTCGATACGCTTGACCAGGTCACTGTGATCCACATCCACGGTCGTCATCTCGATCTCGGTGACACACTGCAATGTGATACCCAGGGACAGGTCGTAGAAGAACTGAAGGCCGTTGGTGGTCTGCAGTTGCAGGCCCGATCCATAGCGGGCGGAATACAGCTTCAATGAATAACCCTTGTAGGCCTGGGCGTCCGCCACTCCTGCCTCGCAACGGGAGGTACTACCGGGCATTCGCAGCCTGAGCTGGTGATGCCCGACCCCCTCGATGGCGGCGTCGTCCATGTTCAGGATCTGGAAATCCCAGCTCCGGATCAGGCCCTCCGACACCGTCCGTTCTCCCACAACGGGGCCTCCACTCAGGGTGAATCCGGCATTGTGGGCCACCCAGGTCTGGGAAACGGTTTTCACCGGCATGACCTTCAGCTGAAGCGAGTCCACCGGCGCGTCCGGCTCGATGGTGATCCGCTTGTCACCACGACGCTGTGCCGGACTTTGCAGTCGCAGGGCGTCGACCGCGTCACGCAGCAGCTCGTTGTCCACCTCCCGGTCGGCCAGGGCCGGCGTGGCCATCAGCCGCTCCAGCGCCGTGTTCGAGGCGGTGTAGTGATAGGACGGAAGCTCGTTGCCCTCAGCGTCCCGGGGAATCACACCCAGGAAGGTCCAGTCCTTCACCCGGAAGCCGCCGGGACGCGAAACGCGCAGTACGATGCGGTCGGAGGACCAGTCGTCCACCGACACGGTGATGGCGTCACCCAACTTCACCGAGGCCGTACCCTTCTTGAGTGTGCCTTCGTACACCGTATCCGGGACGCTCGTCTCGACCGTCATCTCGAGGGTGTCCAGGGCCTTGAGCAGCCCGTCGTTCAACGGCTCTTTCAAAAGTGGCGCGGTGGCGCGACGGGAGGGCGGCCAATCGGCACTGATCCGCGCCTGGAGGTCGAAGCGGGGATTAGGCGCTGACGGGCCGCTCAGCGTCGCGCCGCTGGCATCCCGCAGTGTCACGGACGTCACCTTCAGGGGGTCGATGAAATTTTCGGTCAGCCAGCGGATCGGGATATCCAGCCCTTCCTCCTTACCGGCGTCGTTAGGCGGCATCCACATCAGTTCGCTGTTGAAGGCGTCCAGTACCTCATCGGCGGGTTTGATACCGAATGGCGGCAGGAAGTAGCGGCGCGTGTCCGGGTTCGACAGGTCCACCGGGAAACCTTCCAGGGCCATGCGCACCATATGCTCGTAGCGCAAGTCCGGGACGGGCGATGGCTGGTCCGCCCGGCGCAGGTTGATCCGGGCGCGAGCCACCAGCGCATGGTCCATCATGTTGGTGTGGACGGTGTAGTCCAGCGTGGCCTGGAGCGGCCAGCCCGTTCCCCGCTCAAACAGGATGTAACCGACCTTGTCCGGTGTCCCGTCTTCACTCGGTTGGGTCACGTCGACAGACACCGTGTCCGCGTCGACCGCCGACACCGTGTAGGTCATGGCCGGCAGCGCGGCGCTGTGGTGGCTGCCCGTCACCGCCGGGGACTGCCAGGTCAGGCCGGTCCTGAGCGGCGCCGTCGGCAGGCCGCCGTTGAACAGGTTCATCTGCACCATGCTCTGGCTGAGCTGTGCAAGCGCCCCGTCAGGCAGGTCCTCTTCAAGAGAGGCCAGGGTCTCGGTATCGACAAATTCAGCACGGTGGGCGACGCCCTGCGGATCCACCGTCTGGCGGATGCCACCGCGCAGCAGCCGGGCCATCGCCCGCTTGCGGTCCGAGCCGTGATCCAGCTTGCGGGTGTTGACCACTTCGCGGCCATCGCTGTCGAAGGCGAGGAAGTCCACGCCGGTCTCGACCTCGAATCCACCGCCACTGCGTCCCGTGACGGTACTGCGCGACAGGGCGTCCATGTGCATTTCCCGCATCGGCAGGCGGGTACCGCGTTTGTCGGGCGTCAGGTCGAGCTGGTAGGTGAGGTTGAAGGCATAGTCGTCACCCACCTCGGGTTTAAACGCCAGCCGTTCACGGGTTTGCCAATACACAAGTGCGCCAGCCCCGACTGCCAGAACGACAGACAGCAGGACGGCCACAGACTTCGTCCTTGTCATTTACCGATGTCCTTATCGCTTACCGATTCCATGGAAGCCGATCAGGGCTTCCGAGCGATCGCGCAGTTTACAGAAGCCGGAGCTAGGTTTGCAGGCCGGGGAAACCGAAATTCAGAGTCTTTCCAAAAACAGGGGGCGATGTCACCTGCGGAAGGCACAGGTGACATCCATCGGGTTACAGCCTGAAGCGGGTCGTCAGGCTCTGGAGATCCTGGCTCAAGCGCGCCAGTTCCTCGCTGGCCGACGACGTTTCCTCGGCGCCGCTCGCCGTTTGCTCGGCAATATCGCGGACGGTCTCAACGCTCTGGCTGATCTGCTCGGATGCCGCGCTCTGCTCGGTGGTTGCCGATGCAATCTGCGTATTCATATCCGAAAGCCGTTCTACCGACTCTGCGATCTGGCGCAACGCCTGGCTTGCGTCTTCACTGGCAGTGACCGACGCCTCAGCGGTCTGGCGGTTACTGTTCATCGAATCGACCGCCAGCCGGGCCTTACGTTGCAGGGCGTCGATCAGACCGGTGATTTCCTCGGTGGATCCCTGGGTGCGCTGGGACAGGTTGCGGACTTCGTCCGCCACAACGGAGAAGCCCCGGCCATGCTCTCCGGCACGGGCGGCCTCGATGGCGGCGTTCAGTGCCAGGAGGTTGGTTTGCTCGGCAATGTCCTGGATCACCTCGATCACACTGCTGATCTGCTTGGACTCTTCGTTCAGCTCTTCGATCTGGGTGGCCGACGATTGCACCTCACCGGCCAGTGCCGCAATTGCCGTTCGATTGTTGCCCACCAACTCGTCGCCGCGGCTGGCGGCATCGCGCGCCTCTGCCGCCGTATCGGAAGCCTGCTCGGCATTGCGGGCCACTTCCTGGATGGTCGACGCCATTTCCTGCAGAGCTGTCGCCATCTGCTCAATTTCCTGGCGCTGGCTGCTGACACCGGAAGCCGTCTGGTTAGTCACCACAGACAGTTCTTCCGATGACGAGGCAACCTGGTCGGCACTGGAGCCGAGTTGGGTCACCATATCGCGCAGGCCTTCCATCATCCGCCCCAGCGATGCCATCAACCGACCCACCTCGTCCCTGGATGCGTCGGGAACCTGGGCGGTCAGATCACCTGCCGCAACCGATTCAGCCAGGCGCTGCGCCTGCAACAGGGGCGGCACAATAAGGTGGTTGATCATCCAGGCGGCGAAGATCCCGATGACAATGGCCAGGACCCCGAGTTCCAGTGACCAGGTTTCGACATCCTGCTTCAAGGTCATCATCTCCTGCTTTTGGTCGGCACGGATTTGCTCGGCCACCTGCATGGCATCGCGGGCGGAGGCGACCATTCCCTGCTTCGCCCCCTTCTCCTGGCGATCGATACCGAAGTAGCGCCGCAAGGCATCCTCGTACTGTTTGACCTGCGTGGATGCCGCATCGGCCAGGGCGATGTTGTCGGCCTTGTCGAGAGCCTGCTTCAGCTGGGCGACTTTCTCATCAAGCTGCTCGACTCCGGCGTTGGCAGCGTCCACGTACTGGTTGTCGCCGCTGATCAGGAAGTTCTTTTCGGCCTCACGGACTTCGAAGATACCGCGAATCAGGTCGCCGGATAGCTGCGATTGTTCAACCCGATCCTGGATCAGGGCAATCGGTTTCTGGTCCTGGATGTACTGCGAGGCGTCCTGTGCGAGATTGGTGCGCAACTTGAGCAGTGCCGCTTCCGCCTCCCGGGCCGCATCACGCATCTGGGCGAGCGTGGTTTTCCTCTGGTCCACCAGCGACACAAACTGATCAAGGCTATTCCGGTACGCGCCGGATCGATCCAGCACCTTGTCTGTCAAGGCCTGATTGTCGGGGTCCTCAAAACGGGCTTTGAGGTCCTTGGCCAATGCCATGACCTCATCAAGCCGGTCACCGGCGTCGGAGACGGCCTGGGGGTCGCTCCTCAGTTCAAAGTTCTTTTCACTGACCCGAGCGGCCAGCAGGAGCTTGACAATCCGGTTCGCCTGATCCGCCTTGGCCACGCGCTCTCCGACGGCGTCCCGCCCAAGACTGCCCATGACGATCAAACCAATCACCGTCAGTGTGACAAGCCCAAAACCCACCATAAGCTTGTACTTGACCGGGAGATTGGCCAGCCCCGTGACCTGAAGCAGCTTCTTCATACACAACACCCTTGCCTTTGAGGAATGATTGACGACGCAAGAAACGCCTTGCGTTTGGTTATACGCATCGCTTCACGATGCGATGGAGCCGCTGTTCGTTTTTGTCGGGCCGTTTGCGCATGAAGCGATCTGGCCGGGTTGGTTTGCGGGATGTGACGGCTTTCGATGGCACGTGTCTCTAGACCGTTGCGTTGCGCCCAGCTTGTGTCGTTGCCGAGCCGCTTTACGCAACAGCGTTTGACGGTATCACAGGCGCCCCAACAACAAGTCTGACTGCAGAAAAACTTTGTTAAATCATTAGCTCTGGCCGGATAAGACAATCATTTGCTATGCGAATTCGTCCAGTTCGGCGTGCTGACCTCGCTGGCCTTTCCCGAGGTTCGAAGAACCAACCCGGTCAGTACCTGATCGCAGGACGCTATCGGTTGGTTTGCCAAGGAGGGGATGGTCAACCCGGAACAGTCAAGGCGCGCCGGGCCCAGGGAGTTTGATCCCGATAAAAAAGGGGGCCATAACAGCCCCCTGATTCTGATCCAACGATCCGACTAGAAATCGTAATCCGGCATGTCATGGGAATGGGAGGCTTTTTTCTCCTCCGGCGCCTCGCTCACCATCGCCTCGGTCGTCAGCATCATGCCGGCCACGGAGGCGGCGTTCTGCAGGGCGGTTCGGGTGACTTTGGCCGGGTCGAGGATGCCCATGTCCAGCATGTCGCCGTAGGCCTCGGTCTGGGCGTTGTAGCCCCAACTGACGCTGTCGTTACTGCGCACCTTGTCCAGCACCACGCTGGGCTCGACCCCGGCGTTGGAGACAATCTGCCGGAACGGCTCTTCCATGGCCCGCAGGGCGATGCGGACACCGGCCTTCTGATCTTCGTTGGCCGCCGTTTTGAGCGTCTGGCGCACGGCATCGGCCGCGCGAATCAGGGCCGTCCCGCCGCCCGGTACGATGCCTTCTTCCACCGCCGCACGGGTCGCGTGCAGGGCATCGTCCACCAGGTCCTTTTTCTCCTTCATTTCCATTTCCGTGGCCGCGCCGACCTTGATTACCGCAACACCGCCGGACAGTTTAGCGACGCGCTCCTGCAGCTTTTCGCGGTCGTAGTCGGACTTGGAGGCATCGATCTCCTTCTGGATCTGGGCAACCCGGGCCTCGATGTCCGCCTTCTTGCCGCCGCCATCCACGACGATCGTGTGCTCCTTGGTGAGTACGATCCGCTTGGCGGAACCCAACTCGTCCAGGGTGGCCTTCGCCAGGGACAGCCCGACTTCTTCGGAGATCACCTGCCCACCGGTCAGCGTGGCGATGTCCTGCAGCATGGCCTTGCGACGGTCACCAAAGCCCGGGGCTTTCACCGCGGCCGCTTTGATGATGCCGCGCAGGTTGTTCACCACCAGTGTGGCCAGGGCTTCGCCCTCGACGTCTTCGGCGATCAACATCAACGGCCGGCCGGCTTTGGCGACGGCTTCAAGCACGGGCAACAGATCCCGGATGTTGCTGATCTTCTTGTCGAACAGCAGCACATAGGGGTTATCCAGTTCCGCCTGCATCTTGTCGTGGCTGGTGATGAAATAGGGGGACAGGTAGCCGCGGTCGAACTGCATGCCTTCCACGACCTCCAGTTCGTTCTCCAGGGATTTGCCCTCTTCGACCGTGATGACACCGCCCCGACCGACCTTCTCCATGGCCTCAGCCAGGATGTCGCCAATCGCGGTATCCCAGTTGGCAGACACGGTGGCAACCTGGCCGATGGCCTTGTTGTCGGCGCAGGGTTTGGCGAGGTTTTTCAGCTCTTCCACGGCGGCGCTGGCGGCGAGGTCGATGCCGCGTTTCAGGTCCATCGGGTTCATGCCGGCCGACACGGCTTTATGGCCTTCCCGCACAATAGCCTGGGCCAGCAGCGTGGCCGTGGTGGTGCCGTCGCCGGCCAACTCGGCGGTCTTGGACGCCACTTCTTTCACCATCTGGGCACCCATGTTCTCGAACTTGTCCTTGAGCTGGATTTCCTTGGCCACGGACACGCCGTCCTTGGTGACCCGGGGGGCGCCGTAGCTCTTGTCCAGGATCACGTTGCGGCCTTTCGGTCCCATGGTGACCTTGACGGCGTCAGCCAGGACATTCACGCCTTTGAGCATGCGCTCGCGGGCGGTTTGGGAAAAGGTAATGACTTTCGCGCTCATGCGGCTTTCTCCTGCGCATCAACATCTTCAAGAACAGCCAGGATGTCGGATTCACGAATCACCAGGCCAATGTCGTCGTTCAGTTTGATATCGGTGCCGGCGTGCTTTTCAAAGAGCACGCGATCCCCCACCTTCACGGTCAACGGACGCTGGACGCCGTTGTCCTGCAAGGCGCCGTCACCCACCGCCAACACGATTCCCTGGGTCGATTTGCCGGCCGCCTTGTCGGGAATGAGGATGCCGCCTTTGGTGGTGGTTTCGGCTTCCAGTCGACGAACAACCACCCGGTCATAGAGCGGTTTGATCTGCATTGAGGTGTCCTCCTGAGTATAGGTGATGCACTAAAGAAACGGCGCATAGATGGGCCTTTGCGGCCCTCTCTGATCGCGAAAATAAGTGCAGTCCCGGCGCTTTCAAGTGGACGTTGAGCACTTTCAATCAACTCTTTTTCTATAACAGGCGGCGGCTTTATACCTTGAATTGGCGATTGGCTGTTTTATAGTCAAAGAAGGTCAGCCAGAATGAGGTGTCGCCATGCAGGAACGCGCTGTTCAGACGTTTGAGCGCACGTTGGGTGATTATTTCCGGGAGCGTCTTGTCCACTGCGCCGAGGCACTGGCGCCACGGCCCGAAGAGGATACATTGTGGTATGTCGGGTCGGTCCTGGCGCGCCTGGGGGACAGCCGCCAGCTGTTCAGCTATGACGAGGGTCAATTGAGCCTGCGGCCACTGGCCCTGCTCTACAAAGACGCACACGAAGCCAGCGCCGATCACGAACGCTGCCTGATTCTACGGCAGTTGGGCGACCAGGCCCTGTTCGTCGGCGCATTGTTTCCGGAGCGTTATGCCCGCAAGGGCTTCCGTCAGGACTATTTCGTCGGCATGGGCGGTGGCGCCTACGACTACCTGGCCGACAACGCCCACAGCCACCGCCACGTGTTTGCCGACCTGGCGGATCGCTTCGCCGCCTTCCTGGACCTGGTCGCCCGGGCCTGCATCCGCAAGGCAGGCTCCAGTGTTGATGATGTGCTGACGCTCTACCAGCATTGGCGGGCCACCGGTGACGAACAGCTGGGCGAGCAATTGCGGGCCCTGGGAATCGCCCTGGACGATGACAGGAAACTGCACTGACCGGCGGGCTTAACGGGAGCCCGGTTTTGTGCCACTGATCAAAAGTCCCAGGCCGTTCAGGTAATCTTCCTGCTGGACATCGTCCAACTGCGCTTCAAGATACGCCCGGCCTTCCGCCCATTTTGCCTTGAGCCGCTCATGGTCAAGGTCTTCAGCCGTGTCGATACCCGTGACTTGCAGCAGCTTGCTGTAGACCGGATAGAGGTGGCGCAGCAGACCCCGTTCCGGCCGGCTGCCCTGAAAGTCCAGGATCACCAGTCGCCCACCCGGGCGTAGCAGGCTCAGTGCCCGCTCGAGTGCGGCTGGCAAATCGTAGACGATACCCAGGCACCAGCTGGCAATCACCGCGTCAAAAGACGGCGCAACGTCGTCAAGGCGGGCGGCGTCCTGCTGTGCAACGGCGACCTGGTGCCACCCGTTCCGTTCGACCTTATGGTGAGCCCTGGCAAGCATTCCACGGGACAGGTCAACCCCGAGCAACCTCCCCTCCGGCCCCAGCTTCGGCACCAGGTAGGGAAAGTTGCGCCCCGTTCCGCAACCGATATCAAGAACCCGGGCGCCGTGTATATCACCCAGGAGATCGACGCTACGCTGGCGATACCGGTCCTCGACCCGAAACAGTCGCTGGAAGATCCAGCCGGTCAGGAGGTCGTAATAGCGCGCAGCCTTGTTGTAGTAATCGTTGATTTCTTCGCGTTGCATTGTAGGGCTCCAGAGTGCCGACTATGAAATGGAGTATGACCATTTCAAACCTTGTAGTGATTACAGGGTCAAGCACATCGGACGATTCGGAAAGGCAATGACGCCAGACGCTGGAACGTGGAACCCGAAAGTCCGCCCTCCTGAAAGGGCGTCAATCCCGCCCCAGCATCCGCATCAGTACCCGGTCCTTCAACACATGGTGGTGATAGAGGGCAGCGAGGGCATGCAGCAAGGCGATGATCATCATGGTGTTCATGGCGATCACGTGGACATCACCCATGAACTCCATGCCCAGGTACCAGGCCATCGCGCCGAAAACCGGCACCAGCAACATCAGAAGATAAAGCAGGCCATGAGCCAGTTTCTGCGCCTTATCGAGCAGAGGATGCCCTGCGCTGACGACTTCCGGGACAGGGCTGACCACTCGGACGATCAGGCGGACCAGCACCAGGCCAATGACCGTCAGCCCCACATAAACGTGAAACGTCCCCACCCAGTTCGTCTGGAATCCGGCGTTTTCAAGATGCTCGTCCAACTGGTGACCCATCCCGTCACTGACGATGTAATTCGCAACGATCAATATCGCGATGGCCCAGTGCAGGACGATCTGGGGCATGCTGTAGGTTTTGGTGCGTGTGGTGGTGGACATGATCGGTCTCGGCTTCCTGTTGAGTGGATCCTTTCGTAACCACGGCGTGCCTTCGCCTGGCCCAGTGCCAGAGCAAGTGGCCCAACCGAGGCTCCCTACTGACAGGGGAAGTCTATGCACGAAACATTAAGTGTTTCTTATAAACCCATCATGTCCTTGCCTACCGCCGTTGCGACCGTCACGCTCTCTAGGGGACTCGCCCTGAATCGTGGACGTCACATCGGTCAACCGGCCGACCGGAATGTTGTCGGGGACGGGTCTACAGTGACAGAAGGGGGGCTGCTCTCTGCCGGCGAGCCCCAGCAACCGCTTGATATTGAGGAACGAGTCGATGAACACCTTCGAGCAGGATACCGACACGCTGAAAGCCTGGGACAAGGCCCACGTCTGGCACCACATGACGACGGGGCAGTCGGCGGACGCGGGGCTGACCATGTTCGTCCGTGGCGAGGGACTCCGGCTCTGGGACATCGACGGCCAGGAGTACTTGGACGCCACCGCCGGCGGTGTCTGGGTGACCAATGTGGGCTATGGTCGTCGGGAGATCGCTGATGCCGTCCACCAGCAGCTGCTGGACCTGAATTATTTCGCCGGCTCCATGGCGAGCAAACCGGCGTCGGCGTTCGCCGAGAAGCTATTGAGCAAGATGCCGGGCATGAGCCGGGTCTACTACTCCAGTTCCGGTTCGGAGGCGAACGAGAAAGCCTTCAAAATGGTGCGCCAGATTGCCCACAAACACCACGGTGGCCGCAAACACAAGATCCTCTACCGTGAGCGTGACTACCACGGCACCACCCTGGCGGCACTGAGCGCGACGGGGCAGATGGAGCGGCGGGAGCACTTCGGTCCCTTCCTGCCGGGGTTCGTGGAATTTCCCCACTGCTGCGAATACCGCAGCCAGTTCGGCGAGGTCGACGACTACGGCGCCCGGGCGGCCCAGGCCATGGAGGCCGTGATCCTGCGGGAAGGTCCCGAGACTGTGGGCGCGGTCATCATTGAACCTATCACCGCCGGAGGTGGCATTATCCCGCCGCCCGCTGGCTACCTGCAGGCGGTGCGCGAGATCTGTGACCGTCACGATGTGCTGCTGATTATGGACGAGGTCGTCTGCGGCATGGGTCGGACCGGTACCTGGTTCGGCTACCAGCACGATGACATCACACCGGACATCGTGACCATGGCGAAGGGCGTGGCGTCTGGATACGCCGCCATTTCCTGCACCGTGACCACGGAACATGTCTACAGCCTGCTTAAAGAAGCCGAGGGCGATACCCTCGGTTATTTTCGCGACATTTCCACCTTCGGCGGCTGCCTAGCGTCCCAGGCGGCGGCACTGGCCAACGTGTCGATCATCGAGCGCGAGGGTCTGGTGGAAAACAGTGCGCGCCAGGGGGAACGGCTGATGGCCGGCTTCCGCGATTTGGCCGAGCGCTATCCCTTGATCGGGGACGTCCGCGGCAAAGGGCTGTTCCAGGGCATCGAACTGGTGACCGATCGAACCTCCCGCCAGCCGGTGGACGAATCCATCCCCATGGCCATCGTCTCCCGCTGCAAGGCCCATGGCTTGCTGATTGGCCGCACCAATCGTTGCGTGCCGGGCTTCAACAACGTACTGAACTTCAGCCCGGCTCTGACGGCGACGGACCAGGAAATCGACACCATCGTCGAACGCCTGGACCGGGCCCTGCACGATGTGACACCGACGCTCTGATCGTCGCGGTCACGGGCTCGTCCCGGCAAAGCGCATAATGTGCTGCACCAGTTGGTCCGGTTTCTCCTCGATCACAAGGTGGCCTGCGTCGTCGACCACATGGAACTCCGATGACGGGATCAGGCCGTGGAGGGTTTCGCCGCGTTCCAGAGGAATCCAGCGATCCTCCCGTCCCCACAGGATGAGGGTCGGCGTGGTGATCGTCGGGTAACGAGCCTGGACCTCGTCCGTGTACCGCGAATCCGCCTGGGCGATCTGACGATAGAAAGCGGGCTGCCCCTGCTCGCCGGTCCAGGGCCGGACAATGCCTTCCAGGGTGGCGTCATCCAACGGCTTGTGGGCCGCTGTTTGCACGTAGGTGCGAACGATCGCCTCGTGGATAAAGTCGGGCACGCCTGAAAAGGCGGGTTGATGTTCGTTAACGTGCCGGAAGAACGGCGAGCCCCAGGGTGAGACGGCCACCGGGTCAATCAGCATGATTTTCCGGAAGGATCGCCCATTCAGCAGGTGCGTTCTCAGGACGGCGGCCCCACCAAAGTCATGCCCAACCACCCACGGGTTCTCCAGGCCCCAGTGATCCAGCAGACGCGCCAGCACTTCGTTTTGCACGCCCAGCGAGACGTCACCCTCGGCCATGCTCGACTGGCCATAGCCCAGTAAATCGTAGAAGTAGACGGTATAATTTTCGGACAGCGACCGGATCAGGTGACGCAGATTGAACGACGACCAGGGCGTACCGTGAACCAGCACCATCGGCGGGCCGTCTCCCAGTCGACCGTACCGGACTTCGCGCCCCTGATAATCGACAGCACCGGGGAGCACCCAGTCGCGATAGGCATCAACACCGTTCCTGTTCGCCATCGATTCATCCCTCCTGCGAGCCGGCATCGCGCATCAGCGTCGTCACCCGTTCCAAGGCGCGCTCGGGCGGTAGCCGCAAGGCCGTTTCAAGAGCGTCTCGCGGTACGCCGACGACATCGTCCAGGGCCCGATCATCCAGCGTAGCCAGGAGTCGTTCCAGTTGTTTGAGCCGGGCCTGCTGCTGGTGGCGGACGACGTGACATCTGCGGTGATCCCGGGCCCAATCGCGCAGAAAGCGAGGGAGCCGGGTGCGTTCTGTCCTCTGATGTGCCGTGAAAGTAGCCATCGAAACCTCCTGTGTTTCGATCACCTTGCCCTGCGCCCATTGATTAGACAAACGAGAAGATTTGACTCATGCTTTGAGAAATTCTCAAAGATACACAGTCATGTCCCTCGCATCGCCCCTGCCCAACCTGGATCTCGATCTCGCCCGGACCTTTGTGGCCATCTGCGAGACCGGCAACTTCTCGCGGGCCGCCACGCAGGTAAACCGCAGCGCCTCTGCCATCAGTCTGCAGGTCAAGAAGCTGGAGGAGATGGTGGGCCGCGAGCTCTTCTTGCGGGAAACCCGACGGGTCAGCCTGACCAGTGATGGCGAGATCCTGCTGGGCTATGCCCGCAAGCTGCTGCGCCTGAACGACGAGGCCTTCTCCCGCTTCCGGTCGTCCGAGTTCCAGGGTCGTGTCCGGCTGGGCGCGCCCAATGACAACGGCATTGTCGCCATGCCGGAAATCCTGCGGCGGTTCGCTGCGTCCCATCCTCATGTCGAAGTGGATGTGCATCTGGGCCCGACCAATAACCTGCGCCGTCGTATTAACGCCGGCGAGATCGATATCGCGATCTTCAGTTTCGATCCGGAACTGGACAGCCAGGCGCCTATCCACTCCGAACCACTGGTGTGGCTCGGCGCGCGAAACGGCACCACCCTCGACACGCGGCCGTTGCCGATCGCCCTGGCCGAGCCCGGCTGCTATTGGCGAGACATGGCGCTCAAGGCACTGGACGATGCCGGTATCGACTACCGCATCGCCTACACCAGCGAGTTCTGCCAGGCCCAGATCGCCGCGGTACGGGCCGACCTGGCGGTTGCGCCGCTGCCCATCAGCGTGATCGACCACGACATGATCCACCTGAGTGCCGACCATGGCCTGCCGGAGATGGGTGAGTACCGGATGACCCTGGCCAAGCGGGACGGATCGGGCCCGATTGAAGAGGCGTTGGCCGAGCATGTGGTCTCGGGCTTCAAGGCTATTTCCGAAAGGGGCATGCGCCTTTTTGCCTGATCTGTCGGCGCGGTTTCAGGACAGCAGACAAGCCGGGCGCCATGCTATAGTGGGCGACGCATCACACAGAGAGTTTTCCCATGAATCAGGAACCGCTGGACACCATCCTCGAACTCGACGGCGAGGAGCGTTTCGATTACTTCCTCGATACGGTGATCGAAGAGCGCGACATCTGGATCCTCATCAACACTGACAACCGCTTCCTGAAGATTGTCTCCGACGACGACGTGGCCTACCTGCCGGTCTGGCCCAGCGAATCGTTTGCCGCACAGTACGCCGGCAACGCAGACGGCCTCACACCCAAGCGCCTGTCGCTGCCCGAATTCTTCAACAAATGGGTGCCCGGACTGACCAAAGACGGTCTGGACATCGGCGTTTTTCCGGGGACGGACGGCACTTTATGGATCACCTCACCCGTGGACCTGAAGAAAGACCTGCAGGACGAAATGGCCAGCTTGTAAAGCGCCTCCCCAGGCGCTAATCCAACTTTCTTACCCAGCGATCACCGTCCTTACGGTATTGCTGTTTGACCGCCGCCCAGGCCACCTTGTGGGCTACCGCCTCGCGGCTCTCATTACCCCGGCGGCTGTCGGGATCGCTGTACTCGTCCCACGCTGAATTGAAGGCTTTCAGATAAATCTCCTGGGCATGGGATGGCAGGTGGCTGCGGACGCTCTCGGGCAGATCGTCTTTGCGATGATAAGGCATGGCGATGCTCCTCCCGTTTAGGTGGCAGAATCAGGGGCTTCGCCTGCCATCATCGCACCGATCGCCATCAATCAGCAGAGTCGCTGACCGTTACGCACCCCCGAGTCCGGCCCGACCAGGGACACAGCACCCTCCTCATTATGAACGCCCGTCACCAGGCATTCGGAGACGAACGGGCCGATCTGCTTCGGCGGGAAATTGGTGACTGCCAGCACCTGCTTGCCCAGCAGGCTATCCTTGTCGTAGAGATCCGTAATCTGTGCGCTGGATTTGCGCACACCCACTTCCGGGCCGAAATCCACCTTCAGCTTGTAGGCCGGTTTACGGGCCTCGGGAAAGTCCGACACCTCAATGATGGTGCCGACACGCAATTCCACTTTCTCAAAGTCGTCCCAACTGATCATTCGGGTTTCTCCAGGGTCTGGTTTGCCGGGCGCCGTCAAGCGCCGAACGGTAGAGCACGCAGTCTAATGCGCAAAGCCATCATCGAGCCAGAATGCAGAAGGGGCTGGATGCATTCAAACCACATCCTGATTGAACGGGCCGGGTGATGGCCCGGGCGACTCGGAGGGCGCAGACCGCGATTTCTGCTACCCTGCGCCCCGTGATCGATCAAGGAGCAGCCGATGTCCGAACAAGCCATGAAAACCCTGTCCGATATGGCCAGCGAGGCCCACGCCCGTATCCAGGCGACCCACCAGCACATCAATCCGGTGGTGGGTGTGCGCCGGGGCATGCGGGACATTGGCATTCCGGCGGACGCCATGACCATCGACTGCCTGAGCAGCCGTCGACGGATCGTGATGGTCCTGCACGACAAAGACCCAGGCGCCCTGCTCTACCAGTTTTCGACCATCGACGAGGACATCGATATCGACTTCCAGCGCATGGCGCTTAGCGACATGAGCGCCAATCGCCTGTTCGAGTGGATCGAAGACTACTTTTCCGACGACGCGCCGCCCGGCTCTCCGCATTGAAGAATAATCTGACAAGCAGCGATCACAGTCCCTATACTGGGGTCACCTGCCCGTCCGAAGGCTTTTACCATGCGCGTTTTCAATAACCCGATCGGTTCCGGGTCGCTCTGGTTCGATAACCTGACCACCGCCGACGGCACGCCCGTCGCGTATGATCCACAGGCGCGGGCCTTTCTGCCCATGCCACCATTCTGTGCCAACCGTGACCGCATCGGCTGCAACTGGATCGCTCCCCGGCCCGGCGCGTTTTGTCGCTCCTGCGCCATGACCGCGCTGGCGCCGGATCCGAACATCCCCAACGCCATCCCCAACTGGGCGCTGACCGAAGCCGCCAAGCGCTGGACCCTCGACAACCTGGGACGCTGGCACTGGTTCCGGCCGGAGGATCCGGGTGTTCGGCCGATTTTCCATATGCTCGCTGAAGGCCTGACACCGGTGCTGATGGGTCATGCCCAGGGAGTCGTGACCATCAGCGTGGCCGAGGCCGATCCGGTGTTGCGCGCGTCTCGCCGAGAACAACTGGCAGAACCTTACCGCACCATGATCGGCCATATGCGCCACGAGATCTCGCACATGCTCTGGTGGCGCCTGAGCCTTCGCGAGGATTTTCTAGACGCCTTTCGCGCCATGTTCGGCGACGAACGCGAGGATTACACCGCCGCGCTGCAGCGCCATTATGAACAGGGCCCCGCTCCCCATTGGGAACAGCGCTTCCTGACTGTCTACGCCTCGGCCCACCCCCACGAAGACTGGGCCGAAACGGCCGCCCACCTGCTGCACCTGACCGATATTACGGACAGCTTCATTGCCTCGGGGTTGTCTTCGCCGCAGTTGCCCAGTCCCGGTTGGGATCCGTATTCGGAGCCCGATGCGGACCGCCTGATCCACATCGCGGCCTCGTTAACAGTCGGCGTGAATCACGTCAACCGGTCTATGGGGCTGTCTGACCTCTACCCGTTTGTGCTTTCGGATGTCGCACGGCAGAAACTGGCCTTCGTACACAACTGGCTCCGACGGGGCGCCCAGGGTTTGTAGGGGTTGTTTCCGGCCAATCAGCCACACATATACAGCCATAGCGTCGCAAAACGAATCCAACATTCGGCTCGCCAAGGAGGTGGTCCCAATGGCGGAACAGAGCAAGCATCAACCGCGCAACGTCACCCAGAAACTGATCGCGGCCCACCTGGCCGACGGCCGCATGAAAGCCGGTGAGGAAATCGGCCTGACCATCGACCAGACCCTCACACAGGACGCCACCGGCACCCTGGTGATGCTGGAACTGGAAGCCATGGGTCTGGATCACGCCCGTACCGAAGTGTCCGCCCAGTACGTCGACCACAACCTGCTGCAGACCGACCACCGCAACCCGGACGACCACCTGTTCCTGCGCAGCGCCTGCGAGAAATTCGGCCTCTGGTTCAGTCCGCCCGGCTCAGGGGTGAGCCATCCGGTGCACATGGAGCGCTTCGGCAAACCCGGCAAGACCCTGCTGGGCTCGGACAGCCACACCTGTGCCGCGGGCTCACTGGGCATGCTGGCCATAGGTGCCGGCGGCCTGGCGGTAGCCATGGCCATCTGTGGACAGCCGTTCTACCTGAACATGCCCAAGGTGATGGGCGTGAAGCTCACCGGCAAGCTGCCGGACTGGGTCAGCGCCAAGGACGTGGTGCTGGAGATGCTGCGCCGCCATGACGTGAAAGGCGGTGCCGGGCGGATAATCGAGTACTACGGCCCCGGCCTCAAGCACCTGTCCGCCATGGATCGCCACGTGATCGCCAACATGGGCCAGGAAATGGGCCACACCACCACGGTGTTCCCGGCAGACGACGCGGTACGGGATTTCCTCAAACAACAGCAGCGGGTCGACGATTTCGAGCGGTTGGAAGCCGACAGGGGCGCGACCTACGACGAACACGACGAGATCGACCTGGCCAAGCTCGAGCCGCTGATCGCCCTGCCCAGCAGCCCGGGCAAAGTCGTGCCCGTGCGCGAAGTGGCGGGTGAGCCCATCTATCAAGCCTACATCGGCTCCTCCGCCAACCCCGGGCTGCGGGACTTCGCGGTACCCGCCATGGTGGTGAAGGGGCGCCAGGTGCACGAGCGGGTGTCGTTCGACATCAACCCGACGTCCCGACAGACCCTGGAAAACCTGGCCAAACTCGGGCACCTGAGTGACCTGCTCAGCGCCGGCGCCCGCCTGCACCAGACCGGTTGCAACGGCTGCATCGGCATGGGCCAGGCACCGGCCACCGACCAGATCAGCCTGCGCACGGTGCCGCGCAACTTTGCCGGGCGCTCAGGTACCGAGGAGGACAAGGTTTGCCTGTGCAGTCCGGAAACCGCCACGGCATCAGCCCTGATGGGTGAGATCACCGACCCCCGCGACCTAGACATGGACTACCCGACCTTCGACGACAGCCAGTCGTTCTACGTGGAGGACCGCAACATCCGGCCGCCGGCGCAGCATCCGGAACTGACCGTCGTTGAGAAGGGGCCCAACATCAGCACCCTGCCCCAGTTCGATGGCCTGCCGGACGAACTGACCGCGCCGGTGTTGCTCAAGGTGGGCGACGACATCTCCACCGACGAAATCCTGCCCGCCGGGTCGCGGATCCTGCCGTTCCGCAGCAACATCCCGGCGATCAGCGAGTTCACCTACACCCGGGTCGACGCGTCCTATCCGGAACGGGCGAAGAAGTATCAGGAACACGGCTCGATGATCGTCGGCGGCGAGAACTACGGGCAAGGCTCCAGCCGCGAACACGCGGCACTGGCGCCGCGTTACCTCGGCGTGCGGGTGGTCATTGCCAAGAGCTATTCCCGCATCCACTGGCAGAACCTGTGCAACTTCGGCATTTTGCCGCTGCGCTTTACGCGCCCCGAGGATTACGACGACATCGAACAGGGCGACGAACTGGCGCTGGACGCCCTAGCCGAGACGCTGGCGCAAGGCGGTCAGTTGGCCGCAAAAAACACCCGCAGCGGTCAGCGCTACGAGCTGACCCACGATCTCAGCGACCGCCAGATCCGGATGATCCTCAAGGGCGGCCTGCTCAACCTGATGCGAGAGTCCTTGGCCGCCTGATCTACCGCGCCGGCCTTGGCCCCACCGGACAGGGCCGGCGCCTTCGCCTATACTGATCCTGCTGGCGTCATATGACTCCCGCCGTGTCGCCGTTTGGCCTGTCAGCTGATGAATGGACCGAATTCAGCCCATGAGGCTAACGGAGGATATGGCATGCCTTTCTTATCCCGACTTCCCTGTATTGCCACCGCTCTCGTTCTGGTTGCCGGCCTGCTCAGCGCCTGCAGCACCCCGGCGGAAAAACCGATGAAGACCGAGGTGTCGGAATCCACAACCATGGAAAAAGGCGTCCCCGGCGGCGTCCACACCCGCACCGAACGTCTTGAAGCCACCGTCAGAACCATCAACTTTGACGCCCGCACCGTCACCCTCGCAGACGACGACGGCAACATGAAGACCATCACCGTCGGACCCGACGCAGTGAATTTCAATCAGGTGGAGGTCGGTGACCGGGTCACCGTGGTCTACACCGAAGAAACCGTCGTTTACCTGAAAGCGATCGGCGAGACGTCCACCGATGGTGCCGCCGGCATGGCAGCTGCCGCCCCGGAAGGCCAGAAGCCGCGCGGGTTTGCCGGCGGTACGGCGCAGGTCACCGCGGTGGTCAAATCGGTCAACCTGGAACACCACACCGCCACGCTGGAATTTCCCAACGGCGATGTCCGTCAGGTGCCGGTGCGTGACGACATCAAACTGAGCAACGACCAGGTCGGCCGGGAAGTGGTGATCCAGATCACCGCCGCCGTGGCGCTGTCGGTGGACAAGGCCGAATAACGGCACCGGATTGGCGATTCGATGACCAGCCTGGCGAAACCCTAGACAGGCTGGTCATTTGCCAGCCATGACCGGCCACCGCTACAGCCAACCCGCCTACCGACGTTCTTCCAGGCGTTACTCACGCACTTATCCACAGATTCTGTGGACATGATCGTCTGTGGATAACGAGCAACCAGCGCTCTGCCCTTTCAGGTGATTCAACGAATCGTTTACGGCTCGGATAGCGCCAATTCGGTGAGAGAACAACCGGTTAGCAATCCCACCTTTTGCGTCCCGATAGGACCCTTCCTATAATCGCCTAACGAAGCGCACTCTGATTGCCGCGCCGCGGTCGTCCCATTCCAATAAAAAGGAAAACAACATGTTAAAACGTTGCACCCTTCTGGCTGCCGCGGCGGCTACGCTGCTGTTCAGTGCCGCCTCCCAGGCCCAGTACAAAGACGAATACACGGTGTCCACAGTCCTGCCGTCCGCCTTTCCCTGGGGGCAGGCTGCCGACAAATGGGTCGAACTGGTCAAGGAGCGCTCCGACGGGCGCATCAATATGAAGATCTACAGCAACTCCCAGCTGGTCTCCGGCGACCAGACCAAGGAGTTCTCGGCCATGCGCTCCGGCCTGATCGACATGGCGGTCGGTTCCACCATCAACTGGTCGCCGCAGGTGCCGGAGCTGAACCTGTTCTCCCTGCCGTTCCTGATGCCGGACTACGCGGCGATCGATGCGATTACCCAGGGTGACGCCGGCGAGGCCATCTTCGCGGCCATCAAGAAGCGCGGCGTGACCCCGCTGGCCTGGGGCGAGAACGGCTTCCGCGAGCTGTCCAACTCCAAGCTGACCATCGACGAGCCGGCGGATCTGGACGGCCTGAAAATCCGCGTGGTGGGTTCGCCGCTGTTCCAGGACACCTTCACCGCGCTGGGCGCCAACCCGACGCAGATGAGCTGGGCGGACGCCAAGCCAGCCCTGACCACCGGTGCCGTCGACGGCCAGGAAAACCCGCTGTCCGTGTTTGACGTGGCCCGCATCGATCAGGTCGGCCAGAACCACCTGACCCGCTGGCACTACATGGCCGACCCGCTGGTGTTTGCCATCAGCAACCGCGTGTGGGACACGTTCAGCCCCGAAGACCAGGCGCTGTTGAAACAGGCTGCCATCGACGCCGGCCAATGGGAGATCCAGAAGTCCCGCGGTGAACTCGACGACACCCTGGCTGCGATCAAGGATCGTGGCGTGGAAGTCACTGAGCTGACCCCGGCCCAGCACGATGCCTTCGTCAAGGCGACCCAGTCGGTCTACGACAAATGGACACCGCGCATCGGCGAAGATCTGGTCAAGCAGGCGCAGGACGCGGTTGCTAAACGCACTCAGTAATACCGATCGCCCCAACGCCCGCTTTTTTTGGCGGGCGTCTTCCTGCCACCTGGAGTTCCCATGCCCTCCCGTCGCCCCAAATTCCGGCCCGATGCCTGGCTGGCCACCCTCGCCCTGGTAGCGATCTGCCTGATCAGCCTCGGTAATGTGATCGTGCGTTACGCCACGGATGCGTCCTTTGCCTTCACCGAGGAATTCTCGGTGTTCTGCCTGGTGCTGCTCACGTTTGCCGGGGCCGCGGTAGCGGCGCGCCACAACCAGCACATCCGCATCGAGCTGATCGAGCACCACCTGCCGCCCTGGGCCCGGAAGATCGTGTTTGTGCTGCAGTGGGCCGCCAGCGTTGCGGTGCTGGGCGTGATGACCTGGTATGGCAGCACCTTTGCCCTGCAGGAGTATCAGTGGGACTCGCTGTCACCGGGGCTGGGGCTGCCCAACTGGATTTACGTGGTGTGGTTGCCGATCCTCTCCGTAGTCATCATCCTCCGCATGACCCAGAACCTGATCGATCGCCTGCGCGGCAAGCACGACCCGGAGGTGGTCCATGAGTCCTGATCTGCTGATGATCGGCAGTTTCCTGCTGGCGTTGCTTTTGGGCATGCCGGTGGCGATCGCGCTGGGCCTCGGCGGTCTGGTGGGCATCGTCGCGGGCCTGCCGCCGACGATGCTGGGTACCTTCGGCACCAACACCTACAACAGCGTGGCCAAGTATCCGCTGATTGCGATTCCGCTGTTTATCCTGACCGGCCTGATCTTCGAACGGGCCGGCGTTGCCGCCAGTCTGGTGCGTTTCGCCCAGGCCATTATCGGGCCGCGTCACGGCGGTCTGACTGTCGTCGCCGTGCTGGTGTGCCTGATCATGGGCGGCATGAGCGGTTCCGGGCCGGCGGACGCCGCCGCAGTGGCGATGGTGATGCTGCCAAGCATGCACAAAGCCGGTTACCCGAAGCCGTTTTCCGCTTCGCTGATCGCGGCGTCCTCTTCAACCGCGATCCTGATTCCGCCGTCCATCGCCCTGATCCTCTACTCCATCGTGGTGCCGGGCGTGGACCTGCGGGCCCTGTTCGCCGCCGGGCTGTTCCCGGGCATCCTGGCGGGCATTTCCCTGCTGGCACCGGCGCTGTATTTCGCAAAAAAATACCGCTGGGAAGACCCGGAGACCGTCGAGCGCCCAGCGTTCTGGCCGAGCTTCAAGGCGGCCATTCCCGCCCTGTTCGCGCCGGTGATCATCCTGGGCGGCCTGCGCTCGGGCCTGTTCACACCCACCGAAGCGGCGGTGGTCGCGGTGGCCTACGGCGTGTTGGTGGGCTGCCTGATCTATCGCAACCTGAGCCTGCGGGATCTATGGGGCCTGATGTCAGAAGCCGCGGTGACCTCCGGCGTGGTCATGTTCATCATTGCGCTGGCCGGTATTTTCGCCTGGGCCGGCACGACCCTGGGCACGTTCAACCACCTGGCCAATGCCCTCCTGTCGCTGTCGGACAACGGCTGGGTGCTGCTGGGTCTGGTCATGGTGCTGGTGCTGATTGCCGGCATGCTGCTGGACGCAATTTCGATCTACCTGATCCTGATCCCGATCGTCCTGCCGATGATGAATCACTTCGACTGGAACCCGATCTGGTTCGGCATTCTGCTGGCCATGAACATCGCCATCGGCCAGTTCACACCACCGGTTGCGGTCAACCTGATGGTCACTACGCGCGTGGCCAACATCCGGCTGGAACACACAATAGGCTGGGCGCTTGTGTTTATCGCCGCCATGGCGGTCAGTCTGGTGCTGGTGATGCTGATGCCGGGGATTGCGCTGTGGTTGCCGGAAAAGCTGGGCTACGTCGTTGGGTCCTGGTAGCCGCGTCTGGATTGATAGCGAACCTCGACGCATCCCAGGACAGCCTATGAGCCGGATTCCCGACACGCAGCGCCATGCAGGAAGATATCGACCGCCTGACGCACTGAGCTAGGGATATCGATCTCGGACGATGCGCCCAGGCGCCCGAGGATGGCCGGCAGGAAATACGCGCCTTTCACCATATCGAGAAACTGGCCGGCTGCCGCATCCACATCCTTCAGATTGAGCCGTCCACGTCGGCACTCCGCTTCAAAATACCGCGACAGCACACGCCGGGCCCGACCCGGACCGTTATCATGAAAAATACGTTGCAGCTCCGGGTGATTCGGGCCTTCCAGCATGACGATCCGGTGCGTTGCCAGGTTCTCGGGATTCAGGATCAGCTCATTCAGACGGACGCCCAATTCGTATAATGCCTGCTCCGGCGGCTTCTCGAAGATTGCCGCATCCTCCATCTGCCCGTATACCTGTGCCCCCTTGTCCTCCATGATGGCCCGGAACAAGCCCTCCTTGTTGCCGAACAGGCGATACAGCGTCTGCATCGATCCACCTGCACGCCGACCGATCTCACTCATGGTCGCCGCGCCATACCCCTGCTCGAGAAAGACTTCAGAGGCCGCCGCCAGTATCCGCTCGGCGCGGTTCCGGCCACGGGAAGTGGTCGCCTTGGTCGATACGGCGTCTGTCATGCAGGGCTCCAACATCCAGGAATTCAAAATCACAGAATAACACTTGCACTAAGTGTAACGATCATTACACTCCCAAAGTGTAACACTCATTACTCTTTGAGGTTGGTTGTGACCATCAAAAAATGTCTAGCGGCAGGCATCGCCGGTGTCCTGCTCCTCGCCGGCGCGTTCTATGGCCTGCACTGGTACCGGGTTGGCCGGTTTATCGAAGAGACTGACAACGCCTACATTCATGCTGACAGCGTGGCGATACAGCCCGAGATCAGCGCCCGGATCACCGCCATTCCGGTTGAAGAGAACCAACGCGTGCATCAGGGCGACGTGCTGGTGGAGCTGGATCGCACAGGCCTCGCGGCTCGCAAGAAGGCCGCCGAAGCGCAAGTGGACCTCGCGCGTTCGTCGCTGACCAAAACCCAGCAACAAGTGGCGCTCCAGCAATCCCGTATCAAAGAAGCCCAGTCCAATGTGGATTCGGCCCGGGCGGAAGAGCATCGTTCGCTACTAAATCTGAAACGGGCCAAAAAACTGGAGGCCCGCAAATACAGCTCCACGCAATCGTTGCAGAATGCCGAAGCGGATTACGCCGTCGCCGTGGCCAAGCGTAAGGCCGCGGAAGCGACACTCGCGACCCAGACGCTGCAACTGCCGGTGCTGAAGTCCGACACCGACAGCGCCGAGGCGCAATTGACCCAGGCCCGGGAGAATCTGGCCGATGCCGCCGATCAGCTGGCCAAGACCGTGATTCGGGCACCGGAAGACGGCGTGATTGGCGATCTCACCGTCGAAGCAGGCTCCATGGTGCAGCCGGCCCGGACCCTATTCCATCTGGTACCCGTCCCCAACGTCTATGTCGTGGCCAACTTCAAGGAAACGCAGATCGGACACATGGCCATCGGCCAGCCGGTCGAGGTCCATGTGGACGCCTACCCTGATCAGGTTTTCCGGGGTGTGGTGGACAGCCTGTCCCCCGGCACCGGCACCCAGTTCAGCCTGCTGCCGCAGGACAATGCCACCGGCAACTTCAACAAGATCGTGCAGAAGGTACCGGTACGGATCCGATTTACCGAGTCGGCCGACCGGCTGAACCGACTGCGGCCGGGCCTGTCGGTGATTCCGGCGGTGGATACCCGGGACCAGGGTGAAGGCATCGCTTACCTGCCCGCCCACGCCGCGGTCGGCTCCCGACTGGCGGACAGCGAGCAGACCCGGCCGTGAGTGAGCAGGTCCCCGATTGGAAACAGCGGATCGGGTTCGTGGCCGTCGTTTTCGGGATGTTCATGGCGATCCTGGATATCCAGATCGTCGCCAGCTCCCTGAACGAAATCCAGGCAGGCGTGTCCGCCACGCAGGACCAGATCTCCTGGGTTCAGACCGCCTATCTGATCGCCGAAGTGATCATGATCCCACTGTCCGGCATGCTGACCCGTATTCTGTCCACGCGGGTCGCGTTCGTGACGTCCTGCGTGGGCTTTACACTGGCCAGTATCGGCTGCGCGTTGGCGAGCTCCTTGCCGATGCTGGTGACCCTCCGTGCCCTGCAGGGCTTCCTGGGCGGGGCGATGATTCCCATTGCCTACGCCATCAGCTTCTCGGTGTTCCCGAGCCCGATGATGGGCATCGTGCAGGCGGTCATGGGTCTGGTAGCCACTATGGCGCCATCCATCGGCCCCACCGTGGGTGGCCTGATCACACAGACCATGAGTTACCACTGGCTGTTTTTCGTCAACGTCATACCCGGCATCCTGGTCAGTGTCGTGGTCTGGAACACGCTGGATATCGACACCGGCGATCGTCGCCTGATCCGAAAGCTGGATGTCGTCGGTCTGCTGTTGATGGCGGTTTTCCTGGGGTGCCTGGAGTACGTCCTGGAAGAAGGCCCCGGCGACGACTGGTTCGACAGCTCCCTGATCTGCGGCTTGAGTGCGGTGGTGGTGATTTCAGGGGCGGCCTTCTTTGCCCGTGTGCTGAAGATCGATACGCCCATCGTCGATCTGCGCGCGTTCCGCAACCGCAACTTCGCCATTGGGGCCGGTCTTGGCTTTTGCGTGGGCATCGCGCTCTACGGGCTGACCTACCTGATGCCCCAGTTCTTTGGCGCCGTCCGGCAATACAACGCCCTGCAGATCGGCGAAATCATGTTCGTCACCGGAGCCGCCATGTTCTGCTTTGCGCCGCTGGCGGGCCGCGCCTCGGACCATGTGGATCCCCGCATCCTGCTGGCAATCGGACTCTCGTGCGTGGGCGTCGGTACCATGATGAACTCGAGTCTGGACAGCCAGGCCGGCTACGACTATTTCTTCTGGCCGCAGGTGATACGCGGGATCGGACTGGTGCTGTGCATCATCCCCATTACCCGTATTGCACTGGGCACACTGCCCAAGTCAGAGGTCGGAAACGCCAGCGGCCTGTTCAATGTCCTCCGAAACCTCGGCGGCGCCTTTGGCCTGGCCATGCTGGACACCACGCGGGATCAACAGTTCGATTTCCACTGGAATGAGCTCATTCCCCACATCGACACGGGGCGTGCGGTCGTTGTAGAACGGCTGCAAAGCCTGCAGCACACACTGACTGGCGCATCGCCCGATCCGCAGGCCGGCGCTATTGCCATGCTGTCGCAACAGATCAGCACCCAGGCGGAAACCATGGCGTTCAACGATATCTTCCTGTGGATGGGTGTGATCTACGTTGTGGCCGTGCCACTGCTGCTGTTCATGAGCCCGCCGCAGGCTGCGGTCAGCGGCGGCCACTGAGCGATTCCCGCGGTCGCTGGTCAACCATTGATCCATTAACCGGGGCGCTGACACGCCCTGGTCATTTACCAGACATCCAGTGTCACGCCAGCGCTCATCAGGCTTACAGCCACTCTTCCTGAGCTTACCCACGGAGTTATCCACAGTTTGTGTGGATGATACCGGCCGCACTGATGTCTTTTTCATGGGACACCTTGCGCTCACCTGTCGACGGGTATACATTGCAAACACAGTATCAACAAGGTTGATATTTTATTGATAAAAACAAGCCCTCAGAATGCCCGCCGCGCGCAAGGGGCTATCAACGCACGACAATCCGTACGCACTACAAAAACAAGACGAGGTGATCCCATGTTGAAGTTGCTGGTTTCCAGGTTGCTGCTGGTTCTCTTCCTGGCAGGAAGTGCGGCATCCACCCAGGCTGCCGATGTCGTCCTGCGCCTGCACCAGATGCTCCCGCCGCAGGCGACGATTCCCGCCAAAGTCCTTGAACCCTGGGCCAAGAAGATCGAAGCGGAATCCGGTGGGCGAATCGAAGTCCAGTTATATCCCTCCATGCAGCTTGGCGGCCGCCCCGCCGATCTCGTCGATCAAGTGCGGGACGGCGTGGTGGACCTCACCTGGACACTGTTCGGCTATACCCCGGGCCGCTTCCCCAAGACCGAAGTGTTTGAACTGCCGTTCATGATGACCAACGCCACCGCCACGTCCATGGCGTTCCAGGCGTACTACGAGAAGTACATGAAAGGGGATTTGAAGGGCATCCATGTGCTTGCGGTCCATACCCACGGTCCCGGCCTGCTCCACACCCGAAACCAGGCGGTCCACTCCCTTGAGGACCTCGACGGCCTGAAAATCCGCGGCACCTCACGGGTGGTCAACGCCATGCTGGGCTCCCTGGGCGCCAGCGCCATCGGCATGCCCGTGTCCGCCACTCCGGAAGCCCTCTCCAAAGGGGTGATCGACGGTACCGTGATGCCCTTCGAGGTCACCACCGCCCTGAAGATCGCGGAGCTGGCGCCCTACCACACCGAATTCTCCGGCAAGCGTGGCCTGTATACGGGCACCTTCCTGTTCGCCATGAACGACGCCCGCTACCAGAACCTGCCCGCCGACCTGAAAAAAGTCATTGATGACAACTCCGGCATGGCGCTCGCCAAACGCTTCGGCGAGGCCATGGATGAGGGCGACCGCGAAGGCCGCGCAGCGGCAGACAAGGCCGGCAACACGACCGTTACCCTGGACGCAAAGGAAACCGCGCGCTGGCACAAGGCCAGTGAAGCGGTGACCACTGACTGGATCGAGGAAATGAACGACAAGGGCCTGCACGGCCAGGAACTCTACGACGCGGCCAAATCGCTGATCGACAAATACGACGCCGAGATCTGAAGGGCAGGCGAACACTGCCTGCAGTTCTCCATGACAACGGCCCGGCCGCAAACGGCCGGGCCCTGAGCCCAAGCCGTTCCAGATCAAGGTAACCAATGACTTCTTCCTCCGCCGGTCTCTATAGCCGTATCGAGGCGCTGGTCACCGCATCCGCCCGAATACTGATTGTCTTCAGCGGGTTCCTCCTCATCAGCGCCATTCTCATTACCTGTTCCAGCATCACCGGGCGAGCTCTGACGCCGATCGGACTGTCCGCCATTCCCGGTGACTACGAACTGGTGGAAATCCTGTGCGGCCTGGCCGTATTTGCCTTCATGCCCTATTGCCAGCTGTCCCGGGGCCATATCAGTGTGGATCTGTTCATCCAGGGCCTGGGCCCCAAAGCGATGGCCTGGACGCAGTTGCTGGGCGACGTGGTGATGACCGGACTGGTGACGGTCATGGCCTGGCGTCACTTTGCCGGCACCCTCGACAAACACGCCTATGGCGAAACGTCGTTCATCCTGCAGATTCCCGTCTGGTGGTCCTATGCCGTGGCCATGATCCTGCTGGCCCTGTTCTGGCTCACCAGCCTGTTTACCGTGTGGCGGGACGTCGTCGCGCTGCGTACGGGATCGTTCGACGATCACTCAGCTTCCGGAGGCGAGCAAGCATGAGCAGTATCGACATCGCCCTGTGGTCGTTCCCCGTCCTGATCGCGCTGATCTTTATCCGCATTCCCATCGGCGCGGCCATGCTGCTGACCGGCCTGGTGGGCACCTGGCTGGTAACCGGGAGCTGGACGCCCATCCTGGCCCAGATGAAGAATCTGAGCTGGTCCAACTTTGCCAACTATTCCCTGTCGATTATCCCGCTGTTCCTGTTGATGGGGCAGTTTGCCGCGCACGGCGGCATGTCCCGGTCGCTGTTCAAGGCGGCCGAGGCCTTCCTGGGCCATCGCCGGGGCGGCGTGGCCATCTCCGCCGTCGGCGCCTGTGCCGGGTTCGGGGCCATTTGCGGCTCGTCACTGGCTACCGCCGCGACGATGGCCCAGGTGACCCTGCCGGAACTGCGGCGCTACGGCTACTCGGGTGGGCTGGCCACGGCGGCGCTGGCCGCCGGCGGGACCCTGGGCATCCTGATTCCACCGTCGGTGGTGCTGGTGATCTACGCGATCCTGACCGAGCAGAACATCGCGAAACTGTTCGTCGCCGCGTTCGTGCCGGGCATCCTCGCCGCTGTGTTCTACCTGGTGGCCATTTCGGTGATCGTGCGGGTCTCAAAGGACGCCGAAACCACCTGTGACCGCGTCCCCTGGCCGGCCCGGCTGTCAGCCGTCATCGAAATCTGGCCGGTGCTGGTGATCTTTTTCCTGGTGGTGGGCGGCATCTACCTGGGCTGGTTCACGCCTACGGAGGCCGCTGCCATTGGTGCGGCCGGCACCGGACTGGTGGCCTGGATCAAGGGTGGCCTGGACCGCGTGCGTCTGATGGATTGCCTGAAGAAGACGGCGGTGTCATCCGGCATGATCTTCTTTATCGTGCTGGGGGCCGGCGTCTACAACACGTTCCTGGCCTTTTCCCAGCTGCCCCAGAGCGGCGCGGCCTGGGTGGTCGAACAGGGCTTCTCCCCCTGGCTGATCCTGACGATCATCCTGGCGCTCTTCATCGTTCTGGGCTGCATCATGGACTCCATGTCCATGATTCTGCTGACCGTGCCGATCTTTTTCCCGATCGTCAGCGCCATGGATTTCGGTCTGCCTCCCGAAGAGTTCGCCCTCTGGTTCGGCATCCTCATCCTGGTGGTCGCCGAAGTGGGGCTGATCACCCCGCCCGTCGGACTGAACCTGTTCATCATCAACTCGATGGCGCCCGGCGTTCCCATGCGCGACACCTACCGCGGCATCCTGCCTTTCATCTCGGCTGACATCCTGCGCACCTTGGTGCTGGTGCTGTTCCCGCCGATCAGTCTGTGGCTGGTCCGACTGCTCTATTCCTGACCCGCCGCTTTCCGGTTCGAGCCCCGCGCTGTACTCGAATCGATTCAAAGAGGGTCGCCCGACGACCCTCTGCTTCATGAATGCTTTAAACAATTAAGACAATACCAAGGAGCTCATCATGATCAGAAAAAGGTATCCGGCATGGATACTTGCCGGTTCCGTGCTGCTCACCGGGTGCAATTCGGACGACTCGTCTGACGATACAGCCGCCAACACCCCCGCCCAGCGCTGCGAGTCACTGAAGGACCAGGCGCTGGACGAGACGCAGCTCACCTCGTCCACCCTGGAGACCACCGGGGACGACGGTATGCAGGCCTGCCACGTCGCCGGCAAAATCAACGAGCGAACCAGCCCCGTGGACGGGCAGACCTACGCCATCGGCTTTGAGCTGTGGCTGCCGGTGGACTGGAACGGCCGCTTCTACTATCAGGGCGGCGGTGGCACCGACGGAGCGATTCAGTCCGTGGATCCGGCTCTGCTGGCTGAGGGTTGGGCGGTCGTGGTTTCTGACAGCGGTCACAGTAACGACACCAACGTCTCGGAACTGGCCGGCACCAACGAATTCGGCCTCGATCCCCAGGCCCGGTTGGACTATGGCTACAACGGCCCGGCCCAGGCGACCCTGAAAGCCAAGGCCCTGACGGAATCGTTCTATGACGACGCCATCGATTACTCGTACTTCCAGGGTTGTTCCGAAGGCGGGCGTGAGGGGCTGATGTTCTCCCAGCGTTATCCGACCTACTTCGACGGCATCGTCGCGGGCAACCCGGGCATGGACCTGCCCAAGGCGGCGGTCGCGGAAGCCTGGGATTCGCAGGCCTTCGCCGAGGCCGCGACGCAAACCACCGAGTTCGGCAACCCGGACCTGGCCAGCGCCTTCAGCAACGACGACCTGTCGACCATTGGCAACGCCATTCTGGATGCCTGCGACGCCGACGACGGCCTGGTTGATGGCATGGTATTCGATCCCCAGGCCTGCGACTTCGACCCCAGCACCCTGGGGCCCGGCGGTACGGGTGATCTGACGGCCGCGCAGGTGACCGCACTGCAAAAGGTCTTCGGCGGCGCCAAAAACGCCCTGGATGAACCGCTCTATGCCGGCTGGTTCTGGGATCCGGGCATAGCCGCCCAGGGTTGGCGCATGTGGAAAACCGGCCCACTGTCCCCGGACATTCCCGGCAACAGCGGCCTGAACGTCACCCTCGGCGGCGGTTCATTGCCTTTCGTCTTCACCACTCCACCCAATTCGATGACCAACGGCACCGCAATCACCACCGGTAGCCAGGTGGAAGACGCCAACCCCCTCGATCAACCGGGCATGAGCGGTTATGGCGGCGCCTTCGTGCAGTGGATCCTGGGCTTCAACATGGATACGGACGCCCCCAAGATCTACGCAACCGATGACACCTACACCGAAGCGGCCATGACCTTTATGGGCACCAGCTCCACGGACTATGCCGGCTTCCGGGACCACGGCAGCAAGTTGCTGATGTATACGGGCCAGGCCGATCCGGTGTTCTCATCGAAGTACCATCTGCAGTGGTACAACAACCTGGTCTCCGCCAACGGCGGGCTGGCGGCGACCCAAAACTTTGCCCGGATCTTCGTTGTTCCCGGCATGAACCATTGCGGCGGCGGCCCGAGCACTTCACAGTTCGACTCGCTCAGTGCGCTGCAGCAGTGGGTCGAGAAGGACCAGGCACCCGAGCGCATTACGGCGACCGCGCCGGAAAGTACGCCCTGGCCCGGCAGGACGCGGCCCCTCTGCGCGTATCCCCAGCAGGCCCACTACACGGGATCCGGCGATATCGAGGACGCCAGCAACTTTGAGTGCCGCACCCCCTAGGTATGGCCTCGCGGCCCTGGGGATCCCAATCCAGGGCCACCCTGATGGCGTGACGGCATGGGACCGGGTTTCTTCCCGGTTACCATCGCCACCACGCCATTTTTGTTGGGCGCGTTGTCAGAGGCCACCAGGCCACCACGACTCGAGGGTGCAGAGCCCTATGCCCGATGTTGAAGAGGCTTGTCTGTTCCGGGACATTCCGGGATCTGTACACCGTCCGAGCTCAGTGAGTCGCCCACAAAAAAGGGGCTGACATCCGCCAGCCCCTTTCTTCCCGCGTTGCAGGACCTGGGTTTCAGAACTTGTAACGCAACCCCACCATGTAGCCTTCCTGGCTCTCGCCGGCGGCCGGCGCGGTATTGGGACCGGCACCGGACACGGCGTAGGCCGCATTGTCGCTATTGGTGATGTAACCCATCTGGGCATAGGTATCCAGGCCCGAAGCCAGGTTGTAGATACCCCGGATCACCGCCAGCGTGGCGTCGGCGTCCTGGTCATCGTTCGTGATGTCGTACACCCCGCCATCCAGCGTGAACTTTGGCGTGAACTTGTAGTTGGCGGTCACGTAGTAGGCGTCCGACTGGATGTTGGTGGCCGCGGTATCCAGTTCGCGCCCCAGCCAGCCCACGCCGACCTTGCCATCCCCCAGCTTCACGTAGCCGCCCAGGCTGGTGCGGCGATCCGTGTCGCCGGAGTCGCTCATATCCACGGGCGGCTGGCCGTTGAAGAAGAACGCCTGCGCACCGTCACCGCCGTTAAGCGTGTCGATCGCCGCGGCGAGACCAAACGTGCCGGTATCGTATTTGAGCATGGCCGACCAGGCCTGACAGGCGGAGGAGTCGCCCACCTGCAGGGACTCGCCGCCGCAGGTACCGGATGCCGGCACCCCCCCGCTGGTGTCGCGACCGAAGGAGTAGCTGACACCGGCGGAAATCCGGTCGGTGAAGCGATGCATCCAGGACAGGGAATTGTCGTAGCGGGCGTTGGGCAGGTAAGCGTCCAGCGAGCCCAGCGCATAGATGTTGGGGCCGATGAGATCGGAGGTCCCCTGGGCGAACAGAAAGACCGAGTACTGACGCCCCACGGTCAGTCGGCCATAGGGGGTTTGCAACCCGACATAGAGCTGGCGACCGAACAGTCGACCGCCCTGGCCCTGGGTGCCGTCATCGGCGTTGAACCCCATCTCCAGCTTGGCCAGACCTCGGTAGCCCTCGGCGATGTCAATGTGGGCGTCGATACCCAACCGCGATGCCATGGTGCCGGTGATGGCGGGGATTCGTGTCAGCCCGTCGCTGTCTTCGCCGATGTTGGTGATGTGCTCGACGCCGGTATCCAGAACACCGTAGAGGGACACGTCGGAGCGATCTGCAAGCGACCCCGGCTCCGGTGCCTGCGCCTGCTGTTTCTGCAGCGCTTCAATCTGTTGGCGCTGGACTTCCAGCTGTTGTTGAAGATCCTCCAGGCTCGTTGCTGCCGCAGCAGGCAGCGCCGGGAGAGACAGAGCCGCGATCAGGGCCAGGTTCAGCTCCCGCTTTGCAGGTAGGCTCGTTCGTTGTTGTTTTGTTGTTTTTGTTCTCATTCATCAACCTCCTATCAGGCTTTTGTCGGGTGTTGCTGCACCCGGTCTCCGGAACGGTATGTTGATCGCTGCGAGTGACGCCTGAGTGGCAGGCACCTCAACAATCAATTCAATATCAACTTAGTTGATATTGAATTGATGCTATTCCTATTATTGAACAAAAGCAAGACAATGCCGGCAGCGCCTCAGCAGCAGGCGCTACGCAGCCGACAGGTCACCATCCAGGGGGTGGAATGCGATTGACGTCTTCGAATCGGAAAGGCCGGCTATCCGGCGGAAACGCGAGTCAAACAGGAGAGGCTTAGAGTTCCGCCAGCATTCTGACCAGGCTGCGCAACTGATTCTTCAGCGCCAGGCTTTCGTCAACGGACAGTTCAGCCAGCATGCGACGCTCAAGCTCCGCGATCACCTTGTCTCCCTCCGCGAGGATATCCTTGCCCGCCTCGGTCAGGCTGATCTGAATGATGCGTTTGTGGGTGGGATCCGGTTTGCGTTCGATCCAGGCGTTTTTTTCCATCACCTTGATCAATTCGTTGGCCGCTTGCGGCGACACCATGGTGCGCTCTGCCAGCTGCGCATTGGACTGCTGCCCGCGAATGTCGACAACAGACAGCGCGGTGTATTGCCCCACCGTCAGCCCCAGTGGCGACAAGGCGTGCCGTATATGGCGATTCAGCGAACGGTCCAGACGACCAATAATGTAGGCCACCCCCAGAGGCTTCTCCGTCGGCAAATCGTCTGTGCCTCTGAGCTTGTCTTCCGGCAGCGTCTTCTTGGTCGACAATTCTGAATCCTCCATCGAGTCTTTGAACAAACTGATACCCAGTCGACGCCGATTATAGAGTATCAACATCAAATCAAGCTACTTAATACAATTTAGCTTCAGCCTGACCATGCCCCTTCTTGATGGTTCCGCCCAAACGCCCCTTGCTCAAATACCAGCCACAGTCCGCCACGCCGCTATTCATCTGGCTGACGGTCATTCATCCTGAGCTTACCCACGCCCTTATCCACAGATTCTGTGGATGGCCTGGGCAGACTCGAGATGGCTTCACTCAGGTTTGGCCCCCCGCTCCAGCGCCGCTGAGCGACCTTATCGAATTCATCGAGGCCCGAGACGTACCGGCCGACTGAACCGGCACCTACCGCTGTCGAGTCACCAGGATGATGCCAGACAGGATAATCACACCACCGATGACAAAGTTCGTCGTCAAGGGCTCATCCAGCAACACCGCACCGAACAGGACACCGAATATCGGCGACAGGAAGGAGAACACACCCAACTGCGACGCCCAATAGCGGCGCAGCAACGCAAACCACAGCAGCAGGGCGCCGAATGAGATGACCAGCGTCTGGAAAGTCAGGCTGGCGATGGCGCTATTCGTGAAGGAAACTGAGCTCAAGTCGCCCAGGACGTAAGCCGCCGGGACCAGCAGCAACGTGGCCGTCAGCAACTGGTAGACCAGCGTCTGCTCCGCTGGCGCTTCAGACAGCGAGGTCCGTCGCAGCACCAGCGTCGTCGCCGCCCAGGACAACCCGGCCAGCAGTCCCAGCAGGTCGCCGATCAGGATGTTGCCGGCATTCGCGACTTCGGTGGTCGGCGCCATGGCGAACACCATCCCGATAAACGCTGTCCCGATGCCCCACCACTGATGGCGGGCCAGCTGCTCTCCCGGTACCAGCCAATGCAGCCCCAGCGCGGCAAACACCGGGGCGGTGTAGAGAAACACCGACATGTGCGAGGCCAGGGTGTAGTTCAGCCCCCAGGCGACAAACACGAATTCAAAGGTAAAGCCAAGGCCCACCAGGATGCCGGCTCCCAGTTGGGCGCGCAGATCACTCAGCCGAACGCCTCGCCAACGCACCAGGACACCGACCAGCACCGCCGCCATCATCGATCGCAGGGCAATTTGCGCCAGTGGCGAGATATCCACAGCCACTGCCTTGATGGCCACTTGCTGGAGCCCAAGAGCCAGGCAGAACAACGTCATGAGCAGGCCGGCTGTCATATCGACCGGCTTACGGCCCAGTGCCGGTATGACGGCAGGCTGATCCTGGTATGTCGCTGCTCGGGAAGTGGTCATCGGTCGCCCTCCTTTTCTGAGGGCGCCATTCCAGCATTTGCCCCACCGGCCAGCAACCGATTAATCTGGCAGTCTAGGCTCAGGAAAACTCAACCCATGAAAATCGAACGCCTGCCACTGAATGCCCTCCGCGCCTTTGCCGAGGCCGCCCGTACGGGCAGCTTCAAATCGGCCGCGCACCGACTCGGGGTGACATCCGGGGCCGTAAGTCGACAGATCAAACAGTTGGAGGAGCGCCTGGGGGTGCCGCTGTTCGAGCGGCATGCCAATGGCGTCAGCGTCAACCCGGCGGGCCGTCTGTTGGCCGAAGATGTGGATGCCGGTCTGGCGAGGATTGCCAACGGCGTGCAGTTGGCCACCGAGCGCACTCGTGAAACCACGCGGCTGGTGATCAGTGCACCGCCCTCGTTCCTGCAGCTCTGGCTACTCCCTCGCCTCAACGAGTTCGAGACACAGGAACACGACATTGAAATTTCGCTGGATGCGGATTCGAAACTGACACCGCCCGTGTGGCAGGCCGACAGCGCCCGGCTATCACTGCGCTACGGTCGAGGCCCCTGGAACGGCGTTCGCAGCCTGCCGCTGTTCGACGATGCCCTGGTCCCGGTCTGCGCACCTTCGTTGCTGGCCCATTCCCCGATCAACACACCGGCGGACCTGTTGGATCATTCGCTTCTCACCGTTGACTGGAGCTCACAGCAACGACGCGAATTTCCCGGCTGGAAAGCCTGGCTCGAAGCGGCTGGCGTATCGCCACCCAGCGCTCTGATGCAACGCCACTATTCGCTCTACAGCCTGGCGCTCGACCAGGCCATTGCCGGGCGCGGCGTGGTACTGGCCACCTACCCCGTCGTTGCAGACCGCCTGGCCAGCGGCGTTCTGGTCCGGCCGTTCGGCAACGCCTACGTGCTGCCTTCACCGTTTCGATACGAACTGGTCCTGCCCGCCACCGGCAGCGCACCGCCGGCGATCCAGCGATTTGTGGATTGGCTGGTGGATGAGGCCAGACGATTTCAGGAAGAGACGCTGGTTCGCGAGTGAGCATAGAGGGTCGACAGGCTGTCCGCAGTTGGCGCTTCCGGCCCCTCAGATCCAACCGAAAGCGCCAACTCCGGGCACCCTCTAACCATTCCAGATCCGTGGGCCCAAGCCCAATCACGTTTCACGCAGGCGTATCTTTTTTGCAAAAGCCGGGATCGGCTCGCAACACCGTAAATGCAGTCGACCAATCCCGGTTCAGCGGCGTTTGCGCCGACCGGCCAGTATTCCCGCCAGCCCCAGACCGAACAACGCCATGCTGGCGGGTTCGGGTACATCAACCGTGCTGATCTTGGTCAAACCGGCGATGAAAAAGTAGCCAGTGTGGGTACTGACCACTTCAACGGACGCCCCCTCGAACGGCGCGGTTTTATCCAGGTTGTGGAAAATGTCCTCACCGGCTTCCAGGAAGAAAAGATCCAGATACAGGAAGCAGGACACATCCCCCACTGTAAACGGCTCAAAACCATTTTCGTAAAGTTGTCCGACATCCGATACCGGCTGATCGTACATCAGCGGCACGAAGCCCTCCCACTCGAAGTTTACCGGTGTACTGGCAAACGTGGCAGACACCAGGCCCCGGCGCTGGTCATCCACAGTAAAAAGCCCGACCGCATCATAGGACTCATACGGGTTTTCAATCTTGTTGGTATACGCATAGGTAATCAGTGCGGCATGAGCGGGTGCGATAAAACTCAGCGCCAGCAGCAGTAGCAGGGCTCTCATAACGATCTCCGGATCCTTGCTCGGATGACGTGATAACGGGCCTGTATATCCCAGAGCAGGAAGTTGTCATTGTTGAAGCCGGAATCCTCACACATGGCGGGTTGAAAAGCAGGCGTTGCCGCAAAGACCCGGAGGTCACTTTTTCTCACCAAATCCCTGTCGGATTCCGACCAGTTACGTCTTCAGAAAACACGGGCAATAACCGGGCCACAAACTGTTATCTCAGGGAGTTGCGGGGCAACGTGAAGGAGGACCGTAAAATAACCTGACACTTTGCGATTGAGAGGCTGCAGCCCCTTTTACACCGGCATCGAACGAACCTGAATCCGGCGTGGCCAACGGCTTGTTTTGACTCTCCATATCATCGGTGCGTCGGAAATGTTGCCATCAACTGTTCAGGTACACGTCCCCTGTCAAAGGCTCGCCATCAGTGAAACGGCCATAAAGCCTCTGGGCGAGAAACGGGTCAATTGCCGACCGTCTTCACGCAGCCCTTACCCCGTCTCGTTCTGACCGCTTCGTCTCCAGCCTACCCACACACTTATCCACAGTTTCTGTGGACAGCGCCGGTTCCTGGAATCCCATAATTTTAATCAATTGAACCAATTACCGGCTTGGCATGTCACAGTCAAAAACTATTGCTCTGGTAAAAAAAAGCAAATTTGTGCATTGGCCGCGGGTTGCTACGTTTATTAAATCGACAGACGCGACATCCGAGGTGTCGTCAAGCCTCGATCGCTGTTCCAACAACGCAGGAATAACGGAGAGAACAAATGGCCGAGAACATAGGAAAGTCAGGCGGGTGCCCGGTGATGCATGGGGCCCATACGAGGCTCGAAGACAAAGGCACCTACAACAAGGACTGGTGGCCCAACCAGTTGAACCTTAGCATCCTTCGCCAACACACCAGCAAATCCAACCCGCTGGGCGAAGACTTTAACTACGCCGAAGAATTCAAGAAGCTGGACCTGGCCGCGGTCAAGCGCGACCTGACCATGCTGATGACCGATTCCCAGGACTGGTGGCCGGCGGACTTCGGGCACTACGGCGGTCTGATGATCCGCATGGCCTGGCACAGCGCCGGCACCTACCGCATTGGCGATGGCCGCGGTGGCGCCGGTGGCGGTCAGCAGCGCTTTGCCCCTCTCAACAGCTGGCCGGACAACGTCAACCTGGACAAGGCACGTCGACTGCTCTGGCCGATCAAGAAAAAGTATGGCAACAAACTGTCCTGGGCGGATCTCTACGTCCTGGCCGGTAACGTGGCGCTGGAATCCATGGGCTTCAAGACCTTCGGTTTTGCCGGCGGCCGTGAAGATACGTGGGAGCCGGAAGAAGACGTTTACTGGGGCGCCGAGAAAGAGTGGCTGGGCAGTGACGAGCGTATCGTCGACAAGGCCAACCGCGAGCTGGAAAACCCGCTGGGTGCAACCCACATGGGCCTCATCTATGTGAACCCGGAAGGCCCCGAGGGCGAACCGGACCCGGTCAAGGCAGCTCACGACATCCGTGAAACCTTCAAGCGCATGGCGATGAACGACGAGGAAACCGTCGCGCTGATTGCCGGCGGCCATACTTTCGGTAAAACCCACGGTGCCGGCAGCGAAGACCAGATGGGGCCCGATCCGGAAGCCGCTCCCATCGAGATGATGGGGATGGGCTGGAAGAGCAGCTACGGCAAGGGTAAAGGCGAAGACACAATGGGCGGTGGCCCCGAGGTCATCTGGACCCAGACGCCGACCCAGTGGAGCAATAACTTCTTCGCGAACCTGTTCGGCTATGAGTGGGAGCTGACCACCAGCCCGGCCGGTGCCAAGCAGTTCGTGGCCAAGGGTGCCAAAGGCGATGAAATGCCGGGACCGGAAAAGGATTCCCCGCGTCGTGCCCCGACCATGCTGGTGACCGACCTGTCACTGCGCTACGACCCGGAATACGAGAAGATTTCCCGTCGCTTCTACGAAAACCCGGAAGAGTTCGCCGACGCGTTCGCCCGCGCCTGGTTCAAGCTGACGCACCGTGACATGGGGCCGAAATCCCGCTACCTAGGCCCGGAAGTGCCGGCCGAAGATCTGCTCTGGCAGGATCCGGTACCCCCGGTGGATCACGACCTGGTGAACGATCAGGACGTGGCCGACCTGAAGAGCAAGCTGCTGAATTCCGGCCTGTCTGTCTCCGAGCTGGTGTCCACGGCCTGGGCGTCCGCCTCCACTTTCCGCGGCTCCGACATGCGCGGCGGGGCCAACGGTGCGCGTCTGCGTCTTGCCCCGCAGAAGGACTGGGCGGTAAACGAGCCGGCCAAACTCGGCAAGATCCTGCAGACGCTTGAAGGCATCCAGAAGTCCTTCAACGACGCCCAGTCCAGCAACAAGAAGATCTCGCTCGCCGATCTGATTGTGCTGGGTGGCAGTGCCGGTATCGAGAAGGCCGCGAAGGACGCCGGCCACAACATCGAAGTGCCGTTCGCGCCGGGTCGGACCGACGCCAGTCAGGACCAGACCGATGTCGAGGCGTTCGAGCCGCTGGAACCCCAGGCTGATGGTTTCCGCAACTACCGTCGCACCAAGTTCGCGGTGCCGGATGAGGACATGTTGATCGATCGCGCCCAGCTGTTGCAGCTCACCGCGCCGGAAATGACGGTGTTGGTCGGCGGCCTGCGGGTCCTCGGCGCCAACTCGGGCGACTCCAGGCACGGCGTGTTCACGGACAAGGTCGGCGCGCTGACCAACGACTTCTTCGTCACCGTCACCGACATGGGGCTGGAGTGGAAGCCCTCACCCAGCGACGGCGATGTGTTCGAAGGTCACGACGTGAAGACCAACGACGTGAAATGGACCGGCACCCGGGTGGACCTGATCTTTGGTTCCAACTCGCAGCTGCGGGCCCTGAGTGAGGTCTATGCCCAGGACGACGCGAAGGAGAAATTCGTGAAGGACTTCGTGAAAGCCTGGACCAAAGTGATGAACGCCGACCGCTTCGATCTCGCCTGATCGAGTCGTCGGAAACCGAAGGGCGCCACGGCCGGTGGCGCCCTTTTTTGTGGCCGGCTGCCCGGCCGCATCACAGACAAGCCCGCTGTCCTGCGCTAACCTGTTGTTTCTGAAACACCCACGCTGTCCGCTCAAAACAGGTTTTCCCTTGCGTACCTACATCAAACAGTCTTTCCATTTCCTGACCGCCCACTTTCGCCGGATCTTCAGCCTGTTCCTGGTTTACCTGGTGTTCTTCGCCGCCGCGGACTGGCTACACACCCAGCTCTACCCTGTGGTGGCACAAAAGCAGATGCTGAGCTGGGGATTCATGATCGTCGACTGCGTGATCACGGCCTTTGCCTTTTCGTCCATGCTGCAGCTGTTTGAGGATCTGCGGGCGGATGCCACTCAACCCGTGCTGAGCTACCTGAACCGGGCACCGCGCTTCTTCGCGCCCCTGTTCACGTTGTTGCTGGCACTGAAGCTGGCAGCGCTGCCGCTGCTGTTCTGGCCGTCCTGGGTGCTGATGCTGCTGATTTTCCTGGCGGGCGTGAAGCTGTCGTTTGCGGTCTTTGAAGTGGTCCGCATGCGGCGGGGGGTGCTTGAATCCCTATCAGCCAGCTGGACGCGAACGCAGGGGTTCATGGTCGCACTGGTGTTGTCATCGGTACTGGCGGGCGTCGGATCGGGGCTGTTTGCCTGGTTAGTGCATGTCGTCTTTGTGAAGCTCGCGCTGGCCGGTGAGCCAACCGTAGCCTACGACCCGGGTGTCGCATTGCTGGTCCGCTTTATCGCGTCACTGTCCCTGTTTTTCTACGTCGCGGGCGGTGTCTTTGCGTATCGGCTGTATTGCGCGGCGGTAGAAGCCGGGGAAAGCTCATCCGTCAGGGAATGAGTACGAGCGGGCTTACGTATTCAGCGAAACAGAAGCAGGACGATTCGATCGGTGTCTTGCAGGAGGCGCTCCTCTGTCCGAAACAGCGTATCCCGGTGGAGCCGTGAGGCAGACAGGCTGGCCAGGAAGGCCAGCCAATCTCCACACGAGGATCGCAGCGCTTAGTGGCTGGTAGACAGTTTTGCCGGCTGGGCGCTGAACAGACCCTTGATCTTGGCTTTCAGTGCAGAACCCAGTTCAGCAACGTACTCGCTGCGCTGTTGATGGGCAACCTGGATGTAGTAATCAATATCGATGTTACCGAGAGAATCTGTTTTCAGTGCTTGCTTGGCCATGGTGGGTGTCCTCGTCTGGCTGTGTTCAATCTCTACATCGCTAATAGTAAGGACACCGCCGCTGTTGAAAAAGCGATCATTTCTAAGGAGAATGCTGAATGTTTCTCAACAGTAGTGGAAACCCGTATGCGCCGTCTTCCACCCCTGAATGCACTCCGTGTATTCGAGTCATCCGCCCGTAACAAGAGCTTTGCAGCGGCGGCCGAGGAACTTTTTGTCACCGCATCCGCGGTCAGTCACCAGATCAAGACGCTTGAAGAATATTTGGGTCTTTCCCTGTTCAGCCGCAGCAAACGCAAGGTGGAACTGACGCCGGCCGGGGAACAGTACCTGACCTCCGTCAGGCACGCGCTGGACGAAATCGAGATGGCGACCCACCGATTGACGGCCGCCCAGGAAACCAACGTGGTGCAGATCAGCGTGGCGCCCAACTTCCTGACGCGCTGGCTGATGCCGAGGATGGCCCGCTTCCAGGCGCTCTACCCGGACGTGGAACTGCAGATCAACGCCTCCATGGGCCTGCTGGACTTCAACCGGACCAGCACCGATATGGCGGTCTATTTCGGCAGCGGCGAGTGGGACGATATCGAAGTGCATTTCCTGCGCAAGGTCATGCTGGTCCCGGTATGCAGCCCGGAGCGGCTGAAAGGCCCCTATCCCCTGGAGAAACCGGAAGACCTGCAACACCACACACTGATCTACGTCAGCAAACGCACCTGGGAATGGGAAGACTGGATGCAGCAGGCGGGCGTGGAATTCATCACCCCCAAGGGCAGCCTGCAGATGTCCAGTGGCCAATTGGCCACCGCCGCTGCGCAGGAAAACCTGGGAGTGGCGCTGGCCGACAGCACGCTCACCTCACGGGAAATCAAATCCGGTCGCCTGGTGGTGCCGTTCGACATCAAGCTCGATACCCACAAGGCGTTCTATCTGGTCTATCGCAAGCACCGCCCCCTCACCACCGGCATGCGCGCGTTCAAGGAATGGCTGATGAGTGAAATGCAGGCCCACGACGAAGAGGACGCGGCGACGGTCTGAATCGGTCGCTTTTCCAGCGGTCTGATCACGAAACAGACCGACCTGCCGGGCCCTGGCCAATTGCGCGCCAATCCGCTGGAAGCCCCACGCCAACCCGCTCCGGGCCACTTCTCCTGCCACTGCTCACAGTGTTATCCACAGAATTTGTGGACAAGCCCGGCGAGCCTCTTACCCACTGTTGGAGGCCTTCGCGGAACGGCTTCGGAACTGCAACCGATCCAGGGTAACGTCCCGGAAGCGTGCCAGCAGAAGCGATTCCGCTTCCTCCAGGGCATCATCAATCGCACCGTTGACGGCCTGCTCGATCGGGCAGTCGGTATGCTCGTCCGTCAGACCGATGGTGAAGACCGAGCCCTCGCCCAATGCCCTGTGGACATCGTAGAGCGTCATGGCTGAGAGCGGCCTGGCCAGCGACCAGCCGCCACCGTGCCCCTTCACAGACGTGACGTAACCCTCTGTTTTCAGGAGAGCCATGGTCCGGCGCACCACCACCGGGTTGGTGTTGAGCATCCGGGCAATGGTGTCGGAGGTGGCCGGTCCGTCCAGTTGATCCATATGAACGAGAACGTGGAGAACGCGGGATAAACGGCTGTCTTTGCGCATGACCATAAGGCCTCGTGAATGTCGCACCAGCTTATCATGTAACTTTTAATGTTTCATGTATTGCCAATCCAACAACCTTCAGGTAACAATAAATGTTACATGAAAGCCACTCAGGAGATGGACGATGGATGCCGATGTGATGGTGATTGGCGGCAGCTTTGCGGGAATGTCAGCGGCCCTGCAACTGGTGCGGGGACAGCGACAGGTGATCGTGATTGACGGTCGCAGCCCAAGAAACCGGTTTGCGGCGGCGTCCCACGGTTTTTTCGGCCTGGACGGCGTCTCGCCGGAGGAGATTCATGAACGGGGCCTGGAGCAGTTGCTTCGATACCCAACCGCCCGGGTGATTGAAGGCCAGGCCTCAACGGCGGCGCAGATCGAAGGCGGGTTCCTGGTGACACTGGCCTCCGGTACCGCGTTCAGCGCCCGCAAACTGATCCTCGCCACCGGCCTCAAAGACGAACTGCCGGACATCCCGGGCATCGAGGAGCGCTGGGGGCAGACCGTCATACACTGCCCGTACTGCCACGGTTTCGAGTTGCGAAACCGACCACTGGGTGTGCTGGCCACCAGCCACCTCTCTGCCCACCAGGCCGGCATGATTCCGGACTGGGGCCCGACGACCTATTTCACACAGGGCACTTTTGAGCCGGACCCGGAGCAACGCGACTATCTCCAAAAACGCGACGTGACGATTGAACACGCCCCCGTGGTCGAGGTTCTGGGCGAGGCTCCGGCATTGTCCGGCGTCCGGCTCGCCGATGACCGGGTGATCGAACTCGGTGGGCTGTACATCGGCCCCAAAACGCGAATGGCCAGCCCCCTGGCGGAGCAGCTTGGCTGCGTGTTTTACGACGGCCCCATGGGACCGGTCGTACAGGTCGATGATCTCAAACAGACGACGGTCCAGGGTGTCTTTGCCGCCGGCGATATGTCCAACCCCATGCAGAATGCCACCTTGGCGGCCGGCTCCGGGGTGATCGCCGGTTTCAACGCCCACCGCCTCCTGATGCAGGAAGATCCCGCAAGGGTCGCCGCACAGGCCTGATCACTGACTCGCCAGAACCGCGACAGGGCAAGCAGCTGGCGGCTTACCCACGTCTCTACAGCGATTGCTCACAGGGTTATCCACGGATTGTGTGGACAACCGTGCTCCCGCTCAACGGCGAGGTTTCATCATCTGCTTGAGCATCTGCACCAGGATGCGGCTGATCTGGGTGGCGAGGCTGCGCAGGAAACTCTTGGTGAACGCTTCGGTGGGTGTTTGTCGGCGACTGCGCTTGAGGCTGGCGTCCTTTTCGGGGGCCTGCTGCTTTTCCGCCGCTTTTTCCTGCTCGGCACGACGCGCCTGCAAACGCTCATGGGCACTGTCGCGATCAATGGCTTCGGCGTATTTGACCGCCAGCGGGGAGTCGTCCCGCAGCGCATCCATCGCCGCGCCCTCGATGGGGCCGATCTGGCTACGCGGTGGCGCGATCAGGGTCTTTTCCACCACCGAAGGCACGCCCTGGTCATCCAGGGTCGAAACCAATGCCTCCCCCAGACCCAGCTCGGTAATCACCTGCGCGGTATCCAGGGCCGGATTCGGGCGGAATGTCTGGGCGGCCGCCTTGACGGCTTTCTGATCACTGGGTGTGTAGGCCCGCAACGCATGCTGGATACGGTTACCGAGCTGGCCCAACACACTGTCGGGAATGTCCGACGGCGACTGGGTGACGAAGTAGATCCCCACGCCCTTCGAACGGATCAGGCGGACCGTTTGTTCCAGTTTTTCCAGCAGGGCCGGTGGCGCGCTGTCGAACAGCAGGTGTGCCTCGTCGAAGAAGAACACCAGCAACGGCAGGGGCTGATCGCCCCGTTCCGGCAGTTGCTCGAACAGCTCCGCCAGCAACCACAACAGGAAGGTGGTGTAGACCCGCGGCTGCATCATCAGTTGGCGGCCATCCAGCAGGTTGATCACGCCCTGGTCCTGTTCCGTGGCGATCAGGTCCTGGATCGCCAGCGCCGGCTCGCCAAAGAAAACCTCGCCACCCTCGTTTTTCAACACCAGAACCCGCCGCAGGATGGCACCCAGACTCTGGGTGGAGAGGTGGCCGTAGTCGGCTTCCAGCGCCTTGCGGTGGCCCATCATCCAGTTGATGACGGCTTCCAGGTCTTTCAGATCCAACAGTGGCAGGTTCTGCCTATCCGCGTAATCGAAGGCCAGCTGCATCAAGCCGCTCTGGGTGCCATTGAGCTCCAGCAGGTTGGCCAGCAACGTCGGCCCAAGATCAGCGACCGTGGTACGCACCGTTTGCCCGCTCTGACCGAAAATATCCCACAATCGGGTGGGACAGCCCGCCGGCGCCCAGTCGGTGATTCCAATGGCTTCGATGCGCTTATCCACATGTTTGTTGCGGCTGCCCGGTGCCGAAATACCACTCAGATCGCCCTTGATGTCGGCGCTGAATACCGGAACGCCCAGCCGGGAAAAGCCTTCCGCAAGCACTTGCAGCGTGACGGTCTTGCCGGTTCCGGTGGCGCCGGCGACCAGTCCGTGGCGGTTGGCCATAGTGCCCAGCAGATATTGCGGCTTGCCATCCGCCGCACCGATCAGAACGCGATTCATCACCACCGTCCCTGCCGGCGAAGATCCGGCCTCAGGCGATTTTTGGGAGGGAACCTTTGGATTTAAGGCCAGGGTCAGAAAATAATCAATCGCAGCGGCCACGGCTCATGGATTGGGCAGCCGAAACCGCGCCGGTCATTCTGGAACCAGAACGCTGAGGGCCAGACGCCGGCCGGCTTCAGGGCGATTCTCCTTCCGTTACCCACAGCGTTATCCACGGATTCTGTGGACAATAGAGAGCTGTTTTTCGGCAATAAACCAGATCGCTTAAAAACCGTTCGGTGGCACGACCAGTAGCACTGATTCATGCCCTGCTATTGGGTGAGAAACCAGCACTCTGATCACCGGGCAATCACCCGGGCCAAGTTTGGTCATTTGCCCGCCATGTTGCTGAAACGAAGTGACTGTAGCGCTCACCGGACCTTCTCCCGGAGTTGCTCACAGCGTTATCCACGGATTGTGTGGACAAGCGCTCGACAGTGAACGAAAGCCCAGCGCTGGTCGTACCTTGTTGTTTGCAGCAACCCAACGGCTTGTCTCACTCTGGCCCTATGGGCACTATGAGGCATCGAACCGACACAGAGGGCAGTGATGAGCGACTCAACCTATACCCCACCCAAAGTCTGGAAATGGGATAACCAGAGCGGCGGCAAATTCACCAGCATCAACCGTCCGATCGCAGGCCCGACCCACGACAAGACCCTGCCGGTTGGCAAGCACCCCCTCCAGCTGTACTCGCTGGCGACGCCCAATGGCGTGAAGGTCACCGTGATGCTGGAAGAGCTGCTGGAGCGCGGCATCGGTGATGCGGAATACGATGCCTGGCCGATCCGCATCCTCGATGGCGACCAGTTCGGCAGTGGCTTCGTCGACGCCAACCCCAACTCCAAGATCCCGGCCATGGTCGATCACAGTATGGACCCGCCACTGCGGATCTTCGAATCCGGCAGTATCCTGCTGTACCTGGCGGATAAGTTCGGGGCGTTTATCCCGGAGGACGTGGCGGGCCGGACCGAATGCCTGTCCTGGCTGTTCTGGCAGATGGGCAGCGCACCGCTGCTTGGCGGTGGCTTCGGGCATTTCTACGCCTACGCGCCGGAAAGCTACGAATACCCGATCAACCGCTACACCATGGAAGTGAAGCGCCAGCTCGACGTGTTGAATCGCCAACTGGCCGAGCACACCTACATTGCGGGTGAAGAGTACACCATCGCCGATATGGCGATCTGGGCCTGGTACGGGGCGTTGGTGAAGAACAAGGTGTATGACGCGGCGGAGTTCCTGGAAGCCCACACCTACACCCATGTGGTGCGCTGGGCGGAGATGATTGCGAAGCGGCCGGCCGTGCGCCGGGGCCGGATCGTCAACCGCACCTGGGGGGAGCCCGACCAGCAGCTGCACGAGCGGCATGACGCCAGTGACTTCGAGCTGCGCACCCAGGATAAGTTGGAAACGGCGGAGTAACCCGGCGATCGGCGCCCTCGAATGGGGCGCCGATCACTGAGCAAAAAGTAATCAGGAGCCCTGGGTGAGGTGAGTCATTTCCTGTTCGACCTGCTTCACCTGCTCGCCCCACGCTTTCTGGTACGCCGCAAAACGATCTCCCAGCTGATTCAGTGACAGCTGCACCTGGGCCAGCGTCTTGCTGCCGTCGGCGACGGACTGAACGGTCGGATCGTCCAGCTCTTCGCGATTCTCATCCAGTCGAATCACCGCCTGCTGCAGGGTCCGACGGTCCTGAGGGGCAGCCTGGGGATTGTCTTCCAGGGCATTGCTGATGGACTCGGACAACGCCTCCATAGCCTCGCCGAGCTTCTCGGCGAAGTCGTCCATCTGCTTCGAGACATCCTCATTGGCGGCGGCCATCCGGTCCTTGAGCTGCTCGGACATGCTCTCGATGTCCATCGCCGCCTTATCCGACGACGCCGAGAAGCTGCTGCGCATCTGCTCGCCGAAGTCTTCCAGCTTGCGCATCATCTGGTCGAACAGCGGCCGATTGGTGAACGCCTCTTTGGTGTGGGCGTAGTCCACCTGCCACTCGCCGTCTTCCTGGACGAGATAGGTTGTGGTTTCCAGTGGCTTGTCGTCTTGGTCCTTCAGCCCTTTGATCTGGGTCGTAATCCGGGCGGTTGGCCCTTCAATCACGATCCGGCCAGACGAGGCCGTGGCACCCTGCCAGTCCTGGCCAAACCCGTCGAAGCGGCTTTCATCATCCAGGGTCGACAGATCAGCCACTTCACCTGCATCGCCGTCGATGACCGACTGCCAGAAGGCCTTTGAAACCTCCTGAGGGGTTTCCGGACCGCCGCAGGCGGACAGCATCAGCGTACCGAGGATGACCAGGGAATAGCGTTTGATAGCGCGCATAAATCAACGTCTTCAGTGAACGGGAAAGCGCAGTCTATCGAGCGACTTTCGTACCGCCAAATAACGATTGTTAAGGATTCGCCAGGGCGCTCAGTGGCGGGCCCGGAACAGCATCTCGCCTGGCGCCATGTCGTTACTGACCGCATCCAGGATGGATTGGTCCACCCGGGGATCGTCGGTGCGATACAAGCCACACAGCCGCAGGGCTTTTCTCAGTTGCACACTGGGCCCGAGGTATTCGTAGAGTACCCGGGCGCAGCACGGCATGCGCTGGCTGTTGTCGGACACGCCGATCTTGATGCCCGTCAGGCGGGTCACCCGGTTGCGGAAGCTGGGGAACAGGATGGTTTGCGTAATTTCGTGGCGGTTCAGGGTCTCGTAGTCCACCAGGAACAGGCGGTCGCTCAGCAGGTACGCCATGCCCTGATAGCGGTTGTGGCACGGCGGCTCGCCGGCAACCGGCTCCATCCGCTCCGTACGCTGGAAGACCACCTGGCCGTCGCGCTGTTCCAGGCACACCAGGTTACGCAGGAGTTTGCCCGGTGCAGACATGGACAGGTAGTACTCGAAGTAGTAGCCCAGGTAACGATCCATCGAGCCGCCGGCGTGCTGCAACCGGTCCAGATGATGGCCGGCGGAGCCTGACCGTTCATCGTCGACCGGCCGCACGCGGGGACGAACCTGCACCAGGCGCTCAAACTCCTGGTGAGGCCGCTCGATGTCCTGCACATCCACCCCGAAAAACTCACAAAGCCGGCGCAGGGTGTTGGCGGATGGTCGATGCTGGCCGCTGAGATAGCGGTTGAACTGGGGCCGGTTGATATTGAGCCGCCGGCAGACTTCGGCGATGGACTTGTAGTAGCTGCACAGCAGCCGGAGATTCAGCGCCAGGTCTTCGTGGACACCTGCTTCGCTCATAACCATTAGTCCCCGCTTGGGTTTGGAAGGCGCCAGTTTGCGATGGCGCAAAGTGACGCACTTAGCGCATCAGAGCGCGCCACTGTGCCGCCAATGCGCAAAATTCTATCAGCCCCCGACGGTTGTTTAAATGAGTTGCCTGTTTACAAGAACAACTTCCGGAGAGGCCCTTTATGTTGGAATTCCTCAATGATCTGCTCTGGGGCAAGGTACTCATTGCCCTGCTGATCACCGTCGGCGTCGGCTTCAGTGTCGCGTCCCGCTTTGTCCAGTTCCGCTATTTCGGGCGGATGTTCCGAATTCTCAGTGCCAGCCAGGCCTTCCAGCGCGATCAGCACGGTCACCTGAGTTCCTTCCAGGCGCTGCTGCTGTCCATCGCCGGTCGTGTCGGTGGCGGTAACATCGCCGGTGTGGCGGTCGCCATTACCCTGGGCGGTCCCGGCGCCGTATTCTGGATGTGGGTGGTCGGCCTGATGGGCATGGCCACCAGTTTCCTGGAATGCACCCTGGCCCAGACCTACAAACAATCGGAAGCGGACGGCACCTATCGTGGTGGCCCGGCCTATTACATCGCCCGGGGCCTCGGGCCGAAGTGGCGCTGGATGGCGGGCATCTATTCCCTGCTCCTGCTGGTCACTTTCGGCTTTGGCTTCACGGCCCTGCAGTCCTACGCGGTCGCCACATCGGTGGGCGATGCGTTCGGTGTTCCCGTCCTGTATACCGGCATTGTCCTCGCCGTCATCGTGGCTGCGATCATCTTTGGCGGCGTCAAGCGGATTGCCCGGGTCTCCGAAGTACTGGTGCCGATCATGGCCGCCGGCTACCTGGTCATTACCGCGGTCGTCCTGGTCATGAACATCGAACGCATCCCGGATGCGATCACCCTGATCGTAAAGAGCGCCTTCGGCCTCGAGCCGATGATCGGCGGAGGCATCGGTGCGGCCATCCTGATGGGCGTCAAACGTGGCCTGTTCTCCAACGAGGCCGGCCTGGGCAGCGCCCCGAACGTGGCGGCGGTGGCCTACGTACCGCACCCGGCCAATCAGGGCGTGGTGCAGGCGTTCTCGGTGTTCATCGACACCATCATCATCTGCTCCTCCACCGCGTTCATCATCCTGCTGAGCGGCATCTACGATCCGTCCAACATGGCCGATGTCGGCGGCGTCGCACTGACCCAGTCCGCCCTGGCGGACCATGTGGGCGACTGGGGTCGCAGCTTTGTGAGCATCGCGCTGCTGTTGTTCGGCTTCAGCACGATCCTCTACAACTACTACCTGGGTGAGAACAGCGTCGACTTCCTGAGCACGGCCAACCGCCCGCTGGCCCACGCCTTCCGTGTGGCCGTTATCGGCCTGGTGTGCTGGGGCGCGACCACCGACCTGGGCACGGTGTTCGGCTTCGCCGACGTCACCATGGGCCTGCTGGCGCTGGTCAACCTGATCGCGCTGATCGGCCTGTTCAAGCCGGGCCTGCGCATCCTGAAGGACTTCGATCGTCAGATTGCCGAAGGCAACGAGCAGCCGATTTTCGAGGCCCGCAACTTCAAGGACATGAACATCGACCTGAAAGCCTGGGACCTGGAACCGGAAGACGTCGAGCGCCTGCGCGAACGCAACGAGGCGAGCGGCACCCTGCAAAGCCAGTCCTGATGCCATCCGGGCGGCGCCACCCGGCGCCGCCCTACTCCAACCCGAGAACACCGAAGGTGCCACGACACCATGAACACCCGCATTGAGCACGATCTCCTGGGCGATCTGGCGGTGCCCGCCGATGCCTGGTACGGCATCCAGACCCAGCGCGCGCTGGACAACTTCGCCATCACCGGCGTGCCGATCAGTCACTTCCCGCCGTTCATACGGGCGCTGGCGATGGTCAAGAAAGCGGCGGCCCTGGCCAACCGCGACCTGGGTAGCCTGGCCCCGCACAAGACCGACGCAATCACCGCCGCCTGCGACGACATTATCGCCGGCCACCTGCACGACCAGTTCGTGGTGGACCTGATCCAGGGTGGTGCCGGCACCTCCACCAACATGAACGCCAACGAGGTCATCGCCAACCTGGCGCTGGAGAAGCTGGGCCATCCCAAGGGCGCCTACCAGCACCTGCACCCCAACGATGACGTCAACCGTTCCCAGTCCACCAACGACGCCTACCCCACGGCTGTGTGCCTGGCGGTGCAGTTTTCCGCCGAGCCCCTGGAAACCGCGATCCTGAACCTGAAGGCCTCGCTGGAGGCCAAGGGGCGCGAGTTTGCCCACATCGTCAAGATGGGCCGGACCCAGTTGCAGGACGCCGTGCCCATGACCCTGGGCCAGGAGTTCGAGGCGTTCGCGGTCAATCTGGGCGAGGACATCGACCGCCTGCACGAAGCCAGCCGGCTGCTGTGCGAAGTGAACCTGGGCGGCACCGCCATCGGCACGGGCATCAACACCCATCCCCGCTACCAGGCGCTGGCGGTGAACTACCTGGCCGAGATCAGCGGCAAGCCCATCGTGTCCGCCAGCAACCTGGTGGAAGCGTCGTCGGACATGGGCGCGTTCGTGCTCTTCTCCGGGATTCTCAAACGGTTCGCGGTGAAACTGGGCAAGATGTGCAACGACCTGCGCCTGCTGTCCAGCGGACCGCGCACCGGCCTGGGCGAGATCCTGCTGCCGCCGCGCCAGCCCGGATCCTCGATCATGCCCGGCAAGGTGAATCCGGTAATTCCGGAAGCTGTGAACCAGACCGCCTACCAGGTGATTGCCAGCGACCTGGCAGTGACCCTCGCGGCCGAAGCTGGCCAGCTCCAGCTCAACGCCATGGAGCCGATGATCGTCTACAACCTGCTCAACGCCATGAAGATGTTGGGCGCCGCCTGCTCCATGCTGGAAGAGCGATGTATCCGGGACATCCGCGCCAACGTCGAGCAATGCGCCCGGCACGTGGATAACAGCATTGGCATTGTTACCGCGCTGGTGCCGCACATCGGCTACGCCAACGCCACCCGGATTGCGTCACAGGCCCTGCACACGGGCTCGACGGTGCGCGAGCTGGTGCTGGGCGAAGGCCTGCTGGCACCGGAAACCCTGGACCGGCTGCTCAGCCCGCAGGCGATGCTGGCACCAGCCGCGGTGGACGCATGACGGCCCGGGTGTTGGTGGTCTACACCGGCGGCACCCTGGGGATGGTGCCGTCTGATCAGGGGTACGTTCCGGCGGCCGGATTGGAGGCGCGCATCCGCAAGCAACTCGCGGATGCCGCCGCGATACTGCCGAGCTACGATCTGCTCGAACTGGACCGACTGATCGACAGCGCCAACCTGCTGCCGGCGGACTGGCAGCGGATCGGGCAGGTACTGCAGCAGCACTGGTCCGATTACGACGGCTTTGTGGTCCTGCACGGCACGGACACCATGGCCTACACCGCGTCGGCGCTGTCGTATCAATTGCGCGGATGCAACAAACCGGTGATCCTCACCGGCGCCCAGATCCCGCTGGGTCAGCCACGCAATGATGCCGTCGACAACCTGACCCATGCGCTGCTTTTGGCTGCTGACGCCCGTATCAGCGAAGTCTGCCTCTGTTTCCGGGGCAGGCTGTTGCGCGGCAACCGGGCCCGCAAAGTGAACAGCACCGCTTTCGCGGCGTTCGATTCGCCCAATGCGCTGCCGCTTGGACGCATTGGCATTGACGTAGCGCTGTATGGCGACCGGCTGATGGCACCCGGCACTCCGGATTTTGCCTTCCCCGACAGCCAACCGGACGCCGTCGCGCTGCTCATGCTTTACCCCGGCATTCCCGCGCGGCTGGTGGACGCTGCCCTGGACCCGGACCAGACCCGGGGCCTGATCCTCCAGAGTTACGGGGTCGGCAACCCGCCCAATGCCGATGTGACGTTGATGGATGCGCTGGGCGAGGCGATCGATCGGGGGGTGACCGTGGTCAACGTCAGCCAGTGCCACCAGGGCCCGGTAAACCAGGGGGCGTATGCAACCGGCGCTGAACTGAACAGCCTGGGTGTCTTACCGGGCCTTGACCTGACGCCGGAAGCCGCATTCACCAAGCTGCATTTCCTGCTCGGCCTGGGCTGCCCGGAGGACATCATCCGCGAGCTCATGGTGCGGCCGCTGGCGGAGGACTGCACACCGGCATAAGCGCCGGTGATCATCGTCTATCGCACGCTTCCCTCCCCCCTTTTTTTGAGACGAAGTTTGCCCGTAAACGTACTATGATTAGACAGCATTCTCTGCGAATCAGGGTATGTTCCCGGGGGGTGGTGTGTGACATCAGCGCATCCTGCGATCCTCGCCCTGGCTATGGCCATGGTCTCCGGTTGGCTTTGGTTTGAGCGATCCGCCCAGGCTCAGGAGGCGTTACCGGACACTCTCACCTTTGCCGCAATGCCCGGCAATCCGCTGAACCAGGTTGGTGTTCCCCTGATCCGCGATGTCTATGCCGAACTGGGCATTCGCATCCACGTGCGTGAAGTACCTCCGGCGCGGGCCCGAGCCATGCTCCGGGACCAACAGGTCGACGGTGTCATCGCGCGCCCTGCCGGGCTCAATCGTCAAATCCCCAATGCCGTGCCTATTGAGGTTCCCCTGACCCAACTGCAGCTGGTGGCTTTCGCCCGAAACGATGGGGTCACCGGGCTGCGACAGGGCGGCCATTATCGTCTGGGTCTGCTTCGCGGTGTGACGTCCGGCCTCGATGCGCTGCCGGTCGAGCCGATTCTCTCAAACACCACCGAGCAAATGATGGAACTGCTGGCGCGCAATCGCATTGATGTCGCCGTGGATTCAGACCTGGTGGGCGCCTATTTCATCCAGAAAAACGGATTGAAAGACCTTCGCATCGTCAGTGCACCGCTAAAGATCGTGCCGGTCTATCACTATCTCGAAAGCCGCCACCGGGCACTGGCTCCCCAGGTCCGGAGGATACTGGAGCGCCTGTCGCAAAGCGGTGAACTGGCGGCCCGGCACGCCGCCTTCGCACGACAGCTGAAACTGGAGGACATCACCCTCCCGGTCGCGGAACAACTGACGCCGGCCGACCTGAAAATCGAGCGGCATGTGTGGATGGGCCCTCTGCCCACACTGGGCCGCCGCCCGGCTTTGGCCCCATAGACGCGGCTCCGTCAATCGGCGTCGATTTGGCGAGCGAGGCACCTGCAGTCAGACACAGGCATGAGTCAGGCGATGGCCAGGACAAGACCCGGCCGCTCAAATATCGTACGCTTGCACCCCATAACCAGAACCCTCTGCAGAGGGCCTTACCGTTAGCCAACTTGCAGGACTCTTCATGCCCGTATTCGAACGCATCAACCGACTGTTTCCCGTCTGGGCGATCCTTTTCGCCGCCGTCGCCGCATGGCAGCCCGCCTGGTTCACCGATTTTGCCTTCCTCATCAAGCTGTTGCTGGGCGTCATCATGTTTGCCATGGGGCTTACCCTGTCACGCCACGATTTCATGGGCGTGATCCGGGCCCCGTTGCCGGTCGGTGTGGGCGTGGTGCTGCAGTTTACCGTGATGCCGCTGGCTGCTCTGTTCGTGTCCTGGTTCCTGCAGCTGTCGCCGGAACTGACCATCGGTATGGTGCTGGTCGGCGCAACCGCCGGCGGCACGGCCTCCAACGTGATCACCTGGCTGGCCAACGGCCACGTGGCGCTGTCGGTCTCCATGACGCTGACAAGCACGCTCATCTCGGTTGCCGCCACACCGCTGCTGACCGCGCTGCTGGTGGGTCAGACCGTGGACGTACCGGTCGCTGGCATGTTCCTGAGCATCGCCCAGCTGGTGATCGGGCCGATTGCGGCGGGTGTGATCATCCACCACTTCCTGGGACGCCAGATTAAGCAGGTGGAGCCGGCCCTGGCGACGCTGGCGATGGCCGCCATCGTGTTCATCATTGCCATTGTGGTCGCACTCAATGCCGGCAAGCTGTCCACCCTGGGGCCCCTGGTGATTGTGGCGGTGGTGCTGCATAACATGATCGGCCTGGCCGGTGGCTATGCGGCCGGCCGCGCTTTGGGTTTCAGCAAGCGGGTGGCACGCACCATGGCCATCGAGGTGGGCATGCAGAACTCGGGACTGGCGGTGGCACTGGCCAACCAGTTCTTCACGGCGACGTCGGCCCTGCCGGGCGCTCTGTTCTCCATCTGGCACAACGTGTCCGGGTCGTTGCTGGCTGGCTACTGGAAACGCCGGCCGGCTGAAGACGACGGTCGGTCCATGCAAGCCGATACCTCCGCCTGAGGCGACGCCATGACCTCGCGATTGCCCCGGTGGGTGGAATACGGCGCGTTCGTACTGGCCCTGACGGCCGGCTGCATCAACGCCATCGGGCTACTCGGGGTCTCCCACCAGGCGCTGTCCCATCTGTCGGGTACGGCCACATCGGTCGGCACCTCTTTGGCCGCACTCGACCTGTCGGGTGCCCTGCTCCTGGTGGGTATTCTGGGGAGTTTCCTGCTGGGGGCGGCGCTGTCGGGATTCATGCTCTCCGGTCAGTCCCTGGAACTGGGGCGCCACTACGATTCGCTGCTGGTGATCGAGGGCGTTCTGCTGCTGTCGGCGATCTACCTGCTCGAAAACGGGCACTTCCTGGGGGCCTGCCTCGCCTCGGCCGCCTGCGGCACCCAGAACGCACTGGTCACCACCTACAGCGGTGCCATCGTACGCACCACCCATGTCACCGGTATTTTCACGGATCTGGGCCTGATGCTGGGCGGCGCCCTGCGCGGTGAGAGCTTTGACCGGCGCAAGGCCATCCTTTTCCTGTTGATCATTTCCGGCTTCGTGTTGGGTGGCGCCGTGGGCGCGAGCCTGTTTGCCGCGCTGCACTTTATGGCACTCGCCGCACCGGCGATCACTTGCCTGGTACTGGCCCTCAGCTATCGCATCTACACCGTGCGCGCTCGCACCCAGGCCAGCGATCTCGGCGACTGAAATCAGTTCAAACTGGTCGCCACCACGCCACGCGGCGTTCTCGGCACCATGGAATACAGCGCCGAGAAGATGATCAGGCAGCCGCCGACCCAACCGGACAGGGCGACCTGCTCGCCCAGCCACCAGACCGCAAACAACGCCCCGAAAGCCGGCTCGGTTCCCATCAGCAGCGAGACCCGGGTGGGCGCGATATTACGGGCACCGAAGTTCTGCGCGAAGAAGGCAAAGACGGTGCAGAACAGCACCAGGTACACCACGATCAACCAGAAACTCGCATCCATCGGCAGTTGAACGAAGGCGGCCGGGTCCGACAGGGCCAATACCGCCAGCGCGCCCACCCCGACCACACCGGACTGGATACCGGTCAGGCTGAGGGTGGAAATCCGCTTACCGGTGGTGACCTTGCGGGTCACGGTCACCATCAGCGCCCGCAGGACCGCCGCGCACAGGATCAACAAGTCGCCGATATTCAGCGTGACGTCACTGCCGGTGGTCAGTAACCCGACACCGACAAACGACACACCGGCCAGCACGACATTCTCGAACGACGGTCGCTGGTGCAGGACCAGCCACTCGGTAAACGGGGTAAACAGCACGCACAGACTGATCAGGAAGGCGGCGTTGGCGGCGGTGGTGTGCAGTACCCCGAACGTTTCGCAGATAAAGACCGATAGCAGGATCAGCCCCGTCGGCAGGCCGACCCGCCAGTCCCGCGCGCCACCGGCGCGATACTCCCGCACCAGCACCGGCAGCAGCGTAAAGAACGTGGCGAGAAACCGGATGGCGATAAAGCCCATCACCGGATAGAAAACCAGGGCCTGTTTTGACAGACCATAGCTGGTGCCCCAGAAGGCAGCGACCAGCAACAGCAGGCACTCGGCCACCGGGAAACCGTGTCGTGTGTGTGTCATGGTTGAATCCTTTCCTGTGCTAAAGGAGCGCTTCCATACGCTCGAAGGCGATCACCAGGACGTCCCGGTAGGCCGGGCCCTGGTCATCCAGGGGATGAATCTCCGAGACCTCATGCAGGGTGGTTTCGTCGTCGGACAACAGCAGATCCATCGGTTCGGCGAGGGTGACTGACGACAGGATGCCCCCCTCGGTATCGGTGACGCGCGTCTCGCCACCGGTCAGGTTGTGCCGGTTCACCAGCATCGAGGCGATGTAGGTCACACCATCCCGGTGCAGCCCCTCCGGCGTCGGCCGGCCCGGCGCTTCCGTCGCCGCCAGGATCCGGTAGGGATGCAGGCGGATACGCCAGTTGGAGGCGTATCCGTCGGCGGCGGCGTAGATTTTGGCCATAGTCCGCAACAGACGTTGCAGCACCGGGCTGGCCACGAACACGTCCTCCAGCGGATCGAAGTAGCGCTGGATCCCACCGTTCAGCGGGTTCACCGACAGGGGCTGGGAATAAGGCTGGTGCGGCAACAGCCTTAGCGAGTCCCGGTCCGCCCGGTATTCGAAGCGGCCATAGCGTCGGTATCGGTATCGCCCGTGATCGGCCATATAGTTATCCCGGGTAAGCCGGTTCCAGCAATGGGCAAAAGCCCGCCACTCGGCGTCCGAAGTTCCGGGCGCCAGGTCCAGCAGCCCGGCCAGGGTCTGGCCGGGCACAAACGCAAAGTCCTGGATGATCAGGTCGGCTGCGGCCGCCTCCGCTGCCGGCCCCAGGGTCTGGCGGGGCAGCGGTACTTCCTGCGCGCTCATGTCAGGCTCCCATGGCAAGACGGGTGGCCAGAGGCAGCACGTCCTCTTCCGGCTCCAGGTCGGCCAGTGAGCGGGCGCTGGCCGTCGCGGCGGTCTGCGCCTCCCACTCGTCGCGGTTGCGTATATAACGTGGGCAGACGCCCTGGATGGCTTCCAGGCAAAGCGTGCAAGCGGACAGGTCATAGGTGACTTTGCCGGACACGTCCTGGGACGCACGCAACAGGAACTCGTCGATCGACGCCCGTAATGTGCCGTACCAGCGGCCTTCCACGGCTTCCCGGACCCAGAGCTGTTCCAGCGCCTGTTTTTCCCGCAGCAGTTCGTAATCCTGCACTGCGGTTTCCAGGTGGCGGTAGGCGTCCATCAGCGCCAGGGCCGCCGGCGCCTCACGCACTTCCAGCACCTTCTCGCCACCGGCCAGATGCTCCAGTCCGGCAAAACGGCCGATGCCGTAGGCGCCCACCACGTTATTGAGGTGCTTGATCAGCGGCAGCGGTTCCATGGCACCATCGTTGACGGCCACGGGTTCGCCGGCGCGAAACGTAATGGAGAGCTTGTGGCCGGTCGATTCCGACTGGCGAGTAGCGTCGACCCGGGTCCAGGCGTAGAGGTTTTCCGGCACGCTGAAGCTCTCGGGATTATCCAGCACGCCGGATTCGAACTCCCGGCACCAGAGGTTGCTGTCACCGCTGACGATACGCTGTTCGAACGACATCAGCCCAGCCGACTTGAGCGCGCGGATCTTGTCGCTGCGGCTGATGGAGGTGTACTCGTAGGGTGAACCGTAAAAACCATTGAACCCGAGCTGCTCGATGGCGCCGTTGAGCCGCCGCAGGCTATTCTGCGATTGGGTCGCGGTGTGAAAAATGGCACCGCATCCCAACGACTCGGCAACATCCACCGCGGCCCGTGCTATAAAGGGACGTGACAGCGAGGAGCTGATTGGAAAGGTACTGAGGTAGCGGGCCTGGGCGCGGATCGCCGGCAGGGCCGCTTCCCGGGTGAACAGTTGCTTGAGATCAACAATGCGCAGCCGCGCACCGAACTTCGCGGCGACATGGTGCAATGTCGCAATATCCGGATCGTCGCCCAGGTCCACCGCGACGGCGGTGACGGCCACGTTCCGGTCGTTGAGTAATTTCAGGAGGTAAGTGCTGTCCAGGCCACCACTGAAAAGGGCCACCACGTGGTCAACCCGTTCACACACAAAATCCAGATCCGTCACACTGCGCAGCTTTTTCATCGTCACGCCTTCCCGTTTGAATTTCATGGTGTTATTGGAGGGGAGAACCGCAGGAAGCCAGGGGAGGTTTCCTGCCAGGTCCACTGTTATGCTAACTAACTGACCCGAATCGGATTAGCCCGGGTTACGGAAAAGGAGTTGTGCACAGTGAGTGCAAATCGCGTGATGTCGATCATGCAGGACGTGGCGGTGTTCGTGACGGTGGTGGAAACCGGATCGTTCACCTCAGCGGCCCAGAAGCTGGGTTCCACGCCGTCTGCGGTCAGTCGCCAGGTCTCCCGGCTGGAGGACGCCCTCAAGGTGCGCCTGCTGGAACGGTCCACCCGAAGCCTGCGTCTTAATGCCACCGGGGAAAAAGTCTTCGCCCACTGCAAGTCGGTGCTGGACTCCGCCCAGGATGTCTTGGATATCGCCGACGAGGCCCATGGGGAACCCCATGGGCGGCTCAAGATCGGCGTGCCCAAGGCCTACTGCGCGCAGGTGCTGCGCCATGCGGTCCCGCCCTTCCTGAACCGCTACCCGGACGTGGAAGTGCAGCTGGTGGTGACGGACCGCACCCTCGATCCCCATTACGACGACATCGATGCGGTGGTCACCATTACCGACACGCCCATCGAGGGCCTGGTGGCGGCGCGGCTGGGCGTGGTCAAAGCGGTGCTCTGCGCCTCGCCGACCTACATCGCCCAGCACGGCAAGCCAAGTCACCCCAGCGAGCTGGTCAACTTCGATTGCCTGTCCCTGGGCGAGACGGTCACCGACAACATCTGGACATTCCGCCGCGGCGACGAAACCGTCACCGTGGAAACCAACGGCCGCTACATCGTCAATCACACGGAAATTCGCATGGACGCCGTGTGCAACCATTTCGGCATCGGCATCTTTCCCGATTTCACGGTGAATACCCAGTTGCGCAAAGGTACGGTGGTCACGGTCCTCGACGACTGGGCCATCGAGGGCCGCTACCAGGGGCGCGTCAACATCCAGTACCCCCGCTCTCGCCATATTTCACCGAAGCTGCGGGCTTTTGTGGATTTTGCCAGCAGTTTCCTGGAGGGGGATTTCAAAAGTTCCGGCCACGGCTACGGCGGCTAATGGCTCCCGTTGCCCCTTCACACAGGTCATCCCAACGGCCAACAGACGTCGGGTGTCCGGTAGGATAGGGTGGCGCAGACAACAACAATCCACCCAGCAACGGACGGCCCCATGAGCGAGACCCCGAATTTCCGCGACCCCGCGTTCCTGACCGATCACATCCGCAGCATCCTGGCGTTCTACGAAGGACGCTGCAAAGACCCCGACGGCGGTTTTTTCCAGTATTTCCGCAACGACGGCACGGTCTACAACGCGCACCATCGCCACCTGGTCAGCTCGACGCGGTTCGTCTTCAACTACGCCAAAGCCGGCCATTTTTTCCAGCGGCCGGACGACCTGGAGCTGGCGCGCCACGGGCTCGATTATCTGGAACAAGTCCACTGGGAGCCGGCGCAACGGGGCTATGCCTGGACCCTGGACCATCACCAGCCGGAAGACAGCACCCGCCATTGTTACGGCATGGCGTTCGTCCTGCTGGCCTACGCCACGGCCTATGAATGCGGCATCAGCGAAGCCCGGGACGGCATCGGCAAGGCCTTTGACCTGATGGAAGACCACTTCTGGCTACCGGACGCCGGTCTCTACGCCGACGAAGCCAACGCCGACTGGTCGGTGCTGTCACCTTACCGCGGCCAGAACGCCAACATGCACACCTGCGAAGCGCTGCTGGCCGCATTCGAAGCCACCGGTGAAACCCGCTACCTGGACCGGGCCCATACGCTTGCCCGCAACATCTGCGAACGTCAGGCCGCACAGGGCGATGGCCTGATCTGGGAGCACTATGACGCCGACTGGCAGATCGACTGGGACTACAACCGCGACGATCCTCGCCACCTGTTCCGCCCGTGGGGCTTTCAGCCCGGCCACCAGACCGAATGGACCAAGCTGCTGTTGATCCTGCACCGCCACCGCCCCGAGCCCTGGATGATCGACCGCGCCCGGGACCTGTTCGACCGGGCCCTGGCCACCGCCTGGGACGACGTGCACGGCGGCATCGTTTACGGCTTTGCGCCGGACGGTTCGATCTGCGACGACGACAAGTATTTCTGGGTGCAGGCGGAAACCTTTGCCGCCGCGGCGCTGCTGGCCGAAGCCACCGGCGAGTCGCAGTACTGGGACTGGTACGACCGCATCTGGCGCTATGTCTGGTCGCATTTTGTCGATCATGAATACGGCGCCTGGTACCGCATACTCACCCGGGACAACCGCCAGTACTCCGACGAAAAGAGCCCGGCCGGCAAGACGGACTACCACACCATGGGCGCCTGCTACGAGGTGATCCGGACGCTCAAGCGGCGCTGACCAGCCGCACTCAGGCACACCGGGGGCTCACCTGCTACGCTTAAAGGTAGGAAGGGCCACCCCGGAAATGCCATGGCGTTACCCTCGACAGGCGCACAACACTACACCCTCCTCCTGCTCCCCGGCCTCCTCAGCGAGATCGAGCGACTGGGCCTTCGCAAGGTGATTGCCCGATCCAGCCTCACCGCCGCCGACATCACCGGCCTGTACTTCGAAGCAAAAACCATCACCCGATTGCTGCCGGACGATCTCGATGCGATCGATGTGGACCTGTGGCCGGACCTGGTGGAATGCGCCCGCATCCTCGCCATGCTGGTGCGGGAAGTGACCCGGGAGGACCTGGCCCGGACCAAGCGGCAGGCCATCAACCAGTTCCTGCCCCGGGCCCGGCATCAAGTGCGGGATGAAGTCCGCCGGCAGCTCGGCGAAGGCAATGTGGATTTCCGCCTCGCCGGAATGACGCGTGTGCCGACCGGTGACGCGCAGGCAGAAGAAACCTGCATCGAAGCCATTCGTCTGGAACGACAGCGCCGTTACCAGACCATGATGGGCCTGGATACCGAGTTCCTGGGCCGCCACCAGGCCGCGATCGTGGAAGAAGCCCGAGCCTATGTGACCGGGCAGATGGACAACCCTCCCGAAGACTTTGGCGCGCTGGACCTGCTGATTCATCTTGGCGATGTGCTCCGGGTGCTGCTGAAGGCGGAACAGGAAGGCGTCACCGACGAGGGAACCGCCCCACCCGGCCACATCTCCATCGGCAACGTCGTCATGGGCATCGGCAACCTGCTGTACGCCGATGAACTGGGGCTGCGCGGGGCACGCGTACCACGGGAAGCGACGCAGGAGGCGTGCGTTTAAAGACCGGATTCGAGAGTGATTGACTTGGCCGCCAAAGGGATTACCTTAAATTTTGCGGTCAAGCGTGATCGCGTCCCGTGTCGGAGGCCATTATGGTCGCGCGCACTGTTCACCCATCCCCATTTTTTCGCTGTTCCAAAACCCTCCTGGCTCTTACGGTCTGGCTATTGTCGACCGTGAACGCCGCTATCGCCGCCGATGACGACACCGAGCTGATTCGTCACGGCCGTTACCTCACCCAGATCGCCGGCTGCAACGACTGCCATACGCCGGGTTATGCCATGTCCGGCGGTCAGGTCCCGGACAGCAACTGGCTGACGGGCGACAGCCTCGGCTGGCGCGGCCCCTGGGGCACAACTTACCCCAGCAACCTGCGGCTGACCATGCAGTCCCTGACGGAGGACCAGTGGCTCAGCCTGGCCCGCAATACGCAGTACCGACCGCCCATGCCCTGGTTTGCCCTGCGGGACATGTCGGACCAGGACCTGCGGGCGATCTACCACTTCATCCGCCACCAGGGACCCGCCGGGCAGCCGGCTCCGGCTTACCTCCCACCGGACCAGGAACCCCGGGGACCTTACGTTCAGTTCCCGGCACCGCCGCAATAGCGGATGCCGGCCGGTGCCGGACGTCGTTTCGGCACCGGGCTCCTCCTTCCCCCTCGTCGATGGCCCGGCGCATTAAACTTCGTTAACGCTCCGGACGGGCTGGAACGACCTGTAAAACATGACAGCCCCAAGTCAGCGCCGGCCTACCCGGTAACCGACCGTCGTCGCCGCTGATCCGACACTCACAAATGCTCACACCTCGCCTTTATTTTCAGCCGCCTGCATGCGCGCCCCATCAGCAAACCCCAAGCCTGGCGCACCGCCCGCCAGGATCAAAACACGACAGGTTTGCCCATCAGGACCGGCCCTGGTTTCGACACGTCCGGAACCTCACATTACAAATCGGGCGTGAGGCGGTCGCGCCGTTGTTTTGACTTCTAGGCTCAGAATGAGAAGTCACGGTGCGGTCCCTGACATTCCACGCGCGCAGGGATTCAGGAGGGCAAGGTTCCATGGGCCGGAGGAAACGATCTCCGGTGCGCGCCCGCACGACAAGCAGGAGGCAACGCCATGCGCTGCACCCCTTCAATCGCAATCCTTTGTCTGACGCTGCTGCCGATGCTGGCATCGGCCGAACCCACCAAGGGAGACCGCCTCTTTACCCTGGCCGGCTCAGGGTCCAGCGATACCGATTTCGACAACAACACGGCCAGCGTGAGCTTCGACCTCGGTAAGTTCTACAGCACCTCGACCGCCTTTGGGCTGCGCCAGAGCATCGGCTTCGCGGACACCAATGACAATTCCAGCTGGAGCGGCGCCAGCCGATTCTTCGGGGATTACCATTTCAACGCCGGCGACTGGCGGCCTTTCGTGGGCGCCAACCTGGGCGGCATCTATGGCGACGATGTGGATGAGACGTTTTTCGCCGGACCGGAACTGGGCGTGAAGTACTACGTGCTGCCCAAGACCTACATCACGGTGCAGACGGAGTACCAGATCTTTTTCGACAACGCCGACGAAGCGGAGAACAACTTCGATGACGGTGCCTGGGCCTACAGCGCCGGCATTGGCTTCAACTTCTGACTCCTATCCCCCACAGGGTCCCGATCCGGGACCCCCTTATCGTCCGGGTTCTTGATCCCGCTCAGTGCGACGCCGCCGGTCCGGCGTCTATACTCATCAGCAAGTCACGGAATGCGCACCGCTTTTTCTCTCCCTGCTAAAGGACGCTGATGCCATCATGGCTGCACTGAAACTGCTCCTGATCACGTGCCTCGGCCTGCCCCTGGTCAGTGGATGCGATCGCGCAGCCAAGCCACTGCTGGGAACGGTCGAATGGGACCGTATTGTGGTTCTGGCGGAAGCGTCCGAACCCATTACCGAGATGGCCGTCACCGAGGGGCAAACGGTTTCCAAAGGCGCCCTGATCCTGCGCCAGGATGCCCGTCGGTTGCAGGCCCAACTGGACGAGGCCCGGGCCACGCTACAGCAGCAGACGGCCCGCCTGGAGGAGCTGCGCCATGGCGCCCGACCGGAAACTATCGAAGCCGCCCGGGCCGACCTGGCCGGTGCCATCAGCCAGGCGCGCAACGCCGAGCAGGCCCTTCAGCGTACGCAAACGCTCTATCAACGCGGCACCGCTCCGAAAGCCCAGCTCGACGACCGGGAAAGCGCCCTGGACAGCGCCAATGCCGCCGTGGAATCCCGCCAGGCCCAGCTCAATGAGCTGCTGAAGGGCACCCGGGCCGAGCAGCTGGACCAGGCCCAGGCGGCGGTGCAGAGTGCGGATGCCAAAGTGCGCCAGCTGACCGTCAGCCGCGAACGACTGGATGTGCACGCGCCGCGGGGCGGGCGGGTGGACAGCCTGCCCCACAAACTCGGCGATCAACCGCGGGCGGGTGATCCGCTGGTGACGTTGCTCAGTGGTGACGCACCTTACGTCCGCATTTTTGTCCCGGAAGCCCGCAGGACCGTCATCCAGGCGGGCGACCGTTTCCGTGTCAAAGTAGACGGTGTGGCCGAGGATTTCGACGCCGTGGTCCGCAGCATCCGCAGCGATCCGGCCTTCACGCCGTATTACGCCCTCAGTGGTGACGACGCCAGCCGCCTGGTCTACCGGGCGGAGCTCGTGCTCCAGGGCGAACGGGCACAATCACTGCCGGCCGGTGTGCCCGCCCAGGCATGGCCCGCATCAACGGAGCCGGTCGATGGCGAATGAGCCGGCCGCCATCGTCACCCACGGGCTGACCCGTCGCTTTGGCGACCTGACGGCCGTCGATCATCTCGATCTCCAGATTCCCCGGAGCCGCGTCTACGGCTTCCTCGGCCCCAACGGCTGCGGCAAATCCACCACCATTCGCATGCTGTGCGGACTGCTGTTGCCCAGCGAAGGCGACATCCGGGTGCTGGATCTGGACATTCCCAGACAGGCGGAAACCCTCAAGCGCCGCATCGGCTACATGACCCAGAGTTTTTCCCTGTACCGGGACCTGAGCGTGACCGAGAACCTGCAGTTCGTCGCCCACCTGTTTGGCCTCGACCGCACCCGGACCCGCCAGCGCCTGGAGGAACTGATCCAGACCTATCGCCTGGACGCGCTGACGACGCAGTTGGCCGGCACCCTCAGCGGTGGCCAGAAGCAGCGGCTGGCGCTGGCTGCCGCGGTACTCAACGAACCGGAACTGCTGTTTCTGGACGAACCCACCAGTGCGGTCGATCCACAATCACGACGGGATTTCTGGGCCGAGTTGTTCAAGCTGACCGAGGCGGGCACCACCCTGCTTGTGTCCACCCACTACATGGACGAAGCCGAGCGCTGTCATCAGTTGGCCATCCTGCAGGAAGGCAGGCTGATGCGGGAAGGCTCGCCGGACCAGCTCAAGGCGGATCTGGGCGCCCTGCCCCTGCTGGTGGAAACGGCCCGTCCCCACGCGGCCGAGCTCGCGCTGGCCAACCTGCCCGGCGTGCTGTCCAGCGCCCAGATTGGCGCCAGCCTGCGGGTACTGGTAGACAGCGAGAACACCCGGGAACCGGTCGCCGACCGCCTGCAGTCCGAGGGGATCGAGGCACGAGTGGCCCCCACCGATCCCAACCTGGAGGATGTCTTCGTCGCCGCTACCCGGGGAGGCAACGGACCGTGAGCGGTTTCAGCCTGCGCCGCCTGCTCGCCGTGATCCGCAAGGAACTGCGTCAACTGCGCCGGGATCGGCTGACCTACGCCATGATCGTCGGCATTCCGCTGATGCAGCTGCTGCTGTTCGGCTACGCCATCAACATGGACGTTCGCCACTTGCCTGCCGCGGTGGTGGATCAGGCGGGTTCCAGTGCCAGCCGCGAGCTGGCCGAGCAGCTGCTGCAGTCCCGGGTGTTCGATTTCAATGAGGTCCTGACCGCACCGGTAGCGGCCGATCGTCTGTTGCAGCAAGGTGCCATCAAGGCGGCCGTGATCATTCCTCCGGATCTGGAGGAGCGGCTGTCAGACCCGGATCGCAAAGTGTTCCAGCTGGTGGTGGACGGCTCGGACCAGGTGGTCCAGCAGGCCGCCCGCCAAATCGGCCAGTTCCCGGTGCGAAGCCTGATGCGGGGCGACGCGTCAGCGACCGCCGACAGCGTCTCGGCGGTGGAAATCGTGAGCTATTACAATCCCCAGCGGGAAGCGCCGCTGAACACGGTACCGGGGCTGATCGGCGTGATCCTGACCATGACCATGGTGATGTTTACGGCGATCGCGTTGGTGCGGGAGCGGGAACAGGGCAACCTGGAATTCCTGATCACCACGCCGCTGTCGTCGGCAGAGCTGACCATCGGCAAGGTCCTGCCCTTCATCGGCATCGGGCTGGTGCAGACGACGCTGGTGCTGATCCTTGGCGCCCTGGTGTTCCAGGTGCCGGTGCGCGGCAGCCTGCTCGCCCTCTATACTGCGGCACTGGTCTTTATCATCGCCAGCCTGGCCCTGGGGATTTTCATTTCGACGCTGGTCACCACCCAGTTCCAGGCCATGCAGGCGGCGATCTTCACCTTCCTGCCGCAGATGCTGCTGTCCGGTTTCATCTTTCCGTTCGAAGGCATGCCCACACCGGCGCAGTGGCTGGCCGAGGTGCTGCCACTGACTCATTTTATCCGCCTGGTGCGGGGCATCATGCTGCGGGGCGCCGGTCTCGTCGACCTGTGGCCGGAACTGTTGGCGCTGGTGGTGTTCGCGTCGGTGGCGATGTGGATCGCCACCTTGCGGGTGCATAAGCGGTTGGACTGAGCGCCGGTTACAGCCCCAGGTCCTGCTTGACGGCGGGCAGCCCCGGCTGGCCATCAACGGTGGTCACGCCGTCCAGCCAGGCGGACAGCACGTCCGGGTGTGCTTTCAGGTATGCGCGCGCGGCCTCGTCGGCCTCCTCGCCATCGTTGAGGATGCTGCCCATGATCTGGCTTTCCATATCCAGTTTGAACTGCAGGTTATCCAGCAGCGTGCCCACATTGCTGCAGTCGTCGCTGTAGCCGTTCCGGGTCAGCGTGTAAATGGTGGCGCCACCGTAGTTGGGCCCGAAGTAGTCGTCGCCGCCGGACAGATAGGTCAGGTCGTGCTGCAGGTTCATCGGATGCGGTTCCCAGGCGAGGAACACCACAAACTGGTCTCGCCGTTCGGCCCGGCTGACCTGGCTGAGCATGCCCTGTTCGCTGGACTCCACCAGTTTCCAGTCGCCCAGGCCGAAGTCGTCGTTATCAATCATCTTCTGGATCAGGTTATTGGCCGGCGCGCCCGGTTCGATGCCGTAAATCTTGTGGTCGAACTGGTCCGCGTGCTTGTCGAGATCGGCAAAGCTCGTCACGCCTGCCTTCTCCTTGACGTCATCCGGCACGGCCAAGGTGAACTTGGCGCCCTTCAGGTTGGCCCGCAGGCGTTCGTAACCGCCCTCATACTGGTCGGCGAACTTCTGCTGGGCCGGCATCCAGTTGCCCAGGAACACGTCGATGTCGTTGTTTTGCAGTGATCTAAAGCCGATTGGAACGGACAGCAGATCGATGCTGGTGTCGTAGCCGAGCCCCTTCAGTACGGTCGTGGTCAGGGCGTTGGTGACGTTGATGTCGGTCCAGCCGGGATCGCTGAAGCGGACCGTCTGGCATTGTTCCGGAACGGCCGCCTGGGCCGAGACGGCCAGCGTGCAGGCACCCGCCAACAGCAGGGATTTCAGCGCTCGCATTCGATGCTGCATGGTCGATTCTCTCCTTTGTGCTTCGTTAATTATTCGGTCCAAAACAGGAAGGCACATCCGGCGCCAGAGACTGTCCAGTTCCATCAGGCTGGCCAGCCGAATCAGCCTGTAACTCCGCACTGCTCGGGGGATAGGCGGCCGGCAGCACCTGTTGTGTGGGTCGATCAATGTGTAATGGCTGGATAATGACCCATCCGTCAACGCGCTATCGATCCGATTCGTTGTTATCAGGGTCATAAGCGGCATGTACATGAAGCCATTTATGGTGCGCGTGGCCAGGCAGCCTGTAAACCAAGGTCTGGCTAATGCCTGACATCACCCCAGCTAATACCGAACATCGAATCTCCCCCTGCTATCTGCTGGCCGGCAATCACTCATAACGTCGCTCGACCGACCGGGGCATCGGCTGGATGCAGCGGCACTCGCGGCCTTTCCGGGTGCCGCTCCCAAAATCGATTTGATGTTATCCCGAGCAACCGTCAGCCAGCGATGATCTGGGCAACGCCGGGCTGGGTGACAGAGTAAAGTTTGTCGACTATTGGTCGATAAACGTCCAACGAATGCCGCCAGCAGGACGGCGGTGCCTTATCGATCAGGAGCCCGACTCGATGTCCGTCAAGAAGAAGTTTTTCCTTGCCATCACCCTGCTGATTTCCGTTGTCGTGATCGCAGGCGCCGTTTTCACCATCGTTTCCCGCGACAACGAACTGACCCACACGGCGGAAAGCCAGTCCACCGACGCACGACAGCGGGTCATACGACTGCTCTCGGTCACCGATTCCATCATGATGGAGCGGGTCAAGAGCAGCATGAACGTGCTGATCAAGCGCGGCAAAGCCATCGGCGTACCGGGACGCGGCGACGACACCCGCGTGGGCGACCGCACCGTGCCGGATCTGCAGCTGGGCGGCGAGCCCATGGCCAACCACTATGAGCTGGTCGACGCCCTGACCGATGACATGGGCGGCACCGCCACACTGTTCGTCTACGACGGCAGCGACTACGTGCGCGTCTCCACCAATGTGAAGAAAGACGGCGGCCAGCGGGCTACCGGCACCATTCTCAACCCGGAGGGCGCCGCTTTCCGCGCCATCCAGTCCGGCAAGGCGTTCTATGGCCAGGTGGATATCCTGGGCAAACCCTACCTCACCGGCTATGCCCCGATGCGCGATGGTTCCGGCCAGGTGGTGGGCATCTGGTATGTCGGCTACTCGGCGGATATGTCGCTGCTTGAGGACGCCATCGCCGGCTCGCGGGTTCTGGACCGGGGCTTCGTAGCGCTGGTGGACGACAAGGGCCGTATCCGGATGCATTCGGACAACCAGACCGACGATGTGGTCAAGGCCGCCCTCACTGGCGATAACGGCGACTGGGTAAAATCGGAAACGCCCTTCGATCCCTGGGGCTACAAAGTGGTGTCGGCCTACTCCAGCGACGAGCTGACCGACACGATTACCGCCGACTCTCTCGGCACCGCCCTGGTCATCGTGATTGTGGGCGCCCTGCTGATTCTCGCCATCCACCTGTTGGTGTCTGCCGTCATCACGCGCCCGCTGAACCGGATGATCGGTGCGGTCAACGACATTGCCGAGGGCGAAGGTGACCTGACCATCCGCTTCAATGCCACCAGCCGGGACGAGTTCGGTCAGATGGCCAATGGCTTCGACAAGCTTCTGGCCCGGGTGCAGGACACTATCCGCGATGTCAGCGCGTCGTCCCGTGAAGTGCTGAATGCGTCCCAGGGATTGGTGAAGGTGGCAGAGGATTCCAGCGCGTCCATTGCCCGTCAGACCGGTGATACCGAGCACGTGGCCTCGTCCATGCACGAGATGTCGCTGACGGCACAGAACGTGGCGGAAAGCGCGTCCATCGCCGAGGAAGCCGCCAAGGGCGCCGATAACGACGCCCAATCCGGCCATGCGCTGGTGCAGGAAACCATCCGCATCATCGAGCAGCAGACCCGGACCATCGCCGAGTGTGCCGAGTCCGTCACGGAGCTGGATGAGCACAGCGAGGCCATCAGCAGCGTACTGGATGTGATTCACTCCATCGCCGAGCAGACCAATCTGCTGGCGCTGAACGCCGCGATTGAAGCCGCCCGGGCCGGTGAGCACGGTCGGGGCTTTGCGGTGGTGTCCGATGAAGTGCGCATGCTGGCCACCCGCACGCAGAATTCGATCGACGACATCCGCGAGCAGATCGAGCGGTTGCAGTCCGGTGCCAAGGGTGCGTCCCAGAAGATGGATGCCACCCGGGAGCTGGCGGGCAACCTGTCCGCCAAGGCCCAGGAATCCGGCGATGCCATCAATCAGGTTCGCGAGGCGGTCGCCCGCATCTCCGAGCGCAACACCGATATTGCCAGTGCCGCCGAGGAGCAGAGCCAGGTGGCCGAGGAGATCAACAACACCCTGGAACGCATCCACAACAATGCCCAGGAAACCTCCTCCCAGGCGGATCAGACCCGTGCGGCCAGTCAGGAGTTGATTGCCCTGGCGGAGCGGTTACAGAAGGAGCTGGCGCACTACAAGGTTTGATTCAGAGCAACATTGAGAAAGCACTTGCCTGCGAGCTTGTGCGGGAAGTAAGCGAACCTCCTTGCCTCCGCTGCACTAGACGGCCGTCCATGGCCGCTATTGCAACCAGGACGTCCCTGTCCTTCCTCCGGCAAGGACGTTCGCTTCCTTCCATCTGATTTTGGCGTTATGCCTGACTAGAAACGACCCGGTAGTAGTGCATGTCTTTTACAGGGCTTTGCAAAAGGCCCGATCGAAACCAATGGAGGTCATCGCTGGAGCAGAGGACAGGATGTCCTCGTCGCATAAGCGGCTATGGACGGCCCTCTTAGGCGACGGAAGCGATGGCCTCCATTGGTTTCAGACTCCCAAGGCCAAATTTGGGTTCCAATTGATCAACGTTTGAAACGACAACGTTAAAAAACTAGAGAAACGGATAGTCCACACCGCCATCTTCCAGAATCCGATCAATTACCCGCGCCGTCGCCAGCGTATCCGCCCAGGGAATGCGGGCGTTCTGCAGTCGACCGGCACGAATGTCGGCCATGGCCGCCTCGATCTGATATTCGAAGCCGTTGATCCGGCGAGGCCGGTCCGCGACGTCCGGCTCGGCGTCGTGACGCGTCAGGGTGGCGCGATCCGAGCCCCAGAAGGGCCCGTCGATCACGATGCGGCCGGCGTTGCCCTCGATGCGCATGGTGTTGTCGCGTCGGGCGATAAAGCTGCTGGTGAAGGCGCTGACGGCGTGGCCGTAATCCAGCAGTGCCGCAGTGCGAATATCCACACCGGTCTCCCCTTTCAACACCGACGCCTGCACCCGGTCCGGCCCGCGCCCGAACAGGAAGTTGGACAGGGAGATCGCATAAATACCCATATCCAGCGTCACACCGCCGGCCTGGTTGATGTCCCAATGCCGTCCATTGGATTTGAACGGCAGCCGGAAGCAGAAGTCGGAGTGGACGGAATGAATCTCACCGACGGCACCTTGCCTGACCCAATCGCGGACCTGATCCCAGACGGGCAAGAAGCGTGACCAAACCGCCTCCATCAGAAACACGCCCCGGTCTTCGGCCAGTTCGAACAGAGACTCCGCGCCGGCCGTCGTGACGGTCAGCGGTTTTTCACAAAGCACCGGCTTGCCCGCTTCCAGGCAGCGCCGTACGCAGTCGGCGTGAAAGCGGTGCGGGTTGGCGATGTAGACACCATCAATATCGGGCTCGTCGATCAGGCTGTCGTAGTCAGGACAGACGCGGACCGAATGGTCTTCTGTCGAATAGGCTCGGGCAAACTCGGCGCCCCGTACCGGATCCCGGCTGGCGACAGCCGTCAGCACGGCGTCGTCGATGCCCGCCAGGGCTTCAGCGAAGGTGTGGGCGATACGGCCGGGCGCGATGATGCCCCAGCGGAAACGGTCGGTCGTGGACATGACGCTCCCCGGGATAAGAACCCATGAATCGAAGCACTCCAGCTTGGTTCATGTTTCCGGAAGCGACAAGTCACGTCCCGATCCAGGTCAAATGCCGGCATACCAGGCGTAGCCCCGGTCCTCCCAGAAGCCGCCTTTGCCACGGCCGATGTGATCGAAACGGTCGACCACCTCGATGGCCATCACGTACTTGGCCATCTTGTAGCCCAGCTGACGTTCCACCCGAAGCCGTAGCGGTGCGCCATTGGCGATCGGCAGCGGTTCGCCGTTAAGCTCGTACGCCAACAGCGTCTGCGGATGATGGGCGTCTTCCATATCGATGCTTTCGTAATAGGGGCTGTCGCTCCGGCCGTAACGGTCAGCGCAATGGAACACCAGGTAGCGCGCGTCCGGATGGGGACGCGCCTGTTCCACCAGGGCGCTGAGCCGGGCGCCGGTCCACTGGCCGATGGCACTCCAGCCTTCCACGCAATCGTGTCGGGTGATCTGCGTGCGTGACGGCAACGCGCGAATGGCCGCCAGATCCAGCGTCATGGGGTTCTCCACCATACCGCCGACTTTAAGCCGGTAATCGCGGAAGCCGTTGGCGGCCAGTCCACGGTATTCCGTCCCGTCGGGATCAGTGGTGCCGTTGGCACGAAAACTGGGCGAGATATCCGCCGGGGTGAACTCCCGGGCCATCGCCTTGCGCGGTGTGATGGCGTGCTGGACCGCATCGCTGAGTTTTTCGCCCTGGGCCAGGGTGTCGCGGAACCAGGGTTTCTCCGACAGATAGTCGCAGCCGGTCAGGGTAGCCATGCCGCCACCGGCCAGCAGGGTCTTGAGGAATCGGCGGCGCGTGTTATCCGTCATGGCGGTTCTCCCGGTTTGAGGCCACCCCGGTGGCGTCGTCGTGGTAGCGGAAATAGCCCGTGATCATCGAGCGCAACTGGTTGATGGGGCCACTGACAATCACTTCAAACAGGTGGATGGCGACGAACAGGACAAAGCCGCCGGCCGCCAGGAAATGGATACTGCGCGCGGACTGACGCCCGCCGAAGAATTCGAGTACCGGCTCCAGAACCGTATCCATTCGCGGTGACATGCACAGGCCGGTCAGCACGATCAGCCCGCCCAGACCGAAGATCGCGGTCAGGTAGGCCAGCTTCTGCAGGATGTTGTAGCGGGTCGCCGCTTCACCGGTCGGGTGGCGCAGCCGCAGGTGATCGATCACGGACCGGCCAAAACCGCGCCAGTCCTCGACGGTGGGCACCAGACGCTTCAGGTGGCCGGCGAACAGCGCCCAGATCAGGAACAGGCTGGCGTTGATCACCAGGATCCACGCGAAGAAAAAATGCCAACTGCGCCCCATCGCCAGCCAGCGGGAGCCGGGGATGGTCAGCCAGGACGGAAAGGCCCGGCCTTCCAGTTCTCCGTTCGAACCCGGCGACGCGCCCAATACGCCGGTGGTGTCCGCCTGCCAGTCGTAGACACGGGTCCAGCCGGAATAACCATCATCCCGGGACCAGTGGTAATCAATTGACAGCCAGGGCGACTCAAAGTCGGAAGCGCTGCCCCAATAGAGATGCGGGTGGGCGTTGAAGATCTGCAGGCCGCTCAACAGCAGGATGAACAGGCACAGCGCATTGACCCAGTGCCCGATGCGGACAGGCAACGGGTGGCGGTAGACGGTTTTCAGGCGGGTTCGGGCCATGACGGTGTGCTCCGTTATGAATCGCCTCCAGCTTAGGCCCGCCACAGTGGGATTGCATGACAACGCCATCACCAAATCATCACCAAAGTATCACGCGCTCCCTGAATGCCGGCGAAGACCTGTATAGTCGGGCTTGAACATCACGGATTGGCGGTCGGTGAAACCGATCGCGGACGGGCCATACGCAGAGGGAGTCAGGGAACGTCATGAGCCGGAGACGTGTCGTATTCGGGCTGGTGATTGCCGTCATTGTCCTGCTGTTGATCGGCGGGCTGTGGGCGCGCCAATGGTGGCAGGCGACCCGTGAGTCGCAGGGCATCGAACGACTGGACTGGCACGGGCTGGATCTGGGCTTGTCGCACCTTGGCGCAACCGACTTCCAGGTGGCGCTGAACCGATCAGGTCAGCAGTGGGCGATCCGTGGGAATGATCTGTCCCTGCAATGGCATTGGAAGGGGATGATCCCTCAGCTTGACCAGCTCCACCTCGACCGGCTTCAGCTGATCGTAACCGGCTCCGAGGCTGACACTCCGGATAGCACAGACGACACCTCTCCACCGATTGAATGGCCCATCTGGCTGCCCCGCCGCGTCAACGTCGACCACTTCCAGGCGACGTTGCCCTGTCAGACGGGACAATGCGAACTGGCCGGTTCCGCCAGTCTGAGCCTCAACGGTAAGCCCTACCCCCTGGCGCTCAACCTGCAACTGAAACGGGACGGACATCGTCTGGATCTCCGCACGACGGTGGACGGCCAGCCGCCGGAACAGATCAACGCCAGCGCCCAACTGGCCATCGACGATCAACCCACCCTGACAGCCCAAACCGAGTACAGCAGCGGCCCCACCCATCACTGGACCGGCACCGCCCGGATCCCGGAATGGACCCAGGCCCCATGGCTTGTGGACTGGCTGCAGCAGTGGACACCGGTCCCTGACGACGCCCTGCCCGGCCAGCCAGCCGCTGCGAAGGTCGATGCGCACTGGGCTCTGGACTGGCCGGACGGCCAACCGCCGCTCAAATCCGCCTCCGGGTCTGTGGCCCTGCAAGGCGAACTGCCCCAACCCTGGCCGGTGCCCGGTGTCGGCACCGTGTCCGGTGACCTGGCCGTCGACCTGGCCGCCTCGAAGGGCCAGTGGCAGGCACACTCGCTGCGGTCCGACCTGACCCTGACCGAGCCGGCGGACTGGTCCAAAGCCTTGCCGGCGCTCATCCGGCCAGACACCCTGACCCTGGAAACGCAGCCACTTGAGCCCGGAGCCAACGCCCCACCCGGCACTCTCCCCCTGGCCGTCACGCTGACCAGCCAGGGACGCAGCCAGCTCACCCTGGATGGCCAGGTGACCCTGGCCCTGACATCGCCCTGGTCGGTAGCGTTCGACCAGACCCGGCTGACCGGTCGCCTGCCGACAACCCAAGTGGGAGACTGGCAGCTGGCATCGCCACGGCTGGACCTGAAGCTGACCGGCCAAGCGGACGCCTCGTCCCTGAGTCTGAAAACCGGTCCCGACGCTCATGTCACGCTGGCCCAGCTCACGGCACCGACTAACCTCGATGTTAAGCTGGACACCGTTCGCGGCGACTTCCCTTCCGTGACGCTGAACGCCCGTTACCACACGGACGAGCCCACACTCGACAGCCTGCAATTCAAGGGGCCAGTCTGGCTGTCCACCGGGCGGATCACGCATCCGCAATTGACGCCCCAGTCCTGGCGCTTCAAAGGGTCGCTGGCCAGCACATTGAAACAATTCGACCTGGACGGCCAGCTCACGGCCCAGTCCGGTGCCAATGCGCAGGTGGCATTGCAGGCGCCGTTTGGTGGTGACCTGAATGCCCAGATCACCAGCCACCTGCAGGCGCCGAAGGACAGTAAAGCCTGGGCGGCCACCTGGGCAGGCTGGCCAAAGCTGCTGGATGTCACGGCGGGGACGGTGGATATCGACACCACGCTGACCCGACCCGCGTCCGGTCCTTTGCAACTGGACAGCGGCGCCGAGCTCCAGAATGTCGGCGGCACCTTCAACCGGACCGCCTGGAGCGGCATGACCGGTCCCGTTTCAGTGTCCCTGCAGGGCGACCGGCTCACTGCCCGGATGCCGGACCTGTCGATCCAGACGGTCAATCCCGGTGTGCCCATCGGGCCCATCCAGTTCGCCGCTGACTACGCAGCGGCCAAGGGCCAGTTCCTCAAAGGCACGTTGACCCTGCAAACGGCACGGGCAGATCTGGTGGGTGGCCAGGTCCACGTCGAACCGCAACAGTGGAACCTGGCCCGCCTGCCGATCCGGATACCGTTGATCGTCGAGAAACTGGATCTGGAACAGATCATGAAGCTTTACCCCAGCGAGGATCTGGCCGGCTCCGGCCAACTCAGTGGTACCGTACCGGTCCGCATCGGCCGGGACGGCGTGGCGGTGGAAGGCGGTGACTTGAGGGCGCTCTCGCCTGGTGGCCGCCTGGTGCTGCCGGGTAGCAGGCTGCAAGCCTTGGCCGGTGACAATATGGCAATGGGCATCGTCGCCGAGGCTATGAAAAACTTTCACTATTCGGTGCTGGACAGCACCATAGACTATGCTCGGGACGGCACCCTGCAACTGGGTTTGCACATCGAGGGCAAGAACCCGGATGTCCACGGCGGCCAGCCGGTGGTCCTCAACGTGAACCTGCAAGAGGACATTCCCGCCCTGCTGACCAGCCTGCAGCTGAGCGGCCGGGTGAACGATACGGTGACCGAGCGGGTCAAAAAACTGATCGAGCAACGGCAGAACGACAACACGAAGGAGCAGTAACCATGACGATAACCGGAACCCGGTCCCGGGCGGCGCTGGCTGCCGTGGCACTGGGGTTGATGGCGGCGGCCTGCACGCCGACGGTGAAGATGGAGGCCCCGAAGGAGCCCATCACCGTCAATCTGAACGTGAAGATCCAGCACGAGATTTACGTGAAGGTCGACAAAGATGTGGAAGCACTGTTTGAAGACGAAGGCCTGTTCTGATCGTCATCGCACTGGAGGAGAAACTGACATGACTGTATCCGCACGCATCGGCGCCCTGTTGATCGCGCTCTGCCTCAGCCTGCCGGCCCTGGCGATGGACCTGAACACCGCCAAGGGCAAACTCGAAACCGCCAAGACCCAGGGACTGGTGGGCGAAACCCCGACCGGCTACCTGGAAGTGGTCAAACCCCAGGGCGACGCCGCCGACATCGTCGAGGCCATCAACGAAGCCCGCCGCGCCGAGTACGCCCGCATTGCCGAAAAGCACGGCATCGCGGTGACCAAGGTGGAATCCGTGGCCGGCCAGAAGGCCATCGAAAAAACGCCGTCCGGGCAGTACGTCAAGCAGGATGGGAAGTGGGTCAAGAAGTAGGCCAAGAAGATGGGGGCAGCCCTGCTGGGCTATTCCGGAACAATGACGAGCGTAACGTGTTTAAAGCCTCTCTCCCCGGGAGGGAGAGAGGTTTGGAGAGAGGGGGACGAGGCGCAAGCCTCGCTGAGAGTCATAGCCGACATGGAATGACGCCCCCTCTCCCCGGCCCTCTCCCGCGAGGGGAGAGGGAGTTTTTTGACGCAAATGCGGTGCAATGCTGCATTGCCTGCCCAATGATCGTCGACATGTTAAGACCCACTCGAGCGTGTAGCAGATGCTTCAGCTTCTGAGGCGCCAACAGGCGCCCGCCTTCAAGCCAATACCACCCCTCTCAGGCGATCCATTAACGTCCCCACCTCATCCATTCCATTGATCCGCTCATCCCACCGCAACGTCGCCGGTGTTCCATCCAGATACCACAACCGATTGGCCAGCTCGGTGGCATCCGCCGGATCGTGCGTCACGCAGATCATCGCCATCTCCGGACGGCGCGTCAGCAGCGTGCCGATCAGATAGCGCAGTTCGGTTGCCCGCTCGGCATCCAGTGAGGCAAATGGCTCGTCCATCAGCAACAGGTCCGGCTCGATCGCCAGACACCGGGCCAGCGCGGCCCGCCGGGCCATGCCCAGCGACAGCTGGTCCGGCAGTGATTCGGCATGCTCCGACAGCCCCACGTCCGCCAGCAATCGATCGATCGTCTCGTCCGATGCGCCCACCAACCGGATATTCTGGCGCACCGTCCGCCACGGCAGCAGGCGGTGTTCCTGAAACAGGTAAGCCAACCGGATCCGGTCCCGGCCAACCACCGCGTTTTCCGGAAGTCGCGGTACCAGACCGGCAACCGCATTGAGCAGCGTGGTCTTGCCGATCCCCGAAGGCCCCAGCAGACAGACGTGATCGCCGGGCATCACTCCGGTGTGGATGCCCTCCACGACGACTTTGTCATAAGCGAGGCGATCGATCCGCAGTTCAAGCATGTGCGCCTCCAACGTAGCGCCATGCCGAAGCCCGGCGTTCCAGTGGCTGCAACAGGACGATTTCCACCAACTGGACCACCGCGATGAAGACCAGGCTGTAGGCCAGGATGGTGGCCACATCGAACACTTGAAAGGCCATATGGAGTTTGAAGCCGATGCCGTCAGAACGCCCCAGCAACTCCACCACCAGCACAATTTTCCAGATCAGCGCCAGACCGCCGCGGGTGGCCGCCATCAGATAGGGGAACAGCTGCGGCAGCCAGACCTCACACACCCGCTGACCGAAGGTGAAACCGTACACGTCCGCCATCTGCTCCAGCCGGCCATCCAGGCTGCGGGCGCCTTCGCGCAGGGTTACCGTGACATTGGGAACCTTGTTGATCACCACGGCCAGGATGGCCGCCGTCTCCACCAGGCCAAACCAGACGTACAGCAGGATGATGGTGACCAGGGCCGGCAGGTTGAGGAAGAACACCAGCAGCGGGTCGAGCATGGCGTTGGCGCGGGTATGCCGGCCCATGAACACCCCCAGACCGGTGCCCAGCGCCATCGCCAGCACAAAGCTGATCGCCACCCGCCAAAGGGTGACGCCCAGGTGATGGAACAGTTCGCCGGAGGCCGCTTCCCGCCAGGCGGCCTGCGCCACGTCCACCGGCGTCGGCAACAGCGGCGTCGCCAGTCCGTGAGCCAGAAGTGCCCAGACGGCCAGCAGCGCCGGCAGGGCGATCCAGCGCGTCCAGAAACGGACCGGTGGCGAGGAAGCCTTGGTGACGAGACTACGGGACATGGTCAACTCGCTCAGGAGGGCGGCGCGTAGAACAGGCGGGCCGGCATCAGCGCCGACTCACCGGTTCCCAGCAGTGTCAGCAGCCGCTGCAGATCGCCCACCCGGGAGGCGGTAAGAGGCGATGGCGCCCCGCTCAGGAAGCCGTCCCGGAGCAGCGTAAAGGTGGCCTCGTCAGTCACCTGCATCATGGGGCGCAGGGCCTGCCAGGCGTCCGGCTCAGTCGACAGGCGTCGTTGGGTCTGTTCCAGGGCCGCCGCAAACCCCGCCAGGATTTCCACATGGGCGTCGGCCCAATCGTCGCGGAAGACGTAGCCCAGCACCGGCAGGTCAGGATCCAGCTCCAGGGCCGTCAGCAGGTCGCGCATGGCGAAGGCACTGCGGAACCGGCCCTCGGCGCGCAGGCGCGCGGCGAAGTGCCAGTAGGTCACAATCGCGTCCAGTTGGCCCCGGCGCAGGGCTTCACTCAACAGGGGCGGTGCCGCGTACTGAATCCGGGCGGAACGGGGCAGGTCCAGTCCCTGTCGCGCGGCCACGGTCTTGAGCAGCATCCAGCCCTTGCTGTTCGGCCCGCCGGCGACGCCCAGGCGCAGTCCGGCCAGGTCGGCGACCGATTGCACCGACGAATCCGCGGGGACCACGATGTCACCGATGGACGCGGAGAACGGGAGGTAGCGGTAGTCCATCCCGCGTTCATGCTGGGCCTGCACCCAGACCACGTCCGCCACCGCCGAGTCGGCGGAGCCACTGGTGACCGCCAGGTGCGATCCAGCCAGGTTGGCAACCGGCTGGACCTGCAGTTCAAAGCCGTTGGCCCGGTCCAGCCCGGCCTCCTGCATGGCGACCAGTTCCCAGTGCGCCGTACCAAATTGCAGCACGCTGACCCGCAGCGCCGGCTGAGCGGCCAAGGCGGTTGATAGCAACCAGCCGGCCAGCATCAGGGCTGGTTTCAGCGGGGTCCGGAAAAGCGGTCTCAGATTCATGTACTCACGATACGAACCCCACCAGGGCGCCAGAATAGTACTTTAGTGCCTGTTTTTTGGTGCGATGGTCGCATTCAAGCCACACGCCTTATGGCGTGTAATGGGATCAAACAATAGAGGACAGCTGGCCCGGCGATCCGCCGCCAGCCTGTCATGAATAAACAAGAGGTCTGGCCATGTTCAGAAGCATGCTGAACCTGGCGTTGCTGGTCAGCCTGGCCGTCCCGGCCCTGGCTGAATCGATACCAGATACCGCCAGTAGGGCTCTCGCCGACAACCCAGCGCTGTTTTCAAGCGACGGCTTTCGCCAGGATCGCTATCGCAGCCCCACACCTGAATCCGCCCCCGGCGCGACGACCATCGACACGCCCGGACTGCAGGCGATGCTGGCTGAGCGTCCCGATCTGGTCCTGATCGACGTGATCAATGCCGAATACCGGCACGATCGCTTCCTGCAGGATGAACCACACCACACCATTCCCCAGGCGCACTGGCTGCCAAACACCGGCAAGGGCCAGATCGACGCCCCGTGGAAAAACTATCTGCTGGAAAACCTGGCGCGGCTGACGGGCGATCACCCGGACCAGCCGGTGGTGGTGTTCTGCAAATCCGACTGTTGGCTGTCCTGGAATGCGGTCAAGCGCATCACCGAGGCGGGCTACAGTCACGTCTACTGGTACAAGGATGGTATCGACAGCTGGATGGGCGCAGGACTGCCGACCCGGATCGCCGATCCGGTCAAACCCACGCATTCATGAGGACGGGGCCATGACTTCTCCGCTTGCCTTCACCGATACCCTGGACGACAACTTGGGCTATGCTACGCCTGAGAAACCCGAGATTGACGACACCCGAGCACCCGACTGCATGGAACCTGCCTACAAGATACTGATCGCCGACGACCACCCGCTGTTTCGTGAAGCCATTACCAGTGTGATCGAAGCCGGTTTTGGCGGCAGCGAAGTGGTGGAAACGGACGATCTGGACACCGCCCTGGAACTGACCCGGGAACAGGATGACTTCGACCTGATCCTGCTGGATCTCAACATGCCGGGGATGAACGGGCTCAACGGGCTGATTGCCCTGCGCAACGAGGCCCCGACCATTCCGGTGGTGATTGTTTCCGCCGAGGAAGACAAACAGGTGGTGCTGCAGGCCATCACCTATGGGGCGGTAGGCTTCATCACCAAATCCTCGCCCCGGGCGCAGATGACCCAGGCCATCGAGCAGATCCTGGCGGGGAACGTGTACCTGCCGTCGGACATCATCCGCACCGGCAAGGAAAGTACCCGGCGCCATCGCCACGACGATAACAACATTTCACCGGAGCTGCTGAACTCCCTGACCCGCCGCCAGCTGCTGGTGCTGGAGCGGATGTCCAAGGGCGAGTCGAACAAGCAGATTGCCTACAACCTCAATATCGCCGAAACCACGGTGAAAGCCCACGTGTCCGCCATCCTGCGCAAGCTGGGGGTGCATAACCGGGTGCAGGCGATCCTGTCAGCGAGTGATATCGATTTTAATCAATATTTGAAGCGTTAAACGGGGCTAACCATCGCTCCCCGCCCCGGGGCACGATCACCTACCCCAACAAGAGATGATGCAGCACACTCCGTAGCTTCAACGGCTTCACCGGCTTGTTGATCAGGTGATAGCCGAGACCGCGAATGTGCTGCTTGAGCTCGTTGGTGTAATTGGCAGTAATCATCACCACCGGCACCGCGTCGTCACGCCGGGCATGGATAGCGGCGACGGCATCGACGCCGTTCTCGTCGTTATCCAGGTGGTAGTCGGCGAGGATCAGGTCCACCGGCGTGCCCGAAATATCCAGCTGCTCGTCCAGATCGCCGACTGACACCGCCGTCACCACGTCACAGCCCCAGCCTTCCAACAACGTGCGCATGCCATCGCAAATGGACCGGTCGTTGTCGATCACCCAGACCCGGCTGCCATCGAGAGACTGCGGATGGACCGGCACGGACGCGTCGGTCGGTTGCTGGTCCGGCCGCAACTGCCCGAGTGGGACTTCCACGGCAAACATCGACCCCTGGCCTTCCACCGAATGTACGGTAATCCGGTGATCCAGCATCCGGGCTATCTTGTCCACAATCGCCAACCCGAGACCCAGCCCCTTGTCCTGCGGGGCGCCGGCGGGGCGGATGCGCTTGAACTCCTGGAAGATCTCGGTGAGCTTGTCGGCGGGGATGCCCGGTCCGGTGTCCCAGACCTCCAGCATCACGCTGTGGCGCTTGCGGCGGCAGCCCAGCAGGATGCGGCCCTCGCCCGTGTAGCGTATGGCGTTGGTGAGGAAGTTGCGCAGGATGCGGGCCAGCAGCTGGGAGTCCGACTCCACCACGGCCGAGCACGGCACGAAGTGCAGGTCGATGCCCTCGGCCGTCGCCATCTGGCGGAACTCCCGGGCGATGTTGTTGAGCAGGTCACGCAGGTCGAAGTCGTTGATGTCGGGCTTGATCACGCCCGCATCCAGTTTGGAGATGTCCACCAGCGTGCCCAGAAGGTTCTCCACATCGTCGAGAGAGGTGCTGACCGAGCGCACCAGACCTTCTGCACGCGGGCCGAAGGACTGCTCCATCAGGGCGCTGGTGAACAGGCGTGCGGCGTTGAGCGGCTGCAGCAGGTCGTGACTGACAGCGGCCAGGAATTTGGTCTTGGACAGGTTGGCCCGTTCCGCTTCCATCTTGGCGTCGCGCAGCCGCGCCTCGATGACCGCCCGCTCGCTGATCTCCTGGCGCAGCTTGTTGTTGAGGCCGGTGAGCGCGGCGGTGCGCTCCTTCACCCGCTGCTCCAGGTTGTCGTAAGCCTGTTGCAGGGCCAGCGCGGTGCGGCGGCGGTCGGTGATGTCGCGGATCAGGACGAAGAAGCCGATTACACGACCGTCACTGCCCCGGTTGGGCACGTAAGAACGTAGCATGTAGCGCTGCTGGCCGCGGGCGTTGCTCTCCTCGAATTCGAAGGTGACGTTGTTGCCCGCCAGCGCGTCCTCGACGTGCGGCATCAACCGGGCGTAGAGCTCCGGCGTGTGTACATCTTCCAGGTGACGTCCCAAAAGCGACTGGCTGCCGTCACCGTACCAGGCCTCGTAGACCTTGTTGCAGAACTGCACCGTCAGGTCGGCACCCACATAGGCGATCAGAGCCGGTACGTGGTCGGTCACCACGCGGATCCAGCGCTCACTCTCGCGCAGGGTTTCGGCGTAACGGTAGCGCTCGGTGATGTCGGTGTAGGTGTTGACGTAGCGCCCGTCCGCCATGGGATGGGTGCGGATTTCCAGCACCCGGCCGTCCCGGGCCCGGTGTTCCAGCGCGTGGCAGGGGTGGCCCTGCGTGTCGACGCTGGCCGGGGTGAGCAGCGGGGTGTCGGACAGGGCCATGAGGGCGTCGAGGCGTGTGTCCGGGTCGACCTGCTCCGGCGACAGGCCGGTCAGGGTGACGAAGCGGTCGTTCCAGATTTCCGGCTTGCCCTCGTCGTTGACCAGCACCACCCCCTGGGACAGGTTGTCCACGGTCGATTGCAGCAGCCGGGATTTCTCCGCCAGCGCCCGTTCCCGACGCTCGTCCTCAGTGTTCTTCACGTCGGTGATGTCGGAGTAAAGGATCACCAGTCCGCCTTCCCGGGTGGGTCGCTCGCTCACCTGCACCCAGCGCCCGTTGGCCAGGCGATAGACCACACCGCCGGACTGGCTGTCGCGCTGCTCCTCCACCACCAGGCCGGTTTCCACGGCGAGGCGCTTCATGTCGGCAATCGCCACGCCGGGCTGGATGGCCTCGCCATTGTCCGCCCAGTAGCTGCGGAAGCGACTGTTGGTGAGCACGACACGATGCCGGTGATCAAACAGCACAAAGCCGTCGCCGATGCTTTCGATGGCATCGATCAGGCGCTGACTGGCGGTTTCCGCGTCTTCCCGGGCGGCGGTCAGGGCGCGGTTGCTCGACTTGAGCTCAGCCATCGCCAGATTCAGGGCTTCGGTGCGCTCGCGGACCTGCTCGGCGAGCACGACCGAGTGCTCGAAGGCGGCATAGGGTGCCGGTTTGTGGGCACCGCTGGACTCCACCCGGGTGATCAGGGCGTCCCGGATGGTCCGCAGGCGGGCGTTTTCCGCTTCCAGCTCGGCGATGCGCTGATCCCGCGCATCCGGCTCATTCATGATTGGCAGGGGGCTGGCCAATGACCACTCCGGTAAATGTCTGGTTGATGTGCATGCCGTCGAACTGCTCGCCGTAGGTGTTGAAGCCGATAACCCGGTGCTCGACGAGGAAATCGGAGGTTTCCTGCACGAAGCCGGAATATTCGGCCTCCAATCGACGCAGGAAACAGTCGCATCCGATGGTCAGCAGCGGCGGCCCCACTTCTTCCTCGGCCAGTGCCAGCTGTTCGCGCAGGTTGGCCAGCAGTGGCCCGGGGCGCATGGCGGTGAGCACGATGCCGGTCTCCACAGCGCAATAGAAGGTCAGGCTGCCGTCGGCGTTGACCCGCTGCACAGAGCGGACAAAATACTGGTCGCCAATGCGCACCGCCATGGGCCGCAGGGCAAACACTTTGCGATCCAGTTCGGCGACGGTGACGCCGGCCGCACGGGCATAGGCTTCCGCCGCCGGCTCGGCATTGAGTTCGTAGACGGTGCGCTGTTCGCTATCGGCCCGGGTAACGACCAGCTTGTCGTCCCCTTCGAGCATGTGGTGGGTGGAGAAGACCCGGAAATCGAGCGAAGTGTTCACCATCAGGACGATGGCGGCGTTGGTGTGGAAAGCGCCCTGAAAATAGACATGGGTATTGGCCAGACGCTCATCGTCGCCCGCGGACCCGCCGAAATGGGGAATGCTGCCCAGCGCCGCATTGAGCGTTGTCAGGACCAGTTCCTCCCGGCTCGAGAGGCCATCCAGCAAGGTGATGGCGAAGGTGTGCCCCTTAACCGGCGCCAGGGACGCCTCGCGGAACGTCGCCAGCAGGTTGTCCACAAGACTCTGGGCATCCTGCAGGCTGAACTGTTCCAACTCACCGATCAGCGCGCAGTCCACGGAAAAATAGCGACGGTCAAAACCGATGGCCGTGATGCAGCCGCGACCGTAACCTTTCGGCGTGATTTCCCCGGCGGAGGTGCAGCCGGTGACCTGGATCTCCGGAAAAACGTGTTCCAGAGCAATACCCAGCCTGGCCAGGTCGTACTCGGCGGAACAGAAAAACAGCACGCAGGCCAGATCGGGATGGTAGAGCTGGCTGGCCAGACTGGTGGCGGCCAGTTGTGGATCGCGGGCATCGGAGCTGGCCACGCGGACCGGTGCAACGGAGGTAACGGGTAGCATGGCTTTGGGCTCGCAACCAGAATGTTTCCATTCCGATTCTACGCGCTCCAGCCACGCGTCCAATTCAACTTCAGTGCCGCTGCGGGCACGACGCATTCGAACGTAGGCCATTGATTCTCAAGCTCTGGGAACGCCCATCAACACCCTTGCAACCGCACCTGGCCGGCAAAACGACACTTTGGTAGTAGGCGGCCGGCCCAATTCACCGGCCGCCTGCTTCGGCGGGCGGGTCAGAACAGCACGATGGCGCCCAGGGCGATGGTGTCAGCATCGGCGGCCTTGGCACCGGTGGACTTGGTGGTCTGCTCGAACATGTTGTATTCGGCGACCAGCTTGAAGTTGCTGTTGATGTCGTGGAACAGGCCGATGGACGTGTTCTCGGTTTCGAAATCACCGATATCGGAGTCCGTTTCACCGTAGGACAGCACCAGTTTGTTGGAACCCAACTGGTAGGCGCCCTGTACCAGGAAACCGTCGGCGTTGTCCTCCGGCAATGCGGCAGCCTGGTTGGTGATCAGCACGGGCGGATCCCCATCCGAGTTGAAGCCCGAGGCGGCCAGGGTCAGGCCCGATACCGTCGCTTTGAGGCCGTACCCCACCGCGGAGGAATTTACCTCCGTGTCCGTGGTGTCACTCTTGGAGGTCTGGTAGCGACCGTTGACCCAGGCGGTCAGGGCCACGCCGCTGAGATCCATGTTGTAGGTGATCTCGGACTCGAAGCGGGGTGCTTCCTCATAGGCGTCCGAACCGGCAGTCGAGGCAGGATCCAGGATACCGGCCGCGATGTTCAGACCACCCATATCCGGAGACCGGTAGGTAATCTGGGCGGTGGGTGTCGGATAGGCGTAACCGGTACGGATGTTGCCGAACGATACGCCACCCGGCGCGCCCGGCGATCCGAAGCCCATCAGGATCTCGTCCAGGAAGATGTTGTTGCGGGAGTACAGGCCAAAGTCCTTACCGATCAGCACTTGACCGAAGCTGCCGTCCACCGTGGCGTAGAACTGCCGCACGTCAATGGACGTGTCGGTGGGTGAATCCAGACTGTCGTTGATGCTGGTCCAGAAGGAGGACCGGCCGCCGAGGGTCAGATCCCCCATTTCCTTGCTGAAATTGAAGCCGATGGTGTTGGGCAGGAAGCCCATCTTGACCCGGGACTGGCGCACATCCGCGATGTTGTCGTCCCGGTTCACATAGAACGCGTTGAAATAGCCGTCCGCAGAGAAAGTCGTTCCGTCCTCGTTATAAAGCTCGACGGCCGCGTTGGCCTGAGCGGTCACACCCGCAGCAATCGCGAGCGCGAGAAGCTTCTTGTTGTTCATCATAGCCCCCAGATGTTGTTGTTCGATCTTCAGGGTCGCCGGACAGCGGAACCGGTCGCCCTGGCGGGCATCCGTCGGGATGCACAGGCCCATGGTCGGTTAAGGGCTGTGGGGGAGATATGCGCCAAGAGCGCTGATTTGGCGGTCTTTTGGGAGGTAACGCAGAAGCGACTTTAGCCTTACGACCGTACCGGCCGATGGTGCTATACCGGAGAGTTACTGCCAGCTCTGGAGAGCTTTGACGCAATCATCGAGAAAGGGTTTGGGATCCGCCATGACGGCCTCGTCCGCCACCACGCCAAACTGTACGCAGCCGGCGTAGCTGACAATGCTCACCCCCAGTCCGATGTCGCCGGACTGGGGCACCCAGAACATCTGTTCGCGCACCCTACAACCGGCCAGATAGCGCGGCTCCGGCGTGCCCGGGACGTTGGAAACCACCGCGCTGGCCTTACGGCAGAACAGGTCCGCCACCGATTGCTGCCAGCCCCGGGGCAGGAGTCCGGCCGAACACATCAGCCCCCAGGAAATCCCCGGTTGCCAAGAGCGCTTGAGGCGGCGGGTCTCGTGCTTGACCCGGTACAGGCACTCCAGCGGGCTGTGGGCATCCACCGGCAACGGCACGAAGACGGTGCCGAACAGGTTGCCCAGTTCGCCGGGTTCGGGCTTCACCGAGTCCGGCAGCAGGCCACGGATATCCACCGGCACCGCGGCGTGGAGCAGCACGTCCTCCAGGTCGAGGTCGTCGTCTTCCAGCTGTTTCCGCAGGGCCTGGGCCACGCAGGCCAGCAGCACGTCATTGATCTTGCAGTGGGTCGTGTTGGCGATGTGACGGAACGCCGCCAGCGGAATCGGCGCCGACCAGCGGCACTGGCGCCGGCCCAGCAGACCCGGTTTGAGGCGCGTCGGCGTGTCTTCCGGCTCCAGCACGTATTCGCTGAGTTCGTTAACCAGTTTCAACCCGGTCCAGGCGGCCTTTTCCAGCTGCTGACGCCGCTTTGAACGTGCATCCTTCGGCGCACCGGTCTCATCGACGTCATCGACGCGCCCCTCGTCCGCCAGGGTGACCTGCGACTGCAACCAGTCCCAACCCGCGTCCAGCCAGCGATTGGCACCGGTGATTCGCTCGCCTCCGGCCAGATCCGGCGGCATGGCGTCGGGTGCCGTCGTGGTGAGCGCATTGAACAGTTCAATCAGGGACAGACCATCGGCATAACAATGGTGCATGCGCAGCAGCAACGCCGCCCCACCCTGGGCCCGGGGGATCAGCCAGAAGCCCCAGCGCGGGCGGTAGTCCGGCATCGGCTGGTTGAGGCGGGCCGACAGCCATGCCTGCAGGCGCGCTTCGTCCATGGGGTCGGGTTCAACGTGGAAGTGGTGGCGCAGGCGGAACAGCTCGTCCTCCTCCCAGACCCAGGCCGCGCCTTTGCGAACCGGTCGACAGCGGAAACGGGCAATGCGCAGCCAGTGGTTCTCGAGGAAATGCCGAAAGACGGGGGCCGTCAGACCGTCCACCCGCAACAGGACGGTGATGGTCATGGGGTTGGCGGGAGACTCCATGGAAAGCCAGGCGGCATCGACCGGGGACAATAAGCTGGATTCCATGTGACTCAACGTCTGACCCTAACTGATGCGGTAGCTGAACAACGCCCCGGCGGTTGTTATTGGTACCGGTGACATTCCCATGACAGGCAAAGCATTGTGCCAGACATGCAGGACCCGCTCCATATCGCCTGCCACAAACTGAAAAACCCGTAACAACGCGATATTACAAAAAATAACCCGCACCCGGGCGGACATCCTTATACTCGGGGTAAGGAAAAGATTGCACCCTAACTTGTCATCCCGGGCCAATGCAGTATTAAGACCATAGTCTAACAACCACCCTAACCCCCTGATTCTTCATGCTATAACTTGGGGTGACCCAAATGGCAGCGAAAAAGGGGTAATCCGCGCCAATAAAGGTCTGGAATAATGGGTTAGTGTCCATTCAAGGACACCAGCACTGACCGGGTGAACCTCACAAAACAATAAGCCGTGCCGTTCCTTTCTGACGTATAACCAGGCAGGGCACCATAACCCGGATACGGGAGGCCGACATGAAAGCAAGTCACGTTCGCAAGCTGATCAAGCCGATCGACAGCGCCTATTCGGAGATGTTGTCTGGCCGCGTCTATCGCGTGGGCAAAGGTGCGGTTTCCGTGCGCAACCACAGCGGTGAAGCGGAACAGACGGTGATCGGTGTCCATGGCTTCCTGGAGAACCACTGCTATTTCACCCAGGCCTACGAGTCTCCCACCACCGAACTGATCCTGCTGACCTGCAGTAACTACCACATACCGGTCAACGGCGTAACGCCGGAGACGCCGGACTGGGAAGTGCCGATCAAGCATCTGGAAGCCACCATCGAATACGACGCCTGTATCCTGAACCAGGCGCTGGCCAACCTGCCCACCACAGAGCGCGTGCGGCTGCACGGCCATTCCCGCGGTGGCGCGGTCATTCTGGAAGGCGTGCGCCAGCGTCCGGAACTGTACGAGAACGTGGAAGTGGTGCTGGAAGCGCCCGTGCTGCCCCAGGCCAGGCTGCACGCGCTGGTGACCACCCTGCTGGAACCGGTGAGTCACGGCATGTGGCCCTGGCTGATCCGCCTGATCAACACCGCGCCGTCATCGGCCTACGGCCAGACCTTCTTCGGCAAAATGAACCCGCGCAAGAAGCAGCTGCTGAGCCACCTGTTCTCCGCGACGCGGGATCACCTGACCATCGTGCGCAACATCGAGAACATCATGGCGTGGATGGAACGCACCCCGACGGACGTCTACAACGAGATCCGCCACGGCACGTTCCTGATTCCCCAGGTGGACCGCATCCTCGATCGCGGCGCCATGCTCAACAGCGCCCGCCAGAGTCCGACCACCATGCGCATCATTGAAACCGAAGCGCCCAGCCACTTCATCACGCTGGACAGCAAGGAGTGGATTCCGTCGCTGGAGACCTTGCCCCAGGCGTCGTCCGGGATGGCTTGAATCGACTCAGAGACTGATAGCCGACTCATCAAGAGTGAGACGCCGTAAAGCCCCTCGCCCCTGGCGGGAGAGGGGTTTGGGGAGAGGGGGGGTGAATGACTGGAATTCGGGCGCTAAGAATTTCCTCAAGCCCCGTCGACCAGCTTGTCCAACTGGGACTGAATTTCCGATTCGAACCGCGACTTGAACGGTCGCAGCATCAGACCCAGCTCCAGGTGCACCTGCAATTCTTCCGGCGTCACGTTGAGATGCCCTTTCACGCCGCTGCGCTTGAAACGCAGGGTGTCGCCTTCCCACTGGTAATCCACGTCGAACTGTTTGGACAGATCCTGGGCCAGGGATTCGGCGGCCTGGCGGGCGTGGTCGTGATCGAGGGAGTGGTGACGGTTAATATCAATGGTGGACATGCTTACCCCGGTAAATGATGGAAAGGTTGATTCGGGCGCCTTCTGGGAGGGCCTTTAAATGGTTTACCCGGCAGTTTAAGGCTTTCCCATACGGGCGCAACCGGGTGCCTGGCAACGCTTCCCGCTTGTAGCCTGCCGTCTTCCCGTTAGAATACAGGATTGCCCGGCGAGGACGGCTGAATGTTCAGCCCGCGCCTTCATTTCCCGAGGGGACCACTGCTCATGACTGACCCGCAGACCAAACACGCCGAGACCCAGTCGTCACCGGACGAAAGCACCGACTTCGGCTATCGCCAGGTGCGGCGTTCAGAAAAGGCTGGCCAGGTGGCAGAGGTCTTCCATTCCGTAGCCGGCAAGTACGACATCATGAATGACCTGATGTCGATGGGCATCCACCGGCTGTGGAAACGGTTCACCATCGAACTGAGCGGCGTGCGTCCCGGCCACCGCGTACTGGACATTGCCGGCGGCACCGGCGACCTGACCATGAAGTTCTCCGACCTGGTGGGCCGTGACGGGCAGGTGGTGCTGGCCGACATCAACGCGTCGATGCTGCAGGTGGGCCGTAGCCGCCTTACCGACCGCGGCTACGTGGGCAACATCGAGTACGTCCAGGCGGACGCCGAGCACCTGCCCTTCCCGGACAACAGCTTCAACGCCGTTAGCATCGCTTTCGGCCTGCGCAACGTCACCGACAAGGACCAGGCCCTGCGCGACATGTGCCGGGTGCTGAAGCCCGGTGGAAAACTGCTGGTGCTGGAATTCTCCAAGCCCACCAACCCGCTGCTGAACAAGGCGTATGACCTGTATTCCTTCAACGCCCTGCCGCTGATGGGCCAGCTCATCGCCGGCGACAGCAGCAGCTACCAGTACCTGGCGGAATCCATCCGCATGCACCCGGACCAGGAGACACTCAAGAGCATGATGGATGCGGCCGGTTTCGTACAGACCCGCTACCACAACATGACCGGCGGCATCGTCGCCCTGCACGCCGGGATCAAGCCCTGATGTTTCCAGGCCCGACCCTGCAGGCGGCGGTCACCCAGGTCGTCGAACAGGCCCTCAACCGGGCGCTGGCCCTGGATCCGGCGGCACGCCAATCCCTTCTGGACGCCGTGGCGGCGCCGGTGCAGTTCGATTTCAGCGGTCTCGGGCTCTGCCTGTCCCTGCGGACGGTGGGCGAACAGGTGCAGGTGGGCAGCACGCCGCCGGAGGACGCCGTGTTGATCGTCAGCGGGCGCCCCATGGCGTTTGCAGCGCTCGCCCAGAGCGACGATCGGGTCTTCAGCGACGAGCGGCTGCAGGTGCAGGGCGATGTCAGCCGGGCCCATGCGCTGCAGCGCGCCCTGGCGCGGCTCCAACCCGACTGGGAGGCCGCGCTGGCCCGCTACACCGGTGATGTGCCGGCGCATTTCATCGGTCAGCGCGTGCGCGGCGCCCTGCGCTGGCAGAAGCAGGCGTTCGCCTCGCTGAACGCCAACCTGGAAGAGTACATCCACGAAGAAAGCCGGTCCCTGCCCGGGCGCAACGAACTGGCCGCCACCTTTGAAGACATCGACCAACTGGCCCTGCAGACCGACCGTCTGGCCGCCCGCCTGGACCGCCTGCAACAGCAGCTCGATGCCGATTCATCCCCGTCGACGGAGTCGTCGTGACGCGCATTCAACGCCTTTTCCGCATTGCCTGGGTTTTCAGCAAGTACCGACTGGACGAATTCCTCCCCCTGGCCGACCTGCCCTGGCCACTGCGGTTCCTGCTGCTGTTCGCTCCCTGGCACCTGTTCCCCACCTATCGCGCCAGCCGGGGTGAGCGACTGCGCCTGGCCCTGGAGGAACTGGGCCCGATCTTCGTCAAGTTCGGCCAGATCCTGTCCACCCGCCGCGACCTGTTGCCGGACGACATGGCCAACGCCCTGCAGCAACTCCAGGACCGGGTGCCGCCGTTTCCCGGCAGCGAGGCCCAGGCCATTGTGGAGAACTCCCTCGGCCAGTCCGTTGGTCAGCTGTTCAAGACCTTCGACAGCAACCCCATGGCGTCCGCCTCAGTGGCCCAGGTCCACGAGGCGACCCTGCATTCCGGACAGTCCGTGGTGGTCAAAGTCATCCGCCCCGGCATTGACCGGGTCATCCGCCAGGACATCGCCCTGATGCTGCTGATGGCCAGGGCGCTGGAGCGGTACTGGTCGGAAGGCCGGCGCCTGCGTCCGGTCGAGGTGGTGCGCGATTACGAGCAGACCATCCACGACGAGCTGGACATGCAGCGGGAAGCCGCCAACGCCTCCCAGCTGCGCCGCAACTTCGAAGGCTCCACGCTGATCTACATCCCGGAAGTGTTCTGGGATTACACCGCCCGCAAGGTGCTGGTGATGGAGCGGGTGAAAGGCATTCCCGTGGCCGATACCGAAGCCCTCAACGCCGCCGGCGTGAATATGAAGGTGCTGGCCGAGAAAGGCGTGGAAATCTTCTTCACCCAGGTGTTCCGGGACAGCTTCTTCCACGCCGACATGCACCCGGGCAATATTTTCGTGGACGCCAGCAACCCGCAGGACCCGCGCTACATCGCCATCGATTTCGGCATCGTCGGTACCCTGGCGCCGGAAGACCAGAGCTACCTGGCCCGCAACCTGCTCGCCTTCTTCCGCCGGGATTACCGGCAGGTGGCCGAACTGCACATCCAGTCCGGCTGGATTCCGGCCCACACCCGGGTCAACGAATTCGAGGCCGCCATCCGCACCGTGTGCGAGCCGATTTTCGAACGCCCGCTCAGCGAGATTTCCTTCGGTCACTTCCTGCTGCGCTTGTTCCAGACCGCCCGGCGCTTCGAGATGGAGGTCCAGCCACAGCTGGTCCTGCTGCAGAAGACCCTGCTCAACGTGGAAGGCCTGGGTCGCCAGCTTTACCCCGAACTGGATCTGTGGAGCACCGCCCAGCCCTTCCTGGAAACCTGGATGCGCCGTCGCATCGGCCCTCCGGGCATGTTCAAGACCCTCAAGGAACACCTGCCCGCCTGGCTGGAACAGTCGCCGGAAATGCCGCAACTGGTGCACGACGCGCTGTTGCGGGTACGCGACCTGGATCGCGCCCCGGCGGCCGATCAGGCTACACTGAAAGCCTTACAGGACGCCGAGGAAGGCCGTCGCCGCAGTTTCCGGCGAACGCTGCTGGGCGTGGCCTGTCTGGCTGGCGCCTGGCTGACGACACAGCCGGTCAGCTGGGCCGCAATCTCGACCATCCCCACTCAGGGCTGGATCCTGATTGCCGCCGCCGGCTGGCTGTTGATTGGCCGGCGCACCTGAACGAGACACAACCGGACCGGAGAACCATGCAAGACACGACTGCCATCCCCACCGACTGGCTGGATGAGATTAAGTGGGACAACCAGGGCCTGGTGCCCGCCATTGCCCAGGACGCCGCCAGCGGCGATATCCTGATGATGGCCTGGATGAATCGCGAAGCCCTGGAGCTGACCGCCGCGGAAAATCGCGCCATCTACTGGTCGCGCTCACGCGGCAAACTCTGGCGCAAGGGCGAGTCCTCCGGCCACGTGCAGCAGGTGTCCGAAATCCGCCTGGACTGCGATGCCGACGTGATCGTCCTGAAAATCGAGCAACTGGGCGGCATTGCCTGCCACACCGGACGGCGCAGCTGTTTTTACCGGCGCCTCGAAGACGGCCAGTGGGTCAGCGTCGAGCCGGTGCTGAAAGATCCGGACGCCATTTACGGTCACAAGGGAGATCCGTCCGCATGAGTGATACTCGGAACGATGTATTGGGCGAGCTGGCCAGGGTTCTGGAAGCGCGCAAGGCCGCGAGTCCCGACAGTTCCTACGTCGCCAGCCTGCACCACAAGGGCCTGAACAAGATCCTGGAAAAGGTCGGCGAGGAATGCACCGAGATGCTGCTGGCCGCCAAAGACGCGCAGCAGACGGGCGAGAAAGACGAGCTCATCTACGAGACGGCGGACCTGTGGTTCCACAGCCTGGTCGCCCTGTCTCACTTGGGCCTGGGACCGGATGACGTCCTGCAGGAACTGGCGCGACGCTTCGACCTGTCCGGCCTGGACGAGAAGGCGGCCCGAAAGCCGCAATAAAACAGTAACAAACAACGACTACTGTGCCGTCTGGTAATCGCTCCGTCATCTGCGGCTTTACCAACCCCGTTGCAGGTAGCGTACAATCAAAGACACAACACCTATCGTGAGGGCTCTGACATGGGTATCAGCATCTGGCAACTACTGATCGTTCTCGGCATTGTGGTCCTCCTGTTCGGCACCAAGAAACTGCGCAACATCGGTACCGACCTGGGCGGAGCGGTCCGCGGCTTCAAGAAATCCATGGCCGACGAAGACCAGAACCAGAAAAAGGAGTCACTGGACCAGAGCGAGGACGGTAACGTTTACGAAGCCTCCAGCACTGAATCCGCTGACAAGAAAACCCACAGCTGAGCCGACGCCCGATGTTCGACATTGGCTTCATGGAGCTGCTGATCTGCGGCATCATCGCCCTGCTGGTGCTGGGCCCCGAGCGTTTGCCCGGTGCCGCCCGCAGTGCGGGCCGCTGGGTCGGACGCACGCGCCGTCTGGTGCGGCAGTTCACCAGTGAGCTGGATCGGCAGATCAAGGCCGAAGAGCTCAAGGAGCAGCTCCGCAAGGAAGGCGGGATCGACCTGGATGGCGTCGAGAAGAACGTCCGCGACGGCCTGAGCAAGGCCCGTGACTACGAGCACCTGCTGGTGTCCGACGAGGACAAACGCAGCGATCGCTCGGCACCGCCCGCCCGTGAGGAAGCCCTGGAAGAAGCCGGCTATTACGCCGAGCAGGACGCGGCGGCCGCCGCCGCTGAACAGCGCGCCTCCGATTCCGATGCCCCGCAGGATAAACAGGCCACACCGGAAAACCGAACATGACGTCGCGCCCCTCTGGAGATGCCGTGTCCTCCACCGACGAGGAAAAGCTCAAGACGCCACCGCCCGCCAACGACGGTCCGGATGAGGAAGAACTTCATCAGGAAATGTCGCTGATCGATCACCTGCTGGAGCTGCGCAACCGGCTTCTGAAGATGGTGCTGGCGACCCTGATCTGTTTTGCCGGCATCTATCCGTTTGCCAACAAGATCTACCTGTGGATCTCCCAGCCCCTACGCGACCTTCTGCCGGAAGGCCAGGTGATGATCGCCACCGACGTCACCTCGCCTTTCTTCGCACCGTTAAAGCTGGCACTGGTGCTGTCGGTGTTCGTGGCCATCCCCTACATCCTCTACCAGCTGTGGAGCTTTGTGGCGCCCGGCCTGTATCGCCATGAGAAGAAGCTGGCTTTCCCGCTGCTGTTTTCATCGGTCGTTCTCTTCTACCTGGGTGCCGTGTTCGCCTACTTCGTCGTGTTCCCGCTGGTGTTCGGCTTCTTCACAACGGTCGGGCCGGAAGGCATTTCCGAGATGCCCGATATCAGCAGCTACCTGACCTTCGTGCTGAAGATGTTCTTTGCCTTCGGGGTCGCTTTCGAAATTCCCATTGCCGTCATCCTGATGATCCTGGCCGGCATCACCACTCCGGAAGATCTGGCCGCCAAACGCCCCTACGTGGTGGTCGGCTGTTTCATCATCGGCATGCTGCTGACCCCGCCGGACATCATCTCCCAGACCCTGCTGGCCGTGCCCATGTGGGTGCTGTTCGAGCTGGGCATCCTGTTTGGCCGGCTGGCTCGCCGGCGCACGGAAGACGCACCCGCCAACGAGGCGCCATGAACCTCGGCCTGCTGTTTGACGAGGATTTCGTGGACGACAACCGGGTGATCCTGCGGGACCGGCGCCGCAAGCATCTGGAAGAGGTCCTGAAAGTCGACGTTGGCGATCGCGTGCCGTTGGGCCGCGTCAACGGCGCGATGGGTTACGGCACCGTCGATTTCCTGGACGCACGCGAAGCCCACCTCTCGGTGACACTCGACACGCCACCGCCGGCTCCCCTGCCACTCACCTTGGTACTGGCCATGCCGCGCCCCAAGATGTTCCGACGCGTCCTGCAGACCTGCGCAGCCCTGGGGGTGAAGGACATCTGGCTGATCAACGCCTACAAGGTGGAAAAAAGCTTCTGGCAGACGCCCTGGCTCTCGGACGCGCACCTGCGTGACAACCTGACGTTGGGACTGGAACAGTCGAAGGACACGCGGATGCCCGAGGTGCACATCCGCCAGCGCTTCAAGCCGTTCGTGGAGGACGAGTTGCCGGGCCTGATGCGGGAACGCCCTGGCCTGGTCGCCCATCCCGGCACCGATGTGCCCTGCCCTGCGCACACCAACACCCCGGCGACCCTGTGCATCGGTCCGGAAGGCGGTTTTATTCCCTACGAGGTGGATAAACTGGTGGAAGCCGGCGCGCGAGCTGTCCACCTGGGTTCACGCATCTTACGGGTGGAAGCGGCGGTGCCGGTGCTGGTGAGCCGCCTGTTCGACGCCTGCGAATTCTGAGCCTTCAGACGGCTTCGATACCCATCGCCTGAGCCGCCAGCCGGTTCTTGATGCCACTCTGCCCGTCCAGCCAGCGCATGCCGGCATTGCGGATCCAGCGCAGGGGCAGTTCATCCCGGGCAAACAGCTGCTTGAAGCCTTCCATCGCCGCCATCATGGCGAGGTTTTCGCCTTTGCGACGGCGCTGGTAACGGGCCAGGGTCGACGGTTCGCCGGCAGGCAACCCACTGTCACGCAGACGCGCCATTTCTTCCAGCAACACCCGCACATCGCCATAGCCCAGGTTCACGCCCTGGCCCGCCAGTGGGTGGATGGTGTGGGCGGCGTCGCCGATGAGCGCCAGGCCCGGTTTGACGTAGTCCTTGGCATGGCGCTGGCGCAGCGGGAAGGCAAAGCGACGGGAGACGGCCTTCACCGCACCCAGCTGGCGTTCGATGGCCGCTTCCAGTTCCGCGGTGAACGCCGCGTCGTCCAATGCCATCAGCCGCCGCGCTTCGACCGTATCCTGCGACCAGACGATGGAACAAAAGTGGCCACTGCCGGTTTCGTTGGCCAGCGGCAGGAACGCCAGCGGGCCGGTGGGCGAGAAACGCTGCCAGGCCGTCGACTGATGCGGCTGGACGGTTTCCACCGTGCAGACGATGCCCTGCTGGTCGTAGTCCCATTCCCGCGTCGGCAGGCCGGCCCACTGGCGCACCCGGGATTGCGGACCGTCCGCGGCCACCACCAGATCGGCTTCCAGACGACGACCGTCTTCGAGTTGAATGCAATGGCCCCCGGCGGCCGCTTCCGTCCAGCCGCTCACCGACACCCCGGCGAACAGGTCCAGAGAAGCATCGGAAACAGCGGCCATCAGGGCGCGCACGAGGATCCGGTTTTCGACAATGGTGCCCAGCGACGAGACGCCCATGGCCGGGGCCTCAAAGTGGATGCGCCCGGTGCCGTCCGCGTCCCAGACGGTCATATCCGCGTAGGGGCAATGCCGTTCGGCCGTCACGTCACTCCAGACGCCGAGGGCGTGTAGCAGCGCCTGACTGGCCAGCGACAGGGCGCTGACCCGCGGCTCGAAGTCATCCACCGTCGCGGCGGGCTCCAGCGGGCGCAGGGTTTCTTCCAGCGTCGCCGCTTCCACCAGACCCACGCGCCAGCCCTGCTGACAAAGACCCAGTGCGGCGGCGGCGCCGGTCATGCCACCGCCCACCACCAGGATATCGAAGCGTTGGACGTCACTCATGAGCGTTTTCCTGCAGAACGGCCGGCTGCGTTGGGGCCCAGCCCCATAGCCCGGCGGGCAAACCAGCGCCGGGCGCCGGGAACCAGGTCCAGACCCACCAGCCCGGCGTCCCGGGCTGCCGACAGCGTCCGGGAGTGATGACCAAAAATCTGGATGAGCGAATCGGAGAATCGAACGGTGTCCCGCTGATCCTGCCGGTGACGGGACTGATAGCCCTGCAACACACCGATATCACCCAGTGGGCGGGCAGATGCGGTAGCCTGCTCGAACGCCTCCACCAGCGTCATCAACCCTCGCAACGCCAGGTTAAAGCCCTGCCCCGCCACCGGATGCAGCGTGTGGGCGGCATTGCCGACCAGCACGATGCCGGGGCGCACGGCCTCCTGCACAGTGGTAAGGGTCAGCGGGTAATGGGCGCACTCGCCCATCTTCACAAAACGGCCCAGGCGCCAGCCAAAGCGGGCCTGCAGTCGTGCCAGCCGCTCGCCGTCATCCTGGGCCAGGATTTCTTCCAGGGCCGCGTCGGCCAGCGTCCAGACCAGGGCCGCCTCACGCCCGGCCCGACCGGGCTTGCCCCGGGGCAGCAAGGCCAGCGGTCCGGCGTCGGTAAACCGTTCGTAGGCCACAAAATCATGGGAATTGCTGAACGTGACGTTGGCAATCAGGGCATTCTGGCCATATTCGCTGGTCTCGACGTTGAAGCCCAGCTGCTCGCGCAGACCGGAGCGACCGCCGTCGGCCACCACCAGACAGCGAGCCGTGAGGGACGACGGCTCGTCATCCTGCGCCAGCCGCGCCCGGACACCTTCACTGAGCGGCTCGACACCGACCACTTTCGCCGGGGCCTTCCAGCTGACCGAAGGCTGTTCCCCCAGCGCCCGCATCAACGCCAGCCCGAGGAGCCGGTTGTCCACCACGTAGCCAAGCGCATCCTGGTCGTGTTCCTCCGCGGACAGACGGGTCGCGCCGAAGCGGCCCCGGTCCGACACATGGATACGACGGATTGGCGTGGCATGGGGGCTCAACGCGGACCACAACCCCAGATCGTCGTATATCAGCCTCGAGCCCCAGGCCAACGCCGTGGAACGGGCGTCGTAGCTGGGCTGGTAGTCCTCGGGGCGGGCGTCCGGCGACAGGGGAAAGGCTTCCACCACGGTCACCCGCAACTGCGGCAGTCGATGGGCCAGCGCCAGCGCCAGGGTGGCGCCAGCCAGGCCGCCACCGGCAATCAGGATATCGGTATCGAACGCAGAAGAATGCGGCTCGCTCACGGGTCGTGCGGTCCTCAGTCGGCCATCAGGGCTTCGATGTCGGCGATGGTTTTTGGCGCGCCTTCGCTCAGCACGCGGCAGCCCTCTTTGGTGACCACCACATCGTCCTCGATGCGGATGCCGATGCCCCGCCACTGCTCATCCACATCCATATTGTCCGGCGCGATGTACAGGCCGGGCTCCACCGTGAGCACCATGCCGGGCTCCAGCACCCGCCAGGCGCCACCGACCCGGTAATCGCCGACGTCGTGCACATCAAGGCCCAGCCAATGTCCCGTGCGGTGCATGAAAAACGGCCGGAAGGCTTCCTGCTCCAGGGCTTCCTCCAGCGTCATGTTCTTGAGGATGCCCAGATCGATCAGCCCCTGGGTCAATACATTGAGAGCCGCCTCGTGCGGATGGTTCCAGTGATTGCCCGGCTTGACCGCCTCGATGGCCGCATCCTGGGCCGCCAGCACGATCTCGTAGACCGCCCGCTGGGGATCGGTAAACCGGCCACTGACCGGGAAGGTCCGGGTAATGTCCGAGGCATAGTTGTCCAGCTCGCAACCGGCGTCGATCAGGACCAGGTCGCCGTCTTTCAGCGGCGCACGGTTCTCGATGTAGTGCAGGATGCAGCCGTTGGCGCCACTGCCGACAATCGACGGATACGCCGTGGAGCGGGCACCGTGGGACATGAACGTATGCAGCAGCTCGGCTTCCAGGTTGTACTCATGGCCGCCCTGGCGCGCCCGTTTCATGGCGTTGCAGTGGGCCTCGGCGCTGATCTTTCCGGCCTTGGCCATCACCTTGATTTCCGCCGCGCTCTTGTAGAGGCGCAGGTCGTGCAGGCTGTGTTCGAGGGCCACGAATTCACCCGGGGGATGAGCCCCGGTCCGCACCTTGGAACGGATCGTCTTGACCCAGTCCATCACCTGGTTGTCGAACGCCTTATCCTTGCCTAACGGGTAGTAGACCCGACTGCGGCCCTCGATCATGCCCGGCAGGATGTCGTCGATGTCGGCAATGGGAAACGCGTCGTCGAAGCCAAGTTTTTCGATGGCGCCTTCCGGGCCCATCAGGAAACCGTCCCACAACTCCTTCTCGGGGTTGCGCTCCTTGCAGAACAGGACCGCTTCGCCGTGCTCCCGGCCGGGGATCAGCGCCAGCACCGCATCGGGCTCCTCGAAACCGGTCAGATAGTAGAAATCGCTGTCCTGCCGGTACGGATGCAGCACGTCACGATTGCGCACCCGCTCGGGCGCGGCCGGAACGATGGCAATGCTGTCCGGCGCCATGAGTTCACTCAGGGCCTTGCGACGGGCGGCAAATTCTTTGATCGGCATGGACATAAACGGGGCCTCTCTCAGTGAAGCGTTTTATCGGCGGGCGGTTCCGGGGCGTTGAACTCGGTAAACACCGTGAGCGCGCCCACCCGCACGTACTCGGTAATCTCGTTGAACTGCTGCTCGCCTTCCTCGCTGTCGCCCTCGCCTTCGGCGACCTGGCTGATGGCGACCAGGTCTTCCACCAGCTCGCGGACCTCGCCGGTGGCTTCGCCCAACTGGCGGCTGGCCATGACGGCCATGCCTTCCAGGAATCCACGGACCCAGGCGGAAAGAGCCTGCAGACGCTGATCGAGGGCATAGTCGTCGTCCGGCAGCAGCGGGGTAAAGCTCAGGTCGGACGATTGCAGCGAGGCCAAGGTGACCTCATAGGCGGTGTCCAGGAAAGTTTGCAGTTCTTCACTGTTCTCAACCGCCTCGGGCGCCACGCCCATGTTCTCGCAGGCCAGGGCGCGCCATTCTTCCGTCTTGAGGCGACCGCCCGCGGCCAGCCGGCCACAGAGACCACCGTGCAGTTCGGCGGGGTGGCTGAACGCCTTATAGGAGGCGAACAGATTGGCCCAGGATTCGAAGTCACCCAGGGACGGTGTTGTGGTTTCGTTCTCGGTCATTACTCGACTTACGTTGGCTGCATTGAATGGGTCACTATCGTAGCACCCGCAGCCGGCAAAGGCATCGGGCGCATCCCGTCTATAAGCAGCGTTCGCCATGACTGGACGCCACTTTTTACGTTCCACTTGCCCGTCACGCCCACCGGGCTCCCGGATGCGTACAGCGTCGCAGATCCGGCCAACATGACGGGACGGCAAGGTCCGCAAATTGACCCCCTAACGGGCCGCATTTATAGTTGATCGGGTAACTTACGGAGAATTCCTCTTCCAGACTCTTCGCCCAGGAAGTAGAACGCCATGGATCAGTCCGAACTGCAGGCCCTCGCCGACAAGGTGGATCGCCTGATTGCTCGTTGTCAGAAACTGGAGCAGGAAAACGCTTCCATGCGTCAGATGCAGGATGACTGGAACCGCGAACGCGCCCAGCTTATGCAGAAAAACGATCTCGCCCGAAACAAGATCGAAGCGATGATTGGCCGCCTCAGAGCACTGGAGCAACACTGATTCCGGCTTTCAGGGGCCGCCAGAATCGCCACCCGACTTAATCAGAGGTTCCCGATGCCCGACAAACCTACCACGGTCGAAGTCAACATCCTCGACAAGTCCTACCTGGTTGCCTGCCCGGACGAAGCCCGCAGCGAGCTGCAGCAGGCTGCCCGCCACCTGGACTCACAGATGCGTGAAATCCGCGCCAGTGGCAAGGTCTTCGGCACCGAGCGGATCGCCGTCATGGCCGCCCTCAACATCACCCACGAATTGCTCCAGAACGACGTGTCCGAAGGCGCCTCCAAGGTGCTCGATCGGATGAACAGCCGGCTGGATGAAGCCCTGGGCGAGTCCGGCAACTGATGCCGTGATCTCATTGTCATTTCCAATGATGGGGATTTCCGAAACGGGTTTGCAATCGCACCCGGTCTAGCCCGTATAATGACCTCACTTCCTGGGATGTTCGCTGGTCGGATACGTCCTCGAGCCGATGCGCAATACCCAGGTGGCTACTTCAGGGCATTGTGAGCATGTCCCCCACGCAGGGGAAAGCCTAATGTGTCACAGCGGCCACCACCTTGAACTTTTGGGTTCAAGGGCCACATCCGATAACGGCATCCCGGGAAGCTTTCTTTCTCTCTTGCGCCCGCCCTCACTGCTTCAGGACAACGGACCGCACGTGACTGCCTTCTTGCCTCCCCTTCCAGCCAGTCCGGATCGCAAAAGCCTCCGCCGCCAGTTGCGCCAGCGCCGCCGCTCGTTATCTCCAGCCGCCCAGCGTATGGCTTCACGAGCCCTGGTCCGCCAGCTGATGCGCTACTTCGGCCAGTCCCGCGCACGCCATATCGGGTTGTATCTCCCCAACGACGGTGAAATCGATCCCCGGGCGTTTATCGTGGAAGCGCGTCGCCGACGTCAGACGGTCTACCTGCCGGTCCTGCACCCGATTCTCGGCAACCGCCTCTGGTTCTATCGACTGGATCCCACCACCCGCCTGGAGCCAAACCGCTTCGGCATTCCCGAGCCGGCCTGCCGGAATGCTCCGCGTCGGGCGCCCTGGGCGCTGGATGCGGTTCTGATGCCGCTGGTGGGGTTTGACCGGGAAGGTGGACGACTGGGCATGGGAGGCGGCTTTTACGACCGTACGTTCGCCTTCAAGCATCTGGAGGCTGCGCGGCCGCCGGTTCTTATCGGACTGGCCCACGACAGCCAGCAGGTGGAACGACTTCCGGTCCAGTCCTGGGACGTGCCCATGAACGCGGTGATTACACCCGCACGGCAGGTGGCCTGTAATACGGGTGGTGTGCAGGAACGACAGGAACCTAGCCGCTTGTTTATCGGCCATTATCGGCTGGGTGAGAAACGACAGGGACGACGGCGGCGCCGCACCCGGAATTGAGAGGAAAAGCCCGACAAAGTGTCGGGACTTTTCTTTACGCTCGAAAAGCTTGTCAGTCTTCCAGCAATTGCAGCAGCGGTGAATCCGACGAGTCGGCCATGCTGACCGCCCTGGATTTCGGTTCGGACGCCTGCAGCGAGGTCAATCCGGTCACCGCCAGACCAATAACGAAAAGAAAAACGAGCGCCCGTATGACGTCAGGCTTTCGTTCCATGGTTTTGCATCCCCCAATGCGAACGGCTAATTGGCCGTTTTCTATCTCTGTTTTTAATGTGCGCAGCCTGGACACCCGACCGGACTGAAAGCATGACGAGTCCGTCATGAATCCCGGACTTCAAAACCTTACATCAATCAGGTGTTTATTTTTTATTCAGAGAATTGCTCTAAATAGTATCAGCTAACTGCGGTATTACAATTTTTTACAGGTTACAGAAGGTTCATTTTTTGAAAGCGTTCGTAGGCCCGTAAAAAACCGGCCGTAATCCACCATTTAACGCGGATTCCGGCCGGCCTGGAGTGAGACTGAGGTGGTCCCGGTAAGTTCCTAGCGCCCGTTGCCGTTCCCCAGGAACAGCCGATAGGCCTCATTGTCGGTCACCTCCTCATAGCGGAAACCGACCTTGTCGAGCATCTTGGTGAAGGCGCCGGTCTCATGATCCTCGACCTGCGCGCCCATCAACACGCGACTGTAGGCCGCACCATGATTGCGATAATGGAACATGGAGATGTTCCAGCGCGTACCCAGCGACATCAGGAACTTCAACAACGCGCCCGGGCGCTCCGGGAACTCGAACTGGAAGACCTTTTCATTGTGGATATGCGGCGCATGACCGCCCACCATGTGACGGATGTGCTGCTTGGCGATATCGCTGTCGGTCAGGTCGATCACCGGATAGCCACCGTCGCGCAGATCCTGCACCAGTTCGTCCCGGCCGAGGCCGCCAGACTGGATCTGGATGCCCACAAAGATGCGCGCCTCGTCTCCGTCGGAGAACCGATAGTTGAATTCGGTGATGTTGCGCTTGTGCAGCGCGTTGATGAACGACTTGAAGGCGCCCGGCCGCTCCGGGATGGTGACCGCCAGGATCGCCTCGCGCTGCTCACCGATCTCGGTCCGCTCTGAAATGTAGCGCAACCGGTCGAAGTTCATGTTCGCGCCACTCAGGACACCCGCGAGGTTCTGGCCCACGATGCCTTCGCGCTGCACATATTTCTTGATACCGGCAACAGAGAGCGCGCCGGCCGGCTCGCAGATGGAGCGGGTGTCGTCGAACACGTCCTTGATGGCGGCGCAGATCTCGTCCGTGGACACGGTGATCACCTCGTCCACACACTCCTTGCAGACGTCCCAGGTGTTCTTGCCGATCTGTTTGACCGCTACACCGTCGGCAAAGATACCCACTTCATCAAGCACCACGCGCTCACCGGCCGCCAGGGCAGCCTGCAGGCAGTTGGAGTCTTCCGGCTCCACCCCGATGACGCGGGTCTCCGGACGCAGGTATTTGATGTAGGCCGCCATCCCGGCGATCAGACCACCGCCACCAACCGGAACAAACACGGCATGCAGCGGCTTGGTGAACTGCCACAGCAGTTCCATGGCCACGGTGCCCTGGCCGGCAATCACATCCGGGTGGTCGTAGGGCGGGATATACGTCAGCCCCTGCTTTTCCATCAGCTCGGCGGCATGGGCGGCGGCTTCGTCAAAGGCATCGCCCTTGAGGACGACCTTCGCACCGCGATCGCGAACCGATTTGACCTTGATCTCCGGTGTGGTTTGCGGCATCACGATTACGGCCTTGATGCCCAGCTCCTGGGCCGCCATGGCCACACCCTGTGCGTGGTTACCAGCGGAAGCACAGATCACACCCTTTTCCCGCTGTTCCTCAGTGAGATGGGCAATTGCGTTGTAGGCGCCACGACACTTGAACGAGAAAACCGGCTGCAGGTCTTCCCGCTTAATAATAATGTGATTGTTGAACCGCTTGGACAGGTTACGGGCATGAGTCAGCGGCGATTCAATCGCCACATCGTAGACTCGGGCATCGAGTATTTTCTTGATGTAGCGCTGTGGCATGGAGCAATTCCCTTCTCTGGGTTTTCGGGTTTGTGAGCCCTGATGGACTCGTGAGTGAATGGTGGGTGAAAACCCTCAAGTCTAAGGACTTAGCGGTCGGGGCGTCCAGCACTATTGGCGCGTGTTCGCGACGCAGGTCAGCTTTTCCTGTATGCCTGTGAACCGGGCCGGTATACTGGTGGCCCTTCGACAATTCCCATTTCCATCTGGCGAGGACGCTATGACCCAGGACGAACTGAAACAGGCCGTCGCCCGGGCCGCCATCGACATCATCACTCCCAAGCTGGCCAAAGACAGCGTGATCGGCGTGGGCACCGGCAGCACAGCGAACTATTTCATCGATCAACTGGCCGACCTGAAATCGCGCTTCGATGGCGCGGTCGCCAGTTCGGAAGCCACCGCCGATCGCCTGAAGCAACACGGCATCCCGGTCTACGACCTCAACTCGGTCACCAGCCTTGAGTTCTATATCGACGGCGCCGACGAAGCCAATGACCACCTGGAACTGATCAAGGGCGGCGGCGCGGCCCTGACCCGGGAGAAGATCGTGGCGGCGGTCGCGAAGACCTTCATCTGCATCGCTGACGAATCCAAGCGGGTCGAGCTGCTGGGCACCTTCCCGCTGCCAGTGGAAGTCATTCCCATGGCCCGCAGCCACGTGGCCCGGCAGATCGTCAAACTGGGCGGCGACCCGGTCTACCGGGAAGGTGTGGTGACCGACAACGGCAACGTGATCCTTGACGTTCACAACCTGACCATTAACAACGCTATCGAACTGGAGCGGGACCTGAACCAGATCGTAGGCGTGGTGACCAATGGCCTGTTTGCGCATCGCCCGGCGGATATTCTGCTGCTGGGGACGCAGAACGGGGTGGAGACGGTGGAGCGGTAGGTTTTTAAAAGCGCCGAGGGCGAAGGCCAGTATCGTAGGCTGGGCTGACGCAGGAAGCCCAACAACAAGCGGGCACCGGACGTCCCCATAATCGCAGACACGCTTGGAGCATGGTTTCTCAAAAAAGCCGGCTTGGCGACCACGGAAGGGAATGAGATTGGCGGCAAACCCGGCCTGTTGGGCTTCCTGCGTCAGCCCAACCTACGATGCCCGAGTTAAGGCAAGTGTAGCCGACGCTTCGGCTTCGGAGCAGCTCGCAGAGCTGCCCTGCTTTACCGACAGCCTCCGGGGGATGCCCTGGCACCCACAAAAAAGCCCGGCCGAAGCCGGGCTTTTTTGGTTCAGGTCATCCAACCGCTCAAGGTTCGATTTCCATCAGGACTTCGGATGGGGTCACCCGGTCGCCCTTCTTGATAAACACGCCGACCACCTTGCCGGAAATCGGGGCCTTGACCTCGGTTTCCATCTTCATGGCTTCGATGATCAGCACCGGCTTGCCGGCGTCGACGCTGTCGCCCTCATTGACCAGAACGTCAACGATGTTGCCCGGCATGCTGGTGGTGACGTGGCCTTCCTTCGAGGCTTTGCCACGACCTGAGCCGCCGCTGCCTTCACGCTCGAAGCCGCCCACGGTTTCCAGGCTGATTTCTTCCGGAACGCCATCGACGGTCATGAAGAAACGACGCTCGTCGTCGCCCGACGGGCTGACACCAGTGACGTTGACGTCGAAAGTCTCGCCATGAACGGTGATCTTGAACTCGGTAGAGACGGAGCCCGGGTTGGCGGCACTCGGCTGCGGTTCCAGCGGTTCCGGCTTGAGGGTGCCTTCCTTGCGCTGCTCCAGGAACTGGCGTGCCTGATCCGGAAACATGGCGAAGGTCAGGATGTCCTCTTCGGACTCGGCCAGATCACCGATCTCGCTTTTCAGCGTGTGGAACTCGTTCTTCAGCTGGTTGGCGGGACGCTCTTCGATCAGCTCCTCGTTACCCACCGCACGCTTCTGCAGGTCGGCGTTGATCTCACCCGGCGCGGCACCGTACCAACCCTGCAGGTACTTCTTCACCTCGTTGGTGATGTTCTCATAGCGCTTGCCGGACAACACGTTGATCACCGCCTGGGTGCCCACAATCTGTGAGGTCGGGGTCACCAGCGGCGGGTAGCCCAGGTCCTTGCGCACACGCGGAATCTCGGCGAACACGTCACGGATCTTGTCCAGTGCGCCCTGCTCTTTCAGCTGGTTGGCCAGGTTGGACATCATGCCGCCCGGGACCTGCGACAGCAGTACGGCAGTATCGACGCCGTTGTACTCGCTCTCGAACTGGTGGTACTTCTTGCGCACTTCACGGAAGTGGCCGGTCAGCTCGTCGAGGGTTTCCAGATCCAGGTCCACCTGATAGCCGGCTTCCTTCAGGGACGCCACCAGCGACTCGGTGGGCGGGTGACTGGTGCCACCGGCAAAGGCCGACAGCGCGGTATCGATGTGATCGACACCAGCCTCGATGGCCGCCCACTGACACATGGATGCCATGCCCGAGGTGTAGTGGGAATGCAGGAACACCGGCAGGCTCAGCTCTTTCTTCAGGGCTCTGACCAGATCGGCGGTGGCGGACGGGGTCAGCAGACCGGCCATGTCCTTGATCGCGATGCTGTCGACGCCCATGTCGGCCATCTGCTTGGCCTGCTTCAGGAACTTGTCGGTGCCGTGCACCGGGCTCACGGTGTAGCAGATGGTGCCCTGGGCATGCTTGCCGGCCTTCTTGACCGCCTTGATGCTGGTTTCCAGGTTACGCACGTCGTTCAGGGCGTCGAAGATACGGAACACGTCGATGCCGTTGTCCGCCGCTTTCTGGCAGAAGGCTTCAACCACGTCGTCCGCGTAGTGACGGTAGCCCAGCAGGTTCTGGCCGCGCAGCAGCATCTGCAGGCGGGTGTTGGGCAGGGCCTTGCGCAACTGGCGCAAGCGCTCCCAGGGGTCTTCCTTCAGGAAGCGGACGCAGCTGTCGAAGGTGGCACCGCCCCAGCATTCCAGGGACCAGTAACCGGCCTTGTCCAGCTTGTCACAGGCCGGCAGCATGTCTTCGGTACGCATACGCGTGGCAATGAGGGACTGGTGGGCGTCCCGCAGGATGACGTCAGTGATTTCGATTTTACGCTTGGTCATAAAAGACTCCCATCAGATTCCGGCCTGGGCGGCGATCGCGGCGGCCACAGCGGCGGCCAGCGACTCCGGACGCTTCTTGATGCTGTAGTTGATCAGTTCCGGGTGGCCTTCGACAAACCCGGTGTTGAACGAAGCAGCCCTGAACTCCGGATGGCTGAGGATTTCCAGGTAGTAGGGAATCGTGGTCTTGATGCCGTAGATCCCCATATCCTTGAGGGCCCGCTGGGAACGGTCCAGCAGCTCTTCCCAGTCCATGGCGCTGACGATCAGCTTGGCGCACATGGAATCGTAGTACGGCGGGATTTCATAGCCGGTGTAAATGGCCGCATCCGTCCGCACGCCGGGACCGCCCGGTGAGTAGTAACGGGTGATCTGGCCAAAACTTGGCAGGAAGTTGTTCTTGGGATCTTCGGCGTTGATCCGGAACTGGGCCGCGTAACCGCGGTAGCTGATGTCTTCCTGCTTGAAGCGCAGCTTTTCACCAGCGGCAATCCGGATCTGCTCCTTGACGATGTCCACCCCGGTGATCTGCTCGGTGATGGTGTGTTCCACCTGCACCCGGGTATTCATCTCCATGAAGTAGAAATCACCGTTGTCGGCGAGCAGGAACTCCACCGTGCCGGCATTCTCGTAACCGGTTTCCTTGGCGACGCGAACCGCCAGGTCACCGATGTACTCGCGCTGTTCGTCGCTCAGCTGGGGTGATGGCGCCAGCTCGATCAGCTTCTGGTTACGGCGCTGGATGGAGCAATCACGCTCGTACAGGTGAATGGCGTTGCCATAGCTGTCCGCCAGGACCTGGACTTCGATATGACGCGGATTGACGATGCACTTCTCCAGGAAGACATCGGCACTGCCGAAGGCCTTGGTGGCCTCGGAAATGACCCGGTCGTAGTTCTGGCGCAGGCTCTCCTCGTCGTCACAGCGGCGAATACCCCGGCCGCCGCCACCAGAGGTGGCCTTGAGCATCACCGGATAACCCAGTTCGCCGGCCTGTTTCACGGCGTCTTCGACATCCGTGAGGTTGTCTTCAGAACCTGGGGTGACCGGTACACCGGCATTCACTGCCGTCTGACGCGCCTGGGTCTTGTCGCCCATTGAGGAAATCACGTCCGCCGCCGGCCCGATGAAGCGGATGCCCCGCTCCTTGCAGACTTGCGCCAGCGTGGCGTTTTCGGAGAGGAAACCATAACCGGGATGCAGCGCATCACAGCCGGTTTCCACCGCCAGGTTCACAATGTGATGGGGGTTGAGGTAGCCCGTCAGTGGATCAGCACTGATGCAGTGCGCCTCGTCCGCCTTTTTAACGTGCAAGGAATAGCGGTCGGCTTCGGAATAGATCGCCACAGCCTTCACGCCAAGCTCTTGGCAGGCGCGCGCTATTCGGACCGCAATCTCACCACGGTTAGCGATGAGAACTTTCTTTATGGTCATCTGAGGTGCTCCCTGTCATTCGTCAGGAAGTGGGATGAAAGGCCGTCATTGGCCACCCGCCCCGAAGAGCCATCCACTGGGCGGGAGTACGTACTTTAACGCATGAATATTGTACACACGTAAAAGCGGCCGAACACTCTATCCGCCGACCCATGGCCCGACCAGACCCAAATTGATCCAGATCAACTATCTGACCAAGCGCTTGCTAGATTATGCTTGATAAGCGACACTCACTTATCTCTCGCATCCAATACGGCTTAGACAGGGGGCACAACGGATTACGCCATGGACACCGATTACTTTAACGACACCCACCGCCAGGTCCGCGAAACCACAAGAAAATTTGTGGCAACCCATGTGCTTCCCCACATCAACGACTGGGAGGAGGCCGGCGAGTTTCCCCGCGATCTCTACCGGCTGGCCGGCGAAGCCGGCATTCTCGGCGCCGGCTATCCGGAGGCGCTGGGTGGACACAGCGAAGGGGATATTTTTCTCAAAGTGGCCATCAGCGAGGAACTGATGCGCTCAACGTCCGGTGGCCTGGTGGCCGGACTCGGGTCATTGGATATCGCCCTGCCCCCGGTCGTTCGCTGGGGACAACCGGCGTTGAAAGAAGCCGTCGTACCGGCAGCCCTGCGGGGCGACAAGATCATGGCCCTGGCCATTACCGAACCGGGCGGCGGCTCGGACGTGGCCAACCTGACAACCCGGGCGGTGCGCGATGGTGACCATTACGTCATCAACGGCAGCAAGACCTTTATTACCAGCGGGCAGCGGGCCGATTACTACACGGTGGCCGTCCGCACCGGAGAGGCGGGCCACAACGGCATCAGCCTGCTGTTGGTAGACCGGGACACACCCGGCTTCACCCGCGGCCGCAAGCTGCAGAAAATGGGCTGGTGGGCCAGCGATACGGCCGAACTGTTCTTCGAGGACTGCCGGGTGCCGGCGGACCGCCTGCTGGGCGCCGAAAATGCAGGCTTCATTGCCATCATGACCAACTTCCTGTCTGAACGCCTGATGCTGGCCATCATGGGCTACATGGGCGCCCAGCTCGCCCTGGAAGCCTCTCTGGATTACTGTCGATCGCGTGAAGCCTTCGGACGCAACCTGAACGGTTTCCAGGTCACGCGCCACAAGCTGGTGGACATGGCGACTCAAGTGGAGATTGCGCGGGAATACACCTACCGCTGCGCAGCGCTGATGCAGGCGGGCAAGAATCCGATCAAGCAAGTGGCCATGGCCAAGAACTTCGCGGCCGAGGTGTGCGAAACAGTCACCCGGGAGGCGATCCAGCTTCACGGCGGCATGGGCTATATGCGCGAGACCGGTGTCGAACGGCTCTACCGCGACGGCAAGCTGCTCTCCATTGGCGGCGGCACCACGGAGATCATGAAGGAAATGATCGGCAAACAGATGGGCCTTTAAGGCCGGTAAAACGAATGTCAGGCGCCGTCGTTGGCAGACGTCTCCGGCGGCGGTTCGTCATTCTCGGCCTCCCCGTCGTCCATGGCGTTGGCGGCCTTGAGGAACGCCAGGCCGCTCTGGATCAGGAACTGCCGCATGCGCGGATCGCTCTGTTCGGTAATACCGAGGGCAAAGGCCGTCAGCACCGATTCCCAGGGGTTTTCCACAATCAACTTGCGGAATGCCGCCAGCGGCGACGATCCACCACCGGTCGACGCATCACGGGACGGCGCCGGCGTGCGCATCATCCGGTAGAAAAAGAGGCCCAGCAGCGCAAAACAGACACCACCGGTGATCCCGAAGGCGCCGGCTTGCCCCACCCAAGGCTCAAGCCCAAGGGCGGCGGCTTTTACCAACAGCACAAAGCCGCCGATCAGCAGCGCGCTGAGAAACACCAACCCCAGGGCCGCGCCAATCAGCGCGGCCAGGGCTTTACGCAGCAGGGCTTGCAACTCGCCGGAAAAAGGCATGATCAGCGATCGAGCAGCTTGCCGACCAGCAGGCCGACCAGGAATACGATCACCACGCTGAGGAACGGACGTTCCTCGATCTTGTGCTCGACGTCGTGAATGGCCTTGTCGCCGGCCTCTCGGGCGCGATTGAACGCTTCATCTCCCCGCTCGCGGGCATGCCGGAGGGCCTCGCGGCTTTCCTTGCGGATTTCGTCGCGAAGGTTGCTGATGTTGCTTTTCTGGCCGTCAGCCACCGCCCGGGTCAGCTTGGCCAGATCTTCACGCAGTAACTGGATGTCTTCCTTGACCCGCTTGTAATCGTCCTGGGGTGTTTGCGCTTCCATGGTGTGTCTCCCTGAATGAAACATACCCGGCGGATCCGCCCGCACTGTTCGGTCACTGGCAAATCCGCCCGCCATCTGGCGCTACCGCTCTCTGTGTACCGGTATGACGCACCAGACTTTTTCACTGTAGCACAGCAGTGGCTGAACCTCTGACGAGCACATGACCATTCGTACAGGATGGCGACTGTCCGACGAACAGGCCCGAAGGTATGTTTCACCCCACGGGACCGACGGGTATAATCCGTGGCCATTCACCGGTTCCATTTCACTTCACCGACGACAGTAAAGAAGGACGCCTCATGAACTTCGACAATATCCCGCCCGGCAAGAACCCGCCTGAAGACATCAACGTACTGATCGAGATTCCGGCCAACGCCTCCTCCCCGATCAAGTACGAGGTCGACAAGGACATGGGTGCCGTTGTGGTGGACCGCTTCATGGCCACGCCGATGTTCTACCCGGCCAACTACGGCTTTATCCCGAATACCCTGGCCGACGACGGCGACCCGCTGGACGTACTGGTGGTCACGCCGTATCCGGTTATGCCGGGCAGCATCATCCGCTGTCGTCCGGTGGGCGTCCTGAACATGGAAGACGAAGCCGGCGGCGACGCCAAGCTGGTTGCCGTCCCTCACGACAAGGTCACCAAGCAGTACACCGACGTAAAAGACGTACACGACCTGCCGCAACTGCTGCGCGACCAGATCCAGCACTTCTTCGAGAACTACAAGGACCTGGAAGCGGGCAAGTGGGTCAAGGTCGACGGCTGGGATGACGCCGCCGCAGCCTGCAAGGCCATCGAATCCGCCGTCGCCGCCTACCGGAAGTAAGCGCTCCGGTACGGATTTCCCGCCCGTAGCGGCCGGACACAAAAAAGGCAGCGAGCCATAGGGCCGCTGCCTTTTTTATGGCTGACGGGTCGACTCAGCCTTTGCTCAGCAGTTCCCGCAGATCGATGATGGCGGAGTTGGCCCGGGCCAGATAGGACGCCATGGTCAGCGAGTGATTGGCCAGGATGCCAAAGCCGCTGCCGTTGAGGATCACAGGACTCCACATCGCCTTCTGGGAACCCTCCAGCTCGACGATGATCTGCCGCACGCTCACCAGCGCGTTCTTGTCTTTCAGGACATCGCGGAAATCCACCTCGATGGCCTTGAAAATGTGCAGCAGGGCCCAGGAGGTCCCGCGGGCTTCGTAGAACACGTCGTCGATCTCGGTCCAGGGCGTCTGCACCGAGGCGATGTCGTCCTCCTTCGCCTGGTCCGGCAGTTCTTCCATGTTCTCGTCCACCGACTGCTTGCCGACGCTCTCGCTCAACCGGCGCGACAGACTGCCCAGACGGGTTTCCAGATCCGCCAACCAGCTGTTGAGATTGTCCGCCCGGGCGTAAAACTGGGCCTGGGGACCGTTGGGGTTGGACAGGCGATCCAGATAACGCTTGAGCGCGGCAATACCCCGCCGATACTCGGATTCGGTGGAGGGCAGCATCCAGCTGCCGTTGTCGAAGTGCAGCTGGGGTTCGGCGATGGTCAGATCCGGGTCTTCCGCAGACTGGCTTTGGGAGCGGCTGATGTTCTGGCGCAGCGCTCTGGACATGTCGCGCAGCTGGATCAGCACCCCGTATTCCCAGTGCGGCATGTTATCCATCCACAGCCCCGGCGGCATGATGTCGTTGGTGATGTAGCCGCCCGGCTTGTCGAGCAGGGTCTCGGCCATGTGAATCAGCGTCGAGGTGGTGGTGAAGCCGGTCACCATCTCCCGATTCATGGCCTGGGCCCGCTGCTGAGCCTCATCGCGGACCGAGTAGGTGTCCGGCTCGCTGCTCCAGTAGATCCCCAGCACCACCGCGACGATCAGGTAGATCACCAGCAGGACAATCAGGCCCTTGAACACTTTGCCGCCACCGAGATAGTCCTGGATGTCCTCCAGCCGCTCCCGGAAAAATCCTCTGGTCTTGCTCAACATAACCATCCACCTTGTGTCATTCGTTCTGATTCGTCGTTATTCGAACGCCGCCGGAGCCTCCTGGCCACCGGGAGCCCATACCTTGCCGGATTGTCATGGGCACCGCAATTGTGGGACGGGCCACTCAGGCCGACGGTAAGGTATCCCCCGGCCGAGCCAGGTGGTAACCGATGCCCCCATCGACGCCAAGCACCGAAACCAAGTGCCATTCAGCGGCGGTTTCGACGCCCGCCACAAACACCTCGACGCCACGGCTGTGAGCGATCGGCACAATGGACTCCAGATAAAAACGGTTGTCCGGATGCGTATCGATATTGCGGATAAAGCTGGGGTCAATACGCAGGGCCTGGAAGGGCAGATTACGCAGGTAACTGAACGGCACGCCGCCGACGCCGAAGTGATCCACCAGCACCCGCACGTCATGTCGCCGCAGCAACTTGACGCAGTTGCCCACATCCGCCCGGTGGTGGTGCACCGCATCCTCAGGCAGGTAGACCCAGAGCCGGGCCAGCACCGCAGCGCCTTCCTCGGACAACGTCCTCGCCAGCCAGTCCCGGAAACCGGCATCGGCAATGGAGGAACTCCCCAGGGTCAGACTGAAGGACTGCAGCGGGTACTGGCGGAGCAGATCGAGCACCCGCCGGAACACGATACGATCCAGCCGCGCCATCATCCGGAACCGCTCGGCCATGGGCAGGAAGATACCCGCAGCCACCCACTCGCCATTGACCTCGATGCGCGACAGCACGTGGTAATGGTGAACGGATTGATCGACGGTCCGCAGCATGGGCTGGTAGACCAACCGGATGCGTTCGGCGTCGAGGGACGATTCCAGGTGCTCGCGCCACTGTTCGACACTGTGCTGCACGGATTGCGTGGTGTCGAACACTTTGCAGTCGGTTTCCCGCGACATCTGGGCCTGGCGCAGGGCTTCGTCACAGGCGGCCAGCAGCTCTCGGGTGCCGGCCATATGGCCATTGGTAGCGGCGAGCCCGGCGTGGACGGCCACATCGCGGCCGGCCGAACGATCCGCGTAGATGCCATCAAGGTCCGCCAGCAGTTGGCGCACCCAGAACTCGGCGTCCACCGGCGCTGCACCGGGCAGGAACAAGGCAAATTCGGCCCCGTTACGGCGACCGGCAAAGCTGCCGGGATGCTCGCGCACGAACGCCTGGATGCGTTCGGCCACCGCCAGCAACAGATTATCCGCCGCCTGACGACCCTCCAGCTGGTTGCAGCGTCCGAAATCCGCCAGCTGCAGCAGCACCAGCGCGCCCTGGCGCCGGGAATCCCGGCTCTCGACGGCTACCGACATGCGTTGTTCAAACGCGCTGCGACTGGCCAGGCCGGTCAGGCGGTCTTCGTTGCTCATGCGCCGCAGATGCTGGATCAGCTTGGCCTGCCCCTCAAACAGGGCACCCAGGTCGTGGGTCATCTGGTTCATGGCGGACGTCACCCGCGCCAGCTCGCGGGTGCCCGCCTCCGGCGCCCGCGATCGGAAATCCCGGTTGCGGATGGCTTCGGCCTGACGCTCCAGCCCGGCCAGTGGCCGCAGAACCCGGCGCAGGATAAAGAAGAGAATCAGCAAGGCGACGATGCCGATCAGTAGCGCCCCCAGCGCCATCTGCCGCGCCATTCGCCACAGATCCCGGTAGCCCTGCCCGGGGTGGCTGACCACTTCGACGAACCCCAGGCGCTGCCAACCGCGAACCACCTCGGCGCGCTGGCCGAAGCGCTCGATGGGCAGATCCACCAGAGACACGAACCAGCCCGGAACTCCCGGTGTCCGCAAACGATCGCGGCGCTCGATCTCGAAATCGGCTGACGTATTCTTGTAGCGAATGACCAGGTAGCGGCCGCTGTCGAAGGTCGCGTCAATCAGCGAGGACGCCGCCACCGCATCCCGTCCGTCGATGGCGTTGGACAGTGACAGGCCCACGGCGACCGCCCCGTCATGGGCGTGCCCCTCCAGTTGCTCGACGATATACCCGCGAAAGCCGATCATACCGGCGAGCAGGCTGGCCACCATGAGCAGCAGGATCAGACTGCCGGTGAACAGCAGCAACAGCAGTTGCAATGAAATGATGCCACGGCGTGTTTTCCGCATTCCCTGGCCAGCCCCCTGGCATGAATCGATCGGATTCAATGGCTCCCGACGCGACAAAAGCGTCGGATATGACAAACATTTACACAGCGTCACCTACGCCGACAACATAAAACACTATAGACTCTCCAGAGAGCCATTGAGAGCTCTACAATCACAACAGAGCGTCTGAATCGCCTGACGGCGTTCAACGCCCCATAAAAACGATGTTCTCAGCTTCACTGCCTTGGCGTGAGGGAACCGACCATCCGGAACGGCTGCGAAAGCGTACCGGACCAGGAAGTGGCCGGAGACAGCAACCTGGCTCGGCCACTGCGCAAGAAGACAGGCCAGAGACCCAATGACTGACGACAATCAAAAGGAAAAGCTGAAACAGCATTTTGCGCGGCGCGTTACGACTCAGGCAAGAGTCGTCCTCGACACCTGGCAAAAAGTGAAGGAATCCGACAGTCAGGCGGAAATCCTGCACCGCGACCTGTCCAGTGCGACCGAAAAGCTGGTGCGCTACGCCCAGCGCTTTGAGATGGTCAAGCACGCCAGCGCCGGCGAGGCCCTGCTGGGCATCCTGCAACGCTGGGCCCCTGACGCCTCGCTGCCCGACACCGTGCGCGAGGAACTGCAGGGGGCGATGGACCAGCTCAGCCAGTGCACCCTGCGCCGCACCGACCAGGATCTGGACGAAGCGCCCCGCACTTACCTGCGCACCCCGGTTTATGTGGCCCTCTGCGAACTGGAAATGGCCAACCGCCTGATCAAGCAGCTGGAGTTCTTTGGATTCCGCGCTGCTGCTTTCGAAGACGCCGAAGGGCTGATGGACGCCTGCAGCCGCCACAAGCCGGAAACCATCCTGATGGACGTCAATTTCGGCGGTAGCGCACTGGCCGGCATCGCCACCGTCGAGGCGCTGCAGGAGCGCCACGACACGCCGATCCCCGTGATCTTCATGAGCGATGAGGACGGCACCATTGAGACCCGGCTGCGCGCGTCCCGTTGCGGCGGCGAGGAGTTCTTCTTCCCGTCGGTGGATCCGGGCCAGTTGATCGAGAAGATCGAGACCTATACCCACGGCAACACGGTCGAACCCTACCGCGTGCTGGTCCTGGACGATTCCCGCGCCCAGGCAAAATTCATGGAGAACGTCCTGACCCGGGCCGGCATGACCGCCCACATCATTACCGATCCCATGCAGATCATCCACGCGCTGGAAGCATTCTCACCGGAAATTATCGTGCTGGACATGTACATGCCCGGCTGCACCGGCATGGAAATCGCCCGGGTGATCCGCCAGCAGGACCGCCTGCACAGCGTGCCGATCATCTACCTGTCCGCGGAGGACGACGTTTCCAAACAGCTGCACGCCATGAGCCTGGGCGGCGACGACTTCCTCACCAAGCCGATCGATCCCAAGCACCTGATCGCCACCATTCACAACCGGGGCCGGCGCGCCCGCTCCCTGTTGGCGCTGATGATCCGCGACAGCCTGACCGGCCTGTACAACCACACCCACACGCTGCACCTGCTCGACCAGGAAATCGTCAAGGCGAAGCAGAAGGACCAGCCGCTGTGCTTTGCGATGCTGGACATCGACTACTTCAAGAAAATCAACGACACCTACGGCCATCCGATTGGCGACCGGGTGCTGCGCAGCCTGTCCATGTTCCTCAAGCAGCGTCTGCGCAAGACCGACCACATCGGTCGCTACGGCGGTGAAGAATTCGCGCTGATCCTGCCCAACACCCGGGAGAGTGACGCCAAGAACGTGATCAACGAAATTCGCGAGCGCTTTGCCGAGCTGTTGCAACCGGCCGGCGCCCAGGAGTTCAAGGTCACCTTCAGCTGCGGTGTTGCCGCCTGGCAGGGCGAAAGTGCCCAGAGCCTGTGCGAACGGGCCGACCGCGCCCTCTACGACGCCAAGGGCCTGGGTCGCAACACGGTCGTCTCGGCCAGTCAGTAACCGGTCAACGCTCCGGCCCGCCCGAGGGTCGGAGCGCGATTCCACAGACACTCACGACCGCACAAACCTCCCCGTTCCCTGCCACTTCCTGACCATTACCGGCAGACTCCGCAAAGAAGGGCTTTCGGCGCCTTAGACCACCCGATATGAAACCAACGTCTTATGGACGGGTCTACCTCGCTTGACAACAATGGTGCCAATGTCGGCGTGACTGACCCGGCCCGATTGTCAAAATGTGTTGAAGTCATAGACTATACTGGTCATGATGACTGGAAAATGTCGCTATATTCGGCGATCCTGTCAGAAAACGAGCCAATAACAAGGTTTTCCCCATGGCCACGATTCTCGTGCTGCACGGCCCCAACCTGAACATGCTTGGCGTTCGGGAACCGGACGTCTACGGCCACGAGACCCTCAATGACATCAACGATCGCCTGCATCGGCAGGCCAGTCAGGCGGGTCATCATCTGCTGCATCTGCAATCCAACGCAGAGTATGAATTGATCGACCGTGTCCACGAGGCACGACAGGAAGGGGTGGATTTCATCCTGATCAATCCAGCGGCCTTTACACACACCAGCGTTGCCCTGCGCGACGCCGTATTGGCGGCGGAGATCCCTTTCATCGAGGTGCACCTGTCCAATGTGCACGCCCGTGAACCCTTCCGCCATCACTCCTATTTTTCGGATGTGGCGGTCGGCGTGATTTGCGGCCTCGGCAGCCAGGGCTATGACCTGGCGCTGCAGGCCGCACTGGCACGACTTTAGATTCAATGTCGACGAGAGCTGTCAATTAATTCCGGCGAGAACAGACTATGGATATTCGTAAAGTAAAGAAGCTGATCGAACTGATTGAAGAATCGGACGTGGAAGAACTGGAGATCCGCGAAGGCGAGGATACCGTTCGCATCACCCGTCGCCGCGGCCAGGCCGAATTCGCGCAGATGATGCCGGCCCATTATGCACCGGCACCCGCGGCCGCACCGGCACCGCAGCCGGCTTCAGAGCCTGCCGCCGCCGAAGCGCCGGCCGACAACACGCCGGCGGGCCACCAGGTTCGCTCACCGATGGTCGGCACCTTCTATCGCTCGCCGTCGCCCACCGCCAAGGCTTTCGTTGAAGTCGGTCAGACAGTTGCCGCCGGCGACGTCATCTGCATCGTCGAAGCCATGAAGATGATGAACCAGATCGAAGCCGACAAGAGCGGTACCATTGTCGATATTCTCGTAGAGAACGGGCAGCCGGTAGAGTTCGACCAGCCGCTCTTTATTATCTCCTGATCGAAGACGACTGACCCATGGCCATGATTGAAAAAGTCCTGATCGCCAACCGGGGCGAGATCGCGCTTCGTATCCTGCGAGCGTGCAAGGAGTTGGGCATCCGCACGGTTGCCGTTCACTCCCAGGTCGACCGTGACCTGATGCACGTCCGGCTCGCCGACGAATCCGTCTGCATCGGCCCCAACAGTGCGACTGAAAGCTACCTCAATATTCCTGCCATCATCAGCGCCGCGGAAGTAACCGACTCGGTCGGTATCCACCCGGGCTATGGTTTCCTGGCAGAGAACGCCGATTTCGCCGAACAGGTCGAGAAGAGCGGCTTCCGCTTTATCGGCCCGCGCGCCGAAACCATCCGCCTGATGGGGAACAAGGTGTCCGCCATCAACGCGATGGTGAAGGCCGGCGTCCCCACCGTACCGGGCTCCGACGGTCCGATCACCAATGATGATGCGCACACGCTGGAAGTGGCCCGCAAGATCGGCTATCCGGTCATCATCAAGGCCGCTTCCGGCGGCGGTGGTCGCGGCATGCAGGTGGTGCACTCCGAGGCGTCGCTGCTGAAGAGCATTCAGATTACGCAATCCGAGGCCCGCAACGCCTTCGGTGACGAGACCTGCTACCTGGAGAAGTACCTGGAGCGGCCCCGTCACGTAGAGGTCCAGGTCCTGGCGGACATGCACGGCAACGTGATTCACCTGGGCGATCGCGACTGCTCCATGCAGCGTCGTCACCAGAAGGTGATCGAAGAAGCCCCGGCACCGAACATCGATCCGGAAGCGCGCGAGAAGACCCTGCAGGCCTGTGTCGATGCCTGTAAGGAAATCGGTTACGTCGGTGCCGGCACCTTCGAATTCCTGTACCAGGACGGCCGCTTTTACTTCATCGAGATGAACACCCGGGTCCAGGTGGAGCATCCGGTGTCGGAAATGGTCACCGGCGTGGACATCGTCAAGGAGCAGTTGCGCGTGGCCAGCGGCCTGCCGCTCACCTTCTCCCAGGACGAGATCCGGGTGACCGGTCACGCCATGGAGTGCCGGATCAACGCGGAAGACCCGCAGACCTTCATTCCCAGCCCGGGTCAGGTCAAGCACTACCACGCCCCCGGCGGCAATGGCGTGCGGGTCGATTCCCACATGTACACCGGCTATTCGGTCCCACCCTACTACGACTCTCTGATCGGCAAGCTCATCAGCTTTGGCGAGGATCGTGAAACCGCCCGCAAGCGCATGAAGAACGCGCTGGACGAGCTGGTCGTGGAAGGCATCAAGACCAATCAGCCCCTGCACCGCCGATTGATCCTTGACGGCGGCTTCAAGAATGTGGAATTTACCATCCACTATCTCGAGAAGCTGATCAAAGACTAGTCGTGCCGCGTCAATGTGGTATTGACGGCCTCAGCGCCCCCAATGATGCGCCGACGCGATGCGGCATTGGGGGCACTGCCTTCAGGAAGGCTGATCTTTTCGCACTCGGGGCCAGACCGACTGCAGTCGCCACCCTCACATTGACGGAGTACCCCTATGCGCTGGATCCAGGTGCGCGTTCCCACCGATCCGGAACACGCGGATTTACTGGAGGATATCCTCATGGAAGCCGGCGCCGACGCCGTCACCATGGAGGATGCCGCCGACCAGCCCCTCTACGAACCCGACCCGGGCACCACGCCGCTGTGGGGCCAGACCCGGGTAACCGGCCTGTTCAATGCCGACACCGGCATCGACAGCCTCAAGGCCATGCTGGCCGAGGCTTACCACCAGAAGACCCAGCAGGAAATCGGCGAGATCGAGGTCTCCCTGCTCGAGGATAAGGACTGGGAACGGGCCTGGATGGACGATTTCAAGCCGTTGCGCTTCGGCCAGCGCCTGTGGATCGTGCCCAGCTGGCACGACGTTCCCGATGTGGAAGCCGCCAATCTGATGCTCGACCCGGGCCTGGCCTTCGGCACCGGCACCCACCCGACCACCGCCCTGTGCCTGGAATGGCTCGACGGCAAGCCGTTGCAGGACACCCAGGTAATCGACTACGGCTGCGGCTCTGGCATTCTGGGACTGGCGGCCCTGCTGCTGGGCGCCAAACACGTCATCGGCGTCGATACCGATCCCCAGGCCCTCGAAGCCAGCCGCGACAATGCGCGTCGCAACAGCATCGATGATCCGCGGCTCGACCTGTACCTGCCGGACCAGGAGCCGGACACCCAGGCGGACGTCCTGCTGGCCAACATCCTCGCCCAGCCGCTGCTTGGCCTGGCTCCCAAACTGGCCAGCCGGGTGAAGGATGGCGGTGACATCGTGCTGTCCGGTATTCTGTCCAACCAGGCCCGGGAGGTAATGGACGCCTACGAGCCCTGGTTTATCATGGACGAGCCGGTCCAGCAGGAGGATTGGGTCCGCCTCACCGGACAACGTCGCGACAGATGACGACAACCGGCGGACCGTCTACACTGTGGCCCTCACAGATCCTGCGGCCCGCCGCTCCCATCGGGGCGGACAACAAGGACGGGTAGCCGGCCAGGCCAACATCGGCGAGCCTCCTGCGAGCCCACAATCGAGGCGCTTGCGAGGTTCGCCGGGCCTTTACGATGCGACAGGGATTCCGAGCCGTGACCTGCGACAGGAATAAAGGATGAGCCAGAGCAGTACGCTGACACGTTGCCCCCATTGCGACACCCGTTTCCGGGTCACCGAGGAACAGCTCGGCATTGCCCGCGGCAAGGTCCGCTGCGGCAATTGCATGGAAGTGTTCAACGCCCTCGAACACAGCGAAACCGAAACCAGCAAGCCCCGGCCTGCCGCGACGACCGCATCCCCTTCCAAACCTGAATCGGCACCGTCGCCCAGCGCATCCTCCAGTTCCTTTATGGAGGAAGAAGAACTCATCTTCGAAGACGATCCCGAAGAGGACGCCGCCGAGGGCAACTACGCCGGCACCAAGACCACCTTCGATGACGACGAGCTGAGCGACAGCTTCCTGAATTTTGACGAAACCCGGGATAGCGGATACCGCGACGACGAAGACGAGATCGAGACCGACATCGACGAGAGCTGGGCAGAGGCCATTCTCGACGAAAGCGAGTCCATGACCCGCAAGCCGCCGGCCTCCAGGCCCAGCCAGCCTGAGCCGGAACCGACGCCGCCGTCGGACGACGAGGACTTGCTGGACGACCCGTTCAGCCAGCGTACCGCCTTCCAGGCCCCCAAATCCGAGACGGAGCGCCCGCAACCTCGCCCCAAGGCCAAACCGGAGCCCGCGCCTGAACCGGACACCGAATCCTTCGGTCCGGCGACGGAAACGCCGCGCGCCCGGTCGGAGCAGCCGGCCCAACCAGAACTCGAGCCGGAGCCAGACGCCTTTCGACCGGAACGGGACGACCCACTGGCCGCCACCCGCCGACTGGGCAGCAGCAACGCGTTCCAGGATCTGCGCCACGAACCGATCGCCATCGGCAAACCACAACGCTCCTGGTTGCGCCGCAGCATCTGGACGCTGCTCATCCTGGCGTTGTTGGGCGTGCTGGTCTCACAGGTCACCTATTTCCAGCTCGATCGCCTGTCCAGCATTCCGGAACTGCGCCCTTATTACGAACAGGGCTGCGAGGTCCTGGGCTGCGAGTTGCCGCCGCTGGTAGCCATCGACCGCATCCAGAGCCAGAAACTGGTGGTGCGCACCGATCCGCAACAGCGCGGCACGCTGGTGGTGGATGCGGTCCTGGTCAACGAAGCGCGCTTCGAGCAACCCTTCCCCAACATCGGCCTGACGTTCTCCAACCTCAACGGCGACGTCGTGGCGCAAAGCCTGTTCGAGCCGGATGAATACCTGTCCGGCGAGGCCCAGGACCTGTCGATGATGCCCAGCCAGACACCCATCCGGATTTCCATCCACATTCGCGATCCGGGTCGGGATGCCGTCAACTACAACATCACCTTCATCGCTCGTTCGACGAAGTAGAACCGCCTGACAGGCCGCCCGGCAGTGAACGCCGGGCGGCCTTTTCGTCAATAGCCGATTGACGAGAAGCCCGCCCCCGAAACGCATCACGGCGTCGAAAAGTCAACCAGATAGAGCGAAAAATAATCAATTTTTTCGCGACATTACCCCTTCAATCCCGTGAGGGTCAGGGGTATCATTGTCGCCCCTTGAGAACTGGTTGACTTTTAACCAGATCAACGAGGTGCGAGCAGATGCTACCCGAAGCGAAAATCGGTCCCTACACACTACCCAACTCGTTAATCGTTGCGCCCATGGCGGGTGTGACGGACCGACCGTTTCGTCTGCTCTGCCGTCGTCTCGGCGCCGGACTCGCGGTGTCCGAGATGGTGATTGCCGACAGCCGGCTCTGGCATACCCGCAAGTCCCGGCTGCGTCTGGACCACGCCGGTGAGCCAGAGCCCCGCAGTGTGCAGATCGCCGGCGGCGATGCCGAGATGCTGGCCAACGCCGCCCGACTGAACGTCGAAAACGGCGCCCAGATCATCGACATCAACATGGGCTGCCCGGCCAAGAAGGTCTGCAACAAGGCCGCCGGCTCCGCGCTCATGAAGGACGAGCCGCTGGTTCGCGACATCCTGCATGCGGTTGTCGACGCCGTGGATGTACCGGTCACCCTGAAGATGCGCACCGGCTGGGACCGCGAGCACCGAAATGCGCCACTGATCGCGCGCATGGCACAGGACGCGGGCATCCAGGCCCTGTCGATTCACGGCCGGACCCGGGCAGACGCCTATAAGGGGGAAGCCGAGTACGACACCATTGCCGCGGTCAAGGCCAGTGTCGAGATTCCGGTCTTTGCCAACGGCGACATCGACTCGCCGGAAAAGGCACAGCATGTGCTAAAGCATACCGGCGCCGACGGCCTGCTGATTGGACGGGCCGCCCAGGGCAGCCCCTGGATTTTTCGGGAAATCGAGCATTTCCTGCGAACCGGCCAGCATATGGCCGGCCCCTCATTGGACGAGGTCGAGACGCTGCTCATTGAGCACCTGATCGCATTGCACGGGTTTTACGGCGAACACATGGGCGTTCGCATTGCCCGCAAGCATGTGGGCTGGTACCTCCAGTCCCACGACGAGGACAAACAGTTCCGCCGCCACTTCAACCAGCTTGAAGTGGCCCAGGCGCAACTCGACCACATTGAACAGTACTTTTCAGGCTTACGAAATGGAGAGGTATTCGCAGCATGACCGCTGAGACACTGGCCAACGAACAGACCACCAACCCCAACGGCGACGGCAATCCCGGCCTGCAGACGCCCGGGCATAACGGCACCACCGTGACCCTGCGCGACAGCGTCGAGGTTGCCCTGACCAACTACTTCGAGCAGCTCGACGGCGCCCCGGTCACCGACGTGTACCAGCTGGTGCTGAGCGAAGTGGAAGCGCCGCTGCTGGAGCAGGTCATGCGCTACACTCGCAACAACCAGACCAAGGCATCCACCATGCTGGGCCTCAACCGCGGGACACTCCGCAAGAAGCTCAAGCAGTACGGTCTGCTATAATCGCGTAACCCGTTTCGACGAGGGCCTCCGGTAACCACCGCGCGGCCCTCATTTCGTTCAGTCCCCGGAAAAATCGTACTCTCATGGCAAACAAGGCTCCCACCCCGATCCGACGCGCCCTGATCAGCGTCTCCGACAAAACCGGCATCGTTGACTTCGCCCGCGCCCTGAGCGCCCGCGACGTTGAACTCCTCTCCACCGGCGGCACCTTCCGCCTTCTCCAGGAAAACGGCATTCCGGTCACCGAAGTGTCAGATTACACCGGTTTCCCGGAAATGATGGCCGGTCGCGTCAAGACCCTGCATCCGAAAGTCCACGGCGGCATCCTCGGCCGTCGTGGCACCGACGACACCGTGATGGATGAACACGGCATCAAGCCCATCGACATGGTGGTGGTGAACCTGTACCCGTTCGAGCAGGCCGTCGCCAAACCGGATTGCGACCTGCCTACGGCCATTGAGAATATCGACATCGGCGGCCCGACCATGGTCCGCGCCGCTGCCAAGAACCACGACGATGTGGCCATCGTGGTCAACGCCACGGACTATGATCGTGTCCTGGACGAGCTCGAGAATGACGGCGCCCTGAGCTACGGCACCCGTTTCGATCTGGCCGTGAAAGCCTTCGAGCACACCGCGGCCTACGACGGCGCCATCGCCAACTATCTGGGCGGGCGCACCGCGGACAACGACAACCCGGATTTCCCGCGTACCTTCAACACCCAGTTCGTGAAGGTGCAGGACATGCGCTACGGCGAAAACCCGCACCAGCGCGCGGCCTTCTATGCTGAGCGCAACCCGCAGGAAGCGTCCGTAGCCACCGCCAAACAGTTGCAGGGCAAGGAACTCTCCTACAACAACGTGGCGGATACCGATGCGGCCCTGGAATGCGTCAAGCCATTCGCGGATCCGGCCTGCGTCATCGTCAAGCACGCCAACCCCTGCGGCGTAGCCATCGGCGCGGACATCCGCCAGGCGTATGACCTGGCCTTTGCCACCGATCCCACCTCCGCGTTTGGCGGCATCATCGCTTTCAACCGGGAACTGGATGCCGAGACCGCCAAGGCCATCATCGATCGGCAGTTCGTGGAAGTGATCATCGCGCCGACCATCGCCGACGAGGCCGTCGAGATTGTCGCCGCCAAGAAGAACGTGCGCCTGCTGGCCTGCGGCGAATTCGCCGACCAACGCGAAAAGGCCATGGACTACAAGCGCGTGACCGGTGGCCTGCTGGTGCAGGATCGCGATCTGGGCATGGTGTCCATGGACGATGTGAAAGTCGTCAGCGAGCGCCAGCCCAGCGAGGACGAACTGAACGACCTGCTGTTCGCCTGGGAAGTGGCCAAGTACGTTAAATCCAACGCCATCGTCTACGCCAAGGCCGGCCGCACCATTGGTATTGGCGCCGGCCAGATGAGCCGGGTCTACAGCGCCAGGATCGCCGGCATCAAGGCGGCGGACGAAGGCCTGGAAGTGCCGGGCTCCGTCATGGCCTCCGACGCCTTCTTCCCGTTCCGGGACGGCATCGACGCGGCGGCAGCCGCCGGCATCAAGGCCGTCATCCAGCCGGGCGGTTCCATGCGCGATCAGGAAGTCATCGACGCGGCCAACGAACACGGCATCGCCATGGTCTTCACCGGCATGCGCCACTTCCGCCACTGAGCCGACAGGACGACAACCATGAACATTCTGATTATTGGCAGCGGCGGCCGTGAACACGCCCTGGCCTGGAAGGCCGCCCAGTCCCCCAGCGCAGACAAGGTCTTCGTGGCCCCGGGCAACGCCGGCACCGCTCGCGAGCCGAACCTGGAAAACGTCGACATCGACGTGATGGAATTGGACAAGTTGGCCGACTTTGCCGAAGCCAACAATGTCGGCCTGACCATCGTCGGCCCGGAAGCTCCGCTGGTCGCCGGCGTGGTGGACCTGTTCCGCAAGCGCGGTCTGCGGGTGTTCGGCCCGGACAAGGGCGCGGCCCAGCTGGAAGGCTCCAAAGCCTTCACCAAGGACTTCCTGGACCGCCACCAGATTCCCACCGCGGCTTACGCCAACTTCACCGACATGGACGAAGCACTGGACTACGTCCGTGAACAGGGCGCACCGATCGTGGTGAAGGCCGACGGCCTGGCCGCCGGCAAGGGCGTCATCGTCGCTATGACCCTGGAAGAGGCCGAAGACGCCATCCGTGACATGCTGGCCGGCAATGCCTTCGGCGATGCGGGCAGTCGCGTGGTGATCGAGGAATTCCTGGACGGCGAGGAAGCCAGCTTCATCGTCATGGTGGATGGCCAGCACGTGCTGCCGATGGCCACCAGCCAGGACCACAAGCGTGTCGGCGACGGCGACACCGGCCCCAATACCGGCGGCATGGGCGCCTACTCGCCGGCACCGGTGGTCACCGATGCGGTCTACCAGCGCATCATGGACGAGGTCATCACACCCACCGTCGAAGGCATGGCGAAAGAAGGTCATCCCTATACCGGGTTCCTCTATGCCGGCCTGATGATCGACACCAACGGCGCACCCAAGGTGATCGAATTCAACTGCCGTTTTGGCGACCCGGAAACCCAACCGATCATGCTGCGCATGCAGTCCGATCTGGCGGAACTGTGCTCTGCAGCGGTCGACGGCAAACTGGACCAGTGCGAATCCAATTGGGATCCGCGCGCGTCTGTCGGCATCGTACTGGCTGCCGGCGGCTACCCGGGCAGCTACGAGAAGGGCAAGGCCATCAGCGGTCTGCCGGAGAGCGAGATCGAAGGTGAGAAGGTGTTCCACGCCGGCACCAAGCTCGACGGCGATACCGTGGTCACCAGCGGCGGCCGGGTGCTCTGCGCGACGGCCCTGGGCGACAGCGTCACCGAGGCCCAGAAGCGGGCCTATGAACTGGCCAGCCGCATCCACTGGGACGGCGCCTTCTATCGCAAGGACATCGCCTACCGGGCCATTGCCCGCGAGACCAAGGACTAAGCTGAGCCCCAAGCCCGGTCACCGACCGGGCTTTTTTGTGCCCGATCCACAGACAAGGACCCGCTATGCCGTCGCCGCTGCCTGCCGCTACCCGCCCCTATGCGATGCTGACACTCGTGTTGTCGATCCTGCTGCTGTCCGGTTGCTCCCGGGAGGCCGTCTACGACGCCATGATGGCCCACGAACGCAAGGCCGCCGGTCTGCTGGATGCACAAATTGAGGTGGGTGACCGGACCATGGCCTACCTGCACAACGAATACCCCGTCGACGGCCCCACCTTGGTCCTGCTGCACGGCTTCGCCGCCAATAAGGAAAACTGGTTGCGCCTGTCCCGCGAACTGACCGACCACTACAACGTCTACGCCATTGACCTTCCTGGGCACGGCGCCAGCGACAAGAGCTTGGACTGGGACTACAGCATCGCCGCCCAGGCCGGCTATGTGAAGGGCATCCTGGATGCGCTCACACTGGAACGGGTGCACCTTGTGGGCAATTCCATGGGTGGGGCGATTACCGCGCAGTTTGCCGCCACCTACCCGGACCGGGTGGCCAGCGCGACACTACTGGATCCGGCCGGCGTCATGACGTACGACAGCGAACTCGTGGAGCGGGTCAAGGCGGGAGACAATCCGCTGATCGTGGAGCAGCCTGGCGACTTCGAAAAGTTGGTGGACTTTGCCCTGGAGCAGAAACCTTTTGTGCCCTGGCCCATCTACAGCGTGATGGAAGACCGGGCGCTGGCCAACCGGGCCATCTATCACAGGATCTTTGAGCAGATTGAAAACTCCGGCTATGACACCGCCTTTCGCGACCAACTGGCCAGCATCCGAGCCCCGGTGCTGATCGTCTGGGGACGGGACGACCGGGTGATCGACTATCGCAATGCCGACGTGTTCGAGACGCGTATCCCCAATGCGCGCAAGGTCATCCTGGACCACGTCGGCCATGCGCCGATGATCGAAGTTCCGGAACAGACCGCCCGACTGATCCGCCACTTTATCGAGGGACAGCCCGACAGCTGAAGGCCGTCCGGGCACTGGCAAACACTTCCAGCTTTCATATAATAACGGCACGCTCTCACAGTCAGGGACACCTCCATTGCATTGTTTCCGGGTTGCGGTTGGCCTCGTTCTGTTTGCCTGGCTTCTCCCACTACGTGCCGAAACGCTGACCCTGGTGGCCGATTACTGGTGCCCGTTCAACTGTCAGCCGGAAAGCGACGATCCTGGGTTCATGATCGAAGTGGCCGACCGGATTTTCGGTCGCGCCGGCTACACCGTCATTTACCTGACCCGCCCCTGGAGCCGCGCCATCAAGGAAGTGGAATCGGGCCAATACACCGCCCTTGTCGGCACCGGCCGAAAAGAAGTCTCGAACCTCGTCTTTCCCAAACGCTATCTCGCCATGGCGCGGCACACCTTCTTCACCCAGAGCGATTCCACCTGGCAATACAGGGACGACGATTCCCTATCCGATATCAGGCTGGGCGTGATCGACGACTATTCCTACGGCGACCTCAATGATCGCTACATTCTTCCCCATCGCGCGGACCGGCAGCGACTGATGATCCTCAACGGCCAGAATGTCCTCGGCCGTTTTCTGGACATGCTGGGCCTGAGGCGCATCGATGCCTTCGTCGAGGAGGAGGCCGTCATGCGCTATTACCTGAGCCAATCCCGCAATCCCACGACCCTGCGCAAGGCCGGCGTTGCGTCCAGCGAGCCCCTGTTCATCGCCTTTTCCCCAGCCGATCCCAACGCCCAGCGTTACGCCGACATTCTCGACAAGGGGGTGCAGGCGCTCCGGGAATCGGGGGAACTGGACCAACTGGCCGACAAGTACCGCATCGTCCTGAACAGCCCCCAGGATTAAGACCCGCTTCCACAGCACTGGCGAGCCCCGACAGAACTTGTAACAATCGGGCCGTGGCGAAAGCGCATAGGGACATCACGACAGGCCAACCATGACTGAAGCACTCTGGATTTTTTTCGCTTTCACATTGGGCTTGCTGGCCCGCTCCGCCGGGCTACCGCCGCTGGTGGGTTACCTGGTTGCCGGCTTCACCCTCAACGGCCTGGCGGCGCCGTTTGACCTGCACACCGAAGACAATCTCATCCTCAGGGAGCTGGCTCACCTGGGCGTCCTGCTCCTGCTGTTTACCGTCGGCCTCAAGCTGAAATTCCGCTCCATCATCCGCCCGGAGGTGATCGGCGGCAGCCTGCTCCATTTCGCCATCACCTGCCTGGTCTTCATGCCCGGGCTGTACCTGCTGCTGGATCTGAACACCACCGACGCGCTGATGCTGGCGATCGCCCTGTCGTTTTCCAGCACCGTGCTGGCCGCCAAGGTCCTGGAATCCAAACAGGAGTTGCGGGCATTTCATGGCCGGGTGGCCATCGGCATCCTGGTGATGCAGGACCTGATTGCCCTGGTCGTCATGAGCCTGACCGCCGGCCATTCCCCATCTGTCTACGCGCTCCTGGTGTTTGCGCTGCCGCTCTTGCGACCTCTGCTGTTCCGCTTGCTGGATGCGTCCGGTCACGATGAATTGCTGGTGCTGCTGGGTCTGATGCTGGCCCTGGCCGTCGGCGGCATCGGCTTTGAACTGGCCGGCCTCAGCTCCGAGCTGGGCGCCCTGCTGATGGGGGCATTGCTGGCCAAGCACCCACGCGCGGTGGAGCTGTCCAATTCCCTGTGGAGCGTCAAGGAAGTCTTCCTGGTGGGCTTTTTCCTGCAGATCGGGATGGGCGGGTTGCCGGACGACCACGCGCTGCTGTTTGCCATCGTGGCGGCCCTATTGCTGCCGCTCAAGGGCCTGCTCTTCTTCGGGCTGTTGCTGGTGTTCCGTCTGCGGGCACGCAGCAGCTTCCTGTCCAGCCTGCTGCTGACCAACTACAGTGAATTCGGCCTGATCCTGGCGAGCGTTGCCCTGCCCCAGTGGTTGGTGCCACTGGCCGTGACCGTGGCGCTGTCATTCATCATCTCGGCGCCGCTCAACCGCCTCGCCCATCCGCTTTACGCTCGCCTGGCCCGCTACATCGACCCGCTGGAATCGAGCAAGCGCCATCCGGACGAGCAACCGGTTTCCCTGGGCGACACCCGGGTGCTGATCATCGGTATGGGCCGGACCGGCACGGCCGCCTACGAAGAACTGCGACACACCGAGCCCCGACTGATGGGGCTGGATTCCGACCCGGCGCGGCTCAAGGGCCACCGCACCGCCGGCCGCAACGTGTCCTTCGCCGACGCGGAGGATTTTAACTTTTGGCAAACCCTGGACATGCCTGAACTGGAAGCGGTCATCCTGTGTCTGCACGATATCGAGGGTAAGAAGATTGCGGCCCGCAAACTCCGGGAACGGGGCTTCACTGGCTTCATTGCGGCGCACACCCTGCATGAGGACGAGGTGCCGCAAATTCGCGAGGCCGGCGCCGACGACGCCTACCTGACCATGAACGAGACGGGTGTGGCCCTGGCCGGCCACGTCAACCAGCACCTCAACCCCGTGGACCGCACCCCCCTGCCGGAGAGTCTTGGCTAGGGAACTTCTGAGCGATGCCCTCAGCCGGGACGGTGACCGTGACTGCCGGGCACGTGGCTGTTTTCCGGCTCCTCCACCGGCTCCATCCGGTCCAGCTCATTCAGAATGCCGCAGTCTCGTGCTGGCTGATCCACATCGCACTGACCCTGAATCACTTCCAACTGACGCGCCAGTTGATTCAACTCCTCAACGCGGTGGCGGACATGCTCCAGGTGCTCCCCAAGCAGGGCGTTGGCCTCGCCACAGCGAGCCTCGGGATTGTCCCGCAGCTCGAGCAGGTGGCGGACTTCATCCAGGGTCATGTCCAGTGACCGGCAGTTGGCGATAAAGCGCAACCGATCGAGGAAGGCGTCCCCATAGTCCCGGTAGTTGGCCTCGTTGCGACCGGGCTGAGGGATCAGGCCGATCTTTTCGTAGTAACGGATGGTTTCCTGGGAAAAACCGGTCTTGCGCGCCAGGGTTCCGATTCGCATGACTCGTTGCCTCGCTATCAGTTTTGGGCGATCGGGGCAAAGGCCCCGCCGGTCAGGGCCACCAGATCCGCTGGCGCCAGCGCGATTTCCAGCCCCCGCCTACCGGCGCTCACATGCACCGTCTGCAGGGACTCGGCGGAGGCATCCACCACGGTCTTCAGGCGCTTCTTCTGGCCCAGCGGGCTCACCCCGCCCAGCACGTAGCCGGTCACCCGCTCCACGTCCCGGGCCTCGGCCATGGTCGCCTTCTTGGCGCCGGCCGCCTTGGCCATCTGCTTGAGATTGAGCTTGCCGGTGACCGGCACAACGCCCACCGCCAGCGCCCCGCTGTCCAGCTTCACGACCAGCGTCTTGAACACCTGGTCCGGTGACAGGCCCAGTTTAACAACGGCTTCCTCACCGTAACTTTCAGCGTTCGGATCGTGATCGTATTCCTGAATCTCGAAGGCAATGCCGGCCTTGCGGGCCTGGTCTATGGCCGGTGTCATACAGGGACCTCCCTGGGTTCATGTTCGGCGGATGCGCTGGTCTGGCCGGCACTGCCGCCAAGAATCACCAACCGGTCTCCGGTCTGCAAATCCAGCGGTGTCGGCCGATCGGGATTCAGCATGACCCAAGAGCCGTTGCTGTCCGGCCGGGTCCGGAAGACGCCCAGCGCGGTCTCGCCGTGACGTCCGGCCGCCGCTTCCAGGGCCGCAAAGTCCGATCCCGCAGGCAGGTGGTAATCGGCGGGGTCGCGAAAGATGATTTCAGCACCGCCCGGGGTAAACAGTTCTTCCAATACCACCCGCAGCTCCCGACGCAGGGCCACCTGGGCAAGAATGTGACTGAGGATCATCGGGCTGACCATCGTCTCGCTCTGGTTGGTGACCAGCAGGGTTTCGTTGTCCGGATCGCTCAGTTCCAGGATCACCTGCGGCTGGACGTCGGCGCCAGCCAGCACTTCCTGCAGTTGCAGATAGCCCATCATGGTGCGGGCATCGGCTTCCTCACCGGACGCCAGCCGATCGCTGCTGAGCAGCAGGATGCAATCGTACCCCGCCGGTTCCAGCGCACGCAGCTCGGCGTCCACGACAAAATCCGCCTCGATCTGATGGTGGCGGACGCCCTGGCTGTCGCCAAAGTACCGGTCGATCGCCAGTTGCCGATCGTCGGCGGGCACGATCGACACCAGATCAACCTGGAAGGCATGGCTGTCATAACCCGCCATTTCCGCCAGCAACGCCGGCACCCGATCGTTCCAGCCCAGCATCAGGATTCGGTGGCGGGGGCCGGTATGGGTCAGCGACAGCACCGGCGTAGCGCTGCGCTCAATCGAATCCAATGGGGTCTTGAGATCGGCCGGCGGCTGGGTTTCCGAGTAATCCCGGGCCAGGATAATGAGCCGGTCCTCGTCCCGAATCGGCGTGTCTGACGGGGCGTTCAGGCGAACCTGCCAGCCTCCCGATCCGTCCTGCAGGATCCCCAGCACAATCGCCTCCGGACAGGTCCGGGCAAATTCCCCAAGGGTCAGGCCTTCGGCGATATCGCCGGAACGCACATAGATGTCATTACCCACCCGCGCCGTGAGCAGTTCGTTCAGCACTTCCGACAGCCCGGGATGCAGGATGGTCTGTACCATCAGCCGGCTGATCACCGCATCGCCGGCAATCACCTCCAGCGGTCCGGGATAGGCCCGTTCCACCACCGCCTGCTTGCGGATATCGTCGATCTCGGCGACCACATAAGGCAGCGACCGGTGCTGATATTGGGCCTGGGACGCCATCGACAGCAGCGCCTTGACCGTGCGGACATCGGCCGATACGAGGCTGTCGGAGCCATGTTCCCGCCCGCTGGGAACGATCACCGCCGCCGCGTCCAGACAGGCCACCCGGTGCAGGGCTTCCGGCTGCAGAGGCGTGCCCGAGCGCAGTACGATCTGGCGCGCGCGCCGGCCAATCTCCCGGTCGCTGCTCAGGCTCAGCACCTGTTCCGACGACACTTCATCCGACAGCACCACCATGCGCAGTCGACGCGTGGCATGCAAGGCCAGGAAACGCCGCACCCGGCCACTGGAGGCCAGCAGCTCCTGGATCAGGGGAATCGTCCGATTGTTCCAGCCGAGAACCACCACGTGATGGCGCAGGGTGACCGGTGTCAGCCCGCGTTCAAGATCGGTCATGCGGGCAATCAGCGATCGGGTCAGGATCGCCACCAGCGTGCCCATGAACACCACGTAGCCGGTGATCGTCAGCAGGGTCGACACCAACCGCCGCCAGTCGCCCTGGTCATCCCCCAGATAGCCCGGGTCCGTCAGCCGCAGGAAGGCCCACCAGACCGCGTCGCCCAGGTCGCTAAAGGAGTCGCTTCCCGGCCAGACCAGCAGTCCGCCGACCAGTGAAATCAGTCCGATAAAGACACCAACGACCAGCAACTGGAAGAGCGCGCCCTTCACAAACTGGCGTTCAACGATGTACTTCACTCGGTCCAGGAACGGCAATGGCAGCATGGGCTGTCCTCTTACGTGAACAAAATCATCATGTTGGCAAATCCGGAAGCGGTCAAGGCAAGCCACTACCTCCGACGCAGTTAGCGGTACGTCGACAATATTTACAGGAAGAGCCGGCGCTAGCTGTTCAGGATCTGCAAGTGGTCAGAAACCACAGCATTTTCCCGGATGGCACCAATTATGCTCAATTCCAGTTCCGGGGCCTGTTCAGCCTGCCAGTGTAAGGCGATCTGACTGGCCCTGAGGGAGCATTCTCCAGCTTGCCGCCAGACAATTAAACGGCGCCTGGAAAGAGGGCAGTCTCCCCGGGCATCAGGAGCATTGAGTGCCTATAAGAACGGCCGAGGCTGTCCGCCCTGATTCCTGCCTAGTGAACGCGGCTCCGGTCAAGGTAGCCGCACAGTTGCGCCGACTCACGACGAACTTGTGTTCAGAGGCACTAGGCTATGCACAACCATAAAACCCTCATCTGGCTGGCGCCCGGTGGAGCGGTACCGGATTCGTGCAGCGAACTGGCCCGACACTGGGCCCTTTACCCGGCGGATCTTACGATACCGCCGCGTCGCCGGACCGCCAACTTGCCGAAGGTACGGGTCGGCGTGATCGACCTGACTCACTTCACGCCGGAACTGACCACGCTGCTGGAGGGCTGGATCGAAGCGCTCTGCCCGACCCAATGGGTCGGACTGCTGGCTGAACAGCCGGAACCGGACAGCCCGCTGAGTGAGATTGTTGCCGCTCACTGCATGGATTACCACACCCTGCCCTACGACATGCTGCGCATGGATAACGCCCTGGGTCATTTGTGGGGCATGGCGGATCTGTTGAGCCGCCTGCAAGGCCGTGTCCGCCAGCCGTTCCAGCTCCACGCGCTGGCCGGACGCTCGCCGGCCATCCAGGCAACCCGGGCCCTGCTCCGGCGCCTGGCCCAGACCGCCGAACCGGTGCTGATTACCGGCGAGAGCGGCACCGGCAAGAACGCGGCCTGCCAGTTCATCCACGAGCATTCGGCGGTCCAGCAGGGGCCGTTCGTCACCGTTAACTGTGCGGCCCTGCCGGTCAACCTGACCCAGAGCGAGCTGTTCGGCCACGAGAAAGGCGCCTTCACCCATGCGTTGACCGCCCGCCCTGGCCGCATCGAACAGGCGGATCGCGGCACGCTGATCCTGCGTGACATTGACGAGCTGCTGCCGGAACAGCAATCCACCCTGTTGCGCTTCCTGCAGGAAGGGCTGGTGGAGCGCCTGGGCAGCCAGCGCCAGCGCAGGGTTCACGCCCGCGTCATCGCCACCAGTTCGCAACCGCTGGAGCCGCTGGTGGCGCAGGATCAGTTCCGTGCCGATATCTTCTACCGGCTGGGCAACCTGCAGGTGTCGCTGCCTCCGTTGCGCGATCGCCTGGAGGATCTGCCCGAATTGGCCAGCTCGATCCTGCGGGCCGCCGCCCGGCATGGCCGCCACCATCGCCGGCGATTGTCCGAAGACGCCATGGCCAGCTTGCTGGAGCACAACTGGCCGGGCAATCTGCGTGAACTACAAAACCGGCTGCAACGGGCCATCCTGCTGAGTGAGTCAGACACCATTACGCCGGCCGACCTGGGCCTGCAGGATCATACCCCGGATGCCACTGTCTCTGCCCAATTCTCCCTCGCCCGCTTCCGCGCCCGCGCCGAGCGCGAAGCCATTACCCATTGCCTGAATCTCTCCAACAACAACATTTCCGCGGCCGCGCGCATGCTGCAGATCTCGCGCCTGTCGCTCTATCGGCTGATGGCGAAGCACGGTACCGGCCCCACCACGCCGGAATCCGGTCGGTCATCGGTCGTCCGCAAAGGAGGATTGTCATGATCCGTTATGCCCTGGTTCCCGCTGTCCTTGGCAGCAGTCTGCTCCTGCAACCCGCCCTCGCCCAGACGTCAACCGCCGACGAGCAGGCCCAACGTGTCAACGAAAAGGCCAGCGAAATCGCGTCGATCACCACCGATCGCGGAATCGTGACGCGCCCCGGCAAGTTCGTCATCGAACCCGCGTTTTCCTACGCCAACAGCAACTCGACGCTGGTGGCGATCGAGGGGTACACGGTCATTCCGGCGCTGCTGGTCGGGCTGATCAATGTCTCCGAAGTGCAGCGCGATATCTTTGTCGGCGCGCTGACCCTGAAATACGGCATTACCAGCCGTCTGGAAACCACGATCCGGGTTCCCTACCTGGATATCCACGAAGATTTGCGCGAGCGCGAGGCGTTCCAGGGCACACCGGTGGACCGGCTGACCGAATCGTCCGGCCAGGGTTTGGGGGACGTGGAGGCCACGCTCCGCTATCAGTTCAATGACGGCGTCGAGGGCTGGCCCTACATCATCGGCACCTTCCGGGTGAAGGCCCCGACCGGTGAGGGGCCCTACGACGTGGACCGGCGTGTGCTGGAAGACAGCCAGGGCAACCCGATTGGGGTGGCCTTCACAGAGCGCCCCACCGGCTCCGGCTTCTGGGGCGTGGAGCCCGGCTTCTCATTCATCTACCCCTCCGATCCGGCGGTGCTGTTCGGCAACCTCAGCTACACCTACACCATCGAGGAAGACGAGGGCTTCGAGAACGGCGGCACCATTGATCCCGGCGATATCATCCGCTTCGGGTTCGGGATGGGGTTTGCCTTCAACGAGCGCACGTCGTTCAGTCTCGGCTATGATCATTCCGTGATTCCCAAGACCGATGTCGAGTTCGACAACGACCTGAACAACGCGCAGTTCGATCGCATCCAGGTGGGCTCACTGTCCTTCGGACTGTCCCAGCAGCTGACGCCGGATACCAGCATGAGTCTGTCCGTCAGCATCGGCGTCACCGAAAACGCCCCCACGACGGAACTCACCCTCAAGTTGCCGATCGCCTTCTGAAGACACGCCCCGGCTCAGCGAGCCGGGGTTTGCAGGAAGTTGTCAGGGAGGTAACTGGGCAGGCCGACGTTGTTGAGCTGAATATTCAGCGAGCGGATGTTCTGGATAACCCGTTCATTGACGTCATTCTGGATGCGGGTCGCCCAGGCGCCGCTGCGCAACTCGCTGGCAACGATCGTGGTCGCATTGGCGCCGGTGCTGATCATCGGCGAGCTGATGGTCGTGCCCTGGGTGGGCGATGATGAGGCCACCGGGGTGGACTGGTCCGAGCTGCCGCCCACACCACTGCCGCTGCTGCCGGATGTCGGAGACGCTGCCGGGCGAGATACTCGCACCTGCTCAATCTGGTGCGCTACGGCGCCACTGCCGACGGACTGATTCAGGTTAGGAATCAGCAGCCGGTTGATCACTTCGATCTGGCCGTCGATGGCCACCACCTGCTCCAGCCCGATGCTGATTTCCAGATTGCCGATGCGGAAGCCACCCCGTTGCTGATCCAGAATCGGATCGTCCAGGGTCGACAATCCCCATTCGGTGGCCGCACCGACCGGTCCGGCTCCGGCGAGACCCGCCACCAGCAGCGCCAGGACGAGCGTTCTGCGGCGTAGCGGTTGTCCGTATTCTTTGTGGGTTTCCATAAGTGTCACCATTCCACACCGAGCGGCGCAAACAACGTCGGTGCCGCGAGGGCCGAGTCGCCCGGTGCATTGTTGTTGCTGATCGGGGCACGGGCCACCTGTCGCCACTCCACATCCCGGTTGAAGTGCGCCCGTCCATCACCGAGGTGGCTGCGAATCACAAACGCCACCCCATCCCAACGTGACTCGAAATCCTGATGGGTGAAGACCTTGAGCCCGCGGGCCGGATCGCCCACCAGGACTTCCTTCTCCGTGATCCCCTTGACGATGACGAAGTGGCGGAAGCCATTCATGTCCAGCAGGACGATCAGGGGAATCCTCACCTTGTCCCGGATATCCGCCAGGCCCATGCGGAAACCGTCCGCCTGGAATCCCTGGCTCTCCAGGTAATGCTTCATATCGAGCATGGAGAAGCCCTGTTGCCGGACCTTCTCCTCATCGGCCACCGCGATCATCGAACGAAACACGGTCTGTTCACTCACCGGGTGGCCGTAATGATAGGTCAGTAGCGACGCCAGGGCCGCCGAGCCGCAGCTGAAGTCATACTGCTGCTGCACGACGGTCAGGAAGCGACGCTCCTGAAAGCTCATGACCTTGACGGGCATATCGCCGCCCAGTCCGGGCAACCGGACGGTCCCTGCCAACGCCAGGGGACTGACAGCGACCAGCCCGGCCCACACAAGTGCGGCAGCCCTGCTCCCCATGGCGCTTCTCCTCTAGTGGTTGATCAGGACATTGATCTGTGTGCTGTCCTGAATCACCACGTGGTTACCGGTGTTCTGGATCACCGTCGCGACACCATTCATATTGTCAAAGGCATGATCCGAAATGACGTTGTCACCCGTGATAACCGTACCGTTGAGCACGTTGTCGGCGACGATCGCATTCTGGTCGGTGTCGTTCACCTGCCACTGGAAGGGAATGCCCTGACGGCCATTCGCCTCCTGGAGTTGGTCCGCGTTGAGCGCTTCACCGGTGAACAATGCGTCATCGGCAGCGGCCAGCGAACTCAACAATGGCAGAACTATCCAGAGTGCGTGCCGGGTATTACGCCGTCTTTCAACCATGGCTGCACCTCCTGGAAAAAAGGATCACGCCCGCAGCTGGGGCGTGATCCGAACCGATCACTGACCTGCAGTCAGGTTGGACTGCACACTCACATTGGCCTGAGTCACGCTGGCATTGCCGGCGTTCTGGGCAAAGGCACCGACACCGGTGAAGTTGGCCGACCCACCGGAGATCTCGTTGGAGTGGTTGACCCAGGTGTATGCACCTTTCTTGTCGGCACTGCCGTAGTTGGTGGTCACACCGGACACACTGCCTTCCAGATCAGCGTTGTTCAGGAACACGCTCAGACTCAGCGAGTTGGTGCTGTTGTCCGAGTTGTCGCTGTTGTCTGAGTTGTCGTTACCGCTATCCACTGTGTTGTAGGAAGCAGCGGTATTCATGCTGTTGTCGGAGTTATCGCTGTTATCCGAGTTGTCGCTGTTGTCGGAATTGTCGCTGTTATCCGAATTGTCGTTGCCACTGGCAAGATTGTTGTTGGACGCAGCGGTATTGGTGCTGTTGTTGGAGTTGTCGCTGTTGTCCGAGTTATCACTGTTGTCGGAATTGTCGCTGTTATCCGAATTATCGTTGCCACTGGCAAGCGTGTTGTTGGACGCAGCGGTGTTCGTACTGTTGTCCGAGTTGTCACTGTTGTCGGAATTGTCGCTGTTATCCGAGTTGTCATTGCCACTGGCAAGCGTGTTGTTGGACGCAGCCGTGTTGGTGCTGTTGTTCGAATTGTCGTCGTTCGAATCCGCAGTGTTGGTGCTGTTATCGGAGTTGTCGCTGTTGTCCGAATTGTCGTTGCCACTGGCAAGCGTGTTATTGGACGCGGCGGTATTGGTGCTGTTGTCAGAGTTGTCGGAATTATCCGTGGAGTTGTCGTTTCCGGAGTCGGTATTGCCGGAATAGCCGTTGTTCGCAGTGGAGGTGTCATCCGCGTTGGTATTCGGGTCGCCATCACCACCCTGATCCGCCAGCGCGACGCCGGACAGACCAAGACTCATCGCAATAGCCATCGCTAGCAAGCTTTTCTGTGCTCTCATGATCCCATTCCTTCTATCGTATTGGCATTGTTATGGATCCACGTCGGTGCCGTGTCCATTCGACGACGGCGGACCAAGGACGCATGATCCGCGAAGGTAACCAGAGCGATTCCCGTGCCAATCGCCCGATTTTCGGCCTAACACTCTCATCCATAAGGATTTTCAAGGCGCCCCATAACCGTGCCTGTGGATCAGGCCTACGGGATTGTTTCACCGTTGAAACAGGCCGATGGCGGTTTCTTCTGAGGCGTGGGAAAAATTGATTGGCAACTCAATCAGATAGGGAAGCAATGGGGTGTATCTGCAACTGACGGCGTCATTCAGGCACAAAAAAGCCCCGCCGGATGGCGGGGCTTTCGGGTATCGGTCCGGGACGGACGGGGGTGTCCCGACCGATGACAACGGATAAACCGGTTTTAGAACTGGTTCATCGTGTTGTCTTTACCACCGGCCTTCAGGGCGGCGTCACCGGCGAAGAACTCTTTGTGGTCATCGCCGATGTTGGAACCTGCCATGTCCTGGTGCTTGACTGTGGCGATGCCCTGACGGATTTCCTTGCGCTGAACACCACCCACGTAGGCCAGCATGCCTTCGTCACCGAAGTAGCCCTTGGCCAGGTTGTCGGTAGACAGGGCCGCAGTGTGGTAAGTCGGCAGCGTGATCAGGTGGTGGAAGATGCCGGCTTCTGCAGACGCCTTGCGCTGGAAGTCAGCGGTCCACTCGTCAGCCAGTTTGCCCAGCTCGGTGTCGTCGTACTCGGCGTTCATCAGGTCGCCACGCTCGTAAGCCGACACGTCCTTGCCTTCTTCCTTCCAGGCGTCGAAGACCTGCTGACGGAAGTTCAGGGTCCAGTTGAAGGACGGGCTGTTGTTGTAGACCAGCTTGGCATCGGGCACCACTTCACGGATGCGGTTCACCATGGCAGCGATCTGGCCCACGTGCGGCTTCTCGGTTTCGATCCACAGCAGGTCAGCGCCGTTCTGCAGGCTGGTGATGCAGTCCAGCACAACACGGTCTTCACCAGTGCCCGGCTTGAACTGGAACAGACCAGACGCCAGACGCTTCGGCTTGACCAGCTGACCGTTCTGCTTGATCACCACGTCGCCGTTGTTGATGTCTTCGGCTTTCTCGATGACGTCGCCATCGATGAAGCTGTTGTACTGGTCGCCCAGGTCGCCCGGCTCGTTGGTCACGGCGATCTTCTGGGTCAGGCCGGCGCCCAGGGAGTCGGTACGCGCCACGATAACGCCGTCGTCGATACCCAGCTCCAGGAACGCCAGACGAACCGCGTTGATCTTGGACAGGAAGTCAGCGTGCGGAACGGTCACCTTGCCGTCCTGGTGGCCACACTGCTTCTCGTCAGACACCTGGTTCTCGATCTGGATGCAGCAGGCACCGGCTTCGATCATCTTCTTGGCCAGCAGGTACGTCGCCTCGGCGTTACCGAAACCGGCGTCGATGTCGGCAATGATCGGCACCACGTGGGTTTCGTGGTTTTCGATCTTGTTCAGCAGCTCTTGCTCTTTGGCACTGTCGCCGGCTTTCTTGGCTTCTTCCAGGTCACGGAACAGGTGGTTCAGTTCCCAGGCATCCGCCTGACGCAGGAAGGTGTACAGCTCTTCGATCAGAGCGGCAACAGACGTCTTCTCGTGCATGGACTGGTCCGGCAGCGGACCGAACTCGGAGCGCAGCGCGGCAACCATCCAGCCGGACAGGTACAGGTAACGACGCTTGGTGGAACCAAAGTGCTTCTTGATGGAGATCAGCTTCTGCTGACCGATGAAGCCGTGCCAGCAGCCCAGGGACTGGGTGTACTGGGCGGTATCCGCGTCGTAGTTCGCCATGTCTTCACGCATGATCTTCGCGGTGTACTTGGCGATATCCAGACCGGTGTGGAATTTGTTCTGGGCGCGCATGCGAGCGGCGTGCTCAGGGTTGATCGCATCCCAGCCCTTCATCTTTTCCTTCAGAGCTTTGATGGCCTCAATGTCTTGGTTGTACTGTGACATGGTCGATCCTGTTATCAGTTGATGAGCCAACGTTCGGCCGCAGCACTTCACCCAACCCGCTGCTGACCGACGATGGGAGCCATTCTACGAACGTCGAATCCATCATTAAAATTTATATCGTGTATTCCGGATATTTTTTTGGTGAATGTAGAAAAACGCACGCCAACACCCTGTTTGGTCGAAAAACAATCAGGGCGGCGACATGTCATGTCGCCGCACCCGGCGCCTTGCGTCCGCCCCCACCCTTGGTTATGCTTTAATCAGATACTGTTTATACATACAGTATTTTGTTGGCCCTCGACTTCCATCAACAGGGCAGGACGTCACCATGCGCACACGCGGCACCGGCCGGAATCCCCACAACCGCTATCAGCCCCTGACCTCGGACCGGACCACCGACGACGGCTGGTACCGGGACCCTGATGACATGCTGTGCCCGGACTCCCTGGCAACGACCGTCGTCGAGGAAAAGGTCAAATCCATCATCAGCCACAACCAGTCGCCGGATGTGCCCTTCGACCAGTCCATCAACCCGTACCGGGGCTGCGAGCATGGTTGCGTCTACTGCTTTGCGCGGCCCACCCACGCCTACTGGGACCTCTCACCGGGCCTGGATTTCGAGACCCGATTGATCGCCAAACCCAACGGCGCGCGTCGCCTGCGGGAAGCCCTCGACAAGCCCGGCTACCAGTGCAAGCCCATTGCCCTGGGCGTGAACACCGATGCCTACCAGCCGTTGGAGAAACGCCTGCGACTCACCCGACAGGTGCTGGAAGTGATGCGTGAGTACAACCAGCCGGTGTCCATCATCACCAAAGGCGCGCTGATCCTTCGCGACCTGGACCTGCTGGCCAGCCTGGCCGCGGACGGTCTGTGCTCCGTCCGGGTCAGCCTCACCACCCTCGACAGCGACCTCAAGCGGCGCATGGAACCGAGGACCGCCTCGCCGGGAACCCGTTTGCGCATGATCCGGGAACTGTCCGACGCCGGCATTCCGACCGGCATCATCCTGGGCCCGGTGATTCCCTTCATCAATGACGCGGAAATCGAAGCCATCCTGGACGCCGCGGCCGATAACGGCGCCAGCCGCGCCAGTTGGATCATGCTGCGCCTGCCGCTGGAAATTCATGAGCTGTTCGAGGACTGGTTGCTGCGCCATTTCCCCGACCGCGCCCGCCACGTCATGAGCCGCATCCGCGATATGCGCGGCGGCCAGGTCTACGACAACCGCTTCGGCCACCGTATGCGCGGCCAGGGCATCTATGCCGACCTGATCCGCCAGCGGTTCAACCGCAAGGCCCGCAAAGTCGGCCTCAACCTGCACGAATCGGAACCCCTGCGGACCGACCTGTTCCGCCGGCCCGGCGGTGAACAGCTGGACCTGATCCCCCTGCAGACCGTCGGCTGAGTGCCACTTTGATACTTTCCTGACATTTCCTGAACGCCTGCCTGACGGGTCGCCCATTAAGGTGTCGGCCCATGAAAGCACTCGTCAGCGTGATTGTGTCCGGCCGTCGGCCTTACCTCGGATTCCTGGTTTCAGGCGGCACGGCCACGCTGGTCCATTGGGCCACTATGGCGCTGCTGATGAGCGGTGGCCTGTCCGCCGCCATGGCCACGGCCATCGGCAGCCTGACGGGAGCGGCAGCGAACTACGGATTGCAACGGCGGCTGGCGTTTCGCAATGCCGGCCCGCACACACGGACCCTGCCGCGATATGTGCTTTCCTGTGCGACGGGCTGGCTCGCCAATCTCGTCGTTTTCCGTGTGTTGTTTGAGGTCGCCGGCCTGCCGGCGGCACCCGCCCAGGTGCTGACCACCGGACTCGTGACCGGCCTCAACTACCTCATGTACGAGAGGCTCGTCTTCCATGAATAGTCCGCAATCCCGTATACCGGCTACACCACCGTTGCTCTCGATCGTCGTGCCCGTCTACAACGAACGGGCGGTCCTGCCGCTGTTTCTCGACCGCATCCGGGAAGTGCTGGCCGGTCTGCCCCACACCGCCGAGGTGGTCTTTGTCGACGACGGCAGCGACGACGGCAGTGACGCCTTCCTGATCCAGGCGCTGCGTTACCAGGCCAACATTCGCCTGGTCCGGTTAAGCCGCAACTTCGGCAAAGAAGCCGCGCTGACCGCCGGCATCGAGCACGCCCGGGGCGAAGCCGTCATTATCCTCGACGCCGATCTGCAGGATCCGCCGGAACTGATTCCCGACATGATCCAGCGCTGGGAAGCCGGCGCCGACGTGGTGCTGATGCAGCGGCGTTCCCGCGCCGGCGAGAGCTGGTTCAAACGCGCCAGCGCCTACACGTTTTACCGGTTACTGAATCGCACCTGCCGCACCACGATCCCGGTGGACACCGGCGACTTCCGGCTGATGAGCCGCAAGGCGGTGGACGCCCTGCTCCGGCTGGGTGAACGCAACCGCTACATGAAAGGCCTGTTCGCCTGGATCGGTATGCCCACCGTGGTCCTCACCTACGACCGCGAAGCCCGGCCGGCCGGACAAACCAAGTGGGATGTCCTGGGCCTGGTCGGTCTCGCGCTGGAAGGGCTGACGTCGTTTTCCGTCGCACCGCTACGCTGGGCCACCGTAATGGGCCTGCTGGCGGCTAGCGTCGGCGCCATTTTCGGTTTGTGGATTGTGGTCAAGGCGACCCTCCTCGGTGACGCCACCGCCGGCTATCCGTCGCTGGTGGCCATCATTACGTTCCTGGGCGGCATCCAGCTGATGGGTCTGGGCATCCTCGGGGAATACGTGGGTAAAACCTACATCGAAACCAAACAGCGGCCGGTGTACCTCACCCGCGATGTCATTGAGCAGACGCGAGCCACAACCGGTCATGCCGTACCCCGTACCGAGGATTCATCGTATGTTGAAGCGGGTTGAACCCTGGCTGTGGGCCCTGTTGGCCATCCTCGCCACCCGCCTGATCGGGATGGCCCTGTTCCCCCTGGTGGACACCACCGAGCCACGCTACGCCGAAATTGCCCGGCTGATGGCCGAGACCGGTGACTGGATCACGCCCTGGTTCTCGCCGGGCGTCCCGTTCTGGGGCAAGCCGCCGCTGTCGTTCTGGCTCCAGGCCCTGTCGATCCTGACCTTCGGCCTCAGTGAATTTGCCCTGCGCCTGCCGGCCTGGCTGGCCAACCTGGGTCTGGTCTACCTGATCTGGCGTTTTGCCCGGGAGCTGTATGGCGAACAGGTGGCGCGCTGGACGGCGATCATCTTTGCCAGTATGTCGCTGACCTTCATCAGCGCCGGCACCGTGATGACCGATCCGTTCCTGACCCTGGGCACCACCCTGAGTCTGGTCAGCTTCGGCATGGTCGCCAATGGCCGTGAACGAGGTTGGCGCTGGTTGTTTTTCCTGGGACTGGTGATCGGCCTGCTGGCCAAAGGGCCGCTGACGCTGGTCCTGACGGGATTACCGATTGGCCTGTGGCTGATCATGGCCCGCGACCGTTTTCGTCTGCTGGGTGCGTTCCCCTGGGTTCGGGGGACACTGCTGACACTGGCCCTGGTGCTGCCCTGGTACATCGCAGCGGAGCTGAAAACACCGGGCTTTATCGATTACTTCATCATTGGCGAGCACTTCAAACGTTTCCTGGATCCGGGTTGGGCGGGCGACCTGTACGGCACCGCGCACCTGCAACCGAAGGGGATGATCTGGATGTTCTGGATCTGGGCATCCTTCCCCTGGGGCATCGTCGGGTTGATGGTCGCGGCCTGGCTGCTGTTCCGTCGCGACGGGCGGGCTCGACTGGCCATCGGAGTGACCGGCGCCAATGCCCAGTTTGTGCTGATGGCCGCCCTGGGCCCGATGCTGTTCTTCACGATGGCGAGTAATACGCTGTGGACTTACGTGCTGCCGGCCCTGCCCTTCTCGGCCCTGGTCCTGGCCCGGCTGCTGCTGTCGCTCAACCTGTCCTGGCGGGGATTCCGGCGCATGGCGGTGTCTGCAGCGGTGTGCGTACCGGTGCTGACCACCGGGTTCGTCTTCTACGCGATGCACGACACCCGCCAGCTCAAGACCGAACAGTCCATCGTCGACGACTACGTCGACAACCGCCAACCCGGCGACAGCCACCTGCTCTACCTCGATGACCTGCCGTTCTCCGCCCAATATTACAGTCAGGGCCAGGCCAGACAGATCACCATGGAACAGCTGGGCGTTATGCGCCAGAATCACCGGTACCAACGGTATTTTCTGGCCGTTCCCAAGAAAGAGACGGATCGTCTGCTGAGTCGGCTGCCCCCGACCGCGCAAGTCCATGACAGCAACCGGCGCTACTCCCTGCTGTCGTTTAGCGATCCGGCGACCACTAACAAAGGCTAAATACTCACGATGTCTGCATCCGCTCCTGCCAACCGGCAGGCCCTGAGACTGCTGATTGTCGAAGATCAGATCGATCTGGCTGAAAACCTGTTCGAATTCCTGGGAGATACCCGTTATGCCCTGGATTTTGCGGCGGACGGGCTCACCGCCCTGCATCTGCTGGCCACCAATCCTTACGACGTCATCGTGCTGGATCTGATGCTGCCCGGCGTCTCCGGTTTCGACCTGTGCCAGCGCATCCGTCAGGATCTCCAGTGCGACACGCCCATCATCCTGATGACGGCCCGCGGCGCCCTGGCCGACAAGGAACGGGGGTTCGAGTGCGGCGCCGACGATTACCTGGTCAAACCGTTTGAGCTGCGCGAGCTGCAATTGCGCATCGATGCCCTTTACCGCCGCTATACGCCGCGCAGGACCAGCCTGAAGGCCGGCACGATCCACTTTGAGCCCGGTACGTTGAGGGTCGAGCTCAACGGCGCCGACACCGAGTTGACCGGCATCCCGGCTCGGCTCTTTGAATTGCTGATCCGCGCCTATCCCAACTTCCTCAGCCATGAAGCACTGAGCGAGGCCATCTGGGGCGACAGCACCGGCGAAACCGACGGTCACTCCCTGCGTACCCACATCTACTCGCTGCGCCAGAGCCTGCAACGGGCGTTTGGCCACTCGCTGATCCGGACCGTTTATGGCCGGGGCTATCGGATCGATCCTCCGGAAGCGCCTGAGGAGTCCGAGGCTTGAGACCCTCGCTGACCACGCGTCTTTTTCGAACGGTCTTTGCCGTCAGCCTGGCGACCGCCATTCTTTCGATCATCGCTATTGAGGTGTTTTTCGAGGATATGGAAGACACCATCCTCGACCTCGAACTGGCCGAAGAGCAGGCGCACTTTCGCCAACACATCGACCGCGATGATTTCCAGGAATGGGACACAGCCCTGCTGCACGCCATCTTTCTTGGTGACGGCCAGCCCGAAACCCGACTGCCGGATTACATGAAGGATCGGCCCACACCGTATTCCGCCGAAATCGAGGTCGGTGACAAAACCTATCTTATGCTCATCGCCGCGACCGACCAACCGACCGGCCGCCTTTACCTGTCGCAGGACATCACCATCATGGAGAGCAAGCAGCTGCTGCTGCAATTGATCGTCCTGGGGGTGCTGGGCGCGATGGCGCTGATCGGCCTGATGCTCTCGCGCCTGACCGCCCGCCGCCTGACCCGCCCCCTGCAACAGCTGACTCACCAGATTCAGGCCACCGCTCCAGCGTCATCCATGCGGCGGTTGTCCACCGATTACCAGGACGCGGAATTTGCCGACATTGCCTCGGCGTTCAACCGCTTCCTCGACGCCCTCGAGGCATTCGTCGACCGGGAAAAATCCTTCGTCAAACTGGCCAGCCATGAACTGCGGACACCGCTGGCCGTCATCACCGGCGCGCTGGATATCATCGAGAAGCGGGCCACCCTGTCGGAGGCCGATGCGCGCACGGTCAGCCGTATCCGGCGAGCGGCCACGGACATGCAGGCCGACGTCAACGTGCTGCTTCGACTGGCCCGCGGCAATCTGGACGAAGAGCAGCGGGCCCGGCTCGGTCTGCGCCAGGCGATCGACGACACGATCGCGGATCTGGAGAGCACCCCGGGCAGTTCGCCCGGCCGATTGCGCCTGCAGGCGGGCGACCTTGACCTGACCCTGCTGGCGGATCCGGCCCTGCTGCGGATGCTGATCCGCAACCTGCTCCAGAATGCCCTGAAGCATACCCGCGGCCCCGTCGATATCGACGTCACCGCCGATGGGTTGCAGATTGTCGATTACGGCAGCGGCCTGCCGGACCGGATCATCCAGCGCCTGTCGACACCGCTGCATGGCAAGGCCGGTATGCAGGAAAGCAGCTTCGGCCTGCTCATCGTGCAGCTGATCTGCGAACGTCTGGGCTGGACGCTGGATGTGGCCGAATCCGGCCCCGACGGCACCGCGATGTTCATCTCGTTCGGCACTTCGGTGCTCGACCGGACGCCTGACACCAGCAGGCGGATGCTGCACGAGCGGACCTGACGCCAGCCCTTCCAAATGCGACTTCTTCTCATCGAAATGGCGCGATCAGGCCGCCAATGTTCACGAAAACATTACGAAAGTCATCGGACCGATCTGGTGCATCCACGCATCAAGCTGGCACACCGCTCCCGTCAACGCCTCCGAAAAACGCGGTTACCCCTCTGTTTTTAAAACGCTTTCCCAATCCTGTCGGACAACGGCTTTTCTGACTCCATTCAGTTCATTCACCCCACGAATAGGGGCATGTCGTTTTTTCGATTGCTCAGTGAACAGTCAGTCACTAGCTTTACAAACCACTGCAATCTGTACTTACCGCAGATTGCGACAGAACTGTCTTAAAAACGTTTAAGAACGATCCAATAAATTTCAGAAAAAAGACCGACAGGAAACGCATCGCTATGAAACGACTCCTCACTGCATTTGTGAGCTGCGTGGCTCTGGCTGGGGCACCCATGGCAGGCTCTGCCGCGGAAGCCAATAAAGAGCTGAAGATGGCCTATGACGCCGACCCGGTGACACTGGACATCCACGAGCAGCTCTCCGGCGGCATCCTCCAGCTGTCACACATGACATTCGACCCGCTGATCCGCTGGACCAAGGACCTGCAATTCGAACCGCGCCTGGCCAAGAGCTGGGAACGGATTGACGACAAAACCATGCGCTTCCACCTGCGCGAGGGCGTCAAGTTCCACTCTGGCAACACCCTGTCCAGTGAAGACGTGAAGTTCACCTTCGACCGTCTGAAGAAGAGCCAGGACTTCAAGGCCATCTTCCAGCCGTTCAGCGACCTCAAGATCATCGACGACACCACCTTCGACCTGATCACCAAAGAGCCCTACCCGCTGCTGCTGAACGCCGCCACCTACATCTTCCCGATGGACAAGAAGTTCTACTCAGGCAAGGACGACCAGGGTCGCGACAAGGACATGGTTTCCAAGCAGGTAGACACCTTCGCCTCGCGTCACGAGTCCGGTACCGGCCCGTATATCGTGACGTCGCGTCAGCAGGGCGTGAAAGTCGAGTTCAAACGCTTTGACGACTACTGGGACAAAGACTCCCCGGGCAACGTCGGTCACATCACCCTGACCCCGATCAAGGAAAACAACACCCGCGTTTCCGCCCTGCTGTCCGGCGGCGTGGACTTCATTGCGCCGGTACCGCCGACCGATCTGGACCGCATCAAACGCGACCCGAACACCGATCTGGTCACCATGAGCGGTACCCGCATCATTATCTTCGAGATGAACCAGAAGCGGGTTGAAGCCTTCAAGGACAAGCGTGTCCGTCAGGCCATCGCCTACGCCATCAACCAGGAAGGCATCGCCGCCAAAATCATGAAAGGCTTTGCCACCCCGGCTGCCCAGCTGTCGCCGGAAGGCTATCAGGGCCATGTGGACGGCCTGAAGCCGCGCTACGACATCGCCAAGGCGAAAGAGCTGATGAAGGAAGCGGGCTACGAGGACGGCTTCACCATCACCATGATGGCGCCGAACAACCGCTACGTGAACGACGACAAGATCGCCCAGGCGGTGGCCGCCATGCTGGCGCGCATCAACATCAAGGTGGACTTGAAGACCCTGCCGAAAGCGCAGTACTGGCCCGAGTTCGACAACCGCGCCGCGGACATGATGATGATCGGCTGGCACGCGGACACCGAGGACTCCGCCAACTTCTACGAGTTCCTGACCATGTGCCCGAACACCGATACCGGTGCCGGCCAGTACAACGCGGGCAACTACTGCAACCCGGAACTGGACAAGCTGGTCGAGCAGGCCAACGTCGAGACCGACCGGGACAAGCGCGCCCAGATGCTGCAGAAAGTCGAGCAGGGTCTGTACGACGACGCGGCCTTCATCCCGCTGCACTGGCAGGATCTGGCCTGGGCCTCCAAGAAGAACGTCGAGATCGAACCGATCCTCAACGTAATGAACTCCCCTTACATCGGCGACCTGGTCGTCAAGTAAGTCGAAGGGCCTGACACGGAAGCCGGGCCCTCAGCATCTCGCTGGGGCCCGGTTTTTGTATCCAGAGCGAACACTGGGCAGGCCAACGGCCTGCACCCCCTCTCTCCAAACCTCTCTCCCACCAGGGGAGAGAGGCTTACAGGCCCGCTTACTCGGGTTTCAACCTCCCCTCTCCCCTGGAGGGAGAGGGGCTGGGGGAGAGGGGGTTTCCAGCGGCTCTAAACAGAGAGCAAGACAGCCGTTAATCAAAACAACCCGGGCCAGCAGCCGTCACGAGCGTCTGTGAAGCCCAAGCCAGCTATCGGTGTACCCCATGTTAGCTTTTTTGGTTCAGCGAATTGGCCAGGCCATCCTGGTCATGTTCGTCATCAGCATGATCAGCTTCGCCATCCAGGATGGCCTGGGCGATCCGCTTCGACAGATGGTCGGCCAGTCCGTATCCGACGCCGAGCGGGAACAGCTGCGAGAGGATCTCGGGCTGAACGATCCCATCGTCGTGCAATACGCACGCTTTGCGACCAATGCGGTCCAGGGCGATCTGGGCAACTCCTATTTCTACGGCGAGCCGACGCTCGACGTGATCATGGATCACCTGCCCGCCACCCTGGAGCTGGTCATTGCCGCCAGTCTGATGATCATCTTCCTGTCGATCCCCATCGGGGTCTACGCCGCCATCCGCCCCCGGGCCTGGCTGTCGAAATTCTTCATGGGCGTGAGCACCGTCGGGATCTCGATCCCGGTCTTCCTCACGGCCATCGTCCTGATCCAGCTGTTCTCCATCGGCGTGACGGTGGACTGGTTCCCGGCGGACACCGGCTGGGGCCAATGGCTGAACGATTTCTTCTCCACCGACGGCGGCATGCCCTCCTACGGCCGCGGGCAGGAGCTGACGCACCTGTTCGGCACCTGGGATTCCAACTTCTTCTCCTGGGACGGCCTGCTGCACCTGCTGCTGCCGGCGGTGTCGCTGGCGTCGATCATGCTGCCGCTGTTCATCCGCCTGATCCGCGCGGAAATGATGGAAGTGCTGCAGAGCGACTACATCCGCTACGCCCAGGCCAAGGGCATCTCGCCCTGGCGCATCAACTTCCTGCACGCGCTGAAGAACACCATGCTGCCGGTGATCACCGTCGGCGGGGTCCAGATCGGCATCATGGTGGCCTACACCATCCTGACCGAGACGGTGTTCCAGTGGCCGGGTGTGGGCCTGATGTTCCTCGAGGCCATCACCCGCAGCGACATTCCCCTGATCGTGGCCTACCTCATGGTCGTGGGCCTGATTTTCGTGATCACCAACACGGTGGTTGACCTGGTCTATGGCCTGGTGAACCCGACCGTCAAACTGACAGGTAAGAAGGCATGACCACAGCAACCGCCACCGCAAACGCGTCCCGCTGGAGCCGGTTCCGGGAGTCGTTCCTCTGGTACAGCTTCAAGCGCGACAAAGTCGCCATCGTCAGTTTCATCGTGTTCATGCTGATTGCGGCTGCCGCCTTCCTGGCGCCGCTGCTGGCCCCCCATGATCCGTACGATCTGGCCACCATCAACATCATGAACTCCGAACTGCCACCGGTCTGGATGGACGGCAGTGACCCGTCGTTCCCGCTGGGCACCGACGCCCAGGGCCGCGACCTGCTATCCACCATCCTCTACGGCACCCGCGTGTCGCTGCTGATCGGCTTCGGTGCCGTGATCCTCCAGGCGGCGCTAGGCATCCTGTTCGGCCTGCTGGCCGGCTACCTGGGTGGTCGTGTGGATTCCATCCTGATGCGCATCGCCGACGTGCAGCTGTCCTTCTCCACGCTGATGGTCGCCATCATCGTCGGTGCCGTGTTCAAGGCGAGCTTCGGCAACCTGATGTTCGGCGAGATCGCCATCTACCTGCTGATCCTGATCATCGGCGTGGCCGAGTGGCCGCAGATCGCACGCACCGTACGTGCGTCCGTGCTCGCCGAGAAAAAGAAGGAATACGTGGATGCGGCCAAGGTGATGGGCTACCGCACCAACCGCATCATGTTCCGGCACATCCTGCCCAACACCCTGTCGCCGATTTTCGTCATCGGCACGGTGCAGATCGCCAACGCGATCATCTCCGAGGCGGCGCTGTCGTTCCTCGGCCTGGGCATGCCGGAGACCCAGCCGTCGCTGGGCTCACTGATCAAATCCGGCTTTGATTACATCCAGAGCGGTTCCTGGTGGATCACGCTGATTCCCGGCCTGGTGCTGGTGGTCCTCGTGCTGGTCATCAACCTGTTGGGTGACTGGCTGCGTGATGTGATGAACCCAAGACTGTACAAGGGGTAAACCATGGCACTGCTGGAAGTTAAGAATCTCGATGTCCGCTTTGCGGTGCGTGGCGGCGACCTCAAGGCCCTGCGCAAGATCAGCTTCTCATTGGACAAGGGCGAGCGGCTGGGTCTGGTCGGGGAATCCGGCGCCGGTAAATCCGTCGCGGCCTTCTCCATCCTCAACCTGATCGCCCGTCCCGGCTACATCGCCGGCGGCGAGATCCTGTTCGAAGGCAAGAACCTGGCGGCCATGAGCGACCGCGAGCTGCGCAAGATCCGCGGCAACCGCATCGCCATGATTTTCCAGGACCCGATGATGACCCTGAACCCGGTCCTGACCATCGGCAATCAGATGGTCGAGGCGCTCAAGGCGCATCGGCGCATCAGCACCAAGGCGGCCCGGCAAATTGCACTGGACCGGCTTAAGCAGGTGCAGATCCCGTCCCCGGACAAGCGGCTGGACCAGTACCCGCACGAGCTGTCCGGCGGCATGCGCCAGCGGGTGATCATCGCCATCGCCCTGCTGCTGGACCCGGAAATCATCATCGCCGATGAGCCGACCACCGCCCTGGACGTGACCATCCAGGCGGAAATCATGGCCCTGCTGCTGGAGCTGTGCGAGCAGCGCAACGTGGCCCTGATGCTGATTACCCACGACCTGGGTGTGGTGTCGCAGGTCACCCAGAACATGCTGGTCATGTACGCCGGGCGCATCATCGAACAGGGCCCGACCAAGGAAATCATCAACGACGCCCAGCACCCCTACACCCAGGGCCTGATCAACGCCCTGCCGCAGATGGGGGAACCGGGCCGTCGCCTGTATCAGATTCCGGGCGCCATGCCCTCGCTGAACCGGATACCCACCGGGTGTCCGTTCCATCCGCGCTGCCAGTTCGCCACCGATCTGTGCAAGCAGGAGATGCCGGAGTATGTGACCTCCGGCAACGTCGATGTGGCCTGCCATGAGGTGCGCAAGCTGATCGAGGAAGAGCAACAACAGCGGGAGATGACGTCATGAATGCCCCGGCAAAACCGTTAGTCGAAATCCGGGATCTGGAGAAACGCTTCGATCTGTCCGGCAACTTCCTGGAGCAGCTGCGCTTCCGCAACGGCCGCTTCACCCGGCACCAGGAATACGTGCACGCCATCAACGGCGTTAACCTGGAGGTCCAGAAGGGCGAGGCCCTGTGTGTGGTGGGCGAATCCGGCTGCGGCAAGTCCACCGTCGCGCGCACCGTGATGGGGCTGCTGTCGCCATCCGGCGGCGAGATCCACTACGACGGCCAGCGCATCGACGATCTTGACGGTAAGACCGTATTGCCCTATCGCCGCAAGATGCAGATGATCTTCCAGAACCCCTACGCGTCGCTGAATCCGCGCATGACGATCCAGCAGACCCTGGAAGAACCGATCCGCTTCCACCATCCGGACTGGAACCGCCAGACCGTACAGGACAAGGTCTACGACGTGATGCAGTCGGTCGGGATCGATCCGGACTGGGGCAAACGCTTCGGCCACGAGTTCTCCGGCGGCCAGCGCCAGCGAATCGCCATTGCGCGCGCCCTGGCGGTGGATCCGGAATTCATCGTCGCCGACGAACCCATCTCCGCCCTGGACGTGTCCATCCAGGCCCAGGTCCTGAACCTGATGATGGACGCCCAGGAAGATCGCGGGCTGACCTACCTGTTCATCACCCACGACCTGTCGGTGGTGGAACACTTCGGCACCCGCGTGGCGGTCATGTACCTGGGCACCGTGTGCGAACTGGCGGACACCAAGACGCTGTTCGACAGCCCGCGCCACCCGTACACCCAGGCGCTGCTGTCGGCCATTCCGCGGCTGGAGGACGACCGCCCGAACCACATCCGCCTGCACGGTGAGGTGTCGACGCCGGTGAACCTGCCGTCAGGCTGCGTGTTCCACGGTCGCTGCCCTTATGCCAACGAACGTTGCCGGACTGAAGTGCCGAACCTGATTGCCACCGATGGCGGTGCGCAGGTGGCGTGTCATGCCGTCGAGGAAGGCCGTTTGTAGAGGCCGTCTATATTAGTGTTCTGTGACTCATCGTTATGACGCCAACGGTGCGTATCGTTGAGGTGCAAGATAGTGAACACACACATCAGGTAATCGAGGCATGGAAGTACGCTGGTTGGAAGACTTTATGGCGCTGGCGCGGACGCAGCATTTCTCGCGTGCCGCGGAAATGCAGCACGTCAGCCAACCGACCTTCAGCCGGCGCATCAAACTGCTGGAAGAGGCGATGGGCACCACGCTCATCAACCGCCAGACCCTGCCGTTGTCGCTGACTCCGGCGGGTGAAGTGTTCCTGGAGATGTGCGAGCGCATCACCCGCGACGTGCGCGACACCCGTGACCAGATCACGGCCCTGGAAGCCGACGCCGCGACCCGTATCAGCGTCGGCTCCACCCAGGGTCTGTTCTCCCATTTCTTTTCCGGGTGGGTGGAACGCACCGGGATGCGCGACCGGCTGGAGATCAACCTCAAGTCCACCAACTGGGTGGGCGAGGATTTCCTGGATGCGCTGGATAACGGCGAAGTGGACATGGTGCTGTGCTACTGGCACGACAACCTGCCGTGGAGCAGCCGACTGAATCCGGCGCGCTACGAGTGGCTGACACTGGAAAAGGAGCGGGTAACGCCCTTCACCATCAGCCAGGACAGCGGCGAACCCCGCTTCACGCTGCCCGGGACGCCGGAACAGCCGGTACCTGTGATCGCCTATCACCCGCGCGGCTTCCTGGCGTCGGCGATCCTGTCGCACCTGGGGCGCACCGATCCCCAGGCGCACCTGCTGCCGCTGAATGAAAACACGCACTCTGCCAGCGTCAAGGCCCTGGTCAAGCAGGGGTTTGGCATGGGCTGGCTGCCCTACCGGATGGGCGAGAAAAGCGAACACTTTGGCCAGCTGGTGCGCGCCGGCGACGAGACCTGGGATGTGTTCGTGGATATCCGGCTCATCCGTCTGCGCCAACCTCGCGCCGACGACACACTCACGCTCTGGAATGAACTGGTGAAACAGTATGCCTGACAGTCGCCTCGCCACCCTGCAAGCGGAACACATCGAACACCTGCAGTCCGCCTATGCGGACATCCTCAGCCAGCAGGGATACGACGGCGTCCTGATCAGTTCAGGGGCGGCGCCGATGCGCTACGCCGACGACCAGGCCCATCACCACCACGGCTACGGCCATTTCCTGCACTGGATCGGACTCTCCGACGTCGAGCACAGCTGGCTGCTGGTGGAGAAAGACGGCCGCGTCCGCCTGTGGCTGCACGCCCCGGTGGACTTCTGGCACGCCGTCACGCCGATTCCGGATGAAGGCTGGACCCGGCTGATCGAGGTGACCGGCCAGGCCGGCATCGACGCGCCCGACATCGTCTATCCCGAACGCCTGGCCGTGATCGGCGACCCGGCGCAGATCAACCGCGCACCGGGCGACGCCAACCCGCCCAGCCTGCAGGCCGCCCTGGACAACCTGCGGGTCATCAAGACCGCTTACGAAGTCGCCTGCATGGACCAGGCCAGCGCCATCGCCGCCCGCGGCCATAACGCCGCCCGCGACGCCTTCCTGGCCGGCGCCAGCGAGTTCGAGATCAACCTGGCCTACCAGCAGGCCACCGGCCAGCGGGAAGCCCAGGCGCCGTACCACAGCATCATCGGCCTCAACGAACACGCCGGCACGCTGCATTACCAGCATTACGACAGCCTCACACCCCGGCGCCCTCGCAGCCTGCTGATCGACGCCGGCGTTCGTTACCGCGGTTACTGCTCGGACATCACCCGCACCACCGCCGCGCCTGGCGAAAACCGGTTCGGCGCCCTGATCGCCGGCCTGGAAAGCCTGCAGAAGCGACTGTGTGATGCGGTCGCCCCGGGCGTGGATTACATCGAGCTGCACCAGCGCGCCCACCTGGGCCTGGCGGCGCTGCTCAAGGCCAGCGAACTGGTCCAGGACATCGACGACGACGCCATGGTGGCCAAGGGCATCACCCGCGCCTTTTTCCCGCACGGGCTCGGCCACTTCCTTGGGATCCAGGTGCATGACGTGGCCGGCAAGCCGCGCCCGGCGCCCGAGCATGCGCCTTTTCTCCGACTGACGCACAGTCTGAAGCCGGGTATGGTGGTGACCATCGAACCCGGTCTCTACTTTATCCCGTCCCTGCTCGATCCGCTGCTGGACAGCGCCGACGGCCAGTATCTGAACCGGAGCCTGATCGACGAGCTGCGCGGCTGCGGTGGCATCCGCATCGAGGACAACGTGCTGGTCACTGAAGCCGGCGCCCGCAACCTCACCCGCACCCACCTGCCCGTCTGAACCGGACACGATCGCCATGAGGAGTCCCATGCCGCACCACGAACAGTTCGCCAGTGATAACTACGCCGGAATCTGCCCCGAGGCCGTGGATTACATGGCCCGCGCCAATGAGCGCGACGCCAGCGCCTATGGTGAAGACCCGTGGACGCAGATGGCGGCAGATCGCCTTCGCGAAACGTTCGAGTCGGACTGCGAGGTGTTCTTCGTATTCAACGGCACGGCCGCCAACTCCCTGAGCCTGGCTGCCATGTGCCAGTCGTTCCACAGCGTGATCTGCCACGAACTGGCCCATGTGGAAACCGACGAGTGCGGCGGGCCGGAATACGCCTCCAACGGCTCCAAGCTGCTGGTGGGCGACGGCCCCAACGGCAAGCTGACGCCCGAGAGCATCGAGCGCATGGTGACCCGGCGCACGGACATCCACTACCCCAAGCCGCGGGTGATCACCCTCACCCAGTCCACCGAAGTGGGCACGCTGTACAGCATCGAGGAACTCAAGGCGATTCGCGAAGTCGCCGACCGCTACGGGCTGCGTATCCACATGGACGGCGCCCGTTTTGCCAATGCGGCCGCCGCGCTGGACGCCACCCCGGCCGAGATCACCTGGAAAGCGGGTGTCGACGTGCTGTGCTTCTCCGGCACCAAGAACGGCCTGGCGGTGGGCGAGGCGATCCTGTTTTTCAACCGCCAGCTGGCCGAGGACTTCGAGTGGCGCTGCAAGCAGGCCGGGCAACTGGCCTCGAAGATGCGTTTCATCTCCGCACCCTGGTGCGGCCTGCTGGAAGACGACACCTGGCTGAAAAACGCGGCCCACGCCAACGCCTGCGCCGAGCGCCTGGAAGCCGGCATCCGCCAGATCGACGGACTGGAACTGTGCTTCCCGCGGCAATCCAACGCCGTTTTCGTAGAGCTGCCGGAAGACGTCCAGACCGCCCTGCGGGACCGGGGCTGGCACTTCTACACCTTTATCGGCGGCGCCGCCCGCTTTGTCTGCTCCTGGTCCAGCACCCTGGCGCGGGTGGATCAGCTGGTCCACGATATCGGCGATGTCATGCGCCATCGCTGACGTCGGTACAGCGACCGGGGCGGCCATGTTAATCTGCGGACCCGGCGCCCTGATGCTCGGCGCCAGGAATGCCTTCTGGACCGGAGAGGAAGTCCCGTGAAGCCCAAACCCCAGCGCCTGATCATGAACCTGATGACCGCCATGGATGAAGATGTCCTGCAGGTTCGGGATGCCATCAGCATGTGCGACCTGTTCGGGGTCACCAGCAACAGCACCCGGGTGGCCCTGACCCGACTGTCAGGCGACGGCTTGATCGAATCCTGTGGTCGCGGCCAATACCAGCTCACCGACCGCGCCCACCAACTCGCGGACGACCTGCGTCGCTGGCGCACTGCCCTGCAGCGCCTGGAAAACTGGAGCGGTCACTGGATCGGCGCGCACGTGGGTGGACTGGGTCGCAGCGACAAACCGGCCCTGCGCCGGCGCAACCGGGCGCTGGAAATGAACGGGTTCCGGGAACTGAGCCGGGATCTGTTTATCCGGCCGGATAACCTGAGCGGCGGTGTGACCGGCATTCGTGAGCGGCTCTATCGACTGGGGCTGGAAAGCAGCGCCCCGGTGTTCCTGCTCAGTGACCTGGACGACCACCACGCCGGGCTCGCCCAGCGCCTCTGGGACACCAGCGCCCTGGAACAGCGTTACCGGGATTCCGCCAGCCGTCTGAAAAAGTGGCTGGACAAGGCCGACCGGCTGGAGCCCGACGCCGCGGCCCGGGAGTCGTTTGTGATCGGCGATCGGGCCATTCGTCAGATCGTGTTCGACCCGTTATTGCCGGCACCGATGATCGACACCACCGCCCGCCAGACCTTTTTGGATACCCTGCTCGCCTTCGACCAGACCGGCCACGCCATCTGGCGCCGGCTCTATCACCTCAGCTCCGGGGCCACGGCGCCCGCCTGACTATTCCGCTTCCGGAGCCGAAAAATCGGCCATCAGGCGTCGATAGTCCGCCGTCTGGCGAAAGGCCGTCAGCTTGTCCGCCAGCCCCAGCCGATTGGCCTCGTACCAGCCCACCTGCCGGTTAGCGACAAACGCATCGACGCGCCCCAGCGCCACCATCTGCAGGCCGGACCGGATATCGCGCACCTCTTCCCGTGTCACCCCCGGTGCCGACCAGATTTCCGGGGTGTAGGAATACCCTGAGGACAGGGCGATGGTCTTGCCAGCCAACGCATCAAAGTCGGTGAATTGCACGGGCTCTTTGCGATTGGAAAACAGGGTGGTTTCACTGTTGGCCAGGGGCTCGTCCGGGTATTGGAACAGGCGCACCCGGTCCTTCGTCTTGCCAGCTCCGACCACCGCATCGGCGCGATTGCGGGCCACCAGATCCAGCGCCCGCTTCCAGGGAACGAACACCAACTGGGAGTCGTATCCCATGCGCTCGAACACCGCTTCGGTCACCGACCAGAGCGGGCCGCTGGGCCGGCCGTCCTGCTGGTCCACCAACGGCGGCCAGGCTTCGGTCACCAGATGCAGCGATTCCGCCGAGGCCAGGCTGCTGGCACCCAGCAGGCAAAGGCCGGCAACAGCCGCCCGCAAGCGGCGATGTAAAACAGCAGGAATCGCCATGGATCAGGGCCTCGGTTGGATAGCGTATCGGTCATCTTACCAGCCCGCTGACGGGTGCGACGCTGGCCTTCAGTCGTATACCGGCCCCCCGTCAGGACAACGGCCACAGACCTATGTCGTCCCGATCCCAGGCCAGCAGTGCCTGCCAGGTCGCATTGGGTTGCCACTGCCCGAACAGGGGCGAGCGGGCCGCCTCGGCGTCATGGCCTTCAACCAGGTGCAGGTAATGGCACATGAAGGCCGACACCCGGTAGTTCATGATGCAGTGGATAAAGATTTTCTGTTCTGGGTCATCGACGCGCAAGGCCTGCAACAGCCGGCAGAATCGTCGCACATGGCTGGGTTGCGGCGCATCGAACGGCACCGGCAGGTGCAGGTAGGACATGCCTTCACGGGTGACCAGTTCCCCTTCGTTGGTCAGGGCCCGGGGATGGTCCGGCATGGCCAGATTGATGACCGTCGTATAGCCATGGCGCGCGATCAGGGCAAACTGCTCCGGCGTGGGCTGGCCCGCGGTCCCGAAATGCTCCGTGAGCGGCACGAAATTGAAGATGCGATCCATGGCAGGCTCCCTGTGATGGGTTGGCGGATCATTCAGCCGGTTTATCGGAGCTGACATCCGGCCGCACGCTGAGCACCGCCAAATAGATCAGGCCCAGGACCGGGATCAGCGACAAAAAGGTGCCGATGATGCCCACAAGAAACGGCGTCCGGGTCTTGCGCCGCCCCAGGTAAAAACTCAAACTGCCGCCGATCAGCATGCAGGCAGCAGCGATCAGTCCCACTTCATTCAGGCTCATCGCCATGGCGCACTCCGGTTGGCCACCAGCGCCATCGTGCCTCAGGAACGCAACGTGTAGATCCGGCCGCTGTCCCGACTGGCGATCTGCTGGGGCAGGTTGCCGTTATCAAAGCTGTACCCGAGCAACCTTATATCCTCCGCATAGACCTCGGCAACGATGTCGCGGGTCTGGGGCGTGTAGTAGTCCCGGTAATCCGCGTGATGCCCGGTGGCGGCTTCGCTCAGCCGGGCATCCACCCCGATGCGGTCGGCGACGTGGGCGAAGTCGGCCTCGATATTCTCGACAAAGCCGACAAAGTCCAGGCGCACCTTCTCACGCCGATCCAGCATGTAGTAGTACTGCGGCGTGAAGTGATGCCATTGGCGCACCTGCCGGCGGGTCAGCCAGTGACGCACAAACTCGTCAAAGTCGGCATAGCCGCTCAGGTGGTCTTCATACCAGTGGCGATCCTGTTCACCGGCACCGCCGCGCTTCAGGTAAAAGTAAGCGGACACCAGCCGATCCCAGGGATTGCGGACAAAGGTGAACTTGAAGTAGTCGGCGATGCAGCGGGGTTCGAAGATGTTGAGGTACTGCTCCAGCGTGGTGTAACCGCCACCCCGGTTGCCGAACAGGCACTGGTTGATGGCGTCGCCGGCACACTTGGGGATGTGTACGAAGATCGCCTGCTGTTCGTCGAACGACCGGTAGGAAAAGCCATCCTCGGTCACGGTGGTACGCCGCTGCTGTTCCACCTCGAAGGCTTCCTTTGCCTTCAGGCGATAGTCCCAGCGTTTGAGTTGCAAATACAGGTGGGAGGGCAGTTTCTCCCAGATGTCGTGTTTCATGGCCCAATCTCCCTATCTGGCGGATGAACAGGGGAGAACACGCTCTCCCCTGCCCACACCGCCAAGGATAGCGGCGCAAACCAGTGTGACCAGTGTGGTCAGGAACGACACGGCCACTTTGTCTGCAGATTGGACGCCCGCGTTAGCGGGTTATGTGACTTTTAGCTGAGCCAGCCGAAACGATCCGGCGTGCGACCGGATTGCAGTGCACGCAGGGCTTCGCTCAGCTTGCGGGTGTTGGGACCAACGCCACCGTCGCCCACCTGATAGCGTTCGCCGTCGTGGATAAAAGCGCCAACGCCGGACAGCACCGCCGCGGTGCCGGACAGGGCCGCCTCGCCGGTGCGGATCCAGTCCTTGATCTCGTCCACGGTGAAGTCACGCTCGATGACCTCGTAGCCCAGGTCCCGGGCCAGGGTGATCACCGAATCCCGCGTGATGCCGTGCAGGAAGGACGGATCCAGCGGCTTGGTGAGCAGCCGGTTGTCGTCGATCAGGAAGAAGTTGGAGGCGCCGGTTTCCTGGACGTCGCCGTTGGGGCAGAACAGCACCTGGTCGGCACTGAACTCCTTCTTAGCCCGCATCACGTGGCGCAAGGCCGAGGCGTAGTTGCCACCGGTCTTGGCCTGGCCGAAGCCCGGCGTGCTGCGCATTTCCTGATCCTCGATCAGGATGTTCAGGCCCCGGCCACCGGCGAAGTAATCCCCCACAGGCGAGGCCAGCACGTACACCATCGCTTCCGCCGACGGCGCACCGGCCGCGCCGATGTTCTCTTCGGTGCCGATCAGTGTCGGGCGCAGGTACAGGGCACCCGGCGCGTCGGGAATGTCGTCGTGCCCCAGGGCCACCACCTCACGGATCATGGCTTCCATCATATCCGCCGGCGGCTGCGGCAGGCACAGCAGGGCGGCACTGCGCTGAAAGCGGGCAATGTGCTGGTCGAGACGGAAAATCTTGATCTCGCCGTCCGGCATGCGATACGCCTTCAGGCCTTCGAAACAGGTACTCCCGTAATGCAGCACGTGCGATGCCGGATGCAAGGGCAACGGGCCCACCGGTACGGTTTCCACGCCCTGCCACTGACCGTCGCTGTAACGCGCCAGGGTCATCTGGCTGGTGAACGCCGTGCCGAACGGTGCGGCGGTCTTGGCTGTTGCGGTTTCGGGAGCAACCTCTTCCATCAATCTGTCCTCATAAAACGGTGGCGTGGCGAGACCCACCCGGCGGGTTACAAGACGGGCCGGGGGAACTGTTCAAAATACCACCTGCAGCGCAAACCGCACAGAGACAGATTCAAAATCGGGACCGGTACAGTTGATTTGGGAAATGATCTTTTCGTCAAAAAGCGGGAAACTGTACCGCATCAGGACAGGACGCCGGGCAGCCGCGGGATCGCAACGGCCCGGCGCGGGACGGGAGAGGTGTCCGGTTCGCCCCTCAGTCGAGGGCTTTGGCCGGGCCGAAGAACTCGAAGTGCTGGTCTTCGTCCGCCACGCCACGTTGCTTCAACAGCTGGCGCACATGCTGGAGCATCGGCGTCGGACCGCAGAAGTACCAGGCCGCCTTTTCACCGCCCACCAGTTCATCCAGCAAGGCGTTGTCCACAAAGCCCTCGCTGTCGCAACGACCGGCCACCAGCTCACCGGCCTGCGGCTCGCTGAAGCGCACGTGCAGGGTGAGATTGTCGTACTGCTTCTCCAGCGCCTCAAGCTCCGTCGCGAAGGGCTGGACCGCGCCGTTCAGGGCCGCCTGGATAAACACGATCGGCCGCTGGGCCGGGGATTCGTCCAGCGCCACCTGCAGCATGGACATCAGCGGGGTGATGCCCACGCCGCCGGCCACGAAGACCAGCGGCTTGTCGGCTTCCTGCGGCAGGTCCAGGGTGAACTCGCCGGCCGGCGGTGCTACCTCGATGCTGTCACCGGTGCGCAGTTTGTCGTGCAGGTAACTGGACACCACACCGTCCGGCAGGCCCGCGCCATCACCCGTTTCGCGTTTGACGCTGATGCGGAACCAGGGCTCACCCGGCATGTTGGAAACGCTGTAGTTGCGCATGGTGGTCGTGCCGTCCGCCAGTGGAATCCGCACAGTGAGGTACTGGCCGGGCTGGTGCATCGCCAGCGGGCTACCGTCCGCCGGGCACAGGTAGAAGGATTCGATGTTGTCGCTGCACCGCTCGCGCTTCTCCACCAGGAACGGCTTGAAGCCTTCCCAGCCGTAGGTGTCTTCCTGCTGCTGGTAAATCTGGCCTTCGCGCTGGATGAAGAGATCCGCCAGCACCCCATAGGCTTCACCCCAGGCGTTGATGATGTCGTCGGTGGCCGCCTCGCCCAGCACCTCACGGATGGACGCCAGCAGGTTCTCACCCACGATCGGATAATGCTCCGCCTTGATCCCCAGGGACGCGTGCTTCTGGGCGATCAGCTCCACCGCACCGGCCAGGGCCGCCGGGTTGTCGATGTGCTGGGCGTAGGCGCAGATTGCCCCGGCCAGGGCCCGCTGCTGGGTGCCGGCCTGTTGGTGAGCCGGGTTGAAGAACGCTTTCACTTCCGGATTGTGGCTGAACATCCGCTGGTAAAAATGGCGGGTCAGGGTTTCGCCGTGTTCCTGCAGGACAGGCACGGTCTGTTTGATGACATCGATGGTGGTGGGATTGAGCATGGCCGATCTCCTTTCTGGATCAAAAGCACGCGGTTTCAAGGACACAAGTTTCAAGGACACCAAAGCGATCGCGATTCGGGCGCGCCGCTTAAATTGGTATTTTACTTACCTCTTTAAATAGGCATATTATTTACCAAATTATGAAAGGTCAATAGGCATGCAACTCACCGCGCATACTGATTACTCCCTACGCCTGCTCATCTACATGGCGGTGCGTACGGACGCCGAGCCGGCCACTGTGCAGGATGTCGCGCTGCATTACGGGATTTCCGCCAACCACGTGGCCAAAGTGGCCCGCACCCTGGTGCAGCTGGGCTACCTGACCAGTCATCGGGGTCGCGGCGGCGGACTGGAACTCACCCGGGCGCCCAACGAGATCAACATCGGGGAAGTGGTCCGCAACACGGAAAACCTGCGGCTGCTGGAATGCTTCGGGCCGAATTCCACCTGCCCCATCGAACCCGGCTGCGCCCTGAAAGGCGTGCTGGGGGAAGCGCTACAGGCGTTTATCGACGTGCTGGACCGGTACATGCTGTCGGATGTGGTGGAGAACCGGCAGGAATTGCGGGGACTGCTGGCGAAACAGGCGGCGAGTTAGAAAGTGTTGCCTTTGACGCCGAGCCGGTCAAGAAACACATGCAGCTCGGCTTCGCTCATGTTGATGTGCTCGACCACCCGGCCATAGAGCATGGCCGTGGGGACATTGCGCCCGCCCAACTCCTTCTGGGTCTCGCTGAGCACGTAAAGGATCAGCCGTTCCACGCGGTTCAGCCCATCGCGCACATCGGGGATAAAATCACGTTCGTCCTGATACTCCATGGGCCTGCCCTCGCGGTTGGAAACCCGAGTATGGAAAATCGACCACAATCGGGCAACCGGCCATGAGATTGATCCGGGGCAATATCCCCATCGCCCACCGGCGTTAGGCTGATGGTTCAACCTTCAGTCTGCAGGAAGCACCGCCCATGCGTGCCATGGTTCTCCACCAGCAACGCCAGCCCCTCCGCCTAGAGGAAGTTCCGATCCCGAAACCCGACGACCATCAGGTGCAGATCCGAGTGAGCGCCTGCGGCATCTGCCGGACGGATCTTCACGTGGTGGATGCCGACCTGACCGAACCGGTGCTTCCGCTGATTCCCGGCCACCAGATCGTGGGCATCGTTTCCAGAACCGGCCGCAACGTGCGCGGCTTCGAGGTGGGCCAGCGTATCGGCGTGCCCTGGCTGGGCGGCAGTTGCGGCCACTGCGATTATTGCAAAAGCGACCGGGAAAACCTCTGTGACAACGCCCGCTACACCGGTTACCAGATCAACGGCGGCTTCGCGGAATATACCGTCGCCGACGCTCGCTACTGCTTCCCGATTCCCGACGGCTTCAGCGACCAGCAGGCCGCGCCATTACTCTGCGCCGGCCTGATCGGCTACCGAGCCTACCAGCGGATCAGCGATGGCCAACACATCGGCCTGTACGGTTTCGGCTCGGCGGCGCATATCCTGATCCAGGTCGCCTGCCATGCCGGCCAGGCCGTCTACGCCTTCACCCGGCCGGGGGATACCGAGGCCAAATCGTTTGCGCTGTCCCTCGGTGCGACCTGGGTCGGGGATGCATCCATGACGCCCCCACACCTTCTGGACGGCGCCATCATCTTCGCCCCGGCCGGCGAACTGGTGCCCGAGGCTTTGCACACCGTGCGCAAGGGCGGTCGCGTCGTCTGTGCCGGCATCCACATGTCAGACATCCCGTCGTTCCCTTACGACCTGCTCTGGGGCGAGCGGGAACTCTGTTCCATCGCCAACCTGACCCGGCGCGACGGCGAAGCCTTCCTGCCCCTGGCGGCCCGGATTCCGGTGGAAACCACCGTCCACACCTACCCCCTGGAGCGGGCGAACGAGGCACTGGATGATTTGCGAGCCGGACGCTTCAATGGCTCCGCCGTATTGACGCTGTGACAGCCTCAGCCGACCAGGTCGGCCTCAATCGTATTCAGCGGCTTGCGGCAGGTCGTCGGTGATGTCGAACCACGGCGCCTTGCTCCCCACGAACACATGGCGCTCCGCTTTGACGCCCGGGTCCGTATCCAGCGTTCCCAGCGGGAAGCCGTAAATGTCGGGATGCTCATCAAAGCGGGTATACAGGCTGGAACCGCAGCGCGAGCAGAATCCCTTGTGCTCGCCGGGCGACGATTCAAAGAACGTGATCAACTCCGCGCCGGTCAACGTCGTCCAGTCCGCCGCATTCACCTTCGCCCGCGTGCGAAACGCCGAGGCGTGCAGTTTGCGGCACATGGAACAATGGCAGTTCAGTACATCCGTCAGTTCACCATGGATTTCATAAGTCACGCCGCCGCAAAGGCAGCTGCCTTTATGGATCATCGGTAGTTCCCTTTTCGAGGTTCAAATATAACGCAGCACAGGCCGCTATCCCGCAGCCGATCGATTCTTCCTGAATAGCCGCTTCCATGGGTTTACTCTGCCCGGAACGATGCATCAGGAGCCTCGGGGCGCAAACATGATGATGGCCATACCGGCCAACGCCACACAGGCCCCGACCAGATCCCAAACGGTCGGCCGGATGCCATCCACCGCCCAGAGCCACAGGATGGCGACAAAGATGTAGACGCCCCCGTACGCCGCATATACCCGACCGGCCGCGGTCGGATGAAGGGACAACAACCACGCGAAAGCCGCCAGGCTCAACGCGCCCGGCACCAGCAGCCAGGCCGTCTTCCCCTCGCGCAGCCACAGGTACGGCAGATAACAGCCTATGATTTCCGCGAGGGCGGTTAACAGGAAGAGAAAGAGTGTTTTGAACACAGGCAAAAGCATTGACCTATCGTCGTTCGAATCAGCCTGGAGCGCTCAGGACAGCTTGGGAAAACCGATGCCGTTACTCGGCCGAAGGAAGATTGCCGCCCAGCATGTTCTCGACCACCGCGGCGTTGTAGAAGGTTTCAACGGTCTGGATTTTATCCTCCCGGACGCGGAACCAGACCGCCAGTCGCACATCCCCGATGGGCTCGAAATAAGTCTGGTAATCCAGGATCGCGAAGACGTGATCATCGTCAGCACTGAGCTGGCGCACGATCAGGTCTTTCTGGATGGCCGCCATGCCGAACTGATAGGCCAGCATGTCGTCGCGGCTGAGCAAGTGCATGTTCGGCCCGACATACTCGAACCCCTGATCAACAAGCAGGGCCTTCGCCTCATCGAAACGCTGGGCCTGAATATCGGCGATAAACTGCGCCACGATGTCTTTTGGCTGCATAGGTGGACTCCACTTCCTGTGGGGGCGGTTTGGACGTCTGGATTCAGGTGAATGCTACAAAACTCCGGCATCCGTTTCACGTGTATACCAGAAGTGGGGTGATGACAACGAGTCTTTGGGGATTAATTTTCAGTGCTGGGGCAAGGGTGCTGATCAGCAACAGAGCCATCGATGGCGGGCTTCCGTCCTTTGCTCAGGCCATCAAGACTGACCAAGGCCACTCACATAGACGATCAGCACCACGGAGAGAGCCACGTATATCAGACCCGCAAGCGACGCACCGAAGGCGGTATGTGCAGACTTGAGCGCCACATCGCTCCGGGATGTTCCCGACGTTTCAAGCACCGCAATACATCGGCGAGACGCCAACAAAGCCGGCAAACAGCAAACGATGGCCAGAATAGCCGCCGGTAGCCAGCCGGTTTGATAAGGAAGGAGAACTAACACGAGCGGAGCGAGAGGCAACAAAAGAACGAACCAGGCAAGGCTCTTGGGACTTTGGAATTCGTCAAAAATCGATGATTCCCGACGGACAGACAGTGCAATTCGAACGGCAACGATCAAGAACACGACGAAGAAGATGACGTCCAGCATTCCTTTGCTCCTTTGTTGTCATCAACGGGCGTTTGGTATCGCTTCACACGAAGCCCCTGGGGAAGTCCACGGCCCTTGTTATATGTCTAGACCAGCACAATAGCTGAGACCAAGCCCACCAGCACCAGGATGGCCGACACCCACATGAGCATCCTGTGATTTGCCGGTGAAAATATCTGGTATGTCCGAAGACAAAAGTGCCCGACAAGCAGGCCCGCCACACCAAACCACAACTGTGAGACCAGATAAGCACCGGAGCCATGATAAACAGCGTTCGAACCACGCCCCAAGAAAACTGCTTCAGCGTTCGACAGAAGCAGCACCGTGTGACTAATCAGCACCACGGGCATAACAACACCCAATACCAAGACCTCTACCTTTTTGAAGCGAGGAATGTTGTTCATCATTTCCTTACATTTAACACCATGCGAATCGACCAATTTGGAGGCGCTACCGCGCTGGGGGAAGTCCACGGTCAGCTTCACCCACCTGTTACGTTTTGAGTCTGGCACTGAGTTCGTCTGCGGTGTAAGTGAGAGACTCTTGGCCGTAGCGAGGCGAAGCCAAAACATCGACGATTTGTAGGCTTGGCGAACCCAACCAGGCAGTACCCAGGAAATTGCTCATCGGGACAAACATCGATGACAGCCCTTTTTGGCCCAACTTCTCGGAAAACACTTCTGCTTTTTCTGCTGACGACCAAACAGGAAGAGCCCTGCCGCCCTCTGTTGGTAAGGCATAAAGTGATTGGCCAGCCATGAGCACCCAAACACCATCTTGCTCCTGAACGGAGGCGATAAATTCGCGATCACCGATGACTTCTACATTCATTCAAATACTCGATGCATTGTCGACGACGAAACGCAACGCGAAGCTTTGAGGCAATTTTGGAGCCGCGAAGCGGTGGAAAAATTGTCCGGCAACAGCGGCTGGTTATGCATTATTCATAGTGGCTCCAGAGCCTGAGGACTTTTACCACTTGCTCGTCCTCTAGCACTTGGTAAACCAGACGGTGCTGAATATTGATTCGGCGTGAATAGGCTCCCGCAAGATCACCAATGAGCTTCTCAAACGGAGGCGGCTTGCGGTATGGATCATCCGCTATCAGCGCTAAGAGTTCCTGGGCTTTTGGTTTTAGGCCACTGGAGGCCAACTTCTTTGCATCTTTCTGGGCTTGCTTGGTGTAAACCAACTTCCATGTCACCAGTCCAGCTCCTTATCGCATTCGTCCACGGGGGTATCCATCCCCTCACGAATAGACTCCCGCATACCTGGTACTGAGAGCAGGTATAGTGTTTCCTGAATAGCAGACCAGTCTTCTTCGGATACCAGAACAGCTTTGTTCCGCTTACCCGTGATGATGATCGGTTGGTGGGACTCCGCAGTTTCATCAATCAACCGATAAAGGTTGCTGCGCGCCTCAGTTGCTGTGATTCCGGTCATGACGCACCTCTTGCGTGTTTAACTTTTAATCAAAGTGTACGCCTATAGGTACGTACGTCAAGACGAACGCCACGCATAATGCCGCCAGCACGCGCGGCTGCGGAATGAAGGCGAAGCCGCAATGGAGTAGACGTCGCCGTGACTGGCCTTGTTAGGCATTGATCAATTTCACCGTTGGTGGCCTTTCAGATACAACATCTATGATTTGGTTTAGGCAGCAAAAGCCATAGTGTACAAACGGGCCCGGATAATCTGCCGTAGCGAATGTTCCTTGGCCAATATAGTTTAGAAACGCTGACTCCGAGTAAATTCGTGCAAGCCTACCCTCGAATTTCTCTTCGATGCCTCCAGCATAGCTTTCATTCGTAACTGCATACGCTATGTAGTCATCGAAGACAATTTCATAGCGGGCACTGTCGTCGGTTACCTCTATGGGCCTACTCTCGTTCAATAACTTTCGTAGCGCCTTATTTGGCTCTTCATCTGATGATATTTCCGGGGCGACATCAGATACACCAGCCTCAGCTATCACTATCCTGAGGCAGTCTTTATAGGTTTCTTGTATCTCAATCATGTCGAGATACTTAGTCGCCCCTGCAAAAACGCCGTTTTCAGACAGCCAGCAATTTACCGGTCTCTGCCGATTCATCCGGCAACGCCGGGGTTGACCATAAAATAGCCAATATCAGGCGTAAATGCCGTCCGTTT
>NZ_JAGDDW010000007.1:0-260669 GCF_040148665.1 Marinobacter sp. NFXS9 | reverse complement strand
TGGGATCATGGGGCTTTCTTCCGGTTTTTGGACGAAACGGGGAGATTTATGATGGATATTATACCCCGAAGTCAGGCCAACTCATTGCCTTTGTTCAGGTTTTTACTTTTGCAGGGGCGACTAATTATGCATCACGTATTGCTACGATTAGTTTCTCCATGCTGTCTTTGGCATTGGAAAATGCAGATTCAATGCTTGCCACACCAATCCTGAGCATGGAAATTGCTTCTATGCATCTCTGTTTGTCGCCAGCCTCATTAGCCTGAACCAATTCACTTAGCAACTGGGAGAAATCCTTCATTTCGCCATCTATATTTGCTTTCCAAGACTCAATATGGAGAACCTCAATTATCTCTTGGATATCTTCATCGATATCCTCCGTAGAGGGTCCCTCAAAAACTGCCCCCGAACTTTTAAGTGCATTTCTTAAATTTTGATAGATGGAAGCATCCATCTAGCCATCTCCTTATAGTGCATAACGCCTGCATAAACGGCGGCTTTTGCGCAGCGAAGCGGAGAAAAAGCCGTCCGGTGGAGGCCCATCGGGCCGGAACGAATTTAATGCACTGGTTAGGTGCTTGTCTCAAAACTCGGTGCTGACGTCTATTGAGGATTTGCCAACAACCGCTATGACTTTCGTGCCTGAGGTAAAATAAATGGCAGGCTCGCTGGTAATGACCCGCCCGCTTGGATAGACAACCCGAAACTTCATTGCCGCCTCATCATTGACCTCAAAGACCTGTTCGCTACCGGCAGGAAGACTGCCAAGTTTTTTGCTGCGCTCTCTCCATTGCGCCGTAACTTCGATGCTGACGCCTGATTCGTTTTTTACTACGAACTCTGGAGTAGCGACATAAGGTGCTGCCAAATATGCAACTGCGCCGGCACCAATAATGAGAGCGGAAAATGCGCCGAGCAAAAGCTTCTTGATCACAAATGACACCTAACGCCAGCAATAAACGGCGCCCTGACAAGGGCGTCCGGTGGAGGCCAAAGGCCGGAACGAATTTGATTGCCTTGTTAAGTGTTTACTGCCTCGCAGCCACTTCATAGTGCTTTTTGCCTACCCAGACATGGAGAAGCCCCGGGTCTTGACGGAAATGGAGTGATGCACAAGGGAAAAATGCAACTTGCTCCCAGTTAGGGCCCGGCGCACCAAGGATTCTAATTTGACCATACCCTCCCTCTTGCACATTGATATGGTTGCCCTTTCCGCAGCTCTCACATTCATACCAAAACGCTCCCATTTCGGGCCAAGAAAACGCACTCTTAACAAGAGCCTCTTCCATTCCAAATTTTTGGTGACAGTGAAGACAGTTCATATATGACACTTAACGCAGAAATAAGCGGCGGCCCGACAGGGCCGTCCGGTGGAGGCCGAAGGCCGGAACGAACTTAATTGACTTGTTAACAGACGCTGATACGACCAAGCAGATCACCGAACCCCCACACCAAAGTACCAGCGATAGAAACGACGATACCCACCAAAACTTTGTTGCCGGTTTGCCGCGACTCTTCGTCAGTAACTTTTGAGTCACCATGTTCATCCTTGCTACCGAACGCAAATGCTTTGGCGTGCGCCCTGTATACACCCTGATCAAAAACAGGTGAACTCACCAACAGCAGACCAGAAACGGTGATTACCGAACCGAACCTCGAGAACCAAGTCCAGTCAGAATTATGGATTGATAGAAAGGCACCCAGTACCAATGAAGCAAAGGCCAAGAATAGAACGAAAAGGATACTTCCAAATGGCTTAATAAACCTGTCCAGCACGTGAATATCGTGGCGACTGACTCCCAATCTATGCCTCCCTTACTGTTAACAGCTAATTCAACATCATTTGACGTATATCACGCCGACTTATAACTCCGCAGCGCGAAACACTCCAGCGTCCGAAAAGCGTAGTTCTTTCAGTCATGTAAGGCCAGAGATCGGATTCTCGCTTTTGGAGTTTTCCATCAAAACGAGGATAACTCCGTGACGTATAACACTCGATCGCAACTGCATCTATTCAAATAAATCCCGCAAAATCATCCGTCTACATAATGTCGCAATAGCATCCTTCGTACTTTTCCGTCACTATGCCGCTGAACTCCGCGCTTTTTCGCGCGTTCACTTTCACTTCCCCGACTTCTTCGTCCCCATCTTCGCCTCGGCTGTCAGCGGATCTTCCGGCCAGGGGTGCTTCGGGTAACGCCCGCGCTGCTCCTTCCTCACCTGTGGATAAACTTCGCGCCAGAAGTTGGCGAGGTCGGCGGTGACGGCCAGGGGGCGTTGGGCCGGGGAGAGTAGGTGGATGACGACGGGCAGGCGGCCGTTGGCGAGCTTGGGGGTGTCGGTCCAGCCGAACAGGGCCTGGAGTTTGGCGGCCAGGACGGGACCGTTTTCGGCGGTGTAGTCGAGGCGGATCTGTTGACCGGTGGGGATTTCGAGGGCTGTGGGTAAGTCCCGCTTGAGGGCCTGTTGCTGGGTGTAGTCCAGCTGGCTTTGCAGGGCGTCGATGAGGTTGATCTGCTGCAGGCCTTTCCAGTTGCGCACGCCGGCCAGAAACGGGGCGAGCCACTGGTCGAGGGTGTTGAGCAGGGCCGTGTCGGCTGTGTCCGGCCAGGCGTCCGGCTCCAGAGCCTTCATGTGTTGCACGCGGGCGCGCCACTGCCGGGCGGATTCAGTCCAGGGCAGGCTGTTCAGGCCCTTTTCGCGGACGGCGGTGAGCAGGCCGAGTTGGATCTGTTCCGGGCTGGGGTCCGGCAGGGGTTTCTGTTCCAACACCAGCGCGCCCAGTCGTTTGACGCGGCGGGCGATGACGGTGCCTCTGGCGTCGTCCCAGCGGGCCTCGTCGGCGGTCTCGATATGGGTGGCCAGATCGGTTTCCAGGGTGGCGCGGTCGGTGGCGGCGGCGAGGAAGATGCGGGCTTCCCGGGCCTGGCCGTCCAGATCGGCGGCGACCAGCCAGTCTTCCCGGCCCAGGGCGTCTTCGTCGTTCAGCCGGGCACCGCGGCCGTTGCTGAGCTGGTAACGGTTGGCGTCGCCGGAGCGCCGCAGGGCAACGCGATCCGGGTAAGCGAGGGCCAACAAACGCCCCGCCGGGAGCGAGTTATCCACATCCCGGGCACCTTTCTCCGGGAGCAGTCGATCCGCCGCCCGTTTGAGGGCGTCCAGCCGCGCGCGGTCCAGATTGGGGGCGCGGTAGTCGCCGGTCAGCACCTGTAGGCGGTGGGTGAGATCGGCACCGGCGCTTGGGCCCAGCAGGTCCCGATCACCGAGCAGCGCCGCCAGTCGGGCGGCGGTCTGTGGATAGCCCAACTCACGTCCCTTGATGACCATGTGTGCCAACCGGGGATGAATACCCAGATCCCGAGCGCGGCGGCCGTGGTCGGTAATGGCGCCGTCGCCGTCCAGCAGGTCGAGCCATTGCAGCAGGTCCACGGCCTGGGCCCAGTGGGCGGCCGGCGGCGGGTCGAGCCATTCCAGATCGCCCGGGTCCCGAGCACCCCACTGGGCCAGCTCCAGGGCCAGGGGCGCCAGGTCGGCTTCGAGGATTTCCGGAGGGTTGAAGGCGGGTAGCCCCTGCTGTTCGGACTCGCTCCACAGTCGATAGCACACGCCCGGTTCGACGCGCCCGGCGCGGCCCTTGCGCTGTTCGGCGGCCGCCTGGGAGACACGGCCGGTGATCAGGCGGGTCATGCCGCTGTTGGGGTCGAACACGGCGCGGCGGGCCTGGCCAGCGTCGATCACCACCCGAACGCCTTCGATGGTCAGACTGGTTTCGGCGATGGCGGTGGCCAGCACGATCTTGCGCTCGCCTTCAGGAGCGGGCTGGATGGCCCGGTCCTGCTCCTCGCCTTTCAAATTGCCATAAAGTGGGGTCAGGTGGGTGCCTGGTGGCAAATGGGGACGCATCAGCCGCTCCACCTGTCGAATTTCTCCTGCGCCGGGGAGAAAAGTGAGAATCGAGCCCATTTCCGTATCCAGCGCTTCGCGAATCACGGCCGCCGTGTGGTCGATGATGCGGGGCGGTCGACCGGACGCCGGGGGCATCGGGCGGTAGTGCACGTCCACCGGATAGGCCCGGCCCTCACTGGTGAGTACCGGCGCGTTGTCCAAAAGCTGGGCCAGCGGCGCGGTATCCAGTGTGGCGGACATGACCACCACGCGCAGGTCGTCCCGCAGCGCCTGCTGGGATTCCCGCACCAACGCCAGCCCGAGATCCGCCTGCAGGGAGCGCTCGTGGAATTCGTCGAACAGGATAGCGGCGTAGTCTTCCAGCGCCGGGTCCTGCTGGATCAGGCGGGTGAGGATGCCTTCGGTGACCACTTCGATGCGGGTGCGGGCAGAAACCTTGGTGTCCAGCCGGGTGCGGTAGCCGACCGTCTCGCCGGGCTTCTCGCCCAGCTGGCCGGCCATAAAGCGGGCGGCAGCACGGGCGGCGATGCGGCGGGGTTCGAGCATCAGGATGCGGCGGTCGTCGCGCCAGTCGCAGTCCAGCAGGGCCAGCGGCACACGGGTGGTCTTACCGGCACCCGGCGGAGCCTGGAGCAGGACGGTGGTGTGCGCCTCGAGGGTGGCGCGTAAATCGGGGAGCAGGGTATCGATCGGCAGCATGGGGACGATCATGCCGGTTGGACAGCAAAACGCAAGATGATTGAGATTGTCGCCATCCGCCGGATCGGCTAGTGTAACGCTGTCATGTTGGCAGGACGCCAGCATCCCGAAAATCTCAAGGATTGGAGTTCATGAGTTACCGTCTTGCGAGCGTGGAGGAGTTACCACGTTCTTCCGACGCATTGGTGACCCTCGTCCATCCGCAAAGCGCGGTGGATATCGTCAAGCGAATCCTCAACCCGCATGCCGTCACCGACACGCCCATCGAGAATCTGGATCCCCGCCAAAAGCCGTCACGCTTGATAGAGCAACTGGCGCAAGGCGAACAGATCCTGTTTGACGCCAGCGGTGCCAGCCCCGGGGTCTTCCTGAACCGACGTCCGGAATCTGGATCAACGGTGGCCAATCTACCGCCCAGACTAGCCCAGGCCCTGGATGATCATTGGGAAGGTCGGACAAGCAGCGGCATCGGCGGCGCCCCTTTACAGGGTGACAGTCTTGCCCCGGCCGCCGAGCCGGCCTATAAGGCTCCACCTCCCCAAAACACCCCGACCGAATCCGGACAGCGGACGCTGGATCTGCTCTACCGCTGGCCGGATGGCAGCGGTGTCGCCGGTGCTCCTTTTGCCGTCACGGGCCTGAATGACTTTCGCTCGGGCACATTGGACGATCAGGGCCAGGCACAGGTGACGGGGCTTCTGGATCCTGTGGTGGATGTCCGTTTCGGCGACCCGGCGCCAGCGGGGTCCATCGCCCTCCTGCGTCAGCAACTCCAGGCCCAACTGGATGCCATGGTCTCCCGCGAGCGCAGGGAAGCGGCCCGCCTCGATGCCAGCACGGCGGACCTGCCTTTGACCTTCAACGCTGGCGTGCATGTGGTTTTCGGCCTGAAGGGGCTCTGGGAGAGTGCCGTCGGATTCGTGCATACGGCCGCAGCCGTTGGCAACCTCACCCCGATGCAGCAGTTCCGGCACGCCCTCAAGGCCGCCTGGGACGCAACGCTGGATGGCTCTGATCAAGCTTGGGTCAACGACTTCAAACAACGCTTCGATGAGGCCAATAAAGCCGCCCTGGTCGAGGCGCTCGGTTTCGACCCTGCCGATATTCGCTGGGAAGACCTGACGGAAGCCTATGAGATCACTGCCCTGCTGCTGGACGATCCGGAGTCCCGTGACATGCTGGGGCGTTTTGCAGTCGAATTCGCACAGGTGCAGGACAGCACCGAGATCAGTTTCTCAGCCGGTGGGCTGGGCTTCGATGTAGTGCTGGGCATCCTCCTCGCAGCCGCTACGGGAGGGGCCGGTGCAGTCGCGTCGGCGCCCCGTTACCTGAAAAAACTGGCCCCTTTAGCCGCGCCCTTACGCAACCTGGCCAAACGACTGAAGATCGCGCGGCAAACCCGTTACCATTATTCCGTAGCCACCGATGGCCGTTGCGAGAGCGTTTGCCGCCCGCGTCCCGAAGGCCCCGAGTTAAAGGAACGCTCCCTGGCCAGCCGGCGACTCATCGTAAACAGCCTGGAAGATGCCGTCACCGCTTTGAAAGCAGCCCGTCAGCGTCTGTTGGCACAGGGAGGTTTCACGCCAAAATACACTCAGGAGGAACTGCTTCAGCTCGCCCAAGAAGGTCTGGATAACGACCGCTTTATCGTCCGTCTGGTAGAAACCCATCATGTGGACGGCTACAAAAAGCCCGAAGGCGCCATGGCCGGCACCCTGGGTCGCCCTGGTGCGGATGGTACAGTCCGCTACTGGTCCACCACCCTGGACCAGATCGAACCGTCCGACACCTGCCCTAAGCTGATTGCCGAGCAGTTGGGGATCGAGTACAAACCTGACGCAAACTACAAGTTGGCGATCATCGACCGGGAGGCCGCCATCAAGCAGGCGGATGCCAGGACTATAATCCCGACATTCGATAACCTGAAGGCGTTTGCACGCGAAAAACTGGATGGCTATACGGAACTGGATGGTTTACTGGATGAGGTGATGACGCCGGAGTATCAGGCCAAGTACGAAGCGCTCGTTAAGGATATGAGGGACGATGAGTGGTCAAGCCCGCGTGTTAGACGGCGTCATCTAAAAAATCGGGGGCTCAACTCTGACGAAATAAATGCTTTCGAAATTCGCCTCCGAATCCAACGCGATACCGGAGCTAATGAGCACTTTTTGGGCAACGGTCTAACCAAACATACGGCCTTCTCGAGTGACAACCGAGTTTACGGTGCCCTTGAAACGCTCACTTATGAAAAAAACCCAAAAACCTTTGACTACATGACCAACAGCGGTAAAGGCGGAAACGACGCTTACGTTGAGCTTGTCGATTTAGTCCCTATCGATTTTGGAGCGTGACATGCAGTATTCGAGATTACCCCCCTGGCCTTTTATTGACCCAGATTCGCCTCCTCGTGGCTACCAAAAAGTTGGTCAAAGTAAAGATGAAGCTCATAGCACGCCGAACTACCCTCAGATTTGGCATTTCTTTATCTATGATCGACATCTCATTATCTCGATTAAAGAATGGCTGGCTCCAGACGACTCATCGCCAGGGGAGTTCGTTTACCAGCAGTACGAGTACCCAATAGCCGGCGTAAGATGGTTTATCGATTCCATAGACCGCTTCTTTCTGCACCCTGACGATCCAAACGCCATCCCGAGAGGCAAGTTCAATATCCGCGAGGAAATCGACGGCGAAGTTCTCGGTGTCACTCGTGGTGCGGCCTATGGCGGTCGCTATACACCAGGCTATTCCTTCGACAACTTAAACAGGATCGAACATTCGACCCAATCGGAAGGTCCTTTTTGCCAAATGTTCGAAATGGGCGACCCCTGGCTGTTCGAAGGCGGCCTGTTCGATCTGTTCAAGGACATCGCCGCACGGCACGAGCGCGGCGAGTTCTGAAACCCTGGCGTCAGGCCTTGCAAAACCTGCCGACAACATCCCGGCTGAGCCCCGCGCCTCAATCACGATAAAGAAAAGGAAGTATGGCCTGAGCTTCAGGACCATCGATCAACAACTCAAGGAGAAGAGTGAATGTCTTCATTTCTGGAAGACGGGCTATTGATTGCCAATCCGGCGCTGTCCGAGATGCCGAAATTTGAATCCATTGCAGGCAGAGCCATCTACATCGTCCAGCACTCGAGCGACGGTGCTGTCGGCGTCTCGATGAACAAGAACTACAGCAAAAGCCTGGACGAAATCGCCGGGATTTCTCCCCTTCTTTCGCATCTCTCCTCTAAGGAATTGGTGACAACCAAGGTGCTTGCCGGTGGCCCGGTTGCCGATGATCGACCCTGGATAATGGGTCGCAATCCGGAAAACTACAAAAGCACCATCCGCAATGCATCCCTGGCGCTGAGTTTTGACGAGCAGGCCTTTATCGATAACGCCGCCCATCACGTTCCTGTTTGCGGCATCGGCACCTTCGGCTGGGGTCCGGGGCAACTGGAAAATGAGCTGGCCAGCTCCCTGTGGCATTTCTACCCAGCAACGCGCGATGCCCTGGAGCGTATTCCTTTCGGGCCCGATTTTTCGGGTGCCGTTGACCTCTTGATCGTGATGAAGAACACAGAGCTTAAACGGAAAGGGCGCGTTTCATCGTTTCTCGACCGCCTGACGACCTGGTAGCACCTTTCAATGGTGCGTCACTCGTAAGCGTCGCGCCCAATGGTCCAGGATCGCCATAGCTTCCCCCTGAGCACCTGGAAATCATTCGTCGAAGGCGCAGACGTTCTCGTGCATCAGCGGCGCAACCTTGTACCAGACGCGGGCGCCTTCCGGGCCCACCCTGGCTTTCAGCGACTCGCCGGCGGGCAGGCGTAGCCAGGTGTAACGGTCCAGGTCGTCGGTGCCGTCGCTGAACCCGCCGTCGAGGACCAGCAGTTCCAGGCCCGGAAAACCCTCCAGTGCCACCTCGGCTCCCGACTGCCATTCCTCGAGGACCACGCGCTCATCGGCGCCCTCAAACAGCAGCCTTGCCGCCACGACACCGGGGCGCAGTGGCGCCCGCTCGCCCTCGCGGGGGCGGCGGACCACGGGCTCAAGATCGTCCGCGCGGAACTGCCAGAGTTTGACGAAGATGATGCAGCCGCCGTCGCTGCGCGGGGTGTGCCGGCTGCCCGGCGGATTGCGCACGTAAGAGCCGGCCGGGTAATCGCCGTTCTCGTCCTGAAAGGTGCCTTCCAATACCAGGAACTCCTCGCCGCCGGGATGGTTATGGGCGGAGAAATGGCTGCCCGGCGCGTAGCGCACGATAGACGTGGCGCGGGCTTTCTCGTCGCCAATGCGAAACAGCATGCGCCGCTTGACGCCGCCCAGGGGGCTTGGCACCCAGTCCAGGGCGCTGGCATGGACCCGCGCGGGGGACGATAGATCCTCGTTCAGCAACATGACATACGACTCCGATCAGGGGCTATTAACCACAGCATACGCGGGATCGGGGGCATTGGTCTGGCCAACGGTCCAAAGGCGGTGGTGATGACGGATAAAAAAGCCCACCGTCCGGGAGGGTTGGGTTCAGGGGGGAGGACGGTGGGCGTGAAACGGTGTGTCAGAAGCTGTAGGTGACGATCAGGCTGCCGAACCATTGGTTGGCATCGCCCACATCCGAGACAATCGGGCTGTCCGCCGCATCGCCAAAGAGTCGGCTGTAGCGGGCAATGGAGGAGACGTTCCACTCCGGCGTCACGTGATAGGTCAGGCGACCGTTGACACTGGCACGCAGGAAGGCGCCGTCGGGATCGTAAGCCGCCAGTCCGGAACGGGTGGCTTCCGCGTCCGAGACGCCGAACAGGACGTCGTTCCATTTCTCGTTGGCCCAGGTGGCCCCTGGCTCGAAGCCGTAGCTCCATTGCGGAGACAAGCGCCCACGGAATCGCAGGTAGGAGCGCAGGCGAATCCCTTCCAGATCACCGGCCACCGGCGTCGCCAGCTCGGTGTTGAACTGCCAGGGTCCGGGTGTCCAGCTCAGCAGCACGCCGGCCATGGCGCCGTCATCGACTTTGTCGAGTTCGGAGATGTCGCCAACGTCGTCACGGCCGCGTTCATAGGAGATCACCGGCGAGATGGTCAGTTGTTCGGTCCGCACCACGTTCCAACCGATGCCGGTGATGGGGTTGATGAACAACCGCCCCAGACGGGCTTCCACCACCGGGATCGGGATGGCCTTGTAGGTGTCGGCACCACGGTACTCGGGCGCGACGCCGACCCCGGCGCCGAGGTTGAACCGCCACTCGTCCGGGCCCGGTTTGGACGTCGATTCTTCCGCCATGACGCCGGCACTCAGCAGACTCAGGGCCAGGATTGTGAATGGCTTACCGATGGTCATAGACACTCCTTGTGATTTCTCTACCGGATGGGCTTTACGGGTGAAACCGTATCCTACGCGATCCAGATTGCAACGGACCGGTTCAACCCTGGGCCGGTGTTTCATCCTGCGTCGGCTTATGCCCGATGACCGTGGTTTGATCCGACGATTCGCCACCGCCCAACGCGCGGTACAGGGTGATGCGGTTGATCAGCTTCTGCAGCTTGACTGAGACCAGGGCCTGACGGGCGCTCAGCAGCTCGCGGCGGGCGTCGAGCACGGCGAGATAATCATCCGCACCGGCCTCATAGCGATCTTCCGCCAGGTTGAGGGACCGTTCCGTCGCCTTGACCAGCGCCGCCTGGGACGTTTCCTGCTCGGCCAGGAAATTGCGGGCCGCCAGGGCGTTCGACACTTCCTGGAAGGCGTTCTGGATGGTCTGCTCGTACTGGGCGACCTGCTGATCTCGCTGGATTTCCGCCAGGTCCAGGTTGGCCTGGTTCTTACCGGCGGTGAAGATCGGCAGGTTGATGCTGGGCGCGAACGACCAGGCGCCGGAGCCGCCGTCGAACAGGCCGGACAACTCGCTGCTGGCGGTGCCCGCCGAGCCGGTCAGGGTGATGCTCGGGTAGAACGCCGCCCGCGCCGCGCCGATGTTGGCGCTGGCCGACTTGAGGCTGTGCTCGGCCTGCTGGATGTCCGGGCGCTGCAGCAGCACGTCGGAGGACAGGCCTGCCGGCACGTCGGTCAGCAGGGAGACGGCCGGATCAATCACGCTGGTGTTCGGGATCACCGGCACCGGTGCGCCGACCAGCACGGCCAGCGCGTTGCGATCTTCCGAGACCAGACGGCGGTACTGGGCGCGGTTGGTGCGTGCGGTTTCCAGGGCGATTTCCGCTTGGCGGACGTCCAGCTCGGACCCCAGGCCGGCGTTGTAGCGGTTGCGAACCAGCTTGACCGATTCTTGCTGGGCGTCGACGGTCTCCTGGCTGATGCGCAGGTTCTGCTTGTCCGCCAGCAGGGTCAGGTAGGCGTTGGCCACTTCCGACACCAGGGTGATCCTGGCGCTGCGTTGGGCTTCCTCAGTGGCGAGGTAGCTCTGCAGGGCAGATTCCTTGAGGCTGCGCACGCGGCCGAACAGGTCCAGTTCGTAGGACGCGACACCCAGGCCGACGCTGTACTGGCTGGAAATCGTGCTGGAACCGGTCCCGCTCAGGTCAGCAGGCACTCGCTGACGGGTGCCGTCGGCGTTGACGCCGATTTCCGGAAACAGGTCGGCGCCCTGGATGCCGTACCGGGCCCGCGCCGCTTTCACGTCGAGCATGGCCAGACGCAGGTCGCGGTTGTTGGCCAGGGCGTTGCTGATCAGCGCGCGCAGCTGGTTGTCCTGGAACAGGGTCTCCCAGCCGGGCAGGACCACCGTGTCCTGCGCCTGGCTGCGGGTGCCCACGTCCTCAGGGACCGGGTTGTCCGGTCGCTGGTAGTCGGGCATCAGGGTGCATCCGCCCAGACCCAGGGCAATGATCAAGGCTGGGGTCAGTCGTTTCATGAACGGCCCTCCGGTTGTTCGAGTGCCGGGGTGTCCCCACGGTCATCGGATGTGGATTCGGTGTCACCGCTGGCTTTCAAGGGCACACCGGAGAGGCGGCGCACCAGCACGTAAAACAGCGGGATGAAGAAGATGGCCAGCGCGGTGGCCGCGACGACGCCGCCGAAGACGGCGGTCCCGATCGCATTACGCGCGCCGGAGCCGGCACCGGTGCTGAGCATCAGCGGCGTGACGCCCAGTCCAAAGGCCAGCGAGGTCATCAGGATTGGCCGCAATCGCATGCGGGTCGCTTCCAGTGTGGCCTTGAGCAGGCCGCGGCCCTGCTTCTCCAGCTCCAGCGCGAATTCGGCGATCAGGATCGCGTTCTTCGACGACAGGCCGATGGTGGTGAGCAGGCCCACCTGGAAGAACACGTCGTTATCCAGCCCGCGCATCGTGGCCGCCAGCACGGCGCCGATGACGCCCAGCGGCACCACCAGCATGACGGAGAACGGAATCGACCAGCTCTCGTACAGCGCGGCCAGGCACAGGAAGACGAAGATCAGCGACAGCGCATACAGCGCCGGCGCCTGGCTGCCAGACTGCTGCTCCTGGTAGGACAGACCGGTCCACTGGGCGCCGAAACCGCCGGGCAGGTCATCCACCAGTTTTTCCATGGCTTTCATGGCGTCGCCAGTGCTGTAGCCGGGCGCCGCGCTACCCTGGATGTTCATGGACGAGACGCCGTTGTAGCGCTGCAACTGCTGCGGGCCGTAGCTCCACTCGCCGGTGGCAAAGCTGGAGAAGGGCACCATGTCGCCGTCGCCGTTGCGCACGTACCAGTTGTCGATGTCGTTGGGCAGCATGCGGTAGGGCGCGTCCGCCTGGACGTAGACCCGCTTGATCCGCCCGCGGTCGGTGAAGTCGTTGACGTAGCTGGAGCCCCACGCCACCTGCAGGGTGGTGTTGATGTCCGCCAGCGACACACCCATGGCCTTGGCCTTCTGGCGGTCCACATCCAGGTGGTACTGCGGTGCGTCCGGCAGACCACTGTAGCGAACCTGGGTCAGGGCCCGGTTCTGGTTGGCCTCACCCAGCAGCTTGTGGGCTGCCTGAACCAGCGCGTCGTGACCCTGGCCACCACGGTCCTGCAGCTGCATATTGAAGCCGCTGGCCACACCCAGCGCGGGAATGGACGGCGGGTTAAGGGCATAGATCACCGCTTCCCGAATCTGCGAGAAGGCCCCCATGGCCCGGCCGACAACGGCCTGCACGCCGTCCTTGCCCAGGTCGCGGTCTTCCCAGTCTTTCAGCCGTACGAAGGCGAGACCGGAGTTCTGGCCCTGGCCGGCAAAGCTGAAGCCGGCGACGGTGAACATGGACTGCACCACGTCTTTCTCATCCACCAGGAAGTGGTGTTCCATCTTCTTGAGCACGTCGATGGTCTGCTCCTGGGTGGACCCGACCGGCAACTGCACCTGGGCCAGCAGGATGCCCTGGTCCTCATCCGGCAGGAACGCGGAAGGCAGGCGCATGAAGCTGAACGCGAGCACACCGACGATCACCACGTACAGCAGCACGTAGCGGCCCCGCCGGCCGACGATTTTCTCGACCCGCCCCTGGTAACGGCCGGAGGCTTTCTCGAACGATCGGTTGAACCAGCCGAAGAAGCCACCCTTGGTGTGGTGGTTGCCCTTGTGGGGCTTGAGCAGGGTCGCGCACAGGGCCGGCGTCAGGATCAGCGCCACCAGCACCGACAGGATCATCGCCGAGACGATGGTGATCGAGAACTGGCGATAAATGGCACCGGTGGAGCCGGGGAAGAAGGCCATGGGCACGAACACCGCCGACAGCACCAGGGCAATCCCCACCAGGGCGCCGGTGATCTGGCCCATGGACTTGCGGGTGGCCTCGAGCGGCCCCAGCCCTTCCTCGGACATGATCCGCTCCACGTTCTCCACCACGACGATGGCGTCGTCCACCAACAGGCCGATCGCCAGCACCATGCCGAACATGGTCAGGGTGTTCACCGAGAAGCCAAAAGCAAAGAGCACCGCAAACGTGCCCAACAGCACCACCGGCACGGCAATGGTCGGAATCAGCGTGGCCCGGAAGTTCTGCAGGAACAGGAACATCACCAGGAAGACCAGGGCAATGCCTTCAAACAGGGTTTTGACCACCTCCTCGATGGAGATTTTCACGAACGGGGTGGTGTCATATGGATACTGGATTTCCAGGCCGTCGGGGAAGTACTGCTTCAGCTCGTCGAGACGGGCCCGTACGCGTTCGGCGGTATCCAGCGCGTTGGCGCCGGAGGCCAGGTTGATACCCAGACCGGCGGCCGCATGCCCGTTGAAGCGCCCCACAGTGTTGTAGCTCTCCGCACCCAGCTTTACGCGGGCGACGTCGTTCAGGCGCACCTTGGAACCGTCGGGCGTGACCTTGAGCAGGATCTTGCCGAATTCCTCCGGCGTGGACAGCAGCGTCTGCACGATGATCGAGGCGTTCATCTGCTGATTGTCCACCGACGGCGTACCGCCCAACTGGCCGCCGGCCACCTGGTTGTTCTGCACGGCGATGGCGTTGGTCACGTCCGCCGGTGTCAGGCCGTATTCGTTAAGCTTGTTGGGGTTGAGCCACACCCGCATGGCGTACTGGGCACCAAACAGACGGGTCTGGCCCACACCCTGGGTCCGGCTGATCGGGTCCTTGATGTTGGCGGCCACGTAGTCGGCGATGTCGGCCCGGTCCATGCTGCCGTCGCTGGAGGTGAAGGCCACCACCATCAGGAAGGTGTCGGAGGACTTGGTGACCTGCACGCCCTGCTGCTGTACCACCTGGGGCAGTCGGGGCGTGGCCAGTTGCAGCTTGTTCTGCACCTGCACCTGGGCGATGTCCGGATCGGTCCCGGCGGCAAACGTCAGGGAGATCGAGGCGTTGCCCTGGGAGTCACTGGTGGACGACATGTACAACAGGTTGTCGATGCCGTTCATCTGCTGCTCGATCACCTGGGTGACGGAGTCTTCCACGGCTTCGGAGGAGGCCCCGGGATAGGTCGCCCGGATAGTGACCTCGGGCGGCGCGACCGTCGGGTACTGCTCGACGGCCAGGTTATAGATCGACAGGCCACCGGCCATCATCAGGACGATGGCGATGACCCAGGCGAATATTGGTCGGTCAATAAAGAAGCGTGCCATGCAATCAGCCCTGTGCCGCGTCGTTTGTTGTCTTGGCGTTATCCGCGTTGTCGGCGCCGTCGACGCTGACCGGCTTCACCGGTGCGCCTTCGCCGATTTTCTGCAGACCTTCCACAATCAGACGATCGCCGTCTTTCAGGCCGCTGCTGATCAGCCAGCGATTCCCCACCGCCTTCTCGGTCACGACCGAGCGCTTTTCCACCGTGTTGTCCTGACTGACCACCATGGCGGACGCCTTACCATTCGCCTGGCGGGAGACGCCTTTCTGGGGTACGAGGATCGCGTTCTGGCTTTCTGCCTGAGGCAAACGGGCGCGCACGAACATGCCGGGCAGAAGCTCACCGTCCGGGTTGGGGAACAGGGCACGCAGCGTCACGGATCCCGTGTTTTCGTCGACCGCGTATTCGGAGAACTGCAGGGTGCCGTCGTGTGGATAGGTTGCGCCGTTCTGGTGGACCAGAGAGACCGTCGCTTTACCCTTGCCCACCGTCTCCAGCTTGCCACTAGCCATGGCGCTGCGAAGGGCCTGCAGGTCCGAGTAGGACTGGGTCAGGTCGACGTAGATCGGGTCGAGTTGGCGGATCACCGTCAGCGCGTTGCTCTGGTTAGCCGTCACCAGTGCGCCGGCGGTCACGTTGGAACGGCCGATGCGGCCGCTGATGGGCGCTTCGATGGTGGTGTAGTCCAGGTTGATGCGGGCGGTCTGCACCGAGGCCTGGGCCGCCGCGACGGCAGCCTTGTTGGCGTTCAGGGTGGCGCGGGCATCGTCCAGCTCCTGCTGGCTGACGGCACCGGTCTTGATCAGGTGCTCGTAACGGTTGGCCGTGAGCTGGGCCGATTGCAGATTGGCTTTCGCGGATGCCAAATCTGCCTCGGCGCTGGCCAGGGAAGCCTTGTAGAGTTTGTCATCGATCTTGTAGAGCGCCTGGCCGGCCTTGACCGTCTGGCCTTCTTCAAACAGACGCTTCTCCAGGATGCCGGTCACCTGCGGGCGGACTTCCGCCACCTGGTACGGCGATGTACGACCGGGCAGCTCGTTGACCACCGTAAAGGGCTGGGCATGTACCGTGACGAAGCCCACCTCTGCCGGCGGCCGCTGGGATTGTGCCTGGGCGGAAGACTCCTGTTTACCGCAGGCGCTGAGCATGACAGATGCAATCAGCAACAAAAACAAGGATTGCGTAGAATGCCGCATGGGGGAAACCTCAGTAGAGCCGATATAGAAAAGGCGCGGGAAAATTGACCCACGCCAAGGCGAATCCGTGAAAACCCGATTATACATACATGCACGAATGTATATATAGTAGTTAATACTATGCTCATCACAGAAAGAGACAGGAGTGGCCCATGGCCCGACGCACCAAAGAAGACGCCCAGAAGACCCGCGAACGGCTGATCGATGCCGCGGAGACGGTCTTCTATGAAAAGGGCGTCTCGCGCACGTCGTTGAACGATATTGCGGCGGAGGCGGGGGTCACCCGGGGAGCCATCTACTGGCACTTCAAGAACAAGCACGACGTGTTCGAGGCGATGATGGAGCGCCAGGAACTGCCGCTGGAAATGCTCCGCGCAGTGGTTGAAGATCCCGAACAGACCGACCCGCTGGGACGGTTGAAAGACTTCCTGCTCTTCCTCACCCGGGACATCGCCCGCGATCCGCACCAGCGCAAGGTGTTCGAGATCATGTTCCACAAGTGCGAACTGACGGACGAGAACGCCCAACTGGTTGCCCGGCACCGCAACAACATCAACGATGCGTCCGAGCGCATGCGCGGCGTGATGCGTAACGCCATTCGGCGGGGCCAGTTACCGGAGAACCTGGACATCGAACGGGCCATCGTCCAGCTGCACGTGCAGATCACCGGCCTGATCTACTTCTGGCTGCTGGTGCCGGATACGTTCGACATGGAGAAGGAATCCGAGCGGGTGATCAATGCCTACTTCTATTCACTGGAGCACTGCTTCGGCTACGACAACACGGATCAGCCCCACGGATAGTAGGGCCCTTGCAGGCAAGTGTGACCGTCTTGGCACCCGGAACTCTTGCGATTATGTTATACATATGACAGCGTATGGATAAAATAAACGGATCAAAGACTGTGGCAGCAAAACCCTCTCAAACACCATCCAAACCCAGCGTGGCCGAATATCTGGCCGAAGCCATTTTTTCCGGACGCTACCAGCCGGGCGATTTTGTTCCCAAGGAAATCGATCTTTGCGAACAGCTGAAGATCAATCGCCCTGCCGTACGTAGCGACCTGCGCAAGCTGGTGGATGCCGGGATCATCGAGCGCATCTCCGGGCATGGCTCCAAAGTGCGCCCCTACGACGACTGGCGCATTCTCGATCCGATGGTGACCCACTGGATGACCCGCTATGCCGCACCCAATCCCAAGGTGCTGCACGAGATCCTGAAGTTCCGGCTGGACGTGGAACCCTACGTCGCGATGATCGCCGCCACCAATGCCAAGGCCCGGGACCTGGTCGCCATTGAAGAGGCCTTCGAGGGCATGGGTCAAAACCTCCACGATGCCGAATCCCCGGAAGAGCGCAGACTGCACAGTGACTACGACGTAGCCTTCCACGAAGCAATTTTCAAAGCCACCCACAACATCGTATGGACCCAGCTTTCCCACATCTTGCGGCCCTCGATCCAGATCCTGATTTCGCGGTCCAACGTGCAGGCGTCGGACCCGGAAGATAGCCTGGAACGGCACCGGCAGGTTATGGAGTGTATACGGGCCCGAAAACCCCATGAAGCCTTCCTGGCTGCTCAGGCCGTCCTCCGGGGCACGGCCGATGCTCTGGGCATCGACATGCCGGAAACGGCGCTCGGACGTAAACTGGATGTGGGGTAAGAGCGGGCAGGGCCGGTAACCTGGCCCTGCCGTCCTGTTCATCCGTCTTCAGTGATTGTCCCGGGGTGGGCTTTGGCGCGCAACGTCCCGATATGCCGTCGCCGGGGCCAGGGTCATGCCCTTGTCGAGCGGCTCGACCAATCCGCGCTGGATCTCCTGCCAGGGTGTCTGATGGGCGGGATAGATATAGCCCCCTCTGTCCGCCTGGCGTTGCCGTCTCCGGGACCACTCGTCTTCAGGAATCAGTGCGTTCGCCTCGCCCCGGCGCAGGTCGATTCGGATCCTGTCACCCGTTTCCAGCAGCCCAAGACCACCACCAACAGCCGCCTCCGGTGAGGCATTCAGGATCGAAGGTGAGCCGGAGGTGCCAGACTGACGGCCATCCCCGAGACACGGCAACGACTCGATCCCCTGCCGGATCAACGCTTCCGGCGGCTGCATGTTCACCACCTCGGCGCCACCGGGGTGGCCAACCGGACCCGCCCCCCGCATGACCAGGATGGTGGACGCCGTGATATTCAGTGTCGGATCGTCAATCCGGGCGTGGTAATCCTCCGAGCCATCAAACACGACCACCGTGCCTTCGAAAGCCTCCGGGTCCAGGGGATTGCTGAGAAAACGCTCGCGAAATTCAGCTGAAATCACGCTGGTTTTCATCAGCGCGGAGTCGAAAAGGTTGCCCTTGAGGTTGATAAATCCGGCCCGGGGCACCAGCGGCTGGTCGTAGCGAAGAATCACGTCGTCATCCTGCGTCTCGCAGCCTGTCGCATTCTCCGCCAGGCTCTTTCCATTGACGGTCAGCGCATCACCGTGCAGCTTGCCGGCGCCCAGCAATTCGTGGACCACGGCCGGTATGCCCCCGGCCCGATGGAATTCCTCGCCCAGGTAGGCCCCTGCCGGCATGACATTGGCCAGCAGGGGGACGTCATGGCCCAGCGCCTGCCAGTCGTCATTGTCCAGTTCCACACCGGCATGGCGGGCAATCGCATTGATGTGGATCGGCGCATTGGAAGAACCGCCCAGCGCGGAACACAGGACGATCGCGTTTTCGAACGCGGGCCGGGTCAGGATATCCAGCGGCCGGATATCCTCCCACACCATATCCACGCAGCGCTGGCCGGTCTGGTAGGCAACCATCGCCCGCTCCTTGTAGGGCGCCGGAATCATAGCCGAGCCCGGCAGGCTCATGCCCAGGACTTCCGCCAGCGAGTTCATGGTTGAGGCCGTGCCCATGGTGTTGCAATGACCAATGGAGGGCGCCGAGTCTGCCGCCCGGCTGAGGAATGTGGGATAGTCGATGTCCCCGGCGGCCAATCGTTTGCGCAGCTCCCAGATAATGGTGCCGGAGCCCACCCGTTCTGCGCCGCGCCAACCGTTCAGCATGGGGCCACCAGACAGGACAATCGCCGGTATGTTGACCGTTGCCGCGGCCATCAGGCAGGCGGGCGTCGTCTTGTCACAGCCGGTCGTCAGCACGACGCCATCCAGTGGATAGCCGTGCAGAATCTCGACCAACCCCAGATAGGCCAGGTTGCGATCCAGCGCCGCCGTCGGCCGACGGGCGTTCTCGTAGATCGGATGCAGGGGAAACTCAAACGGCACCCCGCCCTGGGCCCGAATGCCATCCTTGACGCGCTTCACCAGATCGATGTGGTGACGGTTGCACGGCGTCAGGTCTGAGCCGGATTGTGCGATACCGATAATGGGCTTGCCGCTGGTGAGCTCCTCCAATGTGATGCCATAGTTCAGGAAACGCTCAATGCACAGCGCTGTGGTCCCTGGGTGTTCCGGGTTGTCCAGCCACCAGCGCGAGCGCAGCTCTCCGGGCAACAGTCGACGTTTGTTCTGCATAATGATTCACCCGAACGCTTAATGGGAATGTCGCGGAACATCGGCACCGCGCTTGCCGACCAGAAAGTCAAAGTCACACCCTTCATCGGCCTGCAGCACGTGCTCGATATACAGCTGCCGGTAGCCGCCATCGCTGGCGATCTGGCGGGAGGCCGCAGTGGGATCGCTTTCCTGCAACCGGGCCTGGATCTCGTCATCACTCAGTTCCAGGTGCAGTCGGCCGCTGTCGCAATCCAGTTCGATCCAGTCGCCGTCACGAACCGCGGCCAGGGGGCCTCCGGCGGCGGATTCCGGCGCCACGTGCAGAACGACCGTGCCATAGGCGGTACCGCTCATGCGGGCATCGGAGATCCGCACCATATCGGTCACGCCCTGCGCCAACAGCTTCGACGGCAACCCCATGTTGCCGACTTCCGCCATGCCGTGATAACCGCGTGGGCCACAGTTGCGCATCACGAGAATGCTGTCGGCATCCACATCGAGATCCGGGTCGTTGATGCGCGCCTTGTAGTGATCGAAATCGTCGAAAACGACGGCTCGCCCACGATGTTGCATCAGCTCGGGACTGGCCGCGGAAGGTTTCAGAACCGCGCCCCGCGGAGCCAGATTGCCTTTCAGGATGCACATGCCGCCATCCTCGCGCAGGGGATTGTCCAGCGGGCGAATCACCTCATCGTTGTACAGCGGCGCGTCTTCCACGTTTTCCCACAGCGTACGGCCATTCACCGTCAAGCTATCCGGATGGGGCAACAGCTTGGCTTCACCCAGGCGGCGCAGGACCGCCGGCAGGCCGCCTGCGTAATAGAACTCTTCCATCAGGAAGCGACCGGAGGGCTGGAGATCCACAATGGTGGGTGTACCCCGGCCAAGACGGGTCCAGTCATCCAGTTCGAGGTCCACGCCGATGCGACCGGCAATGGCCTTCAGATGCACCACCGCATTGGTGGAACCCCCAATGGCAGCATTCACACGGATCGCATTTTCGAAGGCGTCCCGGGTCAGGACCTTGGACAACGTCAGGTCTTCGTCAACCATTTCCACAATGCGGTTGCCGGACAGATGGGCAAACACATAGCGCCGGGCATCCACCGCCGGAATGGCCGCGTTGTGCGGCAGCGACGTGCCCAGCGATTCAGCCATACAGGCCATGGTCGACGCCGTGCCCATGGTGTTGCAGGTGCCGGCCGAGCGTGACATGCCGGCTTCGGCAGCCATGAAGTCGTGCATGGAAATCTTGCCGGCCTTCACCTCTTCGGACAGGCGCCAGACGGCCGTGCCAGAGCCAATGTCCTTGCCCTCGTGCTTGCCATTCAGCATGGGTCCGCCGGACACCACCAGCGTCGGCAGATCGCAACTGGCGGCCCCCATCAACAGAGCGGGTGTGGTTTTATCACAGCCCACCAGCAGAACCACCGCGTCCATCGGGTTGCCACGAATCGCCTCTTCCACATCCATGCTGGCCAGGTTTCGGGTGAACATGGCCGTGGGCCGGAGGTTTGATTCGCCATTGGAGAACACCGGGAACTCAACGGGATATCCCCCGGCTTCCAGAATCCCTTTCTTGACGTGATCCGCGATCTTACGGAAGTGGGCGTTACAAGGCGTCAGCTCGGACCACGTGTTGCAGATGCCAATGATCGGCTTGCCCTGAAATTCATGATCGGGGATGCCCTGATTCTTCATCCAGCTGCGGTACATGAAGCCGTTCTTGTCGGCGGTACCGAACCATTGGGCGGAACGCAGAGTGCGTTTGCGTTGCGTCATCGGGAGTCTCTCCTTCCGAGTTCCGGCCTGAAGCCGGTTTCTTGTTTTGAACAGACAGGGTCGCTTTCCACGTAAACCATACATAAAAAATCGTATGTTGAACAAACAAAAATTTATGTCTACTATCGAACCTGCACTGCTGCATGAACCTGCCCAGGTTGTCTGCATCGTGCGGGCGACAACAAAAACAACCTCCGAAGGAGTGCCTTATGTTCGCTAAAACACGAAAACTGATGATTATCGGCAGCTTGCTGCTTTCCGGACTCGCGTCCGTTCAAGCGCAGGCAGCCGACTACGAGTGGAAATTCCAGGCTTCGGAAACAGCCGGCGAGCCCAGCTTCAAGATCAAACAGGAGTGGGCAAAAAAGATTGCCAAGATGACGGACGGGCGCGTCGAGATTGAAGTGATGCCCATCAATTCCGTGGTCGGCCCCACAGAGACCCTGCAAGCGGTCAGCGCCGGCATCCTCCAGGGCCACATGACAGACCCGAGCTACTTCTCGGGCCAGAACCCCGCGTTCGGCATGATGGGCAACCTGGTGGGGGCCTGGAGTGACCCGAATGACTTCCTGACCTTCATGAAGCACGCCGGCGGAGAGCAGCTCTACAACGAGTTCGCCGAACCTTACGGCGTGCACCTGATTTCTGCCGGTACCTTTCCGCTGGAATCCATTCCGTCCACCGTGCCCATCAAGACCCTCGACGATTTCAAGGGCCTGAAGATCCGCGCGCCACAGGGCATGGTTTACAACATCTTTGAACGGGTTGGCGCGGCGCCCGTGAACCTGCCGGGTTCCGAGGTGTACACCAGTCTCGAGAAAGGCGTCATTGATGCGGCGGACTCAACCGTCCTGTCAAACAACGACGCCATGGGCCTGCATACCTTTGCGCCATACCCGCTGTATCCGGGCTTCCATTCCATGCCCATGATCGCCGTGTCCATCAACAAGAAGATCTGGGACAAGCTGCCGGATGACCTGAAGACCACCCTGAAGGTCGCTTTCGACGCCATGTCCTACGACCTGATTGCCCGTCTCCAGGAGCAGGACATCGAGACCCTGCAGAAGCTCAAGGACAACCCCAAAGTCCATCCGATCGATCTCTCGCCGGCCGAACGCAAAAAATTCCGGGAAGCCGCTGAGAAGGAATGGAAAGTCTGGGCTGGCAAGAACGACATGTGCCAGAAGGTCTACGACGCGGCAACGAGCTTCCTGCGTTCACGCAACCTCCTGTAACCGAGGCCTCCGAACCGGTTTCTGCCGGACCGGCCCAGATCGCACTATCTATCTGAAGGTGGCGCCTCGCGCCACCCGGAGGATTTATGTCCCAATCCAATTCAAACAACCCTGCCTCCATCGATGAGGCCGAGCTGGCCGAATCGGGTGATTCAAACGAATCGCCACGCAGTGGCTTTGACCGGCTCATTCTCCGGTTCGGGCGTATGGCCGCCTGGCTGGTTTTTATCGCGATGGCCATCAGCGTTTATGAGGTTTTCATGCGCTACGGCCTCGACTCTCCCACATCCTGGGTTCACGAGTCCGTGGTCATGCTCGTTGCCACCCTGTTTGCCCTGGGCGGCCCGGTCGCCATGGCCGGTAACCGGCACATTCGCGTTCGAGTCCTTTATGACCATGTCGGCCCACGCTTCCGGCGCGGGCTGGATCTGCTCAACGATGCCATCACCCTCGGCTTCTGCCTGATGATGAGCTACGCCGCGTATGTGATGTTCTGGCAATCCTCACACAACCCCATGGGGGAATGGTCCCTGGAACGTTCCGGCACGTCCTGGAACCCGCCGTTTCCGGCCCTGGTCAAGGGCATCATCCTGATCGCCCTGCTCGTTATGACGGTTCAGACCGTCATTCATCTGGTGCAGTCCCTGCGCACCTGTTTCGCTGCATCAAATAGCCCTGAGGATCACGCCTGATGGATATTTCAGACGGCACCCTGCTACTGATCGGCGCCATTTTCACCCTGCTGATCACGGGCCTGCCCCTGGCCTTCATCACAGGTCTGGTCGCCCTGATTTTTGCCTTCGGCTGGTTTGGCCCCATGTCCCTGCCGCTGGTCACCAGCCGCGTCTACGGTTTTGTCACCGAATACTCCCTTGTGGCTGTCCCCATGTTCGTCTTCATGGCGTCGTTACTGGACCGATCGGGGATAGCCAAAGATCTCTTCAATGCCATGCGCGTCTTTGCCGGACGCCTGCCCGGTGGCGTCGCCGTACAGACCGTGATCGTTGCCTTCTTCCTGGCTGCGCTGTCCGGCATCATTGGGGGGGAAATCGTTCTGCTGGGCATTCTGGCCCTGCCCCAGATGCTCCGCCTGGGCTACGACAAACACCTGTCGATTGGCGTGGTCTGTGCCGGGGGCTCATTGGGCACCATGATGCCGCCGTCGATCGTGCTGATCATCTACGGTCTGATCGCGTCGGTGTCCATTGCCGACCTGTTCACGGCGGCCATCACCCCGGCGCTGCTGCTGATGGGGTGCTACATCGCCTACGTCCTGGTCCGTTGCCTGCGTGACCCCGAGCTGGGGCCACCGTTGACGGACGAAGACCGTCAGGAGAACTTCTCCAGCCGCGGTCAGGCGCTCAAAGCCATCGTCGTGCCGGGCCTCATCGCCGGCATGGTTCTCGGTTCGATCTATGGCGGTGTCGCGTCGGTCACCGAAGCGGCAGCCATGGGCGTCTTTGGTGTGCTGATCGCCATGCTGCTGCGCGGTGAATTCAACCTGCCGAACATCCACAAAAGCCTCAACCAGACCATCACCACCTGCGGCATGATCATCTGGATCGGCATTGGCGCCGCCGCACTGGTGGGCGTCTACAACCTGATGGGCGGCAACGATTTCATTGCCGACCTGATCCTCGGGCTCGATGTGAAGCCGATCGTCATCATGCTGATCATGATGGCCATCCTGCTGGTACTGGGGATGTTCCTCGACTGGATCGGTGTTGCGATGCTGACGCTGCCTATCTTTGTGCCGATTGTTGATCAGCTGGGCTACAGCCCGATCTGGTTCGGCATCCTGTTCGCCGTGAACATGCAGGTGTCGTTCCTGTCACCGCCCTTTGGGCCCGCCGCGTTTTACCTCAAAGGGGTCGCGCCTGCGGGCATCAGCCTCAAGGATATCTTTGTCTCATTGCTGCCGTTCGTTGCCATCCAGCTGTGCGTGCTGACGGCGCTTCTGCTCTGGCCATCCCTGGCGATGTGGCCGGTCTGAACCCACGAATACACGGGAGGAGTTATGCGTTTAATCCAGTGTGAATACCAGGGCCGGATACGGGCGGCACGCGTTGAAAGCCCCGATCAGGTCCGGCTGCTGAACGGCGATGAGGGCACCTACGGGCTGGCCCGGCAGGCGCTGTCCGAGCGGCGCCCCCTGACCGATATCATCGAAGAAGCGGCCACCGATACCTGTCTCGACTACGCGGAACTGGTCGCCAATCGGCAGTTACGGCCGCCAATGACCCATCCGTCACCGGCGCACTGCCTCGTCAGTGGCACCGGGCTGACCCATCTGGGCAGCGCCGATACGCGGGCAGCCATGCACGCCAGGATGGAGGACGGCGAGGAGACGCTGACCGATTCCATGCGCATATTCAGGATGGGCGCAGAGGGCGGCAAACCAGCCCCGGGCCAACGAGGCGTCCAGCCCGAATGGTTCTACAAGGGCGATGGCGACATTGTTGTGAATCCGGAAGGCCCGATGCCGGTTCCGGCCTTTGCCGAAGATGCCGGCGAGGAACCGGAAATCGCCGGTCTCTATCTGATCGACGACCAGGGACAGCCCTGGCGTGTTGGCTATGCGCTTGGCAATGAGTTTTCCGATCACGTCACCGAACGTCACAACTACCTGTGGCTGGCCCACTCAAAATTGCGGTCCTGCAGCTTTGGCCCGGAATTGCTTGTAGGGGACCTGCCTTCCCACCTGGAAGGCGTCAGCCGCATCCGGCGCCAGGGTGAAGTGATCTGGGAGAAGCCGTTCCTGACGGGCGAAGACAACATGGCGCACAGCCTCGCCAACCTCGAATACCACCACTTCAAGTACGCCGGTTTCCGGCGTCCCGGTGACATGCACGTTCACTATTTCGGTACCGCCACCCTGAGCTTTGCCGATGGCATTCAGACCCAGGAGGGCGATTGCTTTGAAATCGAGGTGGCCGCACTCGGTCGCCCGCTCCGCAACCCGCTGGCTTTCGAGCCAGGGACAACCGACGTCACCATTTCAAATCTCTGAGATATCAGGAGCGCTCTATGAAGCTGCAAGGCAAACAACTGATCGGTTCTTCAACCATTGCCGGAACCGGCGGTTCCTTTACCGCCGTGAACCCGGCCACCGGTGACTCACTCGATCCCCAGTACACTGGCGCCGGCAATGAACAGGTCGAGCAGGCCTGCCGGCTGGCCGAAAGGTCGTTTGACACCTACCGGGAAACCTCGCTGGAAGAGAGGGCACGTTTCCTGGAAGCCATCGCCGAAGCGATCGAAAACATCGGCGAGCCGCTGGTCGAACGGGCCATGGCGGAGTCCGGCTTGCCCCAGGCACGCATTGAAGGCGAACGAGGCCGGACCTGCGGGCAGCTGCGCCTGTTCGCCCAGGTCGTGCGCAGCGGCGAGTGGCTCGATGTGCGAGTCGACCCTGCACTGCCCGACCGCACGCCCATGCCCCGGGTAGACCTGCGCCAGCGGCATATTGCACTGGGTCCGGTCGCCGTCTTTGGTGCCAGCAACTTCCCCCTCGCCTTTTCCGTGGCGGGCGGCGACACAGCGTCTGCGTTGGCCGCGGGCTGCCCGGTGGTGGTGAAGGCGCATCCGGCGCATCCCGGCACTTCCGAGCTGGTTGGGCAGGCCATCCAGTCTGCCGTGAAGGCCTGTGGATTGCCGGAAGGGGTCTTCTCACTGCTGTTCGGAGCCGGAAACGATCTGGGTCAGGCCCTGGTCAGTGACCCCCGCATTCAGGCGGTGGGCTTTACCGGCTCCCGCGGCGGCGGGCTTGCCCTGACGGCATTGGCTCAATCGCGTCCCCAACCGATCCCGGTCTACGCCGAGATGAGCAGTATCAATCCGGTTTTCCTGCTGCCTGAGGCCCTCAAGGCCCGGGGGGATTCACTGGCAGAAGGGTTCGTCGCGTCGCTCAATATGGGCGCCGGGCAATTCTGTACCAACCCGGGGCTGGTCGTGGCGATCAAGGGCCCGGAACTGGACCGGTTTGTAGACGTTGCGGCCGCCGCCGTGAAAGAGAGCGGGGCCCAGACCATGCTCACACCGGGGATCCACGACGCCTATACCTCAGGGGTCAGCAAACTGGCCGGGCAGGGCACCGTCGATGAAGTGGCACGAGGTCAGTCGGGCGATCAGCCCAACGCCTGTCAGGCCGGCCTGTTCAGGACCGACGCGGCCGATTTCCTGAAGGATGAAGCCCTGCAGGCTGAAATCTTCGGCGCCAGCTCGCTGATCATCGCCTGTGACGATGAAGCCACCGTGCTAAAGGTGGCCCAACAGCTCGAGGGTCAGCTCACCGCCACCCTGCAGATGGACGACGCCGATACCGATGCAGCCCGTTCCCTGGTGCGCACTCTGGAACGCAAGGCCGGCCGGCTGCTGGTCAACGGCTGGCCCACCGGTGTGGAAGTCTGTCACGCGATGGTTCATGGCGGTCCTTTCCCGGCCACCTCGGACAGCCGCACCACGTCCGTCGGCAGTGCCGCCATTCACCGGTTCCTGCGCCCGGTTTGCTATCAGAACCTGCCAGACGCCCTGTTGCCGGAGGCTCTCCAGGACAGCAATCCGCTCGGGGTATCACGCCTTGTGGATGGACAGCGCGAACACTAATCCGGCTATGTGAAAAACGGGGCAGCCTGACGGGCTGCCCTCCATTTCAGGAGATCCGTTATGTCCTCCCTTTTTCCCCGGGACTGCCTTCCTTCCGATTTCGAGAACGCTCCGCTGGTCGGGCGTGTCTGGCGAGAGTCGCCGATTGCAGGCCCGGCTGTGGTTACGGTTCGACAGGGCGAGGTGATTGATATTTCGGCCCACGCACGGACCATGGCCGACCTCATTGATGCCCCCAATGCACTGGAGATTGCAGCGCATGCAGAGGGTGATTCGTTGGGTTCGGTTGAGCCGTTGTTGGAAAACTCCCTGAATACACCGCAACAAGCCCCCTATCTGTTGGCACCCTGTGACCTCCAGCCGATCAAGGCCTGTGGAGTCACCTTTGCGGTGAGTCTTCTGGAGCGTGTCATCGAGGAGCAGGCCGGAGGTAATCCAGCCCGCAGTGCTGCCTTGAGGCAGGAGATCCAGGGTTTACTGGGAACGGATCTGGCCCGCATCAAACCGGGGTCGGACGCGGCTATGGCTCTCAAGACCGAACTGCAGAATCGGGGGCTCTGGTCGCAATACATGGAGGTGGGCATCGGCCCGGACGCTGAAGTGTTTTCCAAGGCCGCACCCATGTCGGCTGTCGGATTCGGCGCCCGTGTCGGGCTTCATCCCGCCTCGCAATGGAATAACCCGGAGCCGGAAATCGTTCTGGCCGTGGACGCCACCGGTCAGCCACGCGGCGCAACCCTCGGCAATGACGTGAACCTTCGGGATATCGAAGGACGCAGCGCCCTCCTGCTGGGCAAAGCGAAGGACAACAACGCCTCCTGTTCGCTGGGCCCCTTCATCCGGCTTTTTGATGATCACTTCGACATGGACAGCGTGCGCGCCGCCCAGGTGTCCTTGTCCATCGAGGGCGCCGACGACGATTTCAGGCTGGATGCGGTCAGTGACATGCGGGAAATCAGTCGCGACCCGATGGAACTCGTGGCGCAGACTTGCGGCAGCCACCATCAATATCCGGACGGGTTCATGCTGTTCCTCGGCACCATGTTCTCCCCCATCCTGGACCGGGACGGCCCCGGACAGGGGTTTACCCATCATGTGGGGGATCGGGTCAGCATTGCCACACCCGGCCTTGGCCAGTTGATGAACACGGTCGATCGCAGTGACCGGCTACCGCCCTGGACCTACGGTATCCGCGCCCTTTACCAGAACCTGCTGACACAAGCCGAACGCCGCTAGGCGCTGGCTCGTGTTGCAGGTACCAGGCAGGCAAAAGCCAGCCCCCAGACCAACGCGCCCACACCAATCCAGAAGGCACTTTCCAGGGTGCCGCCAAAATCCAGCCATTGCTTGACCAGCCAGGGTCCGGCCATCTGGGCGAAGGCGTATAGCGCCACCATCGCGGCCGACAGTCGCGGCCCCTGATGCGGATGCAGCGCCCGGGCGATACGCTGGGTCAGCAGCACCGCGCCGAGAAAGGTGCCGCCGATCAGCGCGCCGCACAGCACGATGCCCACCGGCCCCGACCAGATCACCGCCGCCAGCACGCCCACCAGCTGCACCACGAAATTGATCCGCAGGGCGAGCCGGTCACCGATGCGGGCTCCCAGGTGATTCCAGACGTAGGCGGACGGAATGGTCGCCAGCGCCACGATCAGCCAGGAACCGTCCACCAGCCAGGCGCCGGGGTCGAGCTGCATCTTGGCCAGCAGGGGCAGAAACGTCATGGGCAGGATATAACCCAGTCCGGCGCCGGCGTAAGACAGGAACAACGGGATGCTGGCGCGGTCGAACAGCGGTGACTGGCCTCGCCTGGCGGCGCTGCGATCGGCTTGGGCCGGATCATGCGCCGGCATCTCCAGCACGTGGAGCTGGCGCCACCCCCACCAGGCCAGCGGCACCGACAGCACCAGCGCCGGCCACCAGCGGGCAGCACCGCTCAGCCAGTCCGCAGTCAGGGTGACCATACCGCTGGACAGCAGCAGGCCAAAACCCACGCCCAGATACACCAGTCCGCTCAGGGACGCCCGGTTGCGCAGGACCAGCCATTCCAGGATCAGTGCCGGTGCCTGTACGAAGACTGCCCCGTTGGCGACGCCATTCAGCCAGCGCACGACGTCCTGCGCGGGCACCGCCTCGATCTGGGTCTGCAACAGGGTGGTGATGACGTGCACCGCCAGCGACAGCGGCAACAGCACGCGGATGTGATCGACCCGGTGCCAGCGGATCGCCAGCATGGCGCCCATCAGGTAGCCCAGGTAATTCCAGGTGGCCAGGGCCGCGGCCTGTCGCGAATCCAGAACACCATCGTCCACCAGGTACGGCAGCAGCGGCGTGTAGTAGAAGCGGCCCAGGGTGTGGACCACCAACAGGACGATCGACCCTGCCAGCAGCACCCGGAACAGATCGCGCCGGGATGCGGTTGATGTGGACGACGGGGCCATGGCTCACCTTTGATTAGGATGCGACACAAAAAGGGCTGGCAGTTTAGGTGATTCGCCGGAAAGGGGAAAGGTGGCCGGTGTCGTGGAAGGTGCGGATCAGGCGTCGCCGGCGCCGTACCACTGGACGATCTGTCGGAAGGCCGACACCACCTGCTCCGGTTTGAACGGCGGCTGCAGCACCGCGGTCATCTCACCCTGTGGATTGATCAACGCCAGATGGGCGCTGTGGTCGACCACCGTCTGGCCGTTGTCGTCGGTGCGTCGCGAAAAGTCTGCGTTGAGGCTGCGCGCCAGCGCCCGCAGGGTGTCGATATCGCCGGTCACCCCGTGGAAGTCGTCGCCAAACGCCTTCAGGTAGGTGTCCAGCCGGGACGGGGTATCCCGCTCCGGGTCGGCGCTGATCAGCAGGGTTTGCGGCGTCGGCCCGTTGCCGGCCAGTTCCTGGTTGGCCTGCCTGAGCATCGCCAGCGTGGTGGGACACACGTCCGGGCAGGATGTGTAGCCGACGTAGGCGAAGGTCCAGTGGCCCTTGAGCACGGCGTTGGTGACGGTGTCGCCCTGCTCGTTCACCAGCTGGAAATCCGCAACGGGCCGCGCCTCGTCGTAGACGAACGTGTGCATGGCACTGAGATCCGGCGGCGGGCCGGCCTGGGCCGCCTGGGGCACAAAGACCGCCTGGCGGATGATCACCATACCCAGGATAGCCACCACCACGACGATGAGAACCGCCACCGTCAGGCGAATACCAAACGTGTTTTTGCGTTGCGCCATACGGCTCCCGTTCAGAATCGCACGAAATGGTCGACCAGCAGCACGACAAACAGGGCCATGAGATAGGTTATGGAATACTTGAAGGTGGCCAGCGCCACCTGTCGATCATCGCCCTGCCAGAGTCGAATAGCATAGTGCAGGAATCGCAAGCCCAGGGCCGCGGCTCCCACCAGATAGATGAGCCCGGTCATGCCGGTGACGAATGGCAGCAGGCTGACGGCAAACAGGACCAGCGTGTAGAGCAGGATGTGCAGTTCGGTGTAGCGATTGCCGTGGGTGACCGGCAGCATGGGAATGCCGGCCTTGGCGTACTCCGCCTTGCGGTGGATGGCCAGGGCCCAGAAATGCGGCGGCGTCCAGGCGAAGATGATCAAAACCAGCAACAGGGCGTGGCCGTCCACCCGGCCAGTCACTGCCGTCCAGCCCAGCAGGGGCGGCATGGCGCCAGCGAGCCCGCCGATCACGATGTTCTGTGGCGTCGCCCGCTTTAGGAACAGCGTGTAGACGCCGGCGTAGCCCACCAGCGAGGCCAGCGTCAGCCAGGCGGTCAGTGGGTTGACCCATTGCATGAGCACCCACATACCGGCCAGTGCCAACGCCATCGCGAACACCAACGCCTCGGGCATGGACACCCGTCCCGTGGCCACCGGGCGTTTGCGGGTGCGCGCCATCAGGGTATCCACCTTGTGGTCCACCACATGGTTCACCACCGCCGCGGCACCCGCCAACGCCGCAATGCCGAGGTTGCCCAGCACCAGCACCGTGAGGCCGGGCAATTCCGGGCGGGCCAGTAACATACCGATCACCGTGGTCAGCATCATCAGCGCCACCACCCGGGGCTTGGTCAGCTCCAGGAAGTCGCGCCAGCTGGCGCGTTGGAGATCGAGCGCAACGGTGTCGGACGGCTCGCTCATGCAGGCACCTCATGGTTGATCAGTCGCAGTTTCGGCATCGACCGCGCGACCGGGAAAGGCTGCAGTCGCCACAGCAGGTTGATGACCGTCAGCAGCAGCCCTGCGCCCAGTGCGTTGTGGGCCATGGCCACGGCAATCGGGATGTGCAGCCAGACATTGGCGATCCCCAGCGCAATCTGGGCCAGCAACACCCCGCCGCTCAGTAATACCCATCGGCCCATGCCAGCCTCACGGGCCGGTCGCCACAGCCTCAGCAGCAGGCTGCCGAGCACCGCCAACACCAGCATAGCGCCAATCCGGTGGGTCACGTGGATGGCTACCCGGCCTTCAGCAGTCAGCTGGCCACCCAGGTAGTTGGGCCCCACCGCCTGGGTCACATCGAAGCCGTGGCGGAAGTCCATCTGCGGCCACCACTGACCCTGGCAGGTGGGCAGGTCGGTGCAGGCCACCGCGGCGTAATTGGAGGCCGTCCAGGCACCCAGGGCGATCTGGGCAATCACCAGGAACAGGGCCACCCGCAAGGCGGGCCGGAAATGTCCGAGCCGGTGCGCCAGGGACGGCAAGGGATTCACGTGACGGCCGCGCAGGCGCAGGGTCAGGAGGGTCAGCAGGCTTAACGTGGTGAAACCACCCAGCAGATGCAGGGCCACGATCTGGGGCCAGAGTTTGAGGGTCACCGTCCACATGCCGAACGCGGCCTGCAGCAGGATGAAGCCGGCAATCAGCAGCGGGTGGCGCAGCGGCAGGCCTTCCCGGCGGTAGCGAATCGCCAGGAACGCGATACTGAACACCAGCAGACTGAGGGTGCCGGCGGCGTAGCGATGGATCATTTCCGGCCAGCCCTTGCTGGCGTCGAACGGCGCTTCCGGGAAGCGGGCTTCGGCGATGGCGATGTGTTCGGCGGATTGCGGCACGCTTAAAAAGCCGTAGCAGCCGGGCCAGTCCGGGCAGCCCAGACCGGAATGGGTCAGGCGGGTCCAGGCCCCCAGCATCACCACCAGCAGTGTCAGCACGGTCGCAGCCAGCGCCAGGCGTCCCATCAACCGACGGTGCTGGGCAATGCGGTCAGGCGTTGCGTTCATGGCACACTCCTCCGACCTGTGGCTGGCGTTCTTTCCACGTGGCGGGATGCTTCCGCGCCGGACCACGTCAGCCGATTTGGGATATCTTCATCAGGTGCTTGAGATCCTCAAGAATCGCCTTGCCGTCCATCGCCGGTCCGTAACGCATCATCACGTTGCCGAACGGGTCGATGACGTAAATCTGGGGGGCCTGTTCCAGGTCCACGCCACCTGGCCAGCGGATCGCTTCCGTCTCGCCGGCTCGCAGCAGGGGCATGTCCGGATAGCCGCTCAGGTCCGCCGGCGGCTCGGGCAGGTAGGCGGCCCGGCTCATCCGGTCCTGGTTCTTGCCCAGGGCCACGTTGACCTGGCGCGCCAGGTAGATCTGCTGCTGGCAGGCCTCGCTGCAGGGCCCTTCGTTGGCCACCAGCATCAGCCATCTGGCGTCCGGGTGCTTCGGTCCGAATCGATCGGCGAAGGGCTGACCGTTGGCGTTCACCAGGCCCAGGTCGGCCACCGGAACCGAAGGATCGATCAGGACGCCGTTGTTGGACTGGCCCGTGGGATTCATCCAGCCGGTGTAGTACATGATGGTCGCCAGCACGAGCGGGCCGAAGCCGATGGCAAACAGCAACAGGGCCGTGCGCCGGCCACGCCGGACCTGCTCGGGCGTGGGGCCGGTTTGGGTTTGCCTGGGGTCAGTCATTGCCAGCGTCATCCTGATTCTGTCCTTGTTGTTTTCGGTAACTCGCCACCACCGTCAGCACCAGCAGCACCGCGGCCATGGTGAACCACTGCGCCGCATAGCCGTAATGAGTCTGCGGCCCCATCAGATCCGGTGCGAAATCCGCCCGGTAGGCGCCCGGCTGGGCCGGGTCTTCCAGCCGCAGCAGCTGGTCTACGGCTCCGGGCGCCTGCTGTTTCACCTCGTCCGGATGCAGCGCCTGCACCCGCCGGGGCCACCCGGTCTCGGGCTGCGTCTCTTCCAGCACCGGCGGTGTAGGATAGTCCGCTACCCGGGCCCGGATCGTGACCGTGCCCTGCGGCGTGACCAGGCCCGGCAAGTCATCCCGGCGCCTCGGCGCCTGCACCCAGCCCCGGTTGACCAGCACCGGGGGGCCGGCGGCCGGTTCGAACAGGGTCAGCACCTCGTAGCCCGGGCGACCATCGCGGGTGCGGTTGTCCAGCAACCACTGGTGCGCCGCGACGTACTGCCCTCTCAGTTCCACCGGCTGGCCGTCGGTCAGGCCCGCACGTACGGCTTCCGTCCAGCTGCCGCTCTCCAGTTGCTGGGCCCAGCGGGCCAGCAGGGCCTCTTTCTCGCCGGCCCGGTTCAGTTGCCAGATGCCCAGACCCACCAGCACCGGCAGTAATAACAGGGCCAACAACCACAGACGCCAATCGGGCTGCCAGCGTCTTTGCACCCGGTCAGTCATGCTTTGCTATAGTGACTCCATCATCCAATCGGCCCATGGGAGCTGTTGGCATGCTCAAGATCCTGATCGTCGTTCTCCTGTTCGCGGTGATTGCGTCGCTGTTCAGCGGCCTGTTCTTCCTGTTGCGCGACGAGAGCAGGAGCCGACGGGTGCTCAATTCCCTCATCCTGCGCGTCACCCTCAGTGGCCTGTTGCTGCTGATCATCGGCCTGGCCCTGTGGCACGGCGACCTGTCGATGAATCCCACACCCTGATCCGCGCCCCCATCAAAGGATGTAGACGAAGATAAACAGGCCCAGCCAGACCACATCCACGAAGTGCCAGTACCAGCTGGCCGCCTCGAACCCGAAATGTTTCTCCGGCGAGAAATGCCCCTTGGTGATTCGAATCAGCATGATCGTCAGCATCAGCGCCCCCAGCGTGACGTGGGCCCCGTGGAACCCGGTCAATATGAAGAAGGTGCTGCCGTAGATGCCGGAGTTCAGGGTCAGGTCCAGCTCGGTGTAGGCATGGATGTACTCTTCCGCCTGGAAGGTGATGAAGCACAGCCCGAGGATGATGGTCAGCGCCAGCCAGATCTTGGCCCGGGTGCGGTTGTCGCTCTTCAGCGCGTGGTGCGCGATGGTGACGGTGAACGAAGAGCTCAGCAGCAACACGGTGTTGATCAGCGGCAAGTGCCAGGGATTGATGATGCCTTTGGTCTGGGTGTAGGTCTCTGTGTCCGGCGTGCTCAGCAGCGGCCAGGTGGCCTCGAAACCTTCCCAGAGCATATGGCTGGAGCCCCGGTCGCCTTCCCCCCCCAGCCAGGGCACGGCAAAGTGGCGGGCGTAGAACAGGGTGCCGAAGAAGGCGGCAAAGAACATCACCTCGGAGAAGATGAACCAACTCATGCCCCAACGGTAGGAGCGGTCCATCTTGGCGCTGTACAGCCCCGCCCGGCTTTCCTGGATGACGTTGCCGAACCAGCCGAACAGCATATAGGCCATGATCATCGCGCCGATGAAGAACACCACCCAGGAGGCAGTCGTGGACTCGCCCTGGTCCGCATTGACCATGATCGAGCCGGTGCCCGCCAGGGTGGTCAGCAGGCCAATGGTGGCGATGATCGGCCACTTGCTCTGCTCCGGGACGTAATAGCTGTGTTCAGTTGCCATGGCAGCCTCCGACGGCAATGCCGCGCTTCAGAAATCCAGACTCTCGCCGGCTCACTTCACTTCCGGCGGGGTGGCAAAGGTATGGAACGGCGCCGGTGACGGTACCGTCCACTCCAGGCCCCGGGCGCCATCCCAGGGTTTGGCCGGCGCCTTCTCGCCGCCGCGCACGCACTTGACCACGATGTACAGGAACAGCAACTGGGTCGCCCCGAACAGGAAGGCGCCGATGCTGGAAATCATGTTGAAGTCGGCGAACTGCAGGGCGTAATCGGGAATCCGCCGCGGCATGCCCGCCAGCCCCAGGAAGTGCATGGGGAAGAAGGCCATGTTCATGCCGATGAACGACATCCAGAAATGGGTCTTGGCCAGCGTCTCGTCGTACATGTGGCCGGTCCACTTGGGCAGCCAGAAATAGGCCGAGGCGAAGATGCCGAAGATGGCGCCCGGCACCAGCACGTAATGGAAGTGAGCCACCACGAAGTAGGTGTCGTGGTACTGGAAGTCCGCCGGGGCGATGGCCAGCATCAGCCCGGAGAAGCCGCCGATGGTGAACAGGATGATAAACGCCACCGCGAACAGCATCGGTGCCTCGAAGGTGAGCGAGCCGCGGAACATGGTGGCCACCCAGTTGAACACCTTCACCCCGGTAGGCACGGCGATCAGCATGGTGCAGTACATGAAGAACAGTTGCCCGGCCACCGGCATGCCCACGGTGAACATATGGTGCGCCCAGACCACAAAGGAGAGCAGGGCGATGGCGCCCACCGCGTACACCATGGAGGCGTAACCGAACAGCGGTTTGCGGGAGAACGCGGGAATGATCTCGGACACGGCGCCGAACGCCGGCAGGATCATGATGTACACCTCGGGATGGCCGAAGAACCAGAACACGTGCTGGAACAGCACCGGATCCCCGCCACCACCGGCGTTGAAGAAGCTGGTGCCGAAGTGGATGTCCATCAGCATCATGGTGACCACGCCCGCCAGCACCGGCATCACGGCAATCAGCAGGAAGGCGGTGATCAGCCAGGTCCACACGAACAGGGGCATTTTCATCAGCGTCATGCCCGGCGCCCGCAGGTTGAGGATGGTGGCGATCACGTTGATGCCGCCCATGATCGACGAGATCCCCATCATGTGGATGGCGAAGATAAAGAAGGTGGTGCTTGGTGGCCCGTAGGTAGTCGACAGTGGCGCGTAGAAGGTCCAGCCGAAGTTGGGGGCGCCGCCGTCCATGAACAGGGTGGACACCAGCAGGGCGAACGCCGCCGGCAGGATCCAGAAGCTCCAGTTGTTCATCCGCGGCAGGGCCATGTCCGGCGCGCCGATCATCAGCGGGATCATCCAGTTGGCCAGCCCCACGAAGGCGGGCATGACGGCGCCGAACACCATGATCAGGCCGTGCATGGTGGTCATCTGGTTGAAGAACTCGGGTTCGACAATCTGCAGCCCGGGCTGGAACAGCTCTGAGCGGATGACCATCGCCATCGACCCACCCAGCAGGAACATGGTGAAGCTGAACACCAGGTACATGGTCCCGATGTCCTTGTGGTTGGTGGCGAACAGCCACCGGCGGATGCCCTTGGCGGGCCCGTGGTGGGCGTGTTCGGTGTCGTGGGTGTCGATGACCGCACTCATGGTGAACCCCCGTTGGCGCCGTCAGCCGGCGCTGGCCTCACTGTGATCGTGTGGTGCCCGGCCGCGCTCCGCCGCCGGACGCCGCGTGTTCGGTTACTCCGACTGCTTGTAATCGAGAAGCTGTTTGGGCGTGACCATATCCCCGGTGTTGTTGCCCCAGGCGTTACGCTCGTAGGTGATGATCGCTGCCAGGTCGACTTCACTGAGCTGCTCACCGAAGGCCTGCATGGCGGTGCCCTTCTTGCCGTGGACGACGATGTTCAGGTGGTCCGCTAGGGGGCCGGTTGCAATCGGGCTGCCCTTGAGCGCCGGGAAGGTGGGCGGTGCGCCCGAGCCATCCGGCTGGTGACAGGCGGCGCAGGTGGTGTTGTAGGCTTTCTCGCCGCGGGCCATCAGCTCCTCTTTCGTCCAGTCCTTGCTGGTCAGTTCCCGCAGCTTCTCGGCCTGGGCCACCTTGTCCTGGACCCAGCTCTGGTATTCGGCTTCCGGCACCGCCTTGATCACGATCGGCATGAAGCCATGATTCTTGCCGCACAGCTCGGTACACTGACCGCGATAGATTCCGGGCTTGTCGATTTTTGCCCAGGTTTCATTGATGTAGCCGGGAATCGCATCTTTCTTCACGCCCAGTGCCGGGACCCACCAGGAATGGATCACGTCGTTGGCGGTGACCAGGAAGCGGATCTTCTTGCCCACCGGCAGCACCAGTGGTTCATCCACTTGCAGCAGGTAATGTTCGTTCTTGTTGGCCAGGTTGTGGATTTCTTCCTGGGGCGTGGCGAGATTGGAGAAGTAGCCGAACTTCTCGTTGAGGAAGTCGTAGTGCCATTTCCACTGGTAGCCGGTGATCTTGACGTCGATGTCCGCCTCTTTCGTGTCGTACATGCGCAGCAGGGTGGCGGTGGCCGGGATGGCCATGACCACCAGGATCAGGAAGGGAATAATGGTCCAGAGAATCTCGACCCAGGTATGCTCGTGGAAGTTGGCCGGCTTGTAGCCCTTGGATCGGCGGTGCGCGAAGATCGACCAGAACATGACGCCGAACACCACGATGCCGATCACCACGCAGACCCAGAAAATGGTCATGTGGAGACCGTAGATGTCACGACTGACACTGGTGACACCGGGGGTCATATTGACGGTCCAGTCGGCGAAAACCGACTGGCAAACCGGGAGCCCGGCCAACAGAGTGCCGACTCGTAATGCCGTCATGCGCATACCGTGTCTCCACAGAGTTCTGGCGCTTCGCACGAAGCCCCTTATTCTTGTCGTGGATACGACCCTGTGGCGACGGTAAGACCCAGCCCTGAGAACAGTGAGGCAGATCCTTGCCAACTCGGGTCGATCAGCTTTTTCTGCGTGACACTTCCATCGGGAAGCGCGTGCTTCCCGTCCCTTATCCCGGTGCGACTCCGCACCAGCGCATCTGTCCCGGGAAGGAAGTCTTTTCACGGATTCCTGGGTTGCCAAAATCGACAGACCCGATTGGAGTATAGACAGAGGTTCCGGAATCCCTCAAAAAGCTGTTTAAAATTTAGACATCTTAAAACGCCGTATTTAGTGCATTTTTGAATAAGTAGCCTCCGAAAAGTTGAATCGCCCGTGACCCTGAACCCGCTCGACCGCCGTCTCTGGCATCTGGCCTGGCCCCTGATGCTGACCAACATCACCGTTCCCCTGCTGGGTCTGGTGGACACCGCCGTGCTCGGCCACCTGGACCAGCCGGACTACCTGGGTGCCGTCGCCGTGGGCGGCAACCTGTTCAGCATCCTGTACTGGACTTTCGGCTTCATGCGCATGGGCACCACCGGCCTGGCCGCCCAGGCCTTCGGCCGGCGCGACGACTTTGCCCAGAGCGCACTGCTGGTGCGTTCGCTGCTGCTGGCCATCGGCATCGGTTTGCTGCTGATCCTGCTGCGCGCGCCGCTGGTGAGCCTCGGTCTGCAACTGATGGGGGCCAGCGAGAACGTGACGGAACTCGCCCGTGGGTATACCGAAATCCGCATCTGGAGTGCGCCGGCGGTACTGTGCCAGTACACGCTGGTGGGCTGGCTGATCGGCACCCAGTACCCGCGCGGCCCCATGCTGATGCTGATCCTGGCCAACACGCTCAACATCGGGCTCGACCTGCTGTTCGTCACGGTGTTCGGCTGGAACAGCCGCGGTGTGGCCGCCGCCACCGCGATCGCGGAATACGCCGCGGCGGGCCTGGGCTTCTGGCTGGTGTGGACCCGGCGCCCGACGGACCTGGTGTTCGACCGCCGTCTGCTGGGCCAGATGGCCGACTACCTGGCCATCCTGAAGGTGAACCGCTATATCATGGTCCGCACCATCCTGCTGCTGTTGTCGCTGGCGTTCTTCACCGCCCAGGGGGCGCAACAGGGCGACACCATTCTGGCCGCCAATGCCGTATTGCTCACCTTCCTGATGCTGATTTCCAACGGGCTGGACGGCTTCGCCAACGGCGCCGAGGCCCTGGTGGGTGAGTCCGTCGGCCAACGCGACCGGGAGCACTTCCGCGCCGTCTGCCGCACCGCACTGCGTTGGTCGGTGTGGGGCGCCGGACTGTTCACGCTGCTGTTCCTGGTGGCCGGCGGCTGGATCATCAGCCTGCTGACCAGCCTTCCCGAAGTGGCCGGCACAGCTCGCGAGTTCCTGCCGTGGATCTGGCTGTTGCCGTTTGCCGCCGTCTGGAGCTACCTGCTGGACGGCATCTTCATCGGCGCGACCCGCACCCGGGACATGCAGAACACCATGGTGTTCTCGGTGGTGGTCGTCTATCTGCCGGTGTGGTGGCTCAGCCAGGGTTGGGGCAACCACGGTCTGTGGCTGGCCATCACCAGCCTGATGCTGGCCCGCGCCGCCAGTATGGGGTGGCTTTTCCTACGCCACACGCGAGAGGATCGCTGGTTCGCGGGGAACTGAGCCACCGGATATGCGTCCCATAGCGACACAACCTGGATCATGTCCAAAAAATTAACAATGCCGCGATACGTCTGATTCTCAACTACACTGATATTGGTTTTTGACAGACAACCGCAGGCGACGCCATCAGGACCCGCCTGCCACGCAGTGGGGAGGCGTCTTGCGACCCGATCCTGGAGCTACACGAGCAGTCCCTGTGATGACACCCAACGCAGTACTTCACATCATCGACCAGGCACGTCGACAGGAGGCCCGCTCCGGGACCTTCCTGGGGCAGATGGCGGAACGTGCCGCCAGTCTGCCGGACAGCATTACCGTCGAGGGACCGAATCCGGCCACCTGTCTGTTCCAGTTTGCGATTGAATACATCGAGATGGCCCCGCGGCTGATCGAGTGCGTCACCACCTGTGCCCGGGACTCCGGCAACGAAGCCCTGTTCGAACCGTTCGTCGATGCCGCCATCCGTTATTTCACCCGGCCATCCATCCTGCTGGCGCAGTACGATGGCCTGGACGGCCTGCTGATCAAGGCCTATCTGTGTCACCGGCTGATGGAGGAGATGTACGAAAACAACTACTCCATACGTGCCAGCCGCCTGGTGGACCTGGAAGCCATCCAGGCCAACCTCGTCACCCACTACCTGATCGGCGAGCCGTTCGCCAACGAGCTCGACCAGTCCATCGCCATCACCGTGGTGCAGATCGCCGGAACGCCCAACTATTACCGCCTGAACCTGACCCCCTTTGTGGAACAGGCCCAGGATGCCGCCTGGGACTGGATGCGCGATTACTGGGAGAAACTGCTGACGCGCAACCAGATTGCCTTCACCTTGAATCCGGGGCTCGGTCTGAGTTGAACTGTGTCCCAAACAAATACGTACCTCTGTCAAGAATGGAAAGAAACCGGGGTAGATCGCCACAGGCAAGAGGCTCTGCGCGATCATCTATAATGACGAACCATGATGCGACTGCGACGCCCAATTCTGGCCACGCTGGCACTGCTTTTTGCGCTGTGCAGCCACAGCCAGGCCCTGACCCTGAACATTCGCGATGCCGCCAATGGCGATCCGGTACCTCATGCCGTGGTCAGCCTGCCGGCCAGCGGACCGGCTTCCCCTCTGGCCAGCCCGGCTGTCATGGCGCAGGAAAACCGCACGTTCGAACCGCACCTGCTGGTTATCCCGGCCGGGTCGATGGTGGAGTTTCCCAATCACGACAACACCCAGCATCACGTCTATTCCTTCTCCCCGGCCAAGACGTTCAACATTGAGCTGTACGCCAAGCGGCCCGAGGCACCGGTCACGTTCGATACCGCCGGCGTGGTGGAACTGGGCTGCAACATCCACGACAACATGCAGGCGTTTATCTACGTCACCGATGCCGCACAGACGGTCACGACCGGGCCCGATGGCGTCGCCCGGATAGAGCCTCCCACCGCAGCACCGGTCACGGTCAAGGTCTGGCACGAACGCCTGCGCGACAACAGCCAGCCGGTGACGCTGACGATTCCCGCTTCCGGAGAAGAGCCCCGTGTGATTTCCCTCGACCTGACCCCGAAAAAGGTCGAGGCCGACCCCTTCGCTGATCTGCAACGGCGGTTCGATAACCTGTGACCCTGCGCCCGAGACTCCCCGGTTTCCGCGGTCGCCTGCTGATCGCCATGCTCGCACTGGCCCTGGTGACCAGTGTGACCATCGCGGCCATCTTCATGCTGTCCACCTTCCAGGATGAAGAATACCGCGCCCGGGAACGTCTCGACGTGGCCAGCGATGTCATGCGGGAACTGCTGGCCCGCCGCACTCAGCTGCTGATCGACACGCTGAGCGTGCTGGTGGACGACTTCGGCTTCCGCTCGGCCGTCGCCTCGAAGGACGAACCCACCATAACCAGCGCCCTGGAAAACCAGAGCCAGCGCTTCAAGGCGGACATGGCCATGCTGGCCGACCGCAACGGCCGCCTGCTGGCCAACCTTCAGGGATTGCCCAATGGCACCCAGCTGCCCTTCAACGATCTGCTCGAGCGGGCTGAACGCCAGGGCGCAGCCACCGGCCTGCTGACCTGGCAGGGGCAGGCATTCCAGGCTTTGCTGGTGCCGGTGCAGGCGCCCGGATTGCGGGCCTGGCTGGTGATGGGGTTCAACCTGGACGACGCTTTCGCCCGGATGATCAGCGACCTGACCGGCGTGGACGTGGTGTTTACCGCCGTGGCACCCGAGACTGCCTATTACGGCCGCAGTCTGTCGGACGACGCCATCGACGATGTCGTTGGGCAGGGGGTCCTGGCGTCCCGCAGCAAGATGACCGGCGATCATCGCTATTTCACCCGCGTGGCGTCGTTGTCCCGCAATGGCCAGGAAGCGCCGGTCAACGCGTTGTTGCTGCTCGATCGTCAGACCGCGCTGGCCCACTATTACAAGTTGGCACTGGAGCTGGGGCTGATCGTGCTCGCCTGTCTCGCCATCGCCGGGCTGCTGGCGTTTGCCCTGGCCCGCGCCCTGGGCCGGCCGGTATTGCTGCTGGCGCGCTTCGCCAGCGACCTGGGCAGCGATCCCGCCACGCCATCCCCTGGATTGTCCGGGCGGGACGAGCTGGGCCAACTGCAGAACGCGCTGGGCGACATGGCCCACCGGATCCGTCGCCGGGAACACCGGATCCGGCACGATGCCAACCACGACAGCCTGACCGGTCTGCCCAATCGCAAGGCCATGCAACACGTGTTGCGGCCGCTACTGGCGCGGAAGGAACCCGGCTTCCTGGTGAGCCTCAGCATCAACGGCCTCAAGGAGCTGAGTGAAACCCTGGGCTACGACCTGGGCGACCAGATCATCATCGCCGCTGCCCTGCGCATGCGCGGCGCGCTCGATGCCCACTGCATGCTGGCGCGGGCCGGCGGCAACGAATTCATGACCGTCATCCCCGGGCTGGATGAAAAGCGCTTCCATGCCGCGCTGGGCCGGATGCGGGCCGCGGCCGAAGAGCCGGTGGTGATCCGGGACACGCCGGTCACGGTGGACCTGTCGGCGGCCATTCTGCAGTTGCCGCAGGATGCCCACACTCTCGACGACATCCGCCGCCGGGTCAGCCTGACGCTGGAGCGGGCCCGCCACGACGACACCCGCACCGCGTTCTACCTTGAAGGCGGCGACGAGCATCATTTACGCGAGCTGCAGATCATCCGTGATCTGCAAAGAGCCCTGGCGGACAACCAGCTGGAGATGCTGTACCAGCCCAAGGTACGCTTCGACACGGCTCATCCGGTGCAGGTGGAAGCGCTGGTGCGCTGGGCCCATCCGGCGTTGGGGCCGATCAGTCCCGACGAGTTCATTGGCCTGGCGGAACGGTCCGGTCAGATCCATGAACTGACCGACTACATCCTCCGACGCGTGGCGTGGGACAGCCACGACTGGGCGGACGCCGGGCTGTCGGACCTGGGCGTGGCCATCAACCTGTCGGCGCTGGATCTGCTCAACCACAGCCTGCCCAATCTGATCTCCACCGTGTTTGCCGACGGCGCGCTGCCCCTGAACAGGCTGACCTTCGAGATCACCGAGAGTGTGGCCATGGCGGATACCCAGACGGCCCTGCGCACCCTCAACCGGCTGCGGGACCTGGGCGCCAAGCTGTCGGTGGACGACTTCGGTACCGGCTACAGTTCGCTGGCCCAGATGCGTCAGCTGCCAGTTCACGAGCTGAAAATCGACAAGTCGTTCGTTCTCAGCCTGGATTCCACCCAACAGGACCAGCTGATCGTCCGCTCCACCATCGACATGGCCCACAGCCTGGGTTTGAGCGTCGTGGCCGAAGGCATCGAGAACGAACTCAGCTGGCGGCTGTTGCAGGCCTGGGGCTGCGATCTGGGCCAGGGTTACCTGCTGGGTCGGCCGATGCGGCCGTCTCAACTGGTGGAATGGCATCGGGATCGCGCCGAACAGGCCCGCGCGCTCGCCGCCGACACCTCCACGATCGATCAATAGCGCAAGGAGCCTGACGTGCCTCTGATCCGATTCCTGCCCTGGCTACTCGTCCCCCTGATGACGGCGCCACCAGTCCTGGCCGCCCCCGGCAGTCGGCTCTGGGCCACCGGGGGCGTGACCACCATCGAGGGCACGGCCGGCGGTGGCCTGGTGCCCATGGCGGTGCTCACCGGCTACGCCAGCGACCGGGAGTGGGGCGGCTCCGTGGCCCTGTCCCATGCGCCCCTCGACGACTACACCGTGGACGTGGTGGCCGGCGCCCTGAACTGGCACAACCGTATTGAGATCAGCGCCGCCCGCCAGACCCTGGATCTGGATACCCTGGGCGCCGCCCTCAATCAGGACGATCTGCAGCAGGACATTCTGGGCGCCAAGCTGCGCCTGACCGGCGATGTCCTCTATTCGCCCTACGGCCAGTGGTCGTTGGGCGTCCAGTACAAGCACAACCGGACTTTCACCGTGCCCGATGCGGTGGGCGCCCGTGACGACAGCGGCACGGACGTTTATCTGGCCGGCACCAAGGTGTTCCTGGGGGCCCTGTTCGGCCGCAACGTGCTGCTGAATGGCGTGGTTCGCGGCACCAAAGCCAACCAGGGCGGACTGCTGGGGTTTGGCGGCGACAAAAAAGACAGCTACGACGCGGTGCTGGAGGGCAGCGCCGGTGTCTTCATCAACCGGCAATGGCTGGTCGGCACCGAATATCGGCAGAAGCCGGACAACCTGGGCTTTGCCCAGGAAGAGGACGGGTACGACCTGTTCGTCGCCTGGGTGCCCGAGCGGCACCTGGCCGTCACCGCCGCCTGGGTCAACCTGGGCAGCATCGCCGGGCTGGATGACCAGCAGGGTGCCTACCTGTCGCTGCAGGGGAGTTTCTGATGTTACGCCGTTTGTCCGCTCGCAAGACGTTTTTCATCGTTGGGTTGCTGACCGTGCTGGCCGGCTGCCAAAGCGCACCGCCCGCAAGCCAGGACACGCTATACAACGACCTGGGCGAACGCCACGGGATCGCCCGGTTCGTGAAGGACATGCTGTATATCGTGGTGGAGGACGACCGGATTGCGGAAACCTTCAAAGGCGTCGATATCGCCAGCTTGCACCGCAACCTGACCGACCAGATCTGCCACCTCGCCAACGGCCCATGTGCCTACAACGGCCGCAGCATGACCGAAGCCCACGCCGGACTCGGGATCGATGAGACGGATTTCAACGCGTTGGTGGAAGACCTGATTCTCGCCATGGAACAGAACCAGGTGCCGGTTTCCGCACAGAACCGGCTGCTGAATCGTCTGGCGCGGCTGCACGATCAGGTCGTCCGGATTCCGGAAGCCCGACCAACGACACATTGACGTGGCGGGCCAACGCGCTAAGCTGCTGCTTTAACTCACGAAAGGACCGATTGATGTTGGAAAATGCGGATCTGGGCAAACTGATCGTGCGCCTTACCCTGGGTGGCCTTATCCTGTTTCACGGGATTGCCAAACTGTTTCACGGGGTGGGTTTCGTGGAGTCGCAGCTGGCCAGCCATGGGCTGCCGACGGTCTTGGCCTACGGTGTCTATATCGGTGAAATCCTGGCGCCGCTGATGGTCATCCTGGGCTACCACACCCGCATCGGCGCGATGATCATCGTCGTGAACATGATTGTCGCCTTCGCACTGGTGCACATGGGGCAGTTGCTGACTCTGAGCCAGAGTGGCGGCTGGGCGCTGGAACTGCAGGGTTTCTACCTGTTTATTGCACTGGGCGTGGTTTTCCTTGGGCCGGGGCGTTACAAGCTGCACTCCTGATACCCTCACCCGGAAGCGGTGTCCGGCACCGTTTCCGGGTAGAATAAACGTTACATGCACGCCTGAGCAGACACCATGACACATCCCCTCAAACCCGGCCGCTACCGTCACTACAAGGGTAAGGACTACGAGGTCATCGGCGTGGCCCGCCACAGTGAAACCGAAGAGGAACTGGTGGTTTACCGGTGTCTCTACGGGGACCACAGCCTCTGGGTTCGCCCGCTGAGCATGTTCCGCGAAAACGTCGAGGTCGCCGGAGAAACCGTCCCGCGCTTCACCTTCGTCGAATAACGCCTTTACCGATTGCGTGGGCGACTTCGGTAATCCGCTTTGACTCCGCTGGTCGTTTCCTGCACATTAGCGCGCTTTTCTGAACCTCCCCCAAGGAAAAGCGCCATGAATGCTGTTGTCGCCGCCGTCGGTATCATGCTCGTCCTGAGCCTGTGCCGGATCCACGTCGTTGTTGCCCTGATTGTCGGTGCCGTTGCCGGTGGCCTGATCAGCGGACTGTCCCTCGATGCCACCATTGCCGCCTTCAACAACGGTCTCGGCGGTGGGGCGACGGTGGCGCTGTCCTACGCCACCTTGGGGGCGTTCGCCGTCGCCATCGGCAAGTCCGGCCTGGCCCATGCCCTGGCGGACAAGGCGCTGGCCATGGTCGGTCGTCAGGAATCGGCGGGAAGCGGCGGCGGCCGGGCCATCAAGTTCGTGATGATCGGCCTGCTGCTGGCGATTGCCATCTCCTCCCAGAACATCCTGCCGATCCACATTGCCTTTATCCCTCTGGTGGTGCCGCCCTTGCTGTACGTCATGGCCAAGCTGAAGCTGGATCGCCGGCTGGTGGCCTGCGTGCTGACCTTCGGCCTGATCACCCCGTACATGTTCCTGCCGATCGGCTTCGGCAGCATCTACCTGCACGAAATCCTGCTGGCCAAGGTGGAAACCAATGGCGTGGCCGTAGACGGTCTCAACGTCATGCACGCCATGGCCCTGCCGGCGCTGGGGATGCTGATCGGTCTGCTGGTGGCGGTGTTCTTCAGCTACCGCAAGGACCGCACCTACGACCTGGCGCCGATCGAGCGCACCGAGCGGGTGGACATCGCCTACAACAAGTGGACGCTGATCATGGCGCTGGTGGCCATCCTGGTGGCGTTTGTGGTGCAACTGACGCTGGATTCCATGATCCTCGGGGCGTTGGCGGGCTTCGTGCTGTTCAACCTGTCCGGCGTGGTGAAGTGGAAAGAAGCCGACGACCTGTTCACCGAAGGCATGAAGATGCTGGCGATGATCGGCTTCATCATGATTGCCGCCTCCGGCTTCGCGGAAGTGATGCGGGAAACCGGCGACATCAAGACGCTGGTGGAAAGCTCGGTGGGTGCCATCGGCGACAACCAGGCGCTGGCGGCGCTACTGATGCTGGTGGTGGGTTTGCTGATCACCATGGGCATTGGCTCGTCGTTCTCCACCATTCCCATCATTGCGGCGATCTACGTGCCGCTGGCGGTGCAGCTGGGCTTCAGCCCGCTGGCCATCGTGGCGCTGGTGGGCACGGCCGGGGCACTGGGGGATGCGGGGTCGCCCGCTTCGGACTCGACCCTCGGGCCCACCGCCGGCCTGAACGCGGACGGTCAGCACAACCACATCTGGGACACGGTGGTGCCAACGTTCCTGCACTACAACCTGCCGCTGTTGGTGTTTGGCTGGATTGCGGCGATGGTGCTGTAATACGTACCGCAACGGCGAACGAAAAAGGCCCAACCGATTGGTTGGGCCTTTTTACTTCTGATGGCACAGATGCGGCGAGGCTATCGCCTCGTCCCCCTCTCTCCAAACCTCTCTCCCTCCAGGGGGGAGAGGCTTATGAGGCCTTCAACTCGAACTACATCCATGAGCTCCCCTCGCCCCTTGCGGGAGAGGGGCCGGGGCGGTCCGACGAATCGGAGAGGGGGGAGGCCGTTACACCTCGTCATCCTCATCCTCATCCGCCGCGGCCTTGAAGAAGACCACCTGCTTCACGGTGTGGTCGTCCTCGTTGCTGCGTTTGTTCACGCGGGTTTCCAGCTCGCCCAAGGGCTGGCCGTCCGGGGTCTGGGCGTCTTCAAAACCGCAGGCCACGCATTCGCGGAACTGGCCTTCCTCGGTCTGTTGCATCATGAGCTTGTCCATCTCGCCGCAGCGGGGACAGACTGCGCCCGCGATGAATCGTTTGGGGGTCGCCATCGGCTCTCCAGGAGTTGTGTTCGGCGGGGCCGTGGCCCCGCCATGAATCGATCAGGCCGCGTCGTCGGTGATGCCGGTTTGCCGCAGCAGGGCGTCCACTTCCGGCTCGCGCCCGCGGAAGGCCTTGAACAGTTCCATCGGCTCGCGGGAACCGCCCCGTTCCAGGATGTTGTGCAGGAACGCGTGGCCGGTCTCCGGATCGAAGATGCCGTTTTCCTCGAACAGCGAGAAGGCGTCTGCCGCAAGCACTTCCGCCCATTTGTAGCTGTAGTAACCGGCCGCGTAGCCACCTGCAAAGATGTGCGAGAAGCTGTTGGGGAAGCGGTTGAACTCGGGCGTCTCGGTGACGGCGATTTCCGACCGTACCTGACGGTACATGTCGAGCGGGTTCACCGGCGTTTCCGGCGTGAACTCGGAGTGCAGGCGGAAATCGAACAGGGAGAATTCCAGCTGCCGCACCATCTGCATGCCGGACTGGAAGTTCTTCGCCGCCAGCAGCTTGTCGAGCAGGTCCTGGGGTAGGGGCTCGCCGGTTTCGTGGTGCTTGGCGATCAGGCCCAGGGATTCGGGGTTCCAGCACCAGTTCTCCAGGAACTGGCTGGGCAGTTCCACCGCATCCCAGGCCACGCCGTTGATGCCGGACACGTCCGCCACCTCGACCTGGGTCAGCATGTGGTGCAGGCCATGGCCGAACTCGTGGAACAGGGTGGTGACCTCGTCGTGGGTCAGCAGTGCCGGCTTGTCGCCCACCGGCGGCGTGAAGTTGCAGGTCAGGAACGCGACCGGCAATTGCAGGCTGCCCCGCAGATTGCGCCAGCGGACCCGGCAGTCGGCCATCCAGGCGCCGCCACGCTTGCCCTTGCGGGCGTACATGTCGAGATAGAACCAGGCGATGGTTTCGTCACCGCGGCGGATGCGGTAGGCGGTGACGTCCTTGTGCCAGGTCTCAACCCCGGTGTCCGGTTCGATGGTCAGATCGAACAGGCGTTCGGCGACGCGGAACAGGCCGTTGACCACCGTCTCTGCCGGGAACCAGGGGCGCAGGGTTTCCGGGGAAATGTCATAGCGCGCCTGACGCATTTTCTCGCTGTAGTAGCCAATGTCCCAGGCTTCCAGCTCGTCCACGCCAAACTCGTCTTTCGCGAAGGCCTTGAGGTCGTCGAATTCCTGCACCGCGACCGGACGGGACTTGGCGGCCAGTTCCTGCAGGAAGTGCATCACCTCATCGACACTGCGCGCCATCTTGGTGGCCAGGGAGCGTTCGGCGTAGTTATTAAATCCCAGCAGTTGGGACTGCTGGTGCCGCCGCTTGAGGATTTCCGCCATCACCGGGGTATTGTCCCAGTGGCCACCGTCCGGGCCGACATCGGAAGCGCGGGTGACGAAGGCCTCGTAGACTTCACGGCGCAGTTCGCGATTTTCGCCATAGGTCATGACCGGGAAGAAGCTGGGGAAATCCAGGGTGATGACGAAGCCATCCAGGTCGCGCTGCTCGGCGGCCTGGCGGGCACCGTCCAGCGCGCTCTGGGGCAGGCCGGCCAGCTCGCCTTCATCGGTGATGTGCTTGAACCAGTTCTGGGTGGCGTCCAGCACGTTGTCGCTGAAGCGGTTGGTCAGTTCGGCCAGTTCCCGGGACAGGTCGGCAAACTGCTTTTTCTGGTCCTCAGGCAGGTCGACGCCGCCCAAGTGGAAATCCCGCAGGGTGTTGTTGACCGCCTTCTGCTGGGCTTCGTCCAGCTCCTGGAACGCCGGGCTCTCGGCCAGCCGCTTGTAGGCGTTGCACAGCTCGGTGTTCTGGCTCAGCTCGGTGCCGTACTCGGTCAACTTTTCCAGGCAGCGCTTGTAGACATCGCGCAGCTCGTCGCTGTTCATCACCCCATTGAGGTGGGAGATCACCGACCAGGCGTTATTCAAGCGATCGTCCAGGGCCTGCATCGGCTGGAACAGGGTTTCCCAGGTCGGTTCGGACTGGGCAGCCAGTTCCTGGATCTGCATGCGATTGTCGCTCAGGATCTGGTCGATCGCCGGTTCCATGTGCTCCACCCGGACATGGTCGAAGCGGGGAAGCAGGTCGTCACTCAGCAGCGGATTGTTCATGGGGCTCCTTACTCGCCGAATTAAAGTCACTGATACCGGATCAATGACGGGCTGTTGCGGGCGGTGGTGGTCCGTGACAGGCACGGGACCGGTGCTCTACTGTATGACTCATCATACGCCAATGCCGCCCGCACGCGGATCTGTATAGGACTTATGTAATGACTCAAGTACGTTCTCACAAGGGGTTTAGCCCAAAAACCGGCGAACGGGTGTGGATCGATCCCAGCGCCCAGGTGATCGGTGACGTGGAACTGGGCGATGACTGTTCCGTCTGGCCGCTGACGGTCATCCGCGGTGACATGCACCGGATCCGCATCGGCGCCCGCTGCAGCGTCCAGGACGGTTCGGTCCTGCACATCACCCACGCCAGCGACTACAACCCGGGCGGTTACCCGCTGACCATCGGCGACGACGTCACCATCGGCCATAAGGCTTTGCTCCATGGCTGCACCGTGGGCAGTCGGGTATTGGTCGGCATGGGGTCGATCGTCATGGATGGCGCTGTGGTCGAAGACGAGGTGATCGTCGCCGCCGGTTGCCTGGTGCCGCCGGGCAAGACGCTGGAATCCGGTTACCTGTATGTGGGCAGTCCGTGCAAACAGGCCCGCCCGCTGAGCGACAAGGAACGCGGATTCTTCAAGTACACGGCGGCCAACTACGTGAAGCTCAAGGACGAATACCGGGCGGAGGCCGGTCAGTAGACCTGGCGATTTTGCTGATCCAGATCAAAAAATGAGCCCTTGAAATCCGTCGAAGCGCTCTTAGATACGGAAATAGCCAGTTCAGGAAAGCCCAGCCAGTTGGCGCCACTGTGTCGGGATCTTCCTTGAACGGGTCTGAAGTCGTTGCCTCCTGATCGAATCAGGGGGCGCTCAAACATGATCTCAGGTTCGTTTGGAGGAAACTCTCATGAGCAATCTCACACGTTGGAACCCCATCAGCGAATTCGAGGATTTGCTGGATCGCTACAACCGTCATTTCGGACTCCCGAGCACCCAGGGCGATCGCGAAAACCGCGACCTGTTCCGCCGCAGCGACTGGGCCCCGGCCGTGGACATCCACGAAACGCCCGAGGCCTTCGAAATCCACGCGGAACTGCCGGGCATCAAGAAAGAAGACGTGAAAGTCACCGTGCACGACGGCGTGTTGACCCTGCAGGGTGAGCGCCAGAAGAAGGAAGAGTCCGGCGAAGGCAAGACCCACCGGGTCGAGCGGGTCTACGGCTCGTTCATGCGCCGCTTCACCCTGCCGGACAACGTCTCGGAAAACGAGATCAACGCCAACTTCAAGGATGGTGTGCTGTCCCTGACCCTGAAGAAAGTGGAGCCGGCTCAACCCCGCTCCATTGAAGTACAGGTCGAATAAGCCGATCCCATCGGTTTGCCCCTCGCCTTCCGGGCGGGGGGCATTCACTCTTTTCCTGCAGTTGGCGCCTGGTCTACAGATCGATGACCAGCTGTTTGCTCAACGACCTTGAGCAGCAAGGGGTAAACTGATCGTTGGCCGCCTGCTCGGCTTCGCTGAGGAACAGGTCCCGGTGATCGGGTACGCCGTCCAGAACCCGGGTCAGGCAGGTACCGCAGATACCCTGTTCGCAGGACAGGGGAATATCGATGCCCTCACGCTCCAGGGCTTCGGCGACGGTCTGGTCGGCCGGTATGGCGATGACCTGTCCGGTGCTGGCGATCTTCACGTCAAAGCGGCCATCGTCCGCCTTGTGGGCCGGATCCTCGCCGGCACTGAAGTATTCCCGGTGCAGGTTGGCGTCAGGCCAACCCAGTGTTCTGGCCATACCGAGGACATAGTCGATGTAGCCCGGCGGCCCGCAAACATAAAGGTGGGTATCCGAGGCCGGCGACGCCAGGACGCTCTCAGCATCCAGTCGGGCATCGCCGCCTTCGTCCCTGTACACATGCACCCGGCCGTCCAGCGCCGGTTGCCGTAACCGCTCCCGGAATGCGGTCCGGTCCGGTGACCGAACGCTGTAATGACATTCGAACGCCCGGCCGGATTGCGCCAACTCCTCAGCCATGGCAAGGATCGGCGTAATGCCGATGCCGCCGGCAAACAGCAGGCTTCGACGCCCCTCGGGCGCCAATGCAAACAGGTTGCGGGGCTCACTGATTTGCAGCTGGTCGCCCACCTGCAGTGCGTGCATGGCTCGGGAGCCGCCCAGCGATCCGGGTTCGAGCAGAACACCGATCTGGTAGTAGCCCGAGACCGCGCCGGGATTGCACAGCGAATACTGGCGGATCAGCCCATCCGGCAAATGCACATCGATATGGGCGCCGGCTTCGAACGGCGGCAGCTCGGCGCCATCCGCCCGAGCCAGCTCAAAGCTGCGGATATCAGTCGCCTCCTGACGGACGGAAATAACAACAACATCAATCATGATTTCCCCCTGGCGGTCCGGACGACCGCGCGTCGGTAAAACGGTCGTCCGTCTCAGACGGCCCGGGCGGTTTCCGTGGAGCTCTCCGCAGCACGCTCCTGATCAATCAGCCGATCAATGATCTTGCGGGCCTGGACGCCACCGGCGTCGATGTTGAGCTTGAGCAGCTTGCGCTCCGGATATCGGAGCAGGTTGAGTTGTTGGCGCTCGAGCACCTCCAGGTCTTCGGAAAAGATCTTGCCCTGGCCTTCACGGATGCTGTCGGTGAGCGCCTCGTCATCCGGTTTGAAGTTGCGGGCCATACCCCAGAAGTACCAGATGGAGGTGTCGGTTTCCGGAGTGATGAAATCCACCACGATGCTGGCGGCCTTGTCTTCCGGCGCTGCGTCGTAACCGCCTTTGCCGGCGTGGGCCACGCCGACTTCGATCATGACGTGGCTGGGTGGCGTGAACCGGCAGATCTGCCAGCGATCCACCGGCACATCCGGATCCAGGTCGTTGCCGCGCAGCGCGTTCTGCCAGAACGGCGGCGCCGGAATGTCGTACATGTGCCGGCTGGTGGTGACTTCCTGCCCGTTGACCTTGGTCTCCGGAGCCGCTTCATCGATTTCCTTCTGGCCAATGCTGGAGGCGTGCACGTAGGTTTCGTGGGTCAGGTCCATCAGGTTGTCGATCATCAGCCGGTAGTCGCACTGGATATGGTAAAGACCGCCGCCGTAGGCCCAGTCGTCGCTCTCGGCCCAGTGTAGGTGGGGAATGTCCGCCGGATCCGCCTTGTCGGCCTCGCCCGGCCACACCCAGATGAAGCCGTGACGCTCCACCACCGGGTAGGTGCGGATGGCGGGAAAGCCGCGCACCCGCTGTCCCGGCATGCTGGAGCATTTGCCATCGCAGCCCATTTCCAGGCCATGGTAGCCGCAGACCAATTGGCCATCGCGGACAAAACCCAACGACAGCGGTGCTCCGCGGTGAGGACAGAAGTCTTCTACGGCGGCGACCCGGTCGTTCTCGCCACGGAAGAACACAATGGATTCATTACAGACACGACGGCCCAAGGGCTGACCATCGATTTCATCAGGGGTACAGGCGACGTACCAAGTGTTCTTGGGATACATATCAAACCCTCAGTTCAGTGTTGTCGTTGTGTGGGTACTTCAGGTTATGGATCCAATAAATAAGTTTTAGAGGGCAATGTCAAACAAAAACCAATTTTTTGGATCCAATAACTCCGGGTGACATAGTCCACGGAGATGGGCCGGGCGAGAAAGGAGGTGACTCGGGACTGATTAGGGATTACGACCGTTTGTCGTCATAATGGCGACGTTTCTGGATCCAAAACGGTTGTTTCAGGGAAGCCCCTGAATCCAGCGGAAATGCAACGCCGCACAACACAACAGCAACGCATGAGGCAGGTAGTCTGTGGCAAGTGAAAACAGGAGCGTGGTCACCCAGCTGCGCAAGATGATCAGCGAAGGCGCATACCATCAGGGTGAACGGATCGGTGAAGTGCGCGTGGCGGAAGATCTCGGCGTGTCACGCACGCCGGTGCGCCTGGCCTTTCGGACACTGGAGCAGGAAGGTCTGCTGGAGCGTACCGGTAAGCGCGGCTTTGTGGTGCGGGAATTCTCCGAGAGGGACGTCCAGGTTGCGGTGGAGGTGCGCGGGGTCCTGGAAGGACTGGCGGCACGCCGACTGGCCGAGGCGGGACTGACGGATCCGGTTCGCGAGCAACTTGAACGCTACCTGGCCGAAGGCGACCGGCTGTTCAGCAAAGGGTATCTGGAAGACGCGGACATTACCGACTGGAGCCGGCTCAATGGAGATTTTCACCGCACCATCATAGAAGCCACCGGCACCCGGGTGATTGCCGATGCCATCCGCCGTAATGACCACCTGCCGTTTGCCTCAGCGGAATCCATCATCATCGATAAACGCTGCCTGGACGGGGAATACCGCAAGCTCTTCATGGCGCACCAGCAGCATTGGCTGGTCTTTCAGGCGTTGCGGGAGGGCGAGGGCGCCCGGGCGGAAATGCTCATGCGTGAGCACGCCTATATCGGCCTGCGTTATGGCTCGTTGTTCGGGCTGACCGATTAGGGAAGAGGATCAGAAGGTGGGCGTCTAAGCCCACCCATGTCAGCCATCCGTAGGATCAGACTTCGGCTGCGCCTTTGGCCCCGAACTTCTTGAGCGATGCCACGTACTCGACGCTGCGACGGTGTTCACTGATGTGGTCGAGGATGGTCTGGCCGCTTTCACTCTTTGCATTCAGGTCGCGGCCCGCTTCGATGAAGAAGCCCAGGAACCGTTCGAAATCCCCGGCCCGCATGGCCTGGTAGGCCTTGATGAGAACCTGGTAGTCCGGGTTCAGGGCGGTGTCATACGGGGTTATGAACAGGAAGCTCTTGACCCGCTCATCGCTCCATTCTTCCCCAATGACCTTCGGCTTGTCCGGTCCACTCATAGCTACCCTCATCAATGCTTTATTAGTTTTCCGATACCCTCACGAGGCCGGCGTGCGCCTCTGAAGGGGCGACAGTATAACGGGGTTGGCGCTTAAACGTTATATGAATAGCGCATGACGTTCTCGCGTGGCGTCATAAGAGCATCTGCAGATTGCGGTAACGCCCAACGTTTAAGGACAACGAATGGATATCCTTGCCGGAGGAGGGACAGGGACGTCCCGGTCGCATTAGCCGGCCAGGGACGGCCGTCTAATGCAGCGCAGGCAAGGGTATCCATTCGCTGTTCCGGCAAGGGATTGTAGGCTTGGTTTACATCGAAATCAGGGATTGATCTCCACCGGTAAGTCCGCCGTGTTCGCCTTGGCCGTGCACTGCGGGTCGCGAATACTGATTTCCACCCGGCGGTTCTTGGCCCGGTTCTCGGGCGAATTGTTGGGCACCAGCGGATTGGTCTCGGCCCGGCCGGCGGCGACGACCCGTTTGGCCGGGACCTTGCGGTTCATCACCAGTTCATGGACCACCGAAACCGCCCGCGCAGCCGACAGGTCCCAGTTGGACCGATAGCGGGTACTCACTATCGGCCGATCATCGGTATAGCCAGCCACCACCACATCGCCCTGGCACTCGGCCAGCACGTCCACCACCCGCGCCAGGATGGGTTCCATGTCCGGTTTCAGCTCGGCGCTGCCGGACTGGAAGGTCGCGTCCTCGGCAAAGCGGATCACCACCTTCTCGGTGTCGTACTTCACGTTCAGCGCGCCCTCGGCCACTTCGCTTTCCAGCTCCCGGATCAGGCGGCTGGCCAGTTCAGTCACGCCTTCCGGTATTTCGGTGACATCGGCCGTGGACTTGGGACTGTCGTCGATCAGTTGGGGCTGGTCCGGCGGAATCACGGCCGGTTGCTGCGCCGGTGCCGGAGGGACGGTATCGCTTTCGATCAGGGTCAACGGGCTGCCGCCGACCGCATCGTCCTGGATCACACTGCTGCCAAAGGCGCCCGCCAGGGAGCCCGCCATCGCCTTGTACTTGGCCACGTCCATGGTGGAATACGACAGCAGCAGGATAAAGAAGGTCAGCAGCAGGGTCGCCAGGTCCGCAAACGTGACGATCCAGTTGGGTGCGCCCGCGGCCTGTTTCTTCCGGCGTTGACGCGGCAGTCGGGATGCCGGCATGGATCAGGCCTCCCGTTCCCGCGCCAGGACCTGTTGCTGTTCCGGAGTGATGTAGGCCGACAGCAATTCGGTAATGACCCGCGGGTTCTGGCCTTTCATGATGTTCTGGATACTGGTGACGATCAGCGCCATGTTGCGCTGTTCGTCTTCCGCCTTGAGCTGGATCTTGTCCGCCAGGGGCAGGGCGATCAATTGGGCAATGAAGGCGCCGTACAGGGTGGTGAGCAGGGCAATGGCCATCGCCGGCCCGATGGAGGAGGGGTCGTCCAGGGTGTTGAGCATCTGCACCAGGCCCACCAGGGTGCCCAGCATTCCGATGGCCGGAGCCGCGTCGCCAATCCCGCGGAAGATACGTTCGGCCACGTCGTAGCGCTCCATGCGCTGCTGCATGTCTTCCAGCAGGGCTTCCTCGATCAGTTCCGGGGGGTGGCCGTCGACGCAGAGGTTGATGGCCTTGGCGAGAAAGTCGTTGCCGGTTTCGTGGGATTCGAGACCCAGGATGCCTTCCTTGCGTACGACACGTGCCAGCTCGGACACGTTGCGGATCAATTCGATGGGCCGATCTGAGGTCTCACGAAAGACGGTACTCAGCGCCAGCCGAAACGAACTGGTGACAGACCGCAGGCGAAACTTGATCAGGGTGACGGCAAAGGTGCCGCCCACGACGATCATCAGGCCGGGGATATTGAGGAAGGTGTTGATGGTCGCATCGGCGAGCATCGCCACGGTCACGATCGCGACACCGGCGATCAGTCCGACGAGGGTCAGGATATCCATGGATTGCCTTATCTGGTTCAGGAATACGCGGGCGTCGATCGTTCCAATCAACTCGCCCCAATTCGCACAATCCTGAGAATAGCCTACTTGGCGGCCCCAATCCTGTAACCAAGCGTTAAGGGAGGGTGTTAAAGCCGACTAACCCACGCGGTCCCGCAATGCGGCCATCACCGGCGAGGTCTCCGGCCGCACGCCACGCCAGCACGCAAACGCTTCCGCCGCCTGCTCCACCAGCATGCCCAGGCCGTCGATAACGCGTGGTGCGCCGTGATCCCGCGCCCATTGGTTGAATGGCGTCAGGTCGGGACCGTACATCATGTCGTAGGTGATGGTTTTCGGCCCCACCACGCGGCGGTCCAGAGGCGGCAGATCGCCCTGCAAGCTGGCGCTGGTGCCGTTGATGATCAAATCGAACGCGTCTTTCGGGTCGGTGAAACCACAGCCTGTCACCGGCACATCGCCGGCGAACAAGTCCGCCAGGGCTTCCGCCTTGGCCACCGTGCGATTGGCTATGACCACCTCGGCCGGCTGCTCCCGCAGCAGCGGCGCCATGATACCGCGTACGGCGCCGCCGGCTCCGAGCACCAGGATGCGGGCGCCTTTCAGGTTGATGCGCTGGTTGACGGTCAGATCGCGAACCAGCCCCAGGCCATCCGTGTTTTCACCGCACAGGCGACCGTCGCTGTCCTGAAACAGGGTATTCACGGCTCCGGCCGCTTCAGCGCCGGGGCTCAGGACGTCCACCAGTTTCCAGGCCTGTTCCTTGAATGGCACCGTCACGTTCAGGCCTTTGCCGCCGCGCTCGAAAAACATCTTTACCGCGCCGTGAAAACCGTCCATCGGGCACTGGATGGCGGTGTACTCCACCGGCTCCCCGGTCTGGGTGGCAAACAGACTGTGAATCAACGGCGACTTGCTGTGACTGATGGGGTTGCCCATCACGGCGTACAGGTCCTGGGTCATGCGTTGGCGTCCTCCTCGGCCAGCCAGTCCCGATCGGTCAGGAAATAGGCGGTCAGTTCGTATTCCGGCGTGCCCGGTCGGGGCTGGCGGTTGTAGTCCCAGCGGGCCAGGGGCGGCATGGACATCAGGATCGATTCGGTGCGGCCCCCGGACTGCAGGCCGAACAGGGTACCGCGATCGTAGACCAGGTTGAATTCCACGTAGCGACCGCGGCGATAGAGCTGGAAATTCCGCTCACGCTCGCCGTAGTCCATGGTCTGGCGACGCTGGACGATGGGCGTGTAGGCGGTCAGGTAGCTATCGCCCACCGACTGCATGAAGGCAAAGTCCCGGTCGAAGTCGCCGCTGTTCAGGTCATCGTAGAACAGGCCACCGATGCCACGGGGTTCCTGGCGATGGCGGATGTGGAAGTACTCGTCGCACCATTGCTTGTAGCGCGGGTAAACCTCGTCGCCAAAGGGCGCACAGGCGGCCCGCGCCGTGCGGTGCCAATGGACGCAGTCGTCCCGGAAACCGTAGAAGGGCGTCAGGTCGTAGCCGCCGCCGAACCAGTAGACCGGCGGCTTGTCGTCGGGCCGGGCGATGAAAAAACGGACGTTGGCGTGGGAGGTGGGCACATAGGGGTTGCACGGGTGCATGACCAGGGAAACGCCCATCGCCTCCCAGGGCGCGCCCGCCAGTTCTGGCCGGTGCGCAGTGGCGGACGGGGGCATCTGGTTGCCGGTGACGTGGGAAAAGTTAACGCCCCCCTTCTCGAAGATCCGGCCTTCGGTAATGACCCGACTGATGCCACCACCGCCTTCCGGCCGGTCCCAGCTGTCGGTTGCGAAACTGGCTTGCCCGTCCAGTCGGGACAGGGTTTCGCATATCCGCTCCTGAAGCGATAGTAAGTACTTCTTTACTTCAGTGCTATTGGGTTCCATGGCTTTCTCCGAATCGGTTCAACGCAACTGGCGGCCGGACACCAGGTCGATAATGCGGCTGGGCTGTCGCTGACGGCCCAGGGCACCGGGCAGGATGTAGTCAAGGCGGTCTTCGAAATAGCGGGCCACCTGCAGGCGGCTGCGCGCTGGCGGTCGGCCCGCCGGGTTACAGGACGTGGAGACCACCGGACCGCCAAACGCGGTGCAGAGGCGGCGCACCAGCGGATGATCGCTGACGCGGATGGCCACGGCGCTGTGCTCGCCCTTGATCCATTCCGGGATCTGGTCGAGGAGATCCGGGATCAGACAGGTCACCGGACCCGGCCAATGGGACAGCGCCTTCTCGCGCAGGGCCGGCTCCAGGGGCTCCAGCAGGAACGCAATCTGCGCCGGAGACGACGCCACCAGGATAACGCCCTTGTGCTGGGGGCGATCCTTCAGCGCCAGCAACCGGTCCACGGCGGCGCCATCCCAGGGATCACAGCCCAGGCCCCAGACCGCTTCGGTCGGGTAGGCGATCACGCCCCCGGCGTCCATCACCGCTGCGCTTTCCCGCACATGCCACCAGCCCGGTGGGTAGTCGCTTGTTGGATTTCGGAATTCGTTCATGACTCGACCTGCCAGGAGTTGGCCTCGCATTATGGCGTTTGCTCTGGCGGGTGAACAGACCGAAGCGATGACCATCACTCAATCTGCCCGCAATAACGGTCCCCTTGTCAGGCGCGCTGATACCCCCCCGGAACCGTCAGAACGAGACCGTCCATCTCCAACATCAGGATAGCCTGTAACAGGGCGTCGGCGCTGAGGCCGGTGCGATCGCACAAATCGTCGGTGGAGCAGGGATCGAAGGCCAGGGCACGGAACACCGCCTGGGCCTCAGCGCCGAGATGTTCCGGCACGACGGGCTCGTCCTCGGAAGGTGCCGGGGCCGGTGCGGGCGGCCCCCAGGCCGCCAGTTGCTCCTCGATGTCCTGCACCGACTCCACCAGCGTGGCCCCTTGGCGGATGAGCTGATGACAACCCCGGGCCAGGGGGTTATGGATGGAGCCGGGAATGGCAAAGATCTCCCGGCCCTGCTCCAGCGCCAGCCGCGCGGTGATCAGCGAACCGCTGCGCAGGCCGGCTTCGACCACCAGCGTGCCCTGGGCCATGCCGCTGATGATGCGGTTGCGCCGGGGAAAATGACCGGCCCGGGCGCGGGTCCCGGGAGGAAACTCTGACAGCAGGGCCCCGTTTTCCGGAATGGCGGCGGCGAGCCCGCGATGGGCAGCCGGATAGACCACATCGACACCGGTGCCCAACACCGCCAGTGTGGTGCCGCCGACGTCCAGGGCACCCTGATGCGCCGCGCCATCGATCCCCAGCGCCATGCCGCTGGTGACTACAAAACCTCGCTCGGCCAGGGCGCGGGCAAACTGGCGGGCATGGTCCAGGCCGCTGCGGGTGGCGTTCCGGCTGCCAACGATCGCGATTTGCGGACGTGACAGCAGATCGCGCTGACCTTTGAGATAAAGGACTGGCGGGGCGCCATGGATCTGGCGCAGGGCCGACGGGTAGTTGGGCTGCCCCCAGTGGATGACCTGGATGGCTTGGTCTTTCAGACGATGCCAGCAGGCCTGCGCGTCCTGCATGGCCGGGTGATCCGGATCCCCCTGCTGCCAGGCCAGCACGCCGGCACGGGCCAGCGGCGGCAAACCAATGGTTCTCAGGCTGGCCGGGTCGAGCGTGAGCAGTTCGGACGGGTCCGGTAGGTGATCGAGAATGGCCTGCCAGCGGCGTTCGCCCAGGCCGGGCAGGTGGGCCAGCAGCAACCAGGGACTGCAGGGGTCCCGCAGAAACGCGTCGGCGGGCGACAGGGTGGTGTCTGTCATGGGTTGTCATTCCTTCGACGGGGACGGCACCGTCCTGGTACCGACAAAACCGGCCTCTAGGCCATAAAAAACGGGAGGCGGCGTAAACCGGCTCCCGTTCGTATTCTACCGTTGCTGTTACGGATTGCCTACGCGGTCTCCGACAGCCAGGGTACGGCTGGCCTTGAGGATCAGGCCGTAGCTCATTTTTTCGTAGCTCTGGAAGATCATCATCAGGCCGGCACGCTCGTCCGGCAGTTTGACGGCTTCCTTGGTGTACGGGTCGGTCACGGTATTGCCGGCCTGGAACACGGCCAGCACGTTGCCGGGCTTCAGCCCTTCGCGGGTACCGCGGTTGACCACCACCACATCGTACTGGCCGATCTGGGTCACGCCGCCTTCAACGGCGATCATGGTGCCGTCGATGTCGCTGTCCGGCGCGCTGGGGGTGAAGGTCGGGCTGATGCGACGGTCTTCGGTCGGCAGCAGACGATCACCGATGCGGACTTCCTCGTCGGTGCGCTTGAGCATCAGGGTCAGGACTTCACCGTTGGTTTCCTTGACGTCGGCCGCGCCGATGGACTTGGCTTCCAGGCCCAGGAACTCGTTGGTGTCCGGATCGTGGTAGGCCTTGTTGCGGCGGAACACGCCCAGGCTGTCCGCGTCGGTCTTGCCGCGGGCATAGATACGGTCGCCAGCGCCGGTCACGATGCGGGAGTCTTCACCTTCCAGCACGTAGGGTGCGGCATCAAGCACCTCCGGATCCACGATGCGGGTGTCGCTCAGGAACCCTTCGATCGCGTCCAGCGGAATGGTCGGAACCGGTGTATCGATCGGCGTAGAGCGCACTTTGGGCGACAGCTTGACCACACCGTTGTTGGAACGGGCCACCTTGGTCACACGGGGCTGGCCGTCAATGTACACCAGCGCCAGGACATCGCCCGGGTAGATCAGGTGGGGATTCTCAACCTGCGGATTGGCGTGCCAGATTTCCGGCCAGTACCAGGGGTTGTCCAGAAAACGGGATGAAATGTCCCAGAGGGTATCGCCCTTGACCACGGTATATCGATCGGGGTGATCCGACCGCAACTCAGGGCCGGCCGCGTGCGCCACCTGCATAAACAGCAGCACAGCCGTAAGAACGTACAGCAGTTTCCTCATTGTCTGGGTCCTTGATTGCTTTACTTTTATCCAATGGAACCTGAAACCCCGGATGGCGTCCGCAGACGGGTTCCCATACCCACATCCCCCTACTATAGAAGATGTCAGCCTATTTGTGATGTTATCTTTTGTTCTTCCAGTAAATTCTGGATTCAGACCGTAACACGGCCGAACCTGGATCGCGGCTATCCGCAAGCCTGGTCAGATTGTAATCAGTCCGGGAGTTGATAGATAATAGACTATCAGCACTATTGATGTTGTCATCTTGAAACTTCCGACCGTGCCACGATCATAGACAACATGCCGATCATGATGTGCGGTACGCCGTCGCATTTTGATCAACACACGCGGTCAAACGAACGATATAGATAGCCATGATACTTGAGATTCTGGAATTTCCCGATCCGCGCCTGCGCACCGTGGCCAAACCCGTCCAGGAGGTCACCGACGAGACGCGCAAGCTGATCGATGACATGTTCGAGACCATGTACGATGCCCCGGGCATCGGGCTGGCGGCGACACAGGTGAACTGGCACGAACAGATCATCGTCATGGACCTGTCGGAAGACAAGAGCGAGCCGCGGGTCTTTATCAACCCGGAGGTGGAAATCCTGGGTCAGGATGTTCAGGACATGCAGGAAGGCTGCCTGTCCGTACCCGGCTTCTATGAGGAAGTCAGCCGCCCGGATCACGTGATCATCCGCGCGATCGGCCGAGACGGCCAACCTTTCGAGGAAGAAGCCGAAGGCCTGCTGGCGGTCTGCATCCAACACGAGATGGACCACCTCAAGGGCAAGCTGTTCGTGGATTACCTGAGTCCGCTCAAGCGCACGCGGATCCGCAAGAAGCTGGAAAAACAGCACAAAATCCGGGCCTGATCACAGACCCACCCCAAGTGGTTTACAATAGAACACGATGGACCGGGCAACAGGCCCGGTCTTTTCGTTTGTAGAAGGCCATCGCGGTCATTCCAGTCACACCACGGATTCGAGGAGGCGCTGCGTGCGCATCGTTTTTGCCGGAACACCGGATTTTGCCGCCACCGCACTCAAAGCGCTGCTGGAACAGGACCACGAAGTGGTCGCCGTCTACACCCAGCCCGACCGGCCCGCCGGTCGCGGTCGCAAGCTCACACCCAGCCCGGTCAAACAGGTGGCCCTGGACGCGGATCTGCCCGTACGCCAGCCCGAATCCCTGAAATCCGCCGACGCCCAGGCCGAGCTGGCCGCCTTCCAGTCGGACGTCATGATCGTCGCCGCCTATGGCCTGATACTGCCCCAGGCGGTGCTGGATATCCCGGCCCGCGGCTGCCTCAACATCCACGCCTCCCTGCTGCCGCGCTGGCGCGGTGCGGCACCGATCCAGCGGGCCATCGCCGCCGGCGATGAGGAAACCGGCATCACCATCATGCAGATGGACGCGGGCCTCGACACCGGTGCCATGCTGCTCAAGTTGAGCACCCCGATTACCGGCGACGACACCGGTGGCAGCCTGCACGACCGGCTGGCGGACCTGGGCGGCCAGGCGATCCTGACCGCACTGAAGGAACTGGCCGACGGTGGGTTACAGGCCGAGACGCAGGACGACAGCCAGGCCTGTTACGCCCATAAATTGAACAAACAGGAAGGACACCTGGATTGGCAACAGCCGGCCATCGCACTGGAACGGCTGGTCCGGGCCTTCAATCCCTGGCCGGGCACGTTCGTCGATACCGACAGCGACCGGGTGCGCATCCACGCGGCCGAAGCATTGGCTGAAACCAGCGACCAGGCCCCCGGCACCCTCATCGCCCGGGGACGGGACGGCATCGATGTGGCCTGCGCCGAAGGCGTGCTGCGTCTGCATCGCGTACAGCTGCCCGGCAGCCGCGCCCAGTCCATCTCTGATCTGATCAACGGCGGCCGCGACGTGCTGACCCTCGGCGAGGTCCTGCACTGACATGGCGCGACAGCATCTTCCCCTTCGCGCCGTCGCCGCCCGCGTCATCCATGCGGTGAGCGAGGGCCAGTCCTTGTCCGATGCGCTGCCGCCGGCGCTGGCCCAGGTCAGTGATGAGGAACGCAGCCAACTGCAGGCGTTCTGCTTTGGCACCTGCCGCTGGTATCACCGACTCCAGGCCGAGCTGCAGACCCGGCTGCACAAACCGCTGCGCAAAGGCGACCGCATCGTGGTGCCGTTATTGCTGGTGGCGCTGTTCCAGCTGCGTCACAGCGGTCAGGCGGATTACGCCATCGTCAACGAAACCGTCGAAGCCTGCCGCTCACTCGGCAAACCCCATCTTGCAGGACTGGTGAACGCCATCCTGCGCGCGGCCCAGCGGGACGGGGAGCCAGAACCCGCGTCGGACGCCGCGGCCCTGAGCCACCCGGAATGGATGGTGGAAAAGCTGCGCCACAACTGGCCGGACCACTGGCAGGCGGCGCTGGAAGCCAATAACGTGCAGGGGCCGATGACCCTGCGGGTGAACCGGCGCCAGATCAGCCGGGACGACTATCTGCAACAGCTCGCCGAATCCGGTATCCAGGCTCAAGCCACTCGCTTTGCGACACAGGGCATCCAGCTGGAAAAGCCCTGCGGCGTCGACCAGTTGCCCGGGTTTGACGAAGGCCGGGTGAGCGTTCAGGACGAAGCCGCCCAGCTGTGTACCCAGTTGCTGGATCTCGCCCCCGGACAACGGGTGCTGGACGCCTGTGCCGCACCGGGCGGTAAGACCTGCGCGATGCTGGAAGCGGTTGAAGGCCTGGAAATGGTCGCGCTGGATCAATCCGATCACCGGCTCAATCGCGTGCGGGAAAACCTCGACCGTCTGGGACTGAACGCCCAGCTGGCCGCCGCCGATGCGGCCGATCTCGATAACTGGTGGGACGGCCAGCCGTTCGACCGCATCCTGCTGGATGTGCCCTGCAGCGGCAGCGGCGTGATCCGACGGCATCCCGACATCAAGCTGTTGCGCCGGGAGCAGGACATTGCCGGGCTGGCACAGGTCCAGCTCAACCTGCTGGAGCGCTTGTGGTCTACGCTGAAACCGGGCGGGCGGTTGGTATACGCCACCTGTTCCGTGTTCCCGCAGGAAAATCACCGTATAATCCAGCGTTTCATGAAAGCGCATGAGGAAGCCGCCCTGACCCTGCCGGAAGACCTGGCCTGGGGACTGGATACCGGGGCGGGGCGTCAGTTATTCCCGGAGACCGGATCACACGACGGGTTTTTCTATGCCTGCCTGACCCGGATGGACGACCAAGCAGCCAATCGGACTCCTACGTCATGAAGATCATTATCCTGGGCGCCGGTCAGGTCGGTGGCACACTCGCCGAAAACCTGGCCAACGAAGCCAACGATATCACCATCATCGACGCCGACGGCTCCCGCCTGCGGGAACTCCAGGACCGGCTCGACATCCGCACGGTGCAGGGGCATGGTTCCTATCCCAGCGTCCTGCGCCAGGCCGGTGCCGAGGATGCGGACATGCTGATCGCCGTCACCAACAGCGATGAGACCAACATGGTGGCCTGCCAGGTGGCTTACTCGCTGTTCAAGACGCCCACCAAGATCAGCCGGGTCCGGGCCAATGCCTATCTCGCCCGCAAGGAACTGTTCAGCGCCGAAGGCTTTCCCATCGACGTGCTGATCAGTCCGGAGCAGGTGGTCACCCGCCACATCACGCGGCTGATCGAGTATCCCGGCGCCCTGCAGGTGCTGGAATTCTCCAAAGGGCTGGCGCGGCTGGTGGCGATCCAGGCCACCGCCGGCGGACCATTGGTGGGGCATGAGTTGTCCTACCTGCGCACCCACATGCCCAAGATCGATACCCGCGTGGCCGCCATTTTCCGCAAGGACCGGCCCATCATCCCGCAGGGGGACACGGTGATCGAGGATGGCGACGAGGTGTTCTTCATCGCCGGCACCGATCACATCCGCTCCGTGATGAGCGAGCTCCAGCCGCTGGAAAAACCCTACAAGCGCATCTTCATCTGCGGCGGCGGTAACATCGGCCAACGCCTGGCCCACAACCTGGAAAACCGCTATCAGGTGAAGCTGATCGAGCGCAACCGGGACCGCTGCGTGATGCTGTCGGAGAACCTGCGCAAGACCATCGTGCTGCAGGGCAACGCCGCCAACAAGGACCTGCTGCTGGAAGAGAACATCGAGAGCACCGACGTGTTCTGTGCGGTGACCAACGACGACGAAGCCAACATCATGGCCTCGCTGCTGGCCAAACGGCTGGGCGTGCGCAAGGTCCTGACCCTGATCAACAACCCGGACTACGTGGACCTGATCCAGGGCGGTGAGATCGACGTGGCGATTTCGCCGCAGCAGACCACCATCGGTAGCCTGCTGACGCACGTTCGCCGAGGAGACGTCGTCAACGTTCACTCACTGCGCCGGGGCGCTGCCGAGGCGATCGAGGCGATTGCACACGGGGATCACCGGTCCTCCAAGGTGGTCGGCAAACGCCTCGATGAAATCACGCTGCCCGAAGGCACCACCATCGGGGCCATCGTGCGCCACAACGAGGTCCTGATCGCCCACGACCACCTGCGGGTGCAGCCGGACGACCACGTGATCCTGTTCCTGGTGGACAAGTCCCGCATCCGCGACGTGGAACGCCTGTTCCAGGTGGGTCTGACCTTCTTCTGAATCGGACGGATCCGATCCTATGCGACTGCCGGTCATCCTGAAGATCCTCGGCATCCTGATGATGCTGTTCAGCTTCACCATGCTGCCACCGCTGGCGATTTCCCTCGCCTACGACGACGGCCAGTGGAACCGGTTTGCCGATGCCATGGCCATCGTGTTTGTGGGCGGCCTGTTCGTTTGGGCCCCGTTCCATTCCGAGCATGGCGACCTGCGGGTGCGCGACGGCTTTCTGGTGACCACGCTGTTCTGGGTAGTGCTGAGCGTCGCCGGTTCCATCCCGTTCTACCTCAGTAACGACGCTCCGCACACCTACATCGACGCGCTCTTTGAAGCCGTCTCCGGCCTGACCACCACCGGCGCCACGGTCATCACCGGCATTGACCAGCTGCCACACTCCATCCTCTGGTATCGCCAGCAGCTGCAGTGGCTGGGCGGTATGGGGATCATCGTCCTGGCGGTCGCCATCCTGCCCATGCTGGGCATCGGGGGCATGCAGTTGTATCGGGCGGAAGTGCCCGGACCGGTGAAGGACAACAAGCTCACACCCCGCATCGCTGAAACCGCCAAGGCGCTCTGGTACATCTACGTGTCGCTGACCATCGCCTGTGCCGTGGCCTACTGGATCGCCGGCATGAGCTGGTTCGACGCCATTGGCCACAGCTTCTCCACCGTCGCCATCGGCGGGTTTTCCACCCACGATGCCAGCATCGGCTATTTCAACAGCCCGGCCATCGAACTGATCGCCGTGGTGTTCATGGTGCTCTCCGGCGCCAACTTCGCGCTGCATTTCATGGCCTGGCGCCAGCGCAACGTCCTGCTCTACTGGGGCGACTCCGAATTCAAGCTGTACATCGGCGCCCTGGCGGGGGTGAGCCTGGTGACCATTCTGGTGCTGATCGCCACCAACACGCTGCCGCCGCTGGAAGCCGTAACGCAGGGGATGTTCCAGGTCGTCTCACTGGCCACCACCACCGGCTTTGCCACCGCCGACTTTTCGGTCTGGCCGCTGATGCTGCCATTCCTGTTGTTCGTGATGTCGTTCATGGGGGGCTGTGCGGCATCCACCGGGGGCGGTATCAAGGTGGTGCGGATGCTGCTGATCTTCCGACAGGGCTCGCGTGAGATGAAGCGTCTGCTGCATCCCAACGCCGTCATGCCGGTGAAGCTCGGCAACCGGCCGGTGTCCGACCGTGTCCTGCAGGCCGTCTGGGGGTTCTTCTCGGTTTATATGTTCATGTTCCTGGTGCTGCTGGTCATCCTTCAGGCCACCGGCCTGGACCAGGTCACCGCCTGGACTGCCGTGGGCGCCACCATGAATAACCTCGGCCCGGGTCTGGGCGAAGTCACCTACCATTACGGCACCCTCAACGATGTGGCCAAGTGGGTGCTGTGCTTTGCCATGCTTTTGGGGCGCCTCGAAGTGTTCACCCTGCTGGTGTTGTTTACCCCCGCATTCTGGCGTCGCTAGGCCCTCATACCACGCCCCTGTCAGTAATTTGTACAATCCGCGAACAGGTTTCGAAATAGCGTGGCGAGAAGCGTATAATGCCCGTCTTCGTGCGCCAGCCCGGGTTATTTCCCCGCCGGAAACCCCCATTTTTTGAAGACAGCGGCGCCACACCCAAACGGATCAACAGGCAATTGTCGTGACTGAGATGGCAAACACGGACATCAAGACTTTCCAGGGCCTTATCCTGGCCCTGCAGCAATTCTGGGCGCGGCACGGCTGTGTCGTTCAGCAGCCGCTGGATATGGAAGTCGGGGCCGGTACTTTCCACCCGTCCACCTTCCTGCGGGCAATCGGCCCCGAAACCTGGAACGCGGCTTACGTACAGCCCAGCCGACGCCCCACCGATGGCCGTTACGGCGAAAACCCCAACCGCCTGCAGCATTACTACCAATTCCAGGTGGTGCTCAAACCCTCACCGGACAACATCCAGGAGCTCTACCTGGATTCCCTGCGGGCGCTGGGCCTGGACCCGCTGGTCCACGATATCCGTTTCGTTGAGGACAACTGGGAATCCCCGACGCTGGGTGCCTGGGGTCTGGGTTGGGAAATCTGGCTCAATGGCATGGAAGTGACCCAGTTCACCTACTTCCAGCAGGTGGGTGGCCTGGAATGCTATCCGGTCACCGGCGAGCTGACCTACGGCCTCGAACGCATCGCCATGTACCTGCAGGGCGTGGACAGCGTCTACGACCTGGTCTGGACCAACGGTCCGGATGGCGTCGTCACCTACGGCGACGTGTTCCACCAGAACGAGGTGGAGATGTCCACCTACAACTTCGAGCACGCCGATACCGAGTTCCTGTTCCACTGCTTCGATGTCCATGAGCGTGAAAGCCAGCGACTGATTGAAGTGGGTCTGGCCCTGCCGGCGTACGAGCAGGTCCTCAAGGCCTCGCACACGTTTAACCTGCTGGATGCCCGTCACGCGATTTCCGTCACCGAGCGCCAGCGCTATATTCTCCGCGTCCGGACCCTGGCCCGGGCTGTGGCCAAGGCCTATTTCGACAGCCGCCAGGCCCTGGGCTTCCCCATGGCACCGGAAGCGCTGCGTAACGAAATACTGGCCAACGCGGAAAAAGGGGACGCATGATCATGGCAAAACAGGATTTTCTGGTCGAAATCGGCACCGAGGAGCTGCCGCCCAAGGCCCTCAAGACACTGTCCGACGCGTTCACGTCCGGCTTCTGCAAGGGGCTGGATGACGCCGGCCTGAGCTACGGCAAGGTGGAGTCGTTTGCCGCTCCCCGGCGCCTGGCCATTCGCGTCCACGGGCTGGCCGATGCCCAGCCGGACAAGGCGGTGGAAAAACGCGGTCCCGCCGTCAAGGCCGCTTTTGACGACGCCGGTAACCCGACCCGTGCGCTCACCGGTTTTGCCAACTCCGCAGGCGTCACCCCGGACCAGTTGGACACGCTGGAAACCGAGAAGGGTGCCTGGGTGGTGTATCGTACGGTTGAACAGGGCCGTGCCACCGCCGAGCTGATCCCGGAGTTGGTGGAGCAGTCACTGGCCGGCCTGCCCATTCCCAAGCGGATGCGCTGGGGTGCCCACAAGGCGGAATTCGTGCGCCCGGTGCACTGGATCGTGCTGCTGCTGGGCAACAAGATCATCGACGCCAACATCATGGGTCTGCCCACCGGCAACGAAACCCGCGGGCACCGTTTCCACTGCCCGAAAGAACTGATCATTCCCACGCCGGACGCCTACGAGGTGGTCCTGCGTGAAGAAGGCTACGTGCTGGCCAGCTTCGAAGAGCGCCGTGACAAGATCCGCGCCGGCGTCGAAGCCCTGGCCCGTGAGAAGGGCGACGCCCAGGCCGTGATCGACGACGATCTGCTGGACGAGGTCACCGCCCTCAACGAGTGGCCGGTCCCGTTGCTGGGCCATTTCGAGGAACGCTTCCTGGAGGTGCCCGCCGAGGCGCTGATTTCCTCCATGAAGGAGCACCAGAAGTATTTCCACGTGGTCAACAAGGACGGCCGCATGCTGCCGCTGTTCATTACTGTGGCCAACCTGGAAAGCAAGGACCCGTCGCAGGTCGTCTCCGGAAACGAGAAGGTGATCCGGCCACGCCTGGCTGACGCTGCCTTCTTCTACGACACCGACCGCAAGCACACGCTGGAAAGCCGCATCGACGCGCTCAAACCGATCGTGTTCCAGGAAAAGCTGGGTAGCCTCCACGACAAATCCGTGCGGGTGGCGGCGCTGGCCAAAAAGATTGCAGAAGCCATCGACGGCAAACCGGAGAACGCCGAACGCGCCGCCATGCTGGCCAAGACCGACCTGGTCAGCGAGATGGTGCTCGAGTTCACTGACCTGCAGGGCATCATGGGCGAGTACTACGCCCGCAATGACGGCGAACCGGACGATGTCGCCGCCGCCCTGAACGAGCAATACATGCCGCGCTTCGCCGGCGACGACCTGCCGCAGACGCTGACCGGCTGTGCCGTGGCCCTGGCGGATCGTCTGGATTCCCTGGTGGGCCTGTTCGGCATCGACCAGCCGCCCTCGGGCACGCGTGATCCGTTCGGCCTGCGTCGCTCGGCCCTGGGTGTGCTGCGCATCATTGTCGAGCGGGAGCTGCCGCTGGACCTGCAGACCTGCTGCGAATGGGCGGCTGCGAACTTCACCAGCCTGACGGTCGAGGATCCGGTGACGCCGGTGGTGGACTACATGCTCGACCGTTTCCGCGCCCATTACGAAGAGCAGGGCATCGGGGCCGAGGTCTACCTGGCGGTGCATGCCCGTCGCCCGACCCGGCCGCTGGACTTCGAACAGCGTATCCGCGCGGTAGAAGCCTTCCGTCAGTTGCCGGCCGCCCAGGCCCTGGCCGCCGCCAACAAGCGGGTGTCCAACATCCTGGTGAAGCAGGGTGGTGAGGGCCTCTCCGAGCGGGTGGACAGCAGCCTGCTGCAGGACGCTGCGGAAAAAGCCCTGGCCGAGGCCGTTGACGCCCAGGCGGACAAGGTCACGCCGCTGTTTGCCCGCGGTGACTATGGCGCGGCGCTGACGTCCCTGGCGGACCTGCGGGAAACCGTCGACCGCTTCTTCGACGACGTGATGGTCATGGCCGACGATACCGCCATCCGCAACAACCGCCTGGCGCTGCTCAACCGTCTGCGCAACCTGTTCCTGCAGGTGGCGGACATTTCATTGCTGCCCACAGGCTAGGCACGCACGGTGCTGATCATCCTCGATCGTGACGGTGTGATAAACCGTTACCACGGAGAATACATCTGCTCGGTCGAGGAGTGGTTGCCCATTGCCAGCAGTATCGATGCCATCGCGCGACTGACCCGGGCCGGGCATCAGGTGGCGGTGGCCACCAACCAGTCCGGCATCGCCCGGGGTTTCTACGATCACCTCATTCTCGAGGCCATGCACGCACAGCTGGAACGGTTGGTGGAAGCGCTCGGGGGCCGGGTGGACTGCATCGTCTACTGCCCCCATCATCCCGACGAAGACTGCCGCTGCCGCAAACCCCGTACCGGTCTGCTGGAGGATATCCGCGATCAACTGGGCCTGGACGACCTTCACGACGCCATCATGGTCGGGGACAGTCGCAAGGACCTGGAGGCGGGCCTGGCAGCCGGCTGTCAGGCCGCGGCGCTGGTTCGTACGGGTAACGGGCGGCGTACCGAAAAAGAGCTCCAGACGGCGCCTCTGGGGCCAGTAACGGTCTGGAAGAATCTGTCCGCGTTCGTGGATCATTTCCTGGAAGGGGCAGGTCACTGACCTTCGGGAAACCGAAAGACGAAAAGTCACCTCAGGGGGCTGGCAATCCTCCGAATCATCAGTATAATACCGCCCAAATTCGGCGTGTGGCGCAGTCTGGTAGCGCACTTCGTTCGGGACGAAGGGGTCGCAGGTTCAAGTCCTGCCACGCCGACCATTTTCCCGCTTTTCCCTTCTTGATCAATCACTTAGCTCGTTCAGCCAATAACCTCATCCGTATCACCTTACGGCTTGCATGCGTGCGCCTCACGGGTCATTCTTCGTTATACTGCTTATAGCCAAACCGGGTTCCAACGACCTGTCGATTCCCTTCCAGAAATCAGGCCCGAAGCACTATGAACCAGAAGTCCACGTCGACCGCACCAGCGCCCCAGCAACAACAGCGCCCCTGGGCCGACCTGCTGATCAGTATTGTCATTCCCTCTGTCATCCTGATGAAGTTCAGCGGTGAGCAGGATCTGGGATCGGCCAACGCACTCCTCGTTGCGCTGGCGTTTCCACTGGGTTGGGGGCTGTATGAACTGATCCGATTCGGTAAGAAGAACTTTATCGCGGTGCTGGGTCTGATCAGCATTTTGCTGACCGGTGGTATCGGCCTGCTGCACCTGGATGCCCAGTGGCTTGCCATCAAGGAAGCTGCCGTGCCTCTGATTATCGGCCTGGCGGTACTGATATCCACCAAGACACGCTATCCCCTGGTCCGCACCCTGCTCTATAACCGCACCGTCCTGGATGTGGACAAGATCCACGATGCCCTGGTGGAGAAGGGCAACGAAGGCGTCTTCGAATCCCGGCTGATGCGGGCCAGCTACTACTTTGCCGGCACGTTCCTGTTCTCCTCGATCATGAATTACGTACTGGCCAAATGGATCGTCACCAGTCCGTCCGGCACGCCGGCGTTCAACGAGGAACTGGGGCAGATGACGCTGGTCAGCTATCCGATGATCGCCATCCCCTCCATGCTGATGATGATCGCCATCTTCTACTACCTCTGGCGGGCCATCCGCAACCTGACGGGCTTCAAGCTGGATGAAGTACTGTCACCGGCGCTGGTCGCCGCCCAGGAAGAAAAAGAGTCAAAGAAGCAGCAATAGCCCACTGACGAGACGAACGCAGACTCGACAGACACAAAAAAGCCCGGGGAAAACCCGGGCTTTTTTGGGACCGAAAAACAGGTCCGGATGGCGCGGTGACGAATCAGACGTCGAGGTTGGTTACCGCCAGGGCGTTGGTCTGGATGAAATCGCGACGCGGTTCCACTTCGTCACCCATCAGGGTCGTGAAGATCTGGTCTGCCGCGATGGCGTCCTCGATGGTGACCTTCATCATCCGACGGGTTTCCGGATCCATCGTGGTTTCCCACAGCTGTTCCGGGTTCATCTCGCCCAGCCCCTTATAGCGCTGGATACTCAGGCCCCGCTGCGCTTCCTTCATCAGCCACTGCAGGCCGCCTTCGAAGCTTAACACCGCCTGTTTGCGCTCACCGCGCTGGATGTAGGCCCCATCCTCGATCAGACCGTCCAGCTTCTCACCCAGTTTGGCGATCGCCGCGTAGGAGGCCGACTCAAAGAACTCGTGATTGAACACGTGGCTTTGAGGGATGCCGTGGACGTACACATCCACCTTGGGCAGGAACAGTTTGCGCTCGGTGTCCTCATGCACTGAGAACACGTACTTGGTACCGGTGCGGGTATCCAGCTCCAGGCTCGCGCCCAGGCGACCGACCCATTGGGTGACCGCGTCCTGGCTGTGCAGGTCGTCGGCAGTCAGGGTGCTGTTGTAGATCATCTGCTCCAACACCTTGGCCGGATAGGCCCGGGCCAGACGGTCGACCATGGTCATCACGGTCTGGTATTCCTTGACCAGGGATTCGAGCGCGGATTCGGCAATCGGCGGTGCATCCGGGTTCACATAGAACTGGGCCCCTTCCAGAGCGGTCTGGGTGAGGTAGGCTTCCTTCGCCTTCTCGTCCTTGATGTACTGCTCCTGCTTGCCCCGTTTGATCTTGTACAGCGGCGGCATGGCGATAAAGACGTGGCCACGCTCGATGATCTCCCGCATCTGCCGGAACAGGAAGGTCAGTAGCAGCGTACGGATATGCGAGCCGTCGACGTCGGCGTCCGTCATGATGATGATGGAGTGATAACGCAGCTTGTCCGGATCGAACTCCTCGCGACCGATGCCACAGCCCAGGGCGGTGATCAGCGTGCCGACCTCGGCGGAGGACAGCATCTTGTCGAAACGGGCTTTTTCCACGTTCAGGATCTTACCTTTCAGCGGCAGGATCGCCTGGGTCTTCCGGTCGCGCCCCTGCTTGGCGCTGCCACCCGCAGAATCACCCTCCACAATGTAGAGTTCAGACAGGGCAGGGTCCTTTTCCTGGCAGTCCGCCAGTTTGCCCGGCAGGCCGGCGATATCCAGCGCGCCCTTGCGGCGAGTCATTTCCCGAGCCTTGCGCGCGGCTTCACGGGCCCGGGCCGCTTCGAGCATCTTGTTGACGATCATCTTGGCTTCGTTGGGCTGCTCGACCAGATACGCCGCCAGATTCTGGTACATCTCCTGTTCCACCGCGGTCTTCACTTCGGAGGACACCAGCTTGTCCTTGGTCTGAGAGGAGAACTTGGGATCCGGCACCTTCACCGAGATAATCGCCGTCAGGCCTTCCCGGGCGTCGTCACCGGAGGTGGACACCTTGGCCTTCTTGCCCAGCCCTTCCTGCTCGATGTAATTGTTCAACGAGCGGGTCAGGGCAGCGCGGAAGCCCGCCAGGTGGGTGCCGCCGTCGCGCTGGGGAATGTTGTTGGTGAAGCAGAAGATGTTTTCCTGGAAGGCGTCGTTCCACTGCATCGCCACTTCCACCGCGATCCCGTCTTCACGCTCGTGGAGGAAATGGAAGACCCGGTTGATCGGGGTCTTGTTGTTGTTCAGATGCTCCACAAAGGCCCGCAGACCGCCTTCGTATTCGAACAGGTCTTCCTTACCGGTGCGCTCGTCCTGAAGACGAATACGGACACCGCTATTCAGGAAGGCCAGCTCACGCAGACGTTTTGCCAGGATATCGTAATGGAAAACGATGTTGGTGAAGGTCTCGGGCGACGGAATGAAGTGGACTTCGGTACCGCTCTTGTCGGTCTCGCCCTTGGCGGACAGCGGTGCGTCAGGAACGCCATCATGATAGGTCTGTTCCCAGACCGTGCCGTCCCGGCGAATGGTCAGGCGCAGCTGGGAGGAGAGGGCGTTTACGACGGAAACCCCCACACCGTGGAGACCACCGGACACCTTGTAGGTGTTGTCGTCGAACTTACCGCCGGCGTGAAGGACGGTCATGATGACCTCCGCGGCAGACACCCCTTCTTCCTCGTGCATGTCGACCGGGATACCCCGGCCGTTATCCCGGACGGTCACGGACTCGTCGGCGTGGATGACAATACCGATTTCACTGCAGAAACCGGCCAGGGCCTCATCGATGGAGTTATCCACGATCTCGAAGACCATGTGATGCAGGCCCGTGCCGTCGTCCGTGTCGCCGATGTACATACCGGGACGCTTGCGAACGGCATCCAGCCCTTTGAGGACCTTGATGCTGGAGGAATTATAAGTCGACGTAGTCATTCGGACGCTCCTAAAGCGCAGATCTTATTCTTCCGTAAAGTCGCCATGTTCCACGTGGAACACTTTGAAATCGGGCATGGGATCCCGCCACAGTCGTTCGGGGCGGGGCGGCTCGATCGAGGTGATGAACACCTGGCTGCCGAGATCGCGGAGCTTGCCGGCCAGCATCTGTCGATGGGCCTCATCGAGCTCCGCGTTGATATCGTCCAGTAAAAACGTACACTGCCGGGCGTGCTCCCGAAGAAGCTGGCCCTGCGCGATCTTCATCAATATAACCAGGGTTTTTTGCTGGCCACGAGACAGGGTTTCCGCCACCGGACGGCCCTGATACTTCACTCGCACATCCGCCCGGTTTGGCCCATATAGGGTGTGGCCCATCTTGGCTTCCTGCTCGCGATGGCTCAACAGCACATCCACGAGATCCGCCTTCCGGTCCCAACCGGGGAACAACTCAAACTTGAGCTCGTCGCTCCAGGCCACTTCCACATCACCGATAACGGCTTCCAGGAGCGGCAGGAACTGCTCAAAGACTCGGCGTCGGGCGTCAGTCACCTGGTTGGCCAACGCGATGTATTGGCTGTCCCAGATCCTGAGCAGCGATTCGTCAATTCTACCATTTCTGAGAATTTTATTCCGCTGGGAAACTGCTCTCTGGAACTGTTGCCACAAGGCAGCGAAGCCATGTTCCACGTGGAACACCGACCAATCCAGAAACTGCCGACGTTTACCGGGACCGCCGGTTACGATATCAAACGTGCCTGGATCGATGACCGACACCGGAAGGTGGCGAGCAATGGCGGACAGACTCCTCACCTTCTCGCCATCGACCTTCAGCCGGGTCTCCTTGGTGGTCAGATCTCGGGACATCCCGATCCGGTGGGTATCTGCCGAGGCGGTAGGCGACGCGCTGGCGGGAGTTTCCAGAATCTCCCCGAAAACGGTCAGGCTTTCCGAACCATGGCGCACGACGGCCTCGTGTCGGTTCACCCGAAATGATCGACCCAATCCGAGGTATGCGATGGCTTCTAACAGACTGCTTTTGCCACTGCCGTTAGCACCGTAGATCAGGTTGACGGACGGAGAAAAAGAGAGGGCGACGGGCGCGAGGTTCCGGAATTGTTGGGTTTGTAATTTAAGAAGCGCCATGCACCACAAGGATCCGTCGAGGAATAGAGGGTTCAGTTGGCCCATTTGTTCATCGTTGGGTAGATCACAGATCCCCAAGATTCCGTCCGTTGGCATTGTGATTCAACGGATTGCCAACCGGATAACCAGCGCAACCGAGGACGACGCTGTCTGAAGTTCGACGGACTAACGAACGAGCTAACCAATGCCGTAGTCTACCGGTTACGACACGCTTAGGGCAGGGGGGTAAGGCACCAGACGGTATAAGGCGTCTCATGCCCGGAATACATCAACGGCCAAGCACGACACGCCGCTAGCAGAGCTGAAGGTATCTGGCACTCCGCTTCGAGAGTAGCCTGACCTCTTAAAGCATCAGCGCATGAATTCACCACTGAAAAACCACGCTCATTGTCGCCGAAGGCTAACACCAAACTCCCGTATCCCGATCCGGACATTCCAGGAAAGCGCCGATTCGCGAGGTCTGCAATCTGACGATAACCTACGCCGACGAATTCGACGGACATCAAGACCAATCAACTGAACTCGAATGCAGTGGATTGATTCAAAACGACGCAATGTGCGTACTTCCCTTTCACCCACAAAAAAAGGTTCCACGTGGAACCTTTTTTTATGAGGCCAAATGACACCTCTCTATCTCCTGGCTGCAATCTCAGGCCTCAATGCAACAAATTCAACCGCTCGTCCATAAACACATCCATCTCGGGCGCCAGGATATGGACATAGCGGTCAAAGTAGAGGAATTGCTTGATCAACAGCGCAAATTCCCGGGGGAAATGAAGGCCGTGGGATTCGCCGATCTTCACCATGTCCATCAGGATATTGTTGACCTCGTCTTCAGCTTCCTCGGCCGCATATGGGGTGTCAGGCACCATTCGGTCCATCTGGTTGTACAGCCGGCGCAGATCGTTGGCCAGCTGATTCACATCGATGGTTTCGTGAGTGACGCCGATTCGCACCATGGCGTCGGCCATCCCTTCAAACTGGCCCACCATGACCGCCGATATGAAATCAGACACCGCCTGCCAGGTGTCTGGACGAATGCGCCCGACGATACCGAAATCGATAAAGCCGACGCGACCGTCTTTCAGGACCATCAGGTTGCCAGCATGCACATCCGCGTGGAAGAACTCGCACTGGGTCAGGCTGGAGAACCAGGTGTTCATCGCCGTGATCAGTGTGCGTTCCGGATCCGATGTCACCGTGCGAATCGTTTCCAGATCCGTCAGGGGCACACCGTAAAACCGCTCCATAGTCAGGACCCGCCGAGTGCTCCACCGTTCATAAACCTGGGGTACCGTCGCATCGGTATTGTGCGTGTCCAGCAGGAACTGACGGAACGTCTTGAGGTTGTTGGCTTCCTTGATGAAGTCGCATTCCTCCATCATGGTGCGCTGGATCTCTTCGACAATCCCGGACAGCGACGTCCAGGACAGCTTCGGCGCAATGGTTTCCAGAATTCGCGCCGAGGCATAGAGGAAATTGAGATCCGTCAGCAGGATGTTTTCCACACCGGGCTTCTGGATCTTGATCACCACCTGTTCACCGGAAACGAGGGTCGCCGCATGAACCTGCGCAATGGACGCAGACGCCAGCGGCACCGGGTCAATCTCGGCATAGATGGATTCCAGAGGCACCTTGAGTTCGTCCTGCAGGATCCGGCGCATCACGCTGAAGGGGAGGGCCGGTGTGCGATCCAGACACTGCTGGAACTCTTCCACATAGCTGGCAGGAAAGAAGGTAGGAGAGCTGGCGATGAACTGGCCGAGCTTGATGTAGGTGGCGCCCAGATTCTCGAACGTCTGGCGCAGCAGGCGCGGCGTAGGCGGTCGATCCCCTCGCAGCCAGTTGATTCCCGTGCGACTCAGCACCGTCAGCGTCTGACCGATGCGCAACGCACCCTTGATGCCGTTCACCACCATAGCAGACTGCCTCCTTCAATAAGCTAAGGGGATCGCGGCTGCAATCCCCCCCGGTGTGCCCAGCCTCTACTTTACAGCCTCATGGGCATGACCACATACAGACAGCTGGGGTCATTTTGGGCCTCGATCAGGGCACTGCTGTTGGGATTGGAAAGGGTGATCTTGACCTGCTCTTCGTCCAGTGCGTTCAGGACGTCCACCAGGTAGCCGACATTAAAGCCGATTTGCAAACCTTCACCCTGGTAGTCCACCGACATGGCGTCTTCGGCCTGTTCCTGGTCCGGGTTATTGGCGAAGATCTGAAGTTCGCCCGGGGCCAGACTCAGCCGGATACCGCGAATGTTCTCGTGAGACAGGATTCCGGCCCGCTGCAGCGTATTCTTCAAAGTGGTGCGATCGGCCATGACGGTCTTGTCGCCACCCCGCGGAATCACGCGGTTGTAGTCCGGGAACTTGCCTTCGATCAGCTTGGAGGTAAAGGTGTAAGCGCCAACCGTGGCTCGCAGGTGATTGTCACCGAAGACCAGCGTTACCGGCGTCTGCACATCGTCCAGCAGGCGAGCCAGTTCCAGCACGCCCTTACGCGGCACGATCACCTGCCTCGGTTCACTGATGCCGGTGGCCACACCCAGGCCCGACAGCGCCAGACGGTGTCCGTCCGTCGCTACCGCACGCAGATGCTCCGGATCCACTTCAAGCAGAAGGCCATTTAGGTAATAGCGCACATCCTGCTGAGCCATGGCGAACGCAGTTGCGTCCAGCATGTTGCGCAGATCCGCCTGGGCCAACTCAAGCCGGAAGCTTTCCTCATCGTCTTCCACGTTGGGGAAGTGCTCGGCCGGCAAGGTGGACAGGGTGAAGTGACTGGCCCCGGCGCGCAGGTGCAGCCGATCGCCTTCCAGGTTCAGCTCGATCGGGGCTTCGTCACCCAATGCCCGGCAGATGTCCGAGAGCTTGCGGGCGGGTACGGTGATGCGTCCCGGCTGATCCACATGCACGGGCGTAATCCGCGCAACCAGCTCCACTTCCATGTTGGTACCGGTCAGGGTCAGCGTGTTGTCCTCGGCTACCAGCAGCACGTTGGACAGGACCGGCATTGTCTGTTTGCGTTCCACCACGCCGGCAATGGATTGCAGCGGGGTAAGAAGGGATTCTCGGCTGATCGTCAGTTTCATGGCACTCGGATTCTGCTTGTCGGTTGAGAGTTATAGGATACGCAATGGGATCAGGTTGTCAGTAACCGCATGAAATTCTGGTAGTCTTCCCGGATATTGGCGTCCGATTCCTGCAATTCAACGATCTTCTTGCAGGCATGCAGTACCGTGGTGTGATCGCGCCCGCCAAAGGCATCGCCGATTTCCGGCAGGCTGTGGTTGGTCAGCTCCTTGGCCAGAGACATCGCCACCTGACGGGGACGGGTGACCGAGCGGGTGCGCCGCTTGGACAGGAGATCTGCCACCTTGATCTTGTAGTACTCTGCCACGGTGCGCTGAATATTGTCGATGCTGACCTGCTTCTCATGCAGTGCCAACAGGTCCTTCAGGCTTTCGCGGATAAACGGCGGGGTGATCTCCTGCCCGGTGAAGTGAGCATTCGCTATCACCAAACGCAACGCCCCTTCAAGCTCCCGCACGTTTGAGCGAATTTTCTGGGCGATAAAGAAGGCGGCTTCGCTGCTGAGGCGAACGTTCGCCTGTTCCGCCTTCTTCATCAGGATCGCCACCCGGGTTTCCAGCTCCGGCGGCTCGACCATCACCGTCAGGCCCCAGCCAAACCGCGACTTGAGCCGTTCCTCCATATCGGAAATTTCCTTGGGGAACCGGTCACAGGTGACGATGACCTGTTGCCCGCCTTCAAGCAGCGCGTTAAAGGTGTGGAAAAACTCCTCCTGCGAGCGCTCCTTGCGGGCAAAGAACTGGATATCGTCGATCAGCAGTGCATCCACCGACCGGTAGTAGCGCTTGAACTCATTGATGGCGTTCAGCTGAAGCGCCTTGACCATATCGGCCACAAACCGCTCGGAACGCAGGTAAGCCACCTTGGCCCGCGGGTTACGACGCACGATCTCGTTACCCACCGCATGCATCAAGTGGGTTTTACCCAGGCCCACGCCCCCATAGAGAAACAGCGGGTTGTAGGCACCACCGGGGTTCTCCGCCACCTGCATCGACGCCGCCCGCGCCAACTGGTTGGACTTACCCTCGACAAACGTCTCGAAGGTGAAGCTCTCGTTCAGGAAGCTCTGGTGCTTGATATCGCCTTCGACCTGCACCCGGCGACGTTCGGGGGCGGCCGGCGTCGGGGTTGGTGCCGCTGCCGGTCTTGCCCTGTGGCTGGCCGGCGACGACAGTGACGGACGATCCACTACGGTCGCCGCCACGCCTTTCTCTTCCTCACTGACCGGACCCGCATTCTCGTCGTGACCGTTAGCGGGAGGCGGAGGAGCAGCTCGCTTGACCGGTTCACTCTGTACCGGTGCAGACCCCACCTTCATATTAATGCGTGGCGCCTGACCGCCCTGCAGGTCCTTGAGCACCTCTTCGATCCGACGCAGGTACTTCTCATTGACCCAGTCCATCACGAACCGGTTCGGGGCGAACAGCAACAGCTGGTCCTCCCGGTGATCAGACTGCAGGGGACGAAGCCAGGTATTGAACTGTTGTGCGGGAAACTCGTCCCTCAGCACGTCAAGACACTGATGCCAGATACTCTGCGGCACGAAAGCCTGCCTCCAATGCGTATCCAATCCCTGATTCAAGGACGATAAAAAAACGGATCGCTTTCTTCTTATCGCGTCATCACGTTGCCGGACGGTACCCGGAGCATCTTGTTATGCACAAAACGATCCCGGACAACATCGCACGAGCGCGAGTTATCCAGAGGCAACAGCAATGGACGCGTATGGAAAGCCTGAATAGCCGCTCATTTTACGCGCTGAAGGCCACCAAAAAAAGACCTTCCAACCAGGCCATAAACACCCTGTGAATATCTTTTAATTTAAATATCAACAAACTAACAACTTACGCACTGGCTTGTGTACAGAAATTCCCTTAAAAAAAGTTTTCCACAAGAGTCTGTGGTTATCCCGTCAGCAACGCTGTGAGTAACCTGAGTCCGAATCCATGAATAACTCCATGCCGGAGAACAACCACCACTTATCCCCATTTCAACGACCGGTTTTCCCCAGAGCTCAGGGTGGGTTACACCCAGGCTTCTAAAGCTGACAATCGACTGATATAAAAGGATATTTATTGGTTTTCCACAGAAAAGCGGGTGACTAACAGTAACAGTAACTGTCTTAAATTCTTTTAAATAAGAAAAAGACTTTATGAAGTTATTGTTGGTGACTCCGGAGCGACCGGAATCCCCTCGCTCATCCGCACTCTCGAGACCCAGCTCCGTAAATCCCGCATCCTGGAACCATAACGATTGAATTCCCGGACTCATTTGTCTAAAATCCCGCTCCTATTTTGGCTGTTCATTTTTTGACAGGTTTCCAGGGATCGAACGATTCCCGGAACCGGTGCTGGCCACCGGTAATTGGCAGCCAGAACCCGGATTCCGTTTTACATACATCACCAGTGTGAGATCGACATCATGAAAAGAACGTTTCAACCCAGCGTCCTGAAGCGTAAGCGCGTTCACGGCTTCCGTGCCCGTATGGCCACTGCCAACGGCCGCAAGGTCATTGCCCGTCGTCGTGCGAAAGGTCGTGCCCGCCTGTCTGCCTGATTCAGACTGACAGGTACCGATGCCGGACCGGCGATTTACCAAGCAAGACCGTCTGCTCAAACCCCGTGATTACAGTGGGGTGTTCAGTCAGGTCACTGTCCGAGTGCCTCACCGGCATTTCCTGATCCTGGCGACGCCCAACACTCTCGGGCACGCCAGGATTGGTTTGATTTTTTCCAAGAAAAACCTGAAGCTGGCCGTCCAGCGCAACCGCATCAAGCGGCTGGTGCGCGAAACGTTTCGCCAGCAAACGGATATGCCCGCCATGGACATCGTGGTCCTCGGGCGGCAGGGATTGGCTGAACTCGACAACCCGGCCACTCATCGAATTCTCAATGAGCTGTGGCAGCGCTTGCGGCGCAAGGCCCAACGAGCGGATACTGCCTCCGGCTGACCAGGGGTACCGGATCTCATGATACGACAGCTCGTCCTCCTCCCGGTCCGGTTCTACCGGTATGCCATCAGTCCCCTTATGGCATCACACTGCCGCCACTACCCCACCTGCTCCGCTTACGCACTGGAAGCGATTGAAAGACATGGTATTCTGCGCGGCGGCTACCTGACGATTCGACGGCTCTTGCGCTGTCATCCGTGGACCGCGGGAGGATATGATCCGGTACCGTCGGTATGCGGCCACGATCACGGCCAGGACGAGCACCACACACATTGTTCTCACCAAACAAAACAGCCGACACATTAACCTATGGATATTCAACGCACGATCCTCTGGGTAGGCCTTGCCATTGTCAGTTACATGATGGTGCTCGCCTGGAACGAAGATTATCACCAGACGCCCACTGAGCCGGTGGCACAAAGCCAGCAGGCGACCGACGGGTCTACGCCCTCGCTGTCTTCGGATTCCGGGCAGCAGCAGGCCAGCAGCCAGGCGGCCGACAACGAGTTCGCCACCCCTGAAGACCAGGGCCAGACCCAGGTTGAAGGCTCCGCCGTCAAGGCAGCCGATAACGGCCAGAAGATCGATATCCGGACCGATGTCCTGGACCTGAGCATCAATCTCCAGGGCGGTAACATCACCCGTGCGTCCCTGCTCAAGTACAAGGAGTCGTTGGACAAGCCCAATCCCCTGGAGCTGCTGCAGAACAACGCGACCCGCACCTATGTGATGGAAAGCAGCCTGATTGGTCGCGACGGGATTGATTCCCCCAGCAACGGGGCGGTACCCACCTACTCGGCCGCGCAGACCCAATACACCCTGGCCGACGGGACGGACACCCTCACCGTCGACCTGACCTACAGCGGCGACAAAGGCGTCAAGATCACCAAGCGCTACACCCTGAAGCGCGACAGCTATGAGATCGACGTCCGGTACCTGGTCGACAACCAGTCCGATAAGCCCTGGCAGGCGAACTTTGCCGGCAAGATCGTGCGGGACAGCAGCCCGGATCCCACGGCTCAGAAGAGCGTTGGTATCCGCTCGTTCCTGGGTATGGTGCTGAGCTCTAACGAAGACCCTTACGAGAAGTACAGCCTGGACGATCTCAAGGAGACGCCCATCAGCCAGACCGCGGAAGGCGGCTGGGTCGCTTTCCTGCAGCATTACTTCCTCAGCGCCTGGATTCCGGATGCGGACACCAAGCACAAGTACCAGACCACTCAGCGTAACAACCTGAATGTGATGGGCTTTGTCAGCAGCGCCACAACGGTCGCTCCAGGCGAGCAGGCAAAAATCGGCGCACGCGCCTACGTCGGCCCCAAGATCATCGATCGCCTGGAAAACGTGGCCCCGAACCTGGACCGCACGGTCGACTTCGGCTGGCTGTTCTTCATCGCCACACCGCTGTTCGTCGTTCTGAACTGGTTCCACAGCATCTTCGGCAACTGGGGTATCGCGATCATCCTGCTGACCTGCACCGTCAAGGCGCTGTTCTTCAAGCTGTCTGCCACCAGCTACCGGTCCATGGCGCGCATGCGTGCGGTCGGTCCCCAGTTGCAGCGGCTCAAGGAAACCTACGGCGACGACCGGCAGCGCATGTCCCAGGAAATGATGGCGCTGTACAAACGCGAGAAAATCAATCCGTTGGGCGGCTGTCTGCCGATCCTGGTGCAGATGCCGGTGTTTATCTCGCTGTACTGGGTTCTGTTTGAAAGTGTGCAGCTGCGCCACGCGCCGTTCTTCCTGTGGATCCACGACCTGTCGGTGATGGACCCGTACTTCGTGCTGCCGATCCTGATGGGTATCAGCATGTTCGTACAGATGAGCCTCAACCCGACGCCGCCGGATCCGATGCAGGCCAAGGTGATGAAGGCGATGCCGTTCGTCTTTACCATCTTCTTCCTGTGGTTCCCGGCCGGTCTGGTCCTGTACTGGCTGGTGAACAACGTGCTGTCGATTACCCAGCAGTACTACATCACTCGCAAGATCCAGGCGGAAGGGATCGGCAACAAGTCCTGATCCTTCATGTCTGACTCGAGACAGGGCTCCGCACGGAGCCCTGTTTTCGTTTAGGATGCTGAAAACGGTTTCCCTGTCTCCAGCCGAAAGAGCACCGATGACTGTAAACGACACCATAGCTGCAATCGCCACCGCACCCGGCCGGGCCGGTGTGGGGATCATCCGGGTCTCCGGGCCGTTGGCCGGGACCATCGGCCGTCAATTGCTGGGCCTGGATCCAAAACCCCGCTATGCCCACTACGGACCCTTTCTCGGCGGTGACGGTCAGGTGATCGACGAAGGCATCGGCCTGTTTTTCCCTAACCCGCATTCGTTTACCGGTGAAGACGTGCTGGAACTGCAGGGGCATGGCGGCACCGTTATTCTCGATCTGCTGTTGCGGGAAGTCTGTGAGCGGGGCGCGCGTCTGGCCCGGCCGGGGGAATTCTCGGAACGGGCGTTCCTCAACGACAAGATGGACCTGACCCAGGCTGAGGCCATCGCCGACTTGATCGAAAGCAGCTCGGAGCAGGCGGCGCGCTGCGCCATGCGCTCGCTGCAGGGGGCGTTTTCCCAGCGGATCGACAGCCTGGTCGAAGCCCTCACCCACCTGCGGATCTATGTGGAAGCCGCGATCGACTTCCCCGAGGAGGAGATCGATTTCCTGGCCGACGGCAAGGTGGCTGGCGACCTGCAGTCCATCATGGATGATCTCGACCGCATCCTGGTCGAGGCCCAGCAGGGCACGATCCTGCGGGATGGTATGCGGGTGGTGATTGCCGGGCGCCCCAATGCCGGCAAATCCAGCCTGCTGAATACCCTCGCCGGCCGTGAAGCCGCCATCGTCACGGCCATCGAAGGCACCACGCGGGATGTCCTGCGCGAACATATCCACATCGACGGGATGCCGTTGCACGTTGTCGATACGGCGGGGTTGCGGGACAGCCCCGACGAAGTGGAGAAAATCGGCATCGCCCGCGCCTGGGAGGAGATCGAGCAGGCCGACCGTATCCTGTTGATGGTGGACGCGACCACCACCGATGCTGTGGATCCGGAGGCCATTTGGCCCGACTTTATCCACAGGTTACCCACCGGCGCACCCCTGACCGTGATTCGCAACAAGGTAGACCTGTCCGGGGAAGCGGCGGGCCTGAATGAAAATGGCCCGGTTCCGGTGGTCCGTATCGCCGCCAAGTCCGGTGACGGCATCGAGGCCCTGCGCGATCACCTGAAAGCCTGCATGGGCTACGCCACCACCACCGAGGGCGGTTTCCTGGCCCGGCGCCGTCATCTGGTGGCGCTGCAGCAGGCCCAGGCGTCCCTGCAGCAGGGCCAGGCCCAACTGGAAGGCTATGGTGCCGGCGAGCTGTTGGCCGAGGATTTGCGCCAGGCCCAGGATGCGCTCGGCGAAATCACCGGCGCCATGACCCCGGACGATCTGCTGGGCAAGATTTTCAGCAGCTTCTGCATCGGCAAGTGACCCCTAATCCGGTGCCCTCAAATGGCTCGGGTGGCACCAGGATTGCCCATAAATTCAGTATGTTACCTTGTGTAACCGGCCCTGTGTCCGGAAAAAGCCTGTGGCCGGGCGGGGTTACGTCGATCCACTGAAAGTGGCTTGGTCTGTGCAATGCATTGGCATTTGTGAATGTGATGCACCCTGGAGAACCACGTCATGGGCAAGATACTCGCTTTCTGCTCGTTACTGCTTTCCGTGATCCTGCCAATGGCCGGCCTGCAGGCCGCCGACAAGGACCCGGTCAAGCTGTACCTCTACACTGAAAATTTCCCGCCCTACAACATGAGCGGGTCCGGACGGGCCTTCGAGCACGATCGGGACCATATCGACGGCCTGTGTACCGAAATGGTCAAGGCGATCATGGCGCACACCGACCTGGATTACCGCATGAAGCTGAGAACCTGGGACTACGGCTACAAGCGGGTGCTCGACCACAAGAATCACGGCCTGTTCTGCACCACCCTCACCGATGATCGCAAACCGCTGTTCAAGTGGGTCGGACCGCTGACCAACAACCTGTGGACCATTTTCACCGCGGCCAATTCGAAGCTGAAGATCAACAGTCTGGACGACATTCGCGGTCTGACCATTGGCGGCTACCGCAACGACGTCAAAACCGTCTACCTGGAAAAGCACGGCTTCAAAGTGTCGCAGCTGGACAGCGACGACCTGAATCCCAAGCGCCTGGAGCTGGGGCAGATCGATGTCTGGATCGGAGATCGTCTGGCAGGTCCGTACGTGGCCTCCCAGCAGGATGTGGAGGGGCTCATTCCGGCCTATTCCTTCAACAAGACGGAACTCTACCTGGCGATGAATCCGGACACCTCCGATGCCGTCGTCCAGAAATTGCAGGACGGCCTGAAAGCCATCCACGAGAACGGCATGTACCAGGCCATCGAAGACAAGTACGGGCTGTAGCGACGGCACGGCCTGCTGGTTCATTCGTGAAACGGAATTCACTTATTGATTCATCGGGTTATTTTCTGTTTGCTTTACAAAAACGAACAGCGTAACCAACGAAGAGCAACCCCAGAGTAAGGTAGACTTTCCGCCGATTTATAATCCGGACGGACCGGGAGCGGTTCGCCAAAAAAACACAATCGACGGAGAGGTTCCCTGATGCGCAACGTGCTCGCCCTGTGCCTGTTCGCCCTGACTCTGGCGTCCTCCGCCGGCGTCCAGGCGGCAGATCCCGACAAGCTGTATTTCTACACCGAGAACTTCCCTCCCTATAACATGAGCGCCTCGGGTCGTGCGTTCGAGCATAAGCGTGAGGACATCGACGGTATCTGTGCCGAAATGGTCAAGGCCCTGATGGCCCAGACTGATCTGAAATACCGTATGAAGCTGCGGAACTGGGACTATGGCTATAACCGCGTTCTGGAGAAGAAGAACCACGGTATTTTCTGCACCACCTACACCGAGGATCGTGCGCCGCTGTTCAAGTGGGTCGGACCGCTCACCCATAACTTGTGGACGATCTTTGCCCGCGCCGACAGCAACATCAAGATGGACAGCCTGGAAGATGCCAAAGGCAAAACCATTGGCGGCTACCGGGGTGACGTCATGACCGAGTATCTGCTCAAGCGTGGTTACACCGTGTCCCAACTGGACAGCGACGACCTGAACCCGAAACGCCTCGAGCTGGGCCAGATCGACCTGTGGATTGCCGACCGCCTGGCCGGCCCCTACTTCGCATCCCAGCAGGATGTGGAAGGTCTGAAGCCGGTGTACTCCTTCAATAAGACCGACCTGTATCTGGCGATCAACAAATCCACGCCGGACGCGATCGTCGAAAAGATGAAGGAAGGGCTGAAGAAGATTCACGAGAACGGCATGTACGAGGCCATCGAGGACAAGTACGGCCTCTGATCAGCCGGCTCTATAGTTGATAAAGGCACCCGGGGCGATTCGGGTGCCTTTTTTTGTGTGTGAATTGAGGTGTAGGTTACGGCACGCAACCGGTCGATTGGCCCTGTGGATAACCCTATGAAAGCCTTTTTAGGGGCGGGTTTGCTTCAATTTTCCACAAGCTGCGCCAGGCGTAGCGACTGACTTATTGCGTCAGTTCATTAACCCGAGCGGGACTGCCGACGTAGAGGCTGGTGGAGAGGCGATCCCGAGGGCCGCCTTTGCGGACAATGCTGTGGATAGAAATGACCGCTGGCGTCCCGTCGCGGGTGTAGCGCACCAGGTGACCGGCGGCGTCTTCGTTACGGGTACGTGCCTGCTCCTGGCGCTGCCAGCTTTCTCCCAGGCACTGGCTCACCGCGCGATCGGCTTTCTCCCAGCGGGCGTCGGCTACGTCGACGTTGGGCGCGTTGGCCGTACACACATAGGCGGCATCGGCCTGGTTCCAGGCCCAGATTTCGCAATGACCTTCGATGAGCTCCCGCTTGGCGGCATAGATCGTGAGCAGGTTGAATTGATTGGCTTTGCCACGAAAATCCGAGAAGCCGCTGGGGTAATCCGCCACCACCGCTTTCAGATCGGTGCAGGGATCGTTGCTGCCCAGGGTCAGGGACTGGCTGGAACAGCCGGCCAGGGTGCCGGCAGCCAGCATTGAAAGAACGCCATTACGCAGGTTGATCATCGGTTCACTCGCTGTGACTGATATCTTGGTTGAGGACTTCCGCCACCGCAACGGCATAGTCCCGGGCGGCCTGCTGCAGGGAGCCCGGGTTGACGGTATTGGAGTAGAGTTCCCAGACCGCTTTACCGCTCTGTACGTCGAACAGCGTGGTCTTGAGTACATAAACCTTGCGATCCTGATAGTAGCCCGGCGCCACCGTGGTATCCATGTAGGTCTGGGCATGGGCGCCGACGCCCACCACCATCGGTTTCTGGATCACTTGGGTGGGCACGTAGTTCTTTTCTTCGTCCTTGCGGACCAACGTGGTCACCAGGATACCGTCGGCCCCCGCCCGGGACGCCAGGTCCGTCACGGTGGCCGTCAACTTATCCACATCCCCCCAGGGCAGGTCATCGTCGGCCAGGCGAGAGACCTGAAACCCCCGATCGATCAATTTTTCCGCCAGGGTGCGCTCGATGGTGACCCGGTAGTCCTGGTTGGCCGTGACGGCCAGGGTGATGAGGTCCTCGTACCGACCCTCGGGATGAGCTTCGGTTTTTTTCTGGATAACGGATGTGGTGGATGGAGGCGGAGAGGATGCACAGCCGATCAGGGCAACGGTTGCCCAGAGAGTTACTAACGCGGCTGCAACAGAGCGGAGTCTGGTCATGGTCTGTATCCCTACATGCACGGTAACGGACCGGCCAAACCGATCCTGTGATTTGCCTTGTGCCGGCCTGCCGGGTCACTGCCCATCCCTCTCGGCACTGTATGAGGGGCTGGTACGGCAAAGCCCTCGTCAATATCGCTACAGGATCATTATGGCGGTTCGCCGATGTTCATCGTGACCACCGGTCACATTTTCGAGCATAGCAGGGAAGGACGGGGTGCGCGCGTGGGGGGACTCTTGGCTTCTCACTACCGATTCCACAACGAAAAATCCCGGCCGGAGCCGGGATCAAAAGGCCTGAAGAGCCGATAAATCAGTCGGTAAACGCCATGTGCTCGGCATCCAGCTGCATCAGGTTGCGGGTGGGCGAGAGCATGCTGGTGGCATGGGCCTGCGCGCGCGGCAGCAGACGGTCGTAGTAGAACTCCGCGGTGGCCAGCTTGGCCTCGTAGAAGGCCTCGGACTCCTCGCCGCCGTTCTCCAGCTTGTCCGCCGCAACCACCGCCATGCGGGCCCACATGTAGGCCATGGTGACGTAGCCGCTGAACATCAGGAAGTCGTGGGCCGCGGCGCTGATCATGTCCCGGTCCTTGCGGGCGTTGAGCATCAGACGCACCGTCAGCACGTTCCACTGGGCGGCCAGCTTCAGCAGTTCCCAGGCGTAGGGGCGCAGCTTCTTGTTGGTGACGTGCTTGCGCGCGAAGTTGGAAATGCGCAGCGTGAATTCGCGCACGGCGCCGCCCTGGGTCATCAGCATCACCTTGCGGCCCAGCAGGTCCAGGGCCTGGATGCCGGTGGTGCCCTCGTACAGCGTGGCAATCTTGGTGTCGCGCACGATCTGCTCCATGCCGTGCTCGCGAATGTAACCGTGGCCACCGAAGACCTGCACGCCCAGGTTGGCCGCCTCGTAGCCCATCTCCGTCAGGAAGCCCTTGAGGATCGGGGTCAGGAAGCCGAGCTTGTCGTCGTAGGTCTCGGCCTTTTTCTCGTCCCCTTCCAGGTGACCCTCGACCATATGGTCGGCCAGGCGCGCCGAGTAATAGAGCATGGCGCGGCCTCCCTCGGCGATGGCCTTCTGGGTGAGCAGCATGCGACGCACGTCGGCGTGGTGGATCAGACTGTCCGCCACCTGGTCCGGTTCCTTCTTGCCGGACAGGGCTCGCATGGAGCGCCGCTCTTTGGCGTACTCAAGCGCCCATTGATAGGACAGCTCGGCCGGACCGACGCCCTGGATGGCGGTGCCGATGCGGGCGGTGTTCATGAAGGTGAACATGCAGTTCAGGCCTTCGTTTTCCGGGCCGATCAGGAAACCTTTGGCCTCGTCGAAGTTCATCACGCAGGTGGCCGACGCCTTGATCCCCATCTTCTTCTCGAGACTGCCGCAGGTGACGCCGTTGCGCTCACCCACACCGCCGTTGGCGTCCGGCAGGAACTTGGGCACGATGAACAGGGAAATGCCCCGGGTACCTTTCGGCGCGTCCGGCAGGCGGGCCAGGACCACATGGACGATGTTTTCGGTCAGGTCGTGGTCGCCGGAGGAAATGAAGATCTTGGTGCCGGTGACCTTGTAGGAGCCGTCGGCCTGGGGTTCGGCTTTGGTCTTCACCTGGCCCAGGTCGGTACCGCACTGGGGCTCGGTGAGGCACATGGTGCCACCCCAGCGGCCCTCGGTGAGGGGAACCAGGTAGGTTTCTTTCTGCTCGTCGCTGCCGTGCAGTTGGATGGTGTTCATCGCGCCCAGGGACAGCCCCGGGTACATGCTGAACGGCCAGTTGGCGGTGCCCATCATTTCCTGCTTGAGCAGACCCATGGAGGCGGGCAGGCCCTGGCCACCCAGTTCTTCCGGCGCGGACAGACCCTGCCAGCCGCCCATCATGTACTGCTGGTAGGCTTCCTTATAGCCTCTGGGCGTGGTGACGTCGCCGTCCTCCAGCTTGCAGCCTTCCTCGTCGCCGCTCTGGTAAAGCGGGCTCAACACTTCCTCACAGAATTTGCCGCACTCGGACAGGATGGCGTCGACGATATCCGGCGTGGCGTTCTCACCCGCCTTCAGGGACGCGTAGTGCTTCGGGTAGTCGAACACGTCGTTGAGCAGAAACTTCATGTCGCGCAGGGGCGCCTTGTACGTCGGCATAGCATCACCTCTGGAATCGGTACAGCTTGAAAGCTCGGCGCGGTCAGGATGACCGGCAGTTGCTGCACGTTGTACGACAATCGCCAGGGGCTGCCATTGACGAAAAGCGCCTGGGGGTCTGTCGGATTAGCCAATTGGCTGAAATGACGGAAGGGCGTCAGGAGCCGCCGCCTCCGGGTCATGCGGGCCAAGGCGGCCAATCGTTGACCTCAATCTCTTGGCCTTGAATGACAATTTCTGCGCGTTGGTCCGTCTGTGGCGACGGGGCGTATGAGCCTGGTAACCCGTTTTAACCGACAACAGGTAGGAAGATCATACAAAGTAGGTGGAAGTTGCGTTCCCGCAGTAGCCTCCCGGGTCTGATCGGCGTAATTTTGATGGGAGCCATCCTGGCCGGTTGCGCCGGTCCGTCCCTGACCGATTACAGCGATCGCACGCCGACCCTGGAGCCGCGCACGTTCTTTGATGGAAGCCTGTCGGCTCGCGGCATCGTCAAGGATTTCGGCGGCGAAGTGATCCGCACATTCGATGCGGACATCCAGGCCAGCTGGAACGGGCAGGGCGTGGGCACGCTGGATGAAACCTTCCGGTTTGATGACGGCGAAATCCAGACCCGCACCTGGACGTTGACGCCGGTGGAGGGTGGCTATCGAGCGACCGCCGGCGATGTGGTGGAGCCGGGGCTGATGCAGTGGCAGGGCAACGCGATTCACATGAACTATGTGCTGCGGGTGCCCTATGACGATGACACCATCGACGTGCGCCTGGACGACTGGATGTACGCGGTGACGGACGACACCGTCATCAACCAGACGCGGATGAGCAAGTGGGGCGTCAAAGTGGGGGAACTGGTCCTGGTGATTCGCCGCGAGCCGGCAAGCCGCCAGTAGCCGAAGATTTCGACAACGCGGGGCACCGACCCCGATCAGGGCATGGAGAGAACCATGGGGAAGCAGGTGGCGATTGCCCTGCTGGTGCTGATTCTGGCCGGTGGGGCGACCGGCGGTTTCATGTGGATGCAGCAACAGAAGGCGGCAACCGCGATGGACCAGGCCCGGCCGGCCAGTAAGGTCAACGTGGTCCATCCGCGCATGGCGGAAGTGCAGGACGTGGTGGAGGCGGTGGGCACGCTCCAGGCCCGGGAGGACATCATGATCACCGCCGAGGTCAGTGGCCGCATCGTAGAGCTGAACTTCGACCCTGGCAAGCCGGTCCGCAAGGGGCAGTTGCTGGTGCAGCTGGACGATCGTCAGGCCCGGGCCGATTTGCAGGTGGCTCAGGCCCAGCTGCTGGACGCCCGCACCAAGTTCAACCGGGCGTCGCGGTTGCAGTCCAACAATAGCATCTCCCAGTCCCAGGTGGATGAGCTGCGCACCGCCCTGAGCGTGGCCGAAGCCCAGAAGGCGGCGGCGGAAGTGCGGCTGGAGAATCACCGCATCGAAGCGCCGTTTGCCGGCGTGGTCGGCCTGCGCAACATCAGCGTGGGTGCCTACCTGGAAGCCGGTGACAGCATCGCGACCCTGGATGCGGTGGATCCGATGGAACTCGCGTTCTCCATCCCTGAGCGCTATCTGGGCCAGATCAGTCTGGGCCAGCCGCTCCATTCCAGCACCGCGGCCTATCAGGGCAAATCCTTCGACGGTCGCCTGGCGGAGTTGGATTCCCGCCTCAATCCGCTGAGTCGCGCACTGCCGGTCAAGGCGCTGATCAGCAACCCCGACGGCCTGCTACGGCCGGGCCTGTTCATGGCGGTGTCGCTGACGCTGGACACCCGGCGCGCGCTGGTGATTCCCGAGCAGGCAATCATGACCCGCGGCGATACCCAGTATGTGTTTGTGGCGGTGGACGGCACGGCGCGACGCCAGATCCTCAAACTGGGCACCCGATCGCCGGGCCGGGTCGAGGTCATCAGCGGTCTGGCCGAGGACGACGCCGTGGTGATTACCGGCCAGGACCGCCTCAGCAGCGGTGATGCCCTGGACGTGCTGGAAGGCGGCGCCAACCTGATCGGCGGCGATTGGCCCGATCGACGGGAAGGGTGAGTAGCCATCCATGATCCTGTCCGACGTCTCCATCAAACGACCGGTTTTCGCAACGGTCATCAGCCTGCTGATCCTGGTTTTCGGACTGGCGGCGTTGCGGGGGCTTCCGGTGCGCGAGTATCCGGACATCGACCCGCCCGAAGTCTCCATTTCCACCGACTACACCGGCGCCGCCGCGGAAGTGGTCGATACCCAGATCACCCAGGTGATCGAGGGCGCCATCAGCGGCGTTGAAGGGATCCGTTCGATCGAGTCCAGTACCGAGCAGGGGGAATCCCGCACCTCGATCGAATTCACCACTTCCCGGGACGTCGATGTGGCCGCCAACGATGTGCGCGACGCCGTGGCGCGGGTGGTGGACGACCTGCCGGATGAGGCGGAATCGCCGGTCATCCGCAAGGCCGATTCCGATGCCCGGCCGATGATGTGGGTGACCCTGCAGAGCGACGAATGGGATTCTGCCCAGCTCACGGATTTTGCCGAGCGGGTGCTGGTGGATCGGCTGTCGGTACTCGATGGCGTGGCGGATGTGCGCATTGGCGGCGAACGGCGCTACGCCATCCGTGTCTGGCTGGACCGGGAGAAGCTGGCTTCGCGCAACATCACCGTGGCCGAAGTGGAGGCGGCCCTGCGGGCGAATAATGTGGAGCTGCCGGCCGGCTCGATCGAATCCTACACCCGGGATTTCACCGTGCGGGCCGAAGGCCGGTTATCCACGGTGGAGGAATTCCGCAACATGGTGATCCGCCGGGACGGCAACGACCTGCTGCGCCTGGGTGAGGTGGCCAACGTAGTGATGGGCGTGGAATCGGACACCAGCCGCCTGCGGGCCAACGGGCGCACCGCGATCGGCATGGGCATCATCCGCCAATCCAAGGCCAATACTGTGGCGGTGTCCGATCGGGTCCGGGCGGAGATGGAGAAGATCCGCGAAACCCTGCCGCCGGAAGTCAGTATCCGCCAGAGCTACGACGAATCCATCTTCATCCGCGCCTCCATCAAGGAGGTGATGTTCACCCTGGGCATTGCCATTGCGCTGGTGATCCTGGTGATCTTCCTGTTCCTGCGCTCCTGGCGTGCCACGCTGATTCCGGCCGTGACCATCCCGGTCGCCGTGATCGGTGCCTTTATCGGGCTGGGGATCATGGGCTTTTCCATTAACGTCCTGACGCTTCTGGCGATCATCCTGGCGATCGGCCTGGTGGTGGACGATGCCATCGTCATGCTGGAGAACATCCAGCGCCGCATTGATCTCGGGGAACCGCCCCTGCTGGCAGCGTATTTTGGCGCCCGGCAAGTGGCCTTTGCAGTCATCGCCACGACGCTGACGTTGGTGGCGGTGTTTATCCCTATCTCTTTCATGGGCGGCAACATCGGTCGTCTGTTCAGTGAATTCGGCTTTACCCTCGCCAGCGCGGTGATTGTTTCCAGCATCGTTGCGCTCACCCTGACGCCGATGCTGTGCTCCAAGTGGCTCAAGCACAGCCCGGTCAGTGCCGAGGGGCATCGTCTCTGGGCGGCGTCGGAGAAGGTATTCGGGGGATTGAACCGGGGCTACGAACGGCTGCTGCGCTTTTCGCTGCGCCAACCCGGCCTGCTGCTGGGATTGGGCTTGGCGGGTATCCTGCTGTCGGCGGTAATCTTTCCCAGCCTGCCGCAGGAACTGGCACCGACGGAGGACCGGGGCGTCATCATCATGCCCACCAAGGCGCCACGGGGGTCAACGGTGGAATACACCGATCAGCAGGTGAAGCAGATTGAACAGCGCCTGCTGCCCTACATCGACGAAGGCGCGGCGGACCGGCTGCTGTCCATCACCGGCTTTCGCGATGAAGCGGACAATGCCTTCCTGATCATGGGCCTGACGCCCTGGGATCAGCGAGACATCAAACAGCAGGCCCTGACGGCTGAAATCGGACCCAAGCTGAAAGAGGTACCCGGTGTGCGATCCGTGGCGGTGAATCCGCCCGGTCTGGGTCAGCGGGGCTTCAATCAGCCGATCGAGTTCGTCATCGGCGGGCCGGACTACGACACGGTGCAGCGCTGGAGCGAGGAAATCCTGGAACGCGCCAAGGAGAATCCCAACCTGCAGAACCTGGAAACGGATTTCGAGCTGACCCGACCGGAGCTGCGGGTGACGCTGGACCGGGAGCGGGCGGCGGATCTGGATGTGACCGTGCAGGACGTGGGCTCCACCTTGCAGACCATGCTGGCCTCGCGGCAGGTGACCACCTACCTGGATCGCGGCCGGGAATACGATGTGATCCTGCAGGCCGCCGACGCGGACCGGGCCACGCCCACCGATTTGAGCAACATCTTCCTTCGGCCCCGGGCCGGCGGTAACCTCATCCCGCTCGGCGCGCTGGTGAACCTGCAGGAGATCGGTGCCAATCCCGACCTGCGACGCATCGACCGGTTGCCGGCGGTCGTGATCAGCGGCTCCCTGGCGCCGGGGTATGACCTGGGCTCGGCGCTGAACTACATGCGTCAGCTGGCTGTGGATAATCTGCCACCGGAAGCCCGCATCAGCTACAAAGGGCTGAGCCGGGAATTTGTGGACTCGTCCAACGCCATCTACGTTACCTTCATCCTGGCGTTCATCATTGTGTTCCTGGTGCTGGCGGCCCAGTTCGAGAGCTGGATCCATCCGATGATCATCATGCTGTCGGTGCCCCTGGCCGTAACCGGTGCACTGATCGCGCTGGCCCTGTCGGGGATCAGCCTGAACATCTACAGTCAGATCGGGATCATCATGCTTCTGGGGTTGATGGCGAAAAATGGCATCCTGATCGTCGAATTTGCCAACCAGTTACGGGATGAAGGCTACAGCGTCCATGACGCCATTGTGGAAGGCGCAATCCTGCGCTTCCGCCCGGTGCTGATGACGACCATTTCCACGATTTTCGGCGCGGTTCCCCTGGTGATTGCGACCGGAGCCGGGGCCGAGAGCCGGGCGGCCATCGGTGTGGTGGTGCTGGGCGGCCTGATCTTCGCCACCACGTTGACGCTGTTCATCATCCCGGTGCTTTACAGCCTGATCGCCCGCTTCGCCAAGTCCGCCAACACGGTGGACCGGGAGCTGCAGCGGGAGATCCGCCGGCAGGGGCGTTCCGGTGCCGTGGCCGGTGGTGCCCAGGCGCCGCGACAGGATGACGCCTGAGACCGCTACAGGCTGTCGGGAAAGTCGAGCTGTCCGTCGAACAGGGCGTCCGGGTGCAAGTCGACGCAGAACACTTGGGTGTTGCCCCCACGGGTGATGCAGGCCGACAGGGTGACGGTGCGTACCGCGTCGGGCAGGGCGACATAGGGGCGGCAGACGTTGATCCGGTGCGGCCGTTCCAGGGCCTGGCGGAAATAGTCCCGGTGCGACCAGCGGGCCCCGCTGGACTGGTAGAGCGGGTTGAAATAGACGTCCCGGCGCACGTGGTTCTTGCTGGCCAGTCCGCCCTGCTGGATCCCCGCCTGGTCCAGCAGGAAGCAGCGCTGCACGCCGTCCCGGGTCAGAAGTTTTCCGCAGGCGGTCTCCAGGTCATGGCCGTCGGTCAGTCCATGGCAGGCGTCCAGCAGTGACTCCCGCAATTGACGCAGATAATCGCCGTGCTGGTCGCTGTTACGCTGGCTGTGTTGGCGATAGCTCGCCAGGTGGCGGCCAAAGTCCAGTTCCGGTACGTTTCTCGGCTTGCCCAGCACATCCGGGCGACCGAACAGGAAGCCCTGCAACAGATCGGCCTCGGTGGCCAGGGCGATCCGCGCCTGGGCAGGCGTTTCGATGCCCTCGATCAACACCAGGCTGCCGCTTTCCCGAATCATACTGACCAGACCGTTGAGAAGTTGGCGCGCCCGGGGGTGGGCCTCGGCATTGACCAGCAAGCTGCGGTCGATCTTGATGATCAGCGGCTCCAGTTGCCAGACCCGCTCGAAATTGGAGTCGCCGACGCCGAAGTCGTCGATGGCGATCTGGAATCCCTGCTCTCGGGCCAGGTGGATAAAGTCCAGCAAGCGGGCCTGATCGTCGGTGGCCGTCTCCACCACTTCCAGTACCACCTGCTCGGGGTGAAGGCCCTGGCTTTGACAGGCGCGGTCGAGATGGGCCAGCGCCTGGGCAGGCTGGATGCAGGTGGTGGGCGTGATGTTCAGGAACAGCCAGGTGGATGGCGCATGGCGGGCGAACTGCCGCATGTGCAGGGATTGCAGCTGGCGGTCGAGGGAGGCCAGGGCGTCGGCCTTTTCGGCCAGCTTGAACACCTCAGGGGGTGACACCGGCTGTTCGTCGTAGCGACCGCGCATCAGCGCCTCATAGCCCACTAACCGCTGGTGCGTCGGGCTGAAGATGGGCTGGAACGCCGAGCTGAACTCGATGTCCGCAAGCCGATGGGGGCGGCGTCCACGACGGGCTCTGTTGAAAGATGCGATGTGCGGCATGGGGCCTCTTGTCTGGGCTGAATGGTGTCGTGCTGGGGCACGACCGCCCGGCCGGACACGGACCGGCAGTGGCACTCCATCGCGTTGATAACGGGTCGCTCGCAACCGTCCCTGGTGGGGTGTCGTCTTCCCCATAGAGGCGAGCCACCGGTAATTAATCCGAAATGGAATGAATGCGAATCCTGTGCCATTTCGTTAATAAACTGACGCATGCCTCATCATTTGAGCGTCAAATAAGGATCGATCTCCCGGAACCTGTGCAACTGGACAGAAATTTTGGGCAGAGATGGTGCGATTGCCCTGAATTGGGGCGTTTTGATGAAAGCCGTATCGTCGTATCTTGCGCAGGATCGGGGCTTGGCGCAGACTTTTCCGCTGATCGACAAAGCGGACTTTCCCGGCTGGCGAAAGAGAACGATAACAAACTAAGGACGGATTCGACGATGGCAGACCAGAGCCAGTTCCGGTTACTGGGACAGCGGCGTTATTTGCCGTTTTTCCTGGTGCAGTTCCTGGGGGCGCTCAACGACAACTTCTTCAAGAATGCCCTGCTGTTCATGATCACCTACGGGCTGGCGCGGGGGCTGCTGGGCCTGCCGACCGATGTGGCGGTCAATCTTGCCGCCCTGTTGTTTATCCTGCCCTTCGTCCTGTTTTCCGGCATCGCCGGCGAAATCGCGGACAAGTACGACAAGGCGCTGGTGATTCGCTGGGTCAAGCTGGCGGAGATCGGCATCATGCTGGTGGCGGCCGTCGGCCTCTGGCTGGGCTGGTACGCGCTGATGCTGGGGCTGCTGTTCCTGATGGGCGCGCAGTCCACCTTCTTCGGTCCTGTCAAGTACGCCATCCTGCCGCAGGTGCTGGCAGACGACGAGCTGGTCGGCGGCAACGCACTGGTGGAGATGGGCACGTTCGTGGCCATTCTGTTGGGCATGCTGGCGGCCGGAGTCGTGATGGGGCTGGGCGCCGCCGAACATTGGGTGGCGCTGGGTGTCCTGGTGATGTCGGTGCTCGGCTATCTGGCGGCCCGGAAAGTACCGTCGGCACCGTCGGCGGTGCCGGGGATGACCCTCAGACTGCAGCCGCTGCGCCAGACCTGGGCGCTGATCCGCATCGCCCGGGAAAACCACGCGGTGTTCCAGAGCGTGCTGGCCATTTCCTGGTTCTGGTTCCTGGGGGCCGCCTACCTGACCCAGTTCCCCAATTTCGCCAAAGTGGTCCTGCTGGGGGACGAGTCCGTGGTCACCCTGTTGCTGGCGGTGTTCATCGTCGGGATCGCCCTGGGCTCGATGCTCTGCGAAAAACTGTCCGGCCATCGGGTGGAGCTGGGCATCGTGCCGATCGGTTCACTCGGCCTGAGCCTGTTCGGCGTGGATCTCTATTTCAGCGTGCCGGCGGCGCCGGTCCAGTCGGACTGGTGGGTCCTCCTGACCCATCACGAAGGCCTGCGGGTGCTGGTCGACCTGCTCGGTGTGGGCCTGTTTGGCGGCTTCTTCATTGTGCCGCTGTACGCGTTCGTGCAGCAGGAGGCGGAGCCGGGCAAACGGGCCCGGGTAATCGCCGCCCTGAACGTCATCAATGCGCTGTTCATGGTGGTAAGTGCGCTGGTCGGGGCGTTGATGCTGGGCCCGCTGGGCCTGTCGATTCCCGAATTCCTGCTGGTCCTGTCGATCGCCAATCTGGTGGTGGCGGGGTACGTCTACAGCCAGGTGCCGGAGTTTGCCCTGCGTTTCATCATCTGGTGCCTGTCCCACACGATTTACCGGGTTCGCCATGAGGGGCTGGAGCATATTCCGGAAGAAGGACCGGCCATCCTCGTCTGTAATCACGTGTCCTACATGGACGCGCTGGTGATTGCCGGGGCGGTCAAGCGTCCGGTGCGTTTCGTGATGGATGACCGGATTTTCAACCTGCCGCTGATCGGCGGGTTTTTCCGATTGGTTCAGACAATTCCGATCGCCCCGCGCAGCAAGAAGCCGGAGGTGTATCACGCGGCCATGGACAAGGTGGCCGAGGAGCTGGCGGCGGGTCATCTGGTGTGCATCTTCCCGGAAGGCAAGCTGACCACCGATGGCGAGATTGACCAGTTCCGCCAGGGCATCGAGACGCTGGTGGAACGCTCGCCCGTCCCGGTGGTGCCCATGGCGTTGCAGGGCCTCTGGGGTAGCGTATTCAGCCACAAGGGCGGCGCGGCCGGAACGCACCCGCCCAAACGCTTCTGGTCCCGGATCGGACTGGTGGCTGGCCCCATCTGGTCGCCGGAGCAGGTGAGCGCCGAAGGATTGGAAGCGACCGTCCGTGACCTGCGGGGCCGCCAGGCGTGACCGGTTGCGGAAAATCCCTAGAGCCTGTGGATAAGTTTATGGATAACCCGGGGGTAGCTTTGGGATACCTTTTAATGGGTTCTTTAAAATCAAAATGTTAAGTTGTTTAAGAGGCATTTTAGGACTTGACCACAATGTGGATAAGTATTTTGAAAACTTTTCTGAGGAGTGCCATCCAAGCGGCTGACGGATAAGAATTTTTCTCAGAAAGTAGAACAGACTCGTTGCCAAAAACCGGGGTGCTACCAGGGGTGGTTAAAAATTATTCATCGCCCCTGCAATTTCCCCCCGTAACCGGTATACTTTCGCCCCATTTTTCTATGTTTCTTGAGGTGTACTGTGGAATTCCCGGATCGTTTCGATGTCATCGTAATCGGCGGCGGCCATGCCGGTACCGAGGCCGCCTTGGCGGCGGCGCGCATGGGATCCCGTACGCTGCTGCTGACCCACAATATTGAAACCCTGGGCCAGATGTCCTGTAACCCCGCCATCGGCGGGATTGGCAAGAGCCATCTGGTCAAGGAAATCGACGCCCTGGGCGGCGCCATGGCGCAGGCCACCGACCGTGCCGGCATCCAGTTCCGGGTGCTCAACTCCCGTAAAGGCCCGGCCGTCAGGGCGACCCGTGCACAGGCTGACCGCGTCCTGTACAAGGCCGCCATTCGCGAAGTGCTCGAGAATCAGCCCAACCTGACCATCTTCCAGCAGGCCGCCGACGATCTGATCGTCGAGGGTGATCAGGTGCGCGGCGTCGTGACCCAGACCGGCATCCGCTTTACCGCGGCCAATGTGGTGCTGACCACGGGCACTTTCCTGGGCGGCGTTATCCACATGGGGCTGAAAAACCACGCCGGCGGTCGCGCCGGGGATCCGCCCGCCATTGCCCTGGCGCAACGTCTGCGCGAGCTGCCGTTCAATGTCGGTCGCCTGAAGACCGGCACGCCGCCGCGCATCGATAGCCGCTCGGTGGATTTCTCCGTGATGCAGGAACAGTGGGGCGATGACCCGACACCGGTGATGTCCTTCATGGGCTCCCGCGACCAGCATCCACAGCAGGTGTGCTGCTACGTCACGCGCACCACGGAGGAAACCCACGACATCATCCGCAGTGGCTTCGATCGCTCGCCGATGTTTGCGGGTGATATCGAAGGTGTGGGGCCGCGCTACTGCCCGTCCATCGAGGACAAGGTGAACCGTTTCGCGGACAAGGATTCGCACCAGATCTTTGTCGAGCCGGAAGGGCTGACGGTCAATGAGCTGTACCCCAATGGTATTTCCACCAGTCTGCCGTTCGACATCCAGCTCAAAGCGGTGCGTTCGATCCCGGGTTTCGAGAACGCCCACATCACGCGGCCGGGTTACGCCATCGAATACGATTACCTGAACCCGCAGGACCTGCGCCACACGCTGGAAACCAAGTTCATCGGCGGGCTCTATTTCGCGGGCCAGATCAACGGCACCACCGGCTATGAAGAAGCTGGGGCGCAGGGGCTGCTGGCGGGCATCAACGCTGCGCTGCGGGCCCAGGAAAAAGACGCCTGGTACCCGCGCCGCGACGAAGCCTACCTGGGCGTTTTGGTGGATGACCTGATCACCATGGGCACCTCCGAGCCATACCGGATGTTCACCAGCCGGGCGGAATACCGCCTGATCCTGCGCGAGGACAACGCCGACCTGCGCCTGACCGAAACCGGCCACCAGCTGGGCCTGGTGAATGAGGCGCGTTGGCAGCAGTTCAACGCCAAGCGCGAGGCCATCGCGGTCGAACGTCAGCGCCTGGACAAGACCCACGTGCACCCGAATACGCCGGAAGCCGAGCGGGCCAACCAGTACCTGAACAAGCCGCTGCAGAAAGAACATACCCTGGCGGATCTGCTGCGTCGGCCGGAAATTGTCTATTCGCACATCGCGGACATCAGCGGTGAGCAGGCGGAAGAAGTGGTGGCCAGTCAGGTCGAGATCGAAGTGAAGTACGAAGGCTACATTTCTCGCCAGGAAGCGGAAATCGATCGCCTGCGCCGCAACGAGAACCTGCCGCTGCCGGTGGATCTGGACTACGATGCCGTGGGCGGTCTGTCCAACGAGATCAAACAGAAACTCAAGGACGTGCGGCCGGAAACCGTGGCCCAGGCGTCGCGGATCCAGGGCGTGACCCCGGCGGCCATTTCCCAGTTGCTGGTGCACCTCAAGAAGCGTGACCTGCTGCGCAAGCAATCCGCATGAGTCGGGACATCCCGGCCAACTGGCCATCGCAGCTCGATAGCGGTCTGGCTGCCATGGCGCTGGACCTGTCCGATGCCACCCGGGAACGGCTATTGGCCTTCCTGGGGCTGTTGCAGAAATGGAACCGGGCCTACAATCTGACGGCCGTCCGCGAGCCGGATCAGATGGTGTCCCGACAACTGCTCGACAGCCTGGCGATTCTGCCTTATATCCAGGCCCCATCCGTGCTGGATGTGGGCGCCGGTGGCGGATTGCCGGGTATCCCCATGGCTATCGCCTGTCCCGATCGTCACATCACCCTGCTGGACAGCAACAGCAAGAAGACGCGATTCCTGACACAATGCGTGCTGGAACTCGGGCTGGATAACGTCGAAGTCGTGCATGCGCGGGCCGAAGACTACCTGCCGGATCAGCCCTTCCAGCAGATCACCTCGCGGGCGTTTACGGCCCTGGCCAACCTGGTGACCTGGTGTGGGCATCTGCTGGCGGATGAGGGGCAGTTCCTGGCCATGAAGGGCCAGTTCCCGGAAGATGAGCTGGCGGAGTTGCCCTCCGACTGGCGACTGCGTGAGGATGTTGCGCTGTCGATTCCAGGTTGTGATGGGGCACGTCACTTGCTTATCATTGATCGCGTTCGGACGACAGGAGGCTAACCATGGCGCGCATTATCGCGGTGACCAACCAGAAGGGCGGTGTGGGCAAGACCACCACCTGCGTCAATCTGGCCGCCTCCCTCAGCGCCACCAAGCGCCGCGTCCTGCTGGTGGACATGGACCCGCAGGGGAACGCCACCATGGGCAGCGGCGTGGACAAGAACGCGCTGGCCCTGTCCGGCTACGACGTGCTTACCAAGCGTCAGTCCGCGGCGGACGTGATCATCCTCGCCGAAGCCTCCGGTTTCGACATCCTGCCGGCCAACGGCGACCTGACCGCGGCGGAAGTCGAACTGATGAACGAGATCGGCCGCGAGCACCGGCTGCGCCTGCAGCTCAACAGCGTCCGCGATCGCTACGACTACATTCTGGTGGATTGCCCGCCGTCGCTGAACCTGCTGACCGTCAACGCCCTGTCGGCTGCGGACAGCGTGCTGATTCCCATGCAGTGCGAGTACTACGCGCTGGAAGGGCTGGCCGCGCTGATGAACACCGTGGAGCAGATCCAGGAAACCGTGAATCCGGACCTCGTTCTCGAAGGCATCCTTCGGACCATGTACGATCCACGCAACAGCCTGACGCTGGATGTCTCGGCCCAGCTCAACGAATATTTCGGCGACAAGGTCTACAAGGCGGTCATCCCGCGGAACGTACGCCTGGCCGAAGCTCCCAGTTATGGGGTACCGGCGCTCAAGTACGACCGGGCCTCCAAGGGGGCGATTGCCTACCTGGCTCTGGCCGGTGAAATGGTCCGGCGTAACGGACAGCAGCGTCAGAGCCAGCCGGTGGCGGTCTGACACTTCCCGGCACACAGTTTCGATAACACTCATAAAGAATGACGGATACGATGGCGGCGAAAAAGCGAGGATTGGGTGAGCGCGGACTGGGAGCGCTGCTGGCAGGCTCCAAGGTCAATCTCGACCGGGAAGAGCTGAGCGAGCACGACGGTGAACTGCGGGAAATTCCCGTGGACCTCATCCAGCGCAGCCGCTATCAGCCGCGCCGAGACATGGACCAGGCGGCCCTTCAGGAACTGGCAGACTCCATTCGCCAGCAGGGCGTCATGCAGCCGGTTGTGGTGCGCCCGTTGTCGGAAGGCCGCTTCGAACTGATCGCTGGTGAGCGCCGCTGGCGGGCGACGCAGCTGGCCGAGCTGGACCAGATCCCGGCCATCATTCGCGACGTGCCGGACGAAGCCGCCATCGCCATGGCGCTGATCGAGAACATCCAGCGCGAAAACCTCAACCCCATCGAGGAAGCCTTCGCCCTGCAGCGCCTGCAGGACGAATTCGGCCTGACCCAGGCCCAGGTGGCCGAAGCCGTCGGCAAGTCCCGCACCACCATCACCAACCTGCTGCGCCTGATCGGCCTGACCGAAGACGTGCGCGTGATGCTGGAACACGGGGATCTGGAAATGGGGCACGGCCGGGCCATGCTGACCCTGCCGCCGGAGCTGCAATTGCAGGCGGCCCGCCACGTGGTGGCCAAATCCCTCTCCGTACGTCAGACCGAAGCGCTGGTCCGCCGCCTCCAGCAGGAGGCCGAATCACCGAGCCGCGACAAAAAGTCGCAGGTGGATCCCAACATCCGTCGTCTGCAGGACGATCTCGCCGAGCGTTTGGGCGCTCGGGTGGCCATCAATCACGGCCAGAAAGGCAAAGGCAAACTCGTTATCGAGTACAGCAGCCTGGATGAGCTGGATGGCATCCTGGGTCATATCAAGTAACGCCTGATTCCGACGGGCATTTTCCTCCCCTTTTTTGTGATCGCCTGACCGCACGCAGTCATCGGCGTGGGTCTCGCTGTGCGTGTTTTTCGGTCAGCATCGGCGACGGTTACATCGAAAATATTGCACTAAAAAATGAATTTTAATGATGGATCACAATGGTTCGGAAAGGCGCCAGAACCAAGGAATTAGTGCCAAAGAAGGGCATTTTCCCTGCCCGATAACAGGGCGGGTTGTGTTGAACCCGGTTGAGTTAACACATATAATCCCGCTGCCTTGACAATAGAGGTTTATCAGCACCCGGCAGCGGCAGGTGGCGCGGAACATGAAAAACTGTTCTAACAACATTCCGGGTCGCCGGATAGACGCGACTCGACCACCGGTCCACCGATTGACATGGATACAGCTGTCCTTCACTGTCGCCATAGCCGGAGTTGGGTACCTGATCGCGGGACAAGTAGCCGGGTACTCCGGGCTGTTGGGCGGTTTGATCTACACGATTCCCAACGCCTTTTTTACAAAACAGGTTTTTGCCTATCGGCCGGCAAGGGCGATGGGCCACATTGTGCGCGCATTTTACTGGGGTGAAGTCGTCAAGTTGGCGCTCACGGCGCTTTTGTTTGCCGCCGTTTTCAAGTGGGTCCAGCCCCTGAATGCCGGGGTGTTGTTTCTGGCCTTTATCCTGGTACTGACAACGAATACATTGGCCCCGGCGCTGTGGGGCTCTAAATCTTTGAAAAATAGGGCTTGAGAGACTGAACATGGCAGGCGAAAGCGAAAACCTCACTGCGTCCAGTTATATCGATCACCACCTGACGAACCTGACATTCGGCCAGCTGCCGGCGGGCACGCGTCCCGGTCAGGACCAGGCTATCTGGACAATGGCGCACAACGGTGCAGAGGCCCAGCAGATGGGCTTTATGGCGATCCACGTCGATATGATGGGCTGGTCGCTGGTTCTGGGACTGATCTTCTTCCTGATGTTCCGCAAGGTCGCCAAGACGATGACCTCCGACACCCCGAGCGGATTCCAGAACTTTGTGGAAATGGTCGTGGACTTCGTCCAGGACAACGTCAAGAGCATGTTCCCCTACAAGAACCCGCTGGTCGCCCCGATGGCACTGACCATTCTTGTGTGGGTTTTCCTGATGAACTTCATGGACTTGATCGCCGTCGACCTGCTGCCGTTCGTGGCGCAGCTGTTCGGTGAGCACGTCCTGGGTGCGGATCCGCACCACGTTTTCTTCAAGGTGGTGCCGTCCACCGACCCGAACGTGACTCTGGGTATGGCGTTCGACGTCTTCCTGCTGATCCTGTTCTTCAGCATTCGTGAGAAAGGCCTGGGCGGCTTTATTGGTGAGCTGACCCTGCATCCGTTCAGCAACAAGAACCCGATCGTCCAGGCGATTTTCATCCCGATCAACTTCGTCCTCGAATTCGTCAACATGATTGCCAAGCCGGTCTCACTGGGCCTGCGGTTGTTCGGCAACATGTACGCCGGCGAAATGATCTTTATCCTGATTGCCCTGATGTACAGTGCCGGTCCGGTTCTGGGCATCTTCGGTGGCGGCCTGCAGATTGTATGGGCTATGTTCCATATCCTGATCATCTCGCTGCAGGCGTTCATCTTCATGGTTCTGACCATCGTCTACATGTCGCAGTCTTTCGAGACCAGCGAGAGTCACTAAAAGTTTAAACCTAACCCAAGCTCAACCATTAACGGGAGATAAAAAAGTGAGTGAAGCACAAGCTCTGATCATACTGGCAAGCGGTATTCTGATGGGTCTGGCAGCTGTTGGCGCCGCCATCGGTGTAGGTATCCTGGGTTCCAAGTTCCTGGAAGGCGGTGCACGTCAGCCGGAACTGATCCCGATGCTCCGTACCCAGTTCTTCGTTGTTATGGGTCTTGTTGACGCGGTTCCGATGATCGGCGTTGGTCTGGGGCTCTACATCCTGTTCGTTGTTGCAGGCTAAGCACCGAAGTTGACCACCTAATTCATTCCATTTAGTGGAGAAGCGGTGTGAGTTTTAACCTTACATTTATCGGTCAAATGATCGCGTTTGCCGTATTTGTATGGCTCACCATGCGGTACGTGTGGACTCCGATCACGAAGGCCATGGAAGAACGGCAGAAGAAAATTGCCGATGGCCTGAGCGCGGCTGACCGCGCCAATCGTGATCTGGAGCTGGCGCAGGAAAAAGCGGCCCAGGAACTGCGTGAAGCCAAGCAAAAGGCAGCCGAGATCATCGATCAAGCGAACAAGCGGTCGGCCCGTCTGGTCGACGAGGCCAAGGAAAACGCACGCGTCGAAGGCGAGCGGATTCTGGCCCAGGCCAGTGCCGAGATCGAACGGGAACAGAACCGTGCGAAAGAAGCACTGCGCGCGGAACTGGCTTCGTTGGTCATCGCCGGTGCAGAGAAGATCCTGGAAACCTCTGTCGACGCCAAAGCTCACAGCGAGATGCTGGACAAGCTGTCTGCGCAACTGTAAACGGGGTTTGACATGGCAGAGTTGATAACGCTAGCCCGGCCGTACGCGAACGCCGCGTTTGCGATTGCGCAGGATACCGGCGCGCTCGAAGAGTGGTCGGACATGCTGGCTTTCGCGAGTGCGGTGGCGAATGACCCACAGGCGAAAGCCATGGTGGCGCATCCGACCCTTCCGGACGAGCAAAAAGCATCGGCATTTGCCGATTTCTGCGAGGGTAAATTGTCAGAGCAGGGGCGCAACTTCATCGCGCTGCTGGCTGAAAACAAGCGATTGCCCCTCTTGCCGGAAATCAATGCCTTGTTTGAAGGACTGCGGGCGCAACTGGAGAGTTCCGTCAGCGTTGAGATGGCGTCTCCGTTCGAGGTATCGAGCGATGAAGAAGCCAAACTGGTGGAAGCACTCTCCCGTAAGCTAGGCCGCAAAGTGAACCTGTCTACCACTACGGATAAGTCGCTGATTGGTGGAGTTTTGATTCGCGCGGGCGACGTCGTCATCGATGCCTCTGTACGAGGCAGGCTTGAGAAGCTGGCGGACGCGATAGGTTCCTGATTGCAGATAACGGTTTGAGGATAAAGGCATGCAGCAACTGAATCCATCCGAGATCAGTGACATCATCAAGAAGAGAATCGAAAAGCTCGATATCTCTTCCGAAGCACGTAACGAAGGCACCATCCTGTCGGTTTCCGACGGTATCGTGCTGATCCACGGTCTCGCCGACGTCATGTACGGTGAGATGATTGAATTCGACAACGGCATTTTCGGCATGGCGCTCAACCTGGAGCGTGATTCTGTCGGTGCGGTTGTCTTGGGTGACTACGAAGGGCTGGCCGAAGGCCAGAAGGTGCGTTGCACCGGTCGTATCCTGGAAGTTCCGGTTGGCGAACAGCTGCTGGGCCGGGTTGTCGACGCCCTGGGTAACCCGATCGACGGCAACGGCGATCTGAACGCCGAGCTGACCGCTCCGATCGAGAAGGTCGCGCCGGGTGTTATCGCCCGTCAATCCGTCGACCAGCCGGTCCAGACCGGTCTGAAAGCCATCGACACCATGGTGCCGATCGGTCGCGGCCAGCGTGAGCTGATCATCGGTGACCGCCAGATCGGTAAGACCGCTGTGGCGATCGACGCGATCATCAACCAGAAAGACAGTGGCATCAAGTGTATCTATGTTGCCGTTGGCCAGAAGCAGTCTTCCATTGCCGCCGTCGTGCGCAAGCTGGAAGAGCATGGCGCCATGGACCACACCATCGTGGTCGCTGCCGGTGCCGCCGATCCGGCCGCCATGCAGTTCCTGGCGCCGTACGCCGGTACTTCCATGGGTGAGTACTTCCGTGACCGCGGTGAAGACGCGCTGATCGTGTTTGACGATCTGTCCAAGCAGGCTGTGGCGTATCGCCAGATCTCCCTGCTGCTGCGTCGTCCGCCGGGCCGTGAAGCCTACCCGGGTGACGTTTTCTACCTGCACTCACGTCTGCTGGAGCGGGCTTCCCGCGTCAATGCCGATTACGTGGAGCAGAAGACCAACGGTGAAGTGAAAGGCCAGACCGGTTCCCTGACCGCGCTGCCGATCATCGAAACCCAGGCCGGTGACGTGTCTGCATTCGTACCGACCAACGTGATCTCGATTACCGACGGTCAGATCTTCCTGGAAACCAACCTGTTCAACTCCGGCATCCGTCCGGCGATGAATGCGGGTATCTCGGTTTCCCGGGTCGGTGGTTCGGCCCAGACCAAGATCATGAAGAAGCTGGGTGGCGGTATTCGTCTAGCCCTGGCTCAGTACCGCGAACTGGCGGCGTTTGCCCAGTTTGCGTCTGATCTGGACGACGCGACCCGCAAGCAGCTCGAGCATGGTCAGCGTGTCACCGAACTGATGAAGCAGAACCAGTACAGCCCGATGTCCGTGGCTGAGATGGGTACGGTTCTGTACGCAGCGAACGAAGGTTTCCTGGATGACGTTGATGTCGACAAGGTCGTGGCTTTTGAAGCGGCCCTGATGGACTGGATGCGCACCGAACAGGGTGAGCTCCTGGCCAAGATCAACGAAAAAGGCGATTACAACGACGAGATCGCCTCAGGCCTGAAAGCTGCACTCGAGAAATTCAAGACCACTCAGACCTGGTAACGACAGACGGCCCGCCCACCCGGCGGGCTCTGTTGGTTTCGGGCTCGAGTGTCTAACTTGAAAAGGCAGTGAGTTATGGCCGTCGGAAAAGAAATACGTAACCAGATCTCCAGCATCAAGAGCACGCAGAAGATCACCAGCGCCATGGAAATGGTGGCGGCGAGCAAGATGCGTAAGGCTCAGGAGCGTATGCAGGCGACTCGCCCGTACGCGGAAAAGATGCGGCAGGTGATCAGGCACATTGCCAAGGCCAATGCCGAGTATACGCACCCGTTCATGATCGAGCGCGACGTCAAGCGCGTGGCGTACATCGTGGTGTCCTCGGACCGTGGTCTGTGTGGTGGCCTGAACATCAACGTGTTCAAGACACTGGTCCGCGAAATGCGGCAATGGAAGGAAAAGGGCGTTGAGACTGATCTTTGCGCCATTGGCCAGAAAGGCGCGTCCTTCTTCCGGAACTACGGCGGCAACGTCGTCTCCGCACTGACCCAGTTGGGCGATACGCCCAGCGCCGACAAGCTGATCGGCTCCGTCAAGGTCATGCTGGATGCGTTCCAGGACGAAAAGATCGATCGCCTGTACCTGGTCAGCAACGAGTTTGTGAACACCATGACCCAGAGTCCTACGGTGGAACAGCTCCTGCCCTTGCCCAGGGACACTGATGAAGAAGACGTCAAAAAGAGCCAGTGGGATTACATCTACGAGCCGGATGCACGGCCGATTCTCGATGGTCTTCTGACACGTTACATCGAATCTCAGGTTTATCAGGGTGTGATGGAAAACCTGGCCTGCGAGCAGGCTGCACGGATGATTGCCATGAAGAGCGCGACCGATAACGCGGGCAACATCATCGACGATCTGCAGCTGGCCTATAACAAGGCCCGTCAGGCCGCGATCACCCAGGAGATTTCGGAAATCGTGAGCGGCGCAGCCTCGGTCTGATGACCCCACGATCCAACTGGTTTTATTGACTTTAAAGATAACGAGGAACTGAGCATGAGTAGCGGACACATCGTTCAGATCATTGGTGCGGTTATCGACGTGGAGTTTCCGCGCGATTCCGTCCCCAAAGTGTATGACGCGCTGCTGCTTGAAGGTGGTGAAACAACTCTGGAAGTCCAGCAGCAGCTGGGCGACGGCGTTGTGCGGACCATTGCCATGGGCAGCACCGAAGGTCTCAAGCGGGGCCTGAAGGCAGAAAACACCAACGCCCCGATCTCCGTCCCGGTCGGTACCCAGACTCTGGGTCGGATCATGGACGTGCTGGGTCGCCCGATCGACGAAGCCGGCGAAATCGGCGAAGAAGAGCGCATGCCGATTCACCGCAAGGCGCCGGGCTACGCGGATCAGGCCGCTTCTGCGGACCTGCTGGAAACCGGCATCAAGGTCATCGACCTGATCTGCCCGTTTGCCAAGGGTGGTAAGGTTGGCCTGTTCGGCGGTGCCGGTGTTGGTAAGACCGTCAACATGATGGAGCTGATCAACAACATCGCCAAAGAGCACTCCGGTCTGTCTGTTTTCGCCGGTGTTGGTGAGCGTACCCGTGAGGGTAACGACTTCTACTACGAGATGAAGGACTCCAACGTTCTCGACAAGGTGGCAATGGTCTACGGCCAGATGAACGAGCCCCCCGGGAACCGTCTGCGCGTGGCACTGACCGGCCTGACCATGGCGGAAAAGTTCCGTGACGAAGGCCGTGACGTCCTGCTGTTCGTTGACAACATCTACCGTTACACCCTGGCCGGCACCGAGGTGTCTGCACTGCTGGGCCGTATGCCGTCCGCGGTGGGTTACCAGCCGACCCTGGCCGAAGAGATGGGCCAGCTGCAGGAGCGGATCACCTCCACCAAAGACGGCTCCATCACGTCTGTCCAGGCGGTCTACGTACCGGCGGATGACTTGACCGACCCGTCTCCGGCAACCACCTTCTCGCACCTGGATGCGACCGTGGTATTGAGCCGTGACATCGCTTCCAAGGGTATCTACCCGGCGATCGACCCGCTGGACTCCACCTCCCGTCAGCTGGATCCGCTGGTGATCGGTCACGAGCACTATGACGTGGCCCGTGGTGTGCAGACGGTTCTGCAGCGCTTCAAGGAGCTCAAGGACATCATCGCGATCCTGGGTATGGACGAACTGTCAGAAGAAGACAAGCTGACCGTTGCCCGCGCCCGTAAGATCGAGCGTTTCCTGTCCCAGCCGTTCCACGTTGCTGAAGTCTTCACCGGCGCACCGGGTAAATACGTGCCGCTGAAAGAGACCATCAGCAGCTTCAAGGGAATCCTGAACGGTGACTATGACGACATGCCCGAGCAGGCGTTCTACATGGTCGGTTCCATTGAAGAAGCCGTTGAGAAAGCGAAGGAAATGAAGGCCAAAGAGAAGTAAGAGGCCCCCTTTTCCTGACTGATCAAAGAGGCTAAGAAATGGCTATGACCGTACATTGTGATGTCGTCAGTGCTGAACAGAAGATTTTCTCCGGACTGGTTGAGCTGCTGATTGCCGCCGGTTCGGAAGGGGATCTCGGTATCGCACCGGGACACGCGCCACTGCTGACGGCACTCAAGCCGGGTCCGGTTCGCCTGATCAAGCAGGGCGGTGAGGAGGAAATCCTCTACGTGTCCGGCGGCTACCTGGAGGTTCAGTCGTCGGTCATCACGCTGCTGGCCGACACCGCCATCCGCGCCAAAGACGTGGATGAGGCGGCCGCCCAGGAAGCCCAGCGTGAAGCCGAGAAAGCACTGGCGAACCAGACCAGTGAGTTCGAGTACAGTCGTGCTGCCACCGAGCTGGCCGAAGCGGCCGCCAAGCTGAGAACCATCCAGCAGCTGCGGAAGAAACGCTAAGCCGCCACCGGCGCTACCGTACAGGCAACTCTGAAAGCCGCCTCCCGACATAACGACCGATCCGGCCCGTTATCGAGGGATGCGGCTTTTTTAATTCAGACCCATCAGGCCGTGGCCGACGGATCGCCGCCACGACTCCCAAGGAACCGATCGTCCTATGACCCATCCCCTTCACGTCGTCATTCTCGCCGCCGGCCAGGGCTCGCGCATGAAGTCGCGGTTGCCCAAGGTGCTGCATGCCGTGGCCGGCAAACCGATGTTGCACCACGTCATCGACACCGCCCGGGCACTGGGCGCCAGCGGCATCCACACGGTGATCGGGCACGGGGCCGAACAGGTGCGGGCGGCGACGCCGGCTGACGACATCCAGTGGGTGCTGCAGGAAGAGCAACTGGGTACCGGTCACGCCGTGGCTCAGGCCCTGCCCAACGTGCCGGATGATGCCCGGGTGCTGGTGCTGTACGGCGACGTGCCCCTGCTGGATGCGGCCACCCTGGGCCACCTCGCGGATCAGGTCAGCGATTCGGCGATCAGCCTGCTGACGGTGGCGCTGGACAATCCGGACGGTTACGGCCGTATCCTGCGGGACAGCGGCGGCAATGTTCAGGCGATCGTCGAGCAGAAGGACGCCAGCAGCGAGCAGCTTCGCATCCAGGAAGTGAACACGGGCATCATGGGGCTGTCGGCCCGGCACCTGAAAGACTGGCTGCCGCGTCTGTCCAACAGCAACGCCCAGGGTGAGTATTACCTCACCGACGTGATCGCCATGGCTGTCTCCCACGACGTGGCGGTCAAAGTGGCGCATCCGGTGACGGCGTTTGAAGTGCAGGGCGTCAACAACCGGATTCAGCTGGCCGAATTGGAACGCTGGTACCAGGCCGAGCAGGCGCGACGGCTGATGACCGCCGGTGCCACCCTGCTGGATCCGGCGCGTCTGGACGTCCGCGGCACCCTGCAGACGGGCCAGGATGTGGTGATCGACGTCAATGCGGTGTTTGAAGGACGCGTGGTGCTGGAAGACGATGTCCACATCGGGCCCAACTGCTTTATCCGTGACGCGGTGATTCGCAGCGGCGCACGCATTGATGCCAACACGGTGATTGATGGCGCTGATGTGGGGGCCCATGCCCAGATCGGCCCGTTCGCCCGTCTGCGCCCCGGCACCGAACTGGCTGAAAACACCAAGGTGGGCAATTTCGTGGAAACCAAGAAGGCCAGGGTCGGCCAGGGCTCCAAGATCAACCACCTGAGTTATGTTGGCGATGCCGTGCTGGGCCGGCACGTGAATGTGGGTGCAGGGACCATCACCTGCAATTATGATGGGGTGAACAAACACCTGACCCAGTTGGGCGACGGCGTATTCGTGGGCTCCAACACGGCGCTGGTGGCGCCGGTCTCGGTTGCGGATAATGCCACCATCGGCGCCGGTTCGACCATTACCCGGGACGTCGAAGCGGACGAGCTGGCCGTGGCCCGCGGTCGGCAGCGCAATATCCAGAACTGGCCCCGGCCCGAGAAGAAATAACTCCAGGAACGACAGGACAAGATTATGTGCGGAATTGTAGGTGCGGTGTCACAACGGGATGTGCCGGCCATCTTGCTGGAAGGGCTGCGGCGACTGGAATACCGCGGCTACGACTCGGCCGGGATGGCCATCCTCGGCGACGACGGCGCCCTGCGGCGGGAACGGGAAGTCGGTAAGGTCCAGGCCCTGGCCGAAGCGCTGGAAAAGTCCGAGCCCCAGGGTGTGGTGGGTATTGCCCATACCCGCTGGGCCACGCACGGTATTCCGTCCCAGCTGAACGCCCATCCGCACATGTCTGGTGAACGCTTGGCGATTGTCCACAACGGCATCATCGAGAACTACCAGATCCTGCGCGACCGACTGAAGGATGAGGGCTTTGCATTCAGTTCCCAGACCGACACCGAAGTCGTCGCCCACCTGATCGAGTCCTATTTCCGCCAGTCGAACGACCTGTTGTCCGCCGTCAAGGCCGCCGTAGCCGAATTGCACGGCGCCTTCGCACTGGCGGTCATGCACGCCGACGATCCCGACCGCATCGTGGTCACCCGCCGCGGCAGCCCGCTGGTCGTCGGCGTGGGCATCGGCGAGAACTTTATCGCGTCGGACCAGTTGGCCCTGCTGCCCGTGACCGACCGGTTCATGTTCCTGGAAGAGGGCGACATCGCCGAAATCCGCCGGGACGCCGTGCGCATCTGGGACGCGGATGAGCAGGTGGCCGAGCGGCCGGTGTCGCGTTTCGAGCATTCGATCGATTCCGCCGACAAGGGCGAGTATCGCCACTTCATGCTCAAGGAAATCCACGAGCAGCCGCGGGTGATCCAGGCCACTATGGAAGGCCGGTTAACCGATTCCCGCGTGCTGGAACAGGCTCTGGGCACCGAGGCCGGCAACCTGCTGGCCGGTATCTGTCACGTCCAGATCATCGCCTGCGGCACCAGTTACCACGCCGGTATGGTGGCCCGCTATTGGATCGAGGAACTGGCGGGGATTCCCTGCTCCGTGGAAGTGGCGTCCGAATACCGCTATCGCCACCATGTGGTCCAGCCCGACACCCTGTTCCTGACCATTTCCCAGTCCGGCGAAACCGCCGACACCCTGGCGGCCCTGCGCCAGGCCAAGGAAGCCGGCTTCCGGGCGGCGCTCGCGGTCTGCAACGTGCCGGGCAGCTCCCTGGTGCGGGAGTCGGACCTGGTGATCATGACCCAGGCGGGACCGGAAATCGGCGTGGCCTCTACCAAGGCCTTCACCACCCAGCTTACCGCGCTGCTGATCTTCACCCTGGCGCTGGCCCGGCATAACGGCCTGGACAGCGAGAAGGAAGCCGACATTGTCCGGGCACTGCGCGAGGTGCCGCGTCAGGTGGATCAGGTGCTGTCCCTGGATGGCCGGATCGCCGACATGAGCCGAGCCTTCATGGAGAAGAGCCACAGCCTGTTCCTCGGCCGGGGCGCGATGTTCCCGGTGGCTCTGGAAGGCGCTCTGAAGCTTAAAGAAATTTCCTACATCCACGCCGAAGCCTACCCGGCCGGCGAGTTGAAGCATGGCCCGCTGGCCCTGGTGGACAGCGAAATGCCGGTGGTCACGGTGGCGCCCAACAACGCCCTGATGGAAAAGCTCAAATCCAACCTGGAAGAAGTCCGGGCCCGCGGTGGCGAGCTGTTCGTCTTTGCCGACGACCAGTCGGGACTGCATGAGGAAGACCACGTGCACGTCATGTCGATTCCGGAAGTGCACCCGATCACGGCCCCGATCGTCTACACGGTGCCATTGCAGCTGCTGTCCTACCACGTGGCCGTGCTCAAGGGCACCGACGTGGACCAGCCGCGCAACCTGGCCAAGAGTGTGACGGTGGAATAGAGACCGGCTCCGGGCCACTGGCCCGGCCTGCAGTTTGTGGGCCGGGCGGTTTTTGCTATTATGAACGTGCGGTCATATGTAGACCGCATTGATAATGTGTGGGCGGGAGAGATCGATCCCCAGCGGGATCGGCGCCGAAGGAGCAACAGCCCCGGAAACTCTCAGGCAAAAGGACCGCCCCCACAAACACTTTCCGAAGAGCTGCCGGTGACAGCGTCACCCGGCACACCGAAGGAGCAAGCGGCCGCTTGCATGATTGCGGCTCGTGAATCTCTCAGGTTCCGTGACGGAAGGGGTACTTTCAACCTCATTCAGGTTGAAAGGCGACCTCTGACGCCGGAAAACTGGAGAGTCTCATGAAAAGAGTAGCCGTTATTGGTGGTGGTATCACGGGAGTGACCACGGCGTATTCCCTGGCCAAGCGTGGCCTCGACGTGACCCTGTACGAGAAAAACCGCTACGCGGCAATGGAAACTTCCTTTGCCAACGGTGGACAGTTGTCGGCCTCCAACGCCGAGGTCTGGAACAACTGGCAAACCATTATCAAGGGCCTGAAGTGGATGATGCGCAGCGACGCGCCGCTGCTGGTCAACCCCAAGCCGTCCTGGCACAAGATGAGCTGGTTTGCCGAGTTCATCGCCGCCATTCCGCAATACGCCCACAACACCACGGAAACCACCCGCATGGCGATCGCCGCCCGCGAGTACCTGTTCGACTGGGCGCGCAGCGAAGGCATCGACTTCGACCTGAAAAAGCGCGGCATCCTGCACATCTACCGCAATAAGTCCGGCTACGACCACGCGGCGGAAGTCTCCAAACTGCTGGCCGCCGGCGGCCTGGAACGTCGTGCCGTCACCCCGGACGAGATGCGTTCGATCGAACCGACCCTGGCCGGCGACTACTATGGCGGCTTCTTCACCGAAAGCGATGCCACCGGCGATATCCACAAGTTCACGTTTGGTCTGGCCCAGGCCATCGAACGACTGGGCGTGACCACCCGCTACGGCTATGCGGTGGAGGATCTGGGGGCAGACGCCAACGCCGCCTGGGTCCGCTCCAGCGACGGCGAGCAGGAAGACCAGCAAAGCTACGACGGTGTGGTGGTCTGCGCAGGCGTCGGCAGTCGGGCTCTGGCCGCCAAACTGGGGGACCGGGTCAACATCTACCCGGTGAAAGGCTACTCCATCACCGTTCACCTGGACGATGCCGATTCCCAGGCCTCGGCGCCCGATGTCAGTCTGCTGGACGACGAAACCAAGATCGTCACCAGCCGCCTGGGCGATGATCGCTTCCGGGTGGCGGGCACCGCCGAATTCAACGGTTACAACCGGGACATCCGCGCCGATCGCGTGCGCCCGCTGACCCGCTGGGTGGAAGAATGCTTCCCTGGCATCAGCACGCGCCGAGTCGTGCCCTGGGCCGGTTTGCGGCCCATGTTGCCCAACATGATGCCCAAAGTGGGCCAGGGGAATCTGCCCACGGTGTTCTACAACACCGGGCACGGCCACCTGGGCTGGACCCTGTCCGCGATCACGGCGGAAATGCTGGCCGACAGCGTCGAGGTGGCCGGCACCGCACATGCGGTGGGCGTTACCCACTAGCGCCTGTTTTACGTCGCCGGAGGCCGTCCCGAATGGGCGGCCTGTCGGTGCGTGACGGCCCGGGTCATGGCACCCGTGGTCGTTATCCTGTCTTCTCGCGCCTGTGCCTTCAGCCGTCGCCATGCCTGGCAAAGCGACGAGGCCGAGCCGGCCATCCGGGTTGCGCACTCGCTCATAATCGTTCTCCGGTCACTGATCTGCCCTCCAGAGCATGGTCCAGAAAACAATTAAAGACAAATGAAAATCATTTCCATTTGATTGATGTCAAGGTGCCCGCCCGCCGCGTGGGTGGCTGAAGCCGCAAAAATCCCGTCTTTTCGGAGGATTGGGCGGTCGGAAACAGCGAAGGGTGCCCAGACTTTGCTACTATCGGGATAACCGGCGACGAGGCCGGTTGATTCACGGCAGGGAAGCGCGACCCGTCGCAGGCCAATGCGGCCACCTTCCCCTGTCACAAGAATCCACCGACGTAATGACAACCTTATGCCTTCCACTCTCTTTGCCGGCCTGCGCGCCAATTTCCTGGGCAACGCCCCGACCTGGTACAAGCAGGTCATCCTCCTGTTCCTGGTGATCAATCCGCCGATTTTCTGGTGGCTGGGACCGGGCCTGGCCGGTTGGCTGCTGGTGGCCGAGTTCATCTTCACCCTGGCCATGGCGCTCAAATGTTACCCGCTGCAGCCCGGCGGCCTGCTGGCCATCGAAGCGCTGGCGATCGGCATGACCACCGCCGATGACGTCTATCTGGAAATCCTGCACAACCTGCCGGTAATCATGCTGTTGATGTTCATGGTGGCCGGCATCTACTTTATGAAGGAACTGCTGCTGGTGACCTTCACCCACATTCTCATTGGGGTGAGGTCCAAGGTGCTTCTGGGCCTGCTGTTTTCGCTGGCGGCGGCGTTCCTGTCGGCGTTCCTCGATGCGTTGACGGTCACGGCAGTGATCATCAGCGTGGCGGTCGGGTTCTTTTCCGTCTACCACAAGGTCGCTTCCGGGAAGGGCTATCACCACGACGATCACAACACCGGCTCTGACGAAGGGGTCATCGAACTACACCGGGAAGATCTGGAAGTCTTTCGCGCTTTCCTGCGCAGCTTGCTCATGCACGGCGCGATCGGCACCGCGTTAGGCGGCGTGGCCACCATGGTGGGCGAACCGCAGAACCTGCTGATTGCCAAGGAAGTGGGCTGGAACTTCGTCGAGTTCTTCCAGCGCATGGCACCGGTCAGCATGCCGGTGCTGGTGGCGGGGCTGCTGACCTGCGCGTTGCTGGAGAAAACCCGCTGGTTCGGGTACGGCGCCCGACTGCCCAAACCGGTCCGTCAGGTGCTGGAGGAGTTTGCGGCTAACGAGCAGGCGCGCCGTACCCCGGCGGATCGGGCCCGGCTCTGGGTACAGGCGGTCGCGGCAGTGATCCTCGTGCTCGGCCTGGCTTTCCATGTGGCCGAAGTGGGGCTGATCGGCCTGCTGGTGATCATCCTGATTACCGCGTTTACCGGCATCACCGAGGAGCACCAGATCGGTCGGGCGTTTGAGGAGGCGCTGCCGTTCACCGCCTTGCTGGTGGTTTTTTTCGCGGTGGTCGCGGTCATCCACGAGCAGCACCTGTTTACACCTGTGATAAACTACGTGCTCGCTTTGCCGGTATCCCAGCAGCCGGGTATGTTCTTCGTCGCCAACGGCCTGCTGTCCATGATCAGTGACAACGTGTTCGTGGCGACGGTCTACATCAGCGAAATCAAGCAAGCCCTGGAAGCCGGCGATATCTCCCAGCCCCATTTTGAGCAGCTGGCGATCGCCATCAACAGCGGGACCAATCTTCCCAGTGTGGCAACGCCCAACGGCCAGGCGGCTTTCCTGTTTCTGTTGACGTCCGCAATCGCCCCACTGGTGCGACTGTCCTACGGGCGCATGGTGCTGATGGCGTTGCCGTATACCCTGGTGCTGGGCGGCGTGGGCCTGCTGTGCGTCGTGTATCTGGTCTGACGCGGCAGGGGCTCCCAAATATTGGTTGACTGACACGGCTCTCTTGGAGAGCCGTGTTTTTTTGTCGGCCTGCAACAACGCTGAATTCAAAGGTCTTTCTCAATGCTCTCTTCCATCAAGAAGCACTGGTTTTCCAACACCCGGGCGGATGTTCTCGCCGGTATCGTGGTGGCGCTGGCGCTGATTCCCGAGGCGATTGCCTTCTCCATCATCGCCGGTGTCGATCCCCGGGTCGGGCTCTATGCCTCGTTCTGTATCGCGGTGGTGATCGCCTTCGCCGGTGGTCGGCCCGGCATGATTTCAGCCGCCACCGGGGCCATGGCCCTGTTGATGGTGACGCTGGTCAAGGATTACGGGCTGCAGTACCTGCTGGCCGCAACGCTGCTGACGGGCGTCTTCCAGATCCTGTTCGGCTTCCTGCGGCTGGGGTCGTTGATGCGGTTTGTCTCCCGCTCGGTGGTGACCGGTTTCGTCAACGCGCTGGCGATCCTGATTTTCATGGCCCAGCTGCCGGAGCTGACCAACGTGACCTGGCACGTCTACGCCATGACCGCGGCCGGTCTCGGCATTATCTACCTGTTCCCGTTGGTGCCCAAGGTGGGCAAGGTGATTCCCTCGCCTCTGGTCTGCATTATCCTGCTGACCATTGTGTCGATGGTGTTGGGCCTGGACGTGCGCACGGTAGGCGACATGGGCGATTTGCCAGACACCCTGCCGGTGTTCCTGTGGCCGGACGTGCCGCTGAATCTGGAGACCCTGTGGATCATCCTGCCTTATTCCCTGCCCTTGGCGGTGGTGGGGCTGCTGGAGTCGCTGATGACGGCGACCATCGTGGACGACCTCACCGACACCACCAGCGACCGTAACCGGGAGTGCAAGGGTCAGGGCGTGGCCAACATCTTCTCCGGCCTGCTGGGCGGCATGGCCGGCTGTGCCATGATCGGCCAGACTGTGATCAACGTGAAATCCGGCGGCCGCACCCGGTTGTCGACGTTGGTGGCGGGTACCTTCCTGCTGTTCATGGTGCTGGTGCTGCAGGACTGGCTGGTACAGATTCCCATGGCGGCGCTGGTGGCGGTCATGATCATGGTCTCTATCGGGACATTCAGCTGGGATTCGGTGCGCAACCTGCGCCGGCATCCGCTGTCCACCAACCTGGTGATGCTGGTCACCGTCTGCGTGGTGGTGGCCACCCACAACCTGGCGCTGGGCGTGCTGGCCGGCGTGCTGCTGGCCTCGCTGTTCTTTGCCAACAAGATCGGTCGGTTCATGGTGGTCACCCCGTCACTGGATGAGAGCGGTCAGACCCGCACTTATAAGGTGGTTGGCCAGGTGTTCTTCAGCTCCACCGAAAAATTCCTGGCGGCGTTCGACTTCAAGGAGGCTGTGGATAACGTGGTCATCGACCTGAGCCGTGCCCATTTCTGGGACATCACGGCGGTGGGCGCGTTGGACAAGGCAGTGATCAAGTTCCGCCGGGAAGGTGCGGACGTGGAGGTGATTGGCCTGAATGAGGCCAGCGCCACCATCGTTGACCGGTTTGCGATCCACGACAAGCCCGAAGCCGCTGATCAATTGATGGGGCACTGATGACGGCTGTCATGCAATCAGGGCAAACTGTTCGTACGGAAACATCAATAATAGAGCGAGGGGAGACGGTTTCATGTCCCAAGTTGTAGCCTGCATCGATGGCTCACGGTCCACCACGGCGGTGTGTGATTACGCCGCCTGGGCCAGTCAGCGCCTGGATGCGCCGCTGACCCTGTTCCACGTGCTGGATCATGCCCGTTACCCCACCGAACCGGACCTGGCCGGCAGCATCGGCCTCGGCAGCCGCGAGCACCTGCTGGAAGAGCTGGCCGAGCTGGACCAGAAGCGCAGCAAGCTGGCGCTGGAGCAGGGCCGGCACATGCTGGATGCGGCGGAGACTCGGGTCCGCGAAGATGGCGTGTCAGACATTCGCCAGCGTCAGCGTCACGGCGATCTGGCCGAGAGCCTGCTGGACATCGAGCAGGACACCCGCCTGCTGGTGATGGGACTGCATGGCGAGAGCAGCACCGATCGGGACATCCACATCGGCAGTCAGCTGGAAACGGTGATCCGCACCCTACATCGCCCGCTGTTGCTGGTGCCGGATGAGTTCAGCACGCCGCGCAGCGCCATGCTGGCGTTCGATGCCAGCGAAACGGCGCGAAAAGGCATCGAACTGCTGTCAAATAGCCCGATTTTCAGGGATTTTCCGCTGCACCTGGTGATGGTGGGACCGGACACCGGTGACCGCCGGGCCCAATTGGACGAGGCGAAAGACAAGCTGCTGAAAGCGGGCTGCAACGTGGAAGTGGCCATCCGCGCCGGCGACGTGGAACCGACCCTGCACGCCTACCAGGCGGAACAGGACATCGACCTGCTGGTGATGGGGGCGTATGGCCATTCCCGGATCCGCCAGTTCCTCGTGGGCAGTACCACCACCAGCATGCTGACCACGACCCAGACGCCGGTGCTTATTCTTCGCTAGGCGCCCTCTCCTCGGGCGCGGGGGACCGAACCCATTGGTTGAGTCCCCGAGCGCCCAGCGCCACGCTGCGGTAGCTCAGCGCTGCAATTCCGTGATGGATTCGGCGCACCGGCTCGCTGAACGGCCGGGTCACCGGAATCCGGGCCAGCACGTCGAACGTTTCGTCGGCGATGGATCGATGCACCCCTTCCAGCCGGCGAGCGGTGACTTCGGCGCTGGCGCTGGCCAGATCGGCCACGCCTCGCCACCAGATTCCGGGACTCTCCGGTCGCTGTGTCGTCTTCATCGTAACCAGTCCTCCAGTTGGGCCAGCACCGCCGGGTGATGAGCCAGCCGGATATGATCGATTCCGGCAAACGTCGCCTGATCCGTCAACTGCCAGCCCGGCTGGTGGTGCCCCCGGGCGCTGTCCTCATGCACCAGTGCGTCGCCGAACAGCCAGTTGGCCGGATTGGCCCGATGCCGGCCCAGCAAGCCGCAGATCGCATAGTGTCGGGCTGTCGCCAGCAGCGGCGGCTGTTCCTCGGGCTGGTCGGTGATCTGGCCGCGATTCAGGTTGCGGATGCCAACACTGCGCAAATCGATCACATCGCCGATCGCTCTCAGGTAATCCCGGGGCAGGGCCTGCAGCACGCCGGCACCGCCCTGTGCCAGACGCGCCAGCCAGGCGCCATCATGCGGTGAGCCCAGGTAGATGCAGCTGTCGACGGCTCGTATCCAGTCATAGCCGGTAGCTTCCCCGTAATGGCAGGCACTGCGAATCAGCAGACCGCCCATGCTGTGGCCGATCAGCACCAGGTTTTCCACAGGCACCGGCCAGGCGGTGACCAGGGCGTCCAGTTGCTGGGCCAGCGCCCGACCGTTGTCGGGAATGGCGCGCCCGGTGTTGTAGCGCAGGCTGAGGGGTTCGGCGCCCAAGCCCTCGCAGAGTGCGGTGGCGTAGTTGGTGCCGTGTTGCCCCGGAAAATCCCAGATGGATTCCAGCTCGGTCAGGCCATGGACCAGGATCACCAGGCTGCGCCGGGGCGTCTGACCGTCCTGCATCAGGTCATCCAGAGCCAGGGGCCGGCCGTGACGATAGAGCTGCATGTCGATCGCCAGCGGATTACCGCGACTGGCCAGCCAGTCGCCCAGCAGCCCGCTGAGGATGGCCGATGCCTGATGCTGCCAGTGGGCAAGCGGGGAGGTGGGCATGGCAGTGACTCATGTTGATGGTTTAATGATCAGTTTAGGTCGGTGCCTGTGGCTGGACCATTGGCCCGATGGGCCGAAATCACCGGCAGCCCAATCAACGCGGATGCGTGAAACGCCACCTCCGTCAAATAATCGCGCGCCTAAGGTGGTTGCCTGACGGGGGGCAGGTTATGTTGAGAGATAGGTGTTCTGTGATCAAACCCGGGTCGAGGCGTTGTGTCGCTCCCGGCAGAGTGTTGAGCGGTATGGTTTTCCGGAGTCCGATGTGATGATCGATTGGATCAGGTCGTTTGTCGGTTACCGCGCCCTGTTTCGGGGGCTGGCGGCGGTGCTGGTCGGGCTGCTGTCGGTCACGGCGCGGGCCGATGTGCCGGTCGCGAGAATCGGTTATGTGGCTTTTCCACCCTATGAATATCGGGATGCGCAGGGTCAGCCCGCCGGCACCTTTATCGACCTGACCCGCAAAGTGGCCATCGAGGCCGGCTACCGGCCGGTTTTCGTCTATCTGCCGATCAGCCGGGTGTATCTCTACCTGCGAAAGGGCCACATCGATCTCTGGCCCGGCCTGACTCACATCCCTTCCCTGGAGGGTAAGGTGCGGCCCAGTGCCACTCGCCCGATCCACGTCGAACTGAGTGCCTGGCACCTCAAGGACACACCGCCCATCCGTCAGTTCAGTGACCTGCAGGGTCAGCGCCTGATCCTGATATCCGGTTACACCTATGGCGGACTGGCGCAATACCTGGCCGACCAGGGCGACAATGACCTGACCTACACCTCCACACACCAGGCCGGCGTCGACATGCTGCACCGCCGCCGCGGGGAATACCTGCTCGATTACCGGGACCCGGTGGCGGCGATCGGCGCCACCAACGGCCCCGAGGGGCTGGAACACTGTTTTATCCGGGAGCGCGAAGCGGCCTGGCTGTTCTCGGTAGAAGACGCCAAGTCGGAGCGCATGCGACAGGCGTTCGATGCGGCTTTCCAGCGCCTCAAGGCAACAGGTTCGTTGCCACTGGCGGGGGATCAACGGCCGGTTTCGGCACTGCCGGGGTTTCCCATGCCGGCGGAAGGGGGCGTCAGCGCTCCAGAGTGATGTCGCCGTACCAGGCGGTGGCGGATTCCCCGGTATTGTCGGCGTCGGTCATGATGCCAATACCGATGATCGGCGGCGGCGCCTCGCCAAACGCCCGCTTGTAGTCGGCGACGATGTCCTGCGATTCCATGACCCATTGCCCGGTCTGTTCCGACCCGCTCTGCACCACGATCATCTGGGTCCGGTCGGTGTAGGGGTTGGCGATGACGGTATTCACCGGCAGCTTGTTGGCCCAGATGTAGTTCAGGGCGTTGCCGGGGAGTTCCTCGCCGTAGATCAGTTCGGCGGCCTTGCGTTTGGCCCGTTCAAAGAAACCGGCCTTGTCCGGTTCAAAGGCAAAAGCCACGTAGATCCGCGCCGGGTAGTCGTCGCCGTCCTTCTTGCGCGCGTTGCCGGTCTGGTAGATGTTGCTGACCTTCCAACGCCACTGCAGGGTCAGCTTGTCGCCCGGCTCGATGCGGATTCGGGCTATCCGCCCGGAGGCGCCCCCTCGGGTCTGCGCCTTGATCACCTGCACACCGTCTTCGGTGACCAACTGATATTGCGAGTGTTTATTGATGTTGGGAAATTCCAGCGGTGCCCAGCCGTCGTCCAGGGAGGACATGGTGGAAAACGGTTGCAGCGTGTCTGCAGGCGTGGGCCCCGCGACCAGGGCCAGTGTGGCCACCAGCAGGATCCCTCTCAGCATCGTCATGGCGCTTCTCCGGCGCGTTTTTTTCGCCATTGTGTGGGTTTACCGGGCCAACGTCCATGGTATCCATGGTCGGGTGCTGCTCACCGGCGCCACAATACCCCGCCCGTCTCGACGTTAGCCGCGCTCGCGCAGCCGGGCCAGTTTGAAGGCGAGGGATTTCCTCACCGTGGGCCACTCGCTTTCCAGGATCGAGAACACCACGGTATCCCGGTAGGCGCCGTCCGGCTCAATGCGGTGATTGCGCAGCACGCCGTCCTGCTTGGCGCCGAGGCGGGCGATGGCGCGGCGGGAGGCCTCGTTGTGCCAGTGGGTGCGGAATTCCACAGCGATGGCGTTCAACTGCTCGAAGGCGTGGGTCAGCAGCAGCTGCTTGCATTCGGTGTTCACCGAAGTGCGCTGGGCGCGCTGGGCGTACCAGGTGTAGCCGATCTCGACGCGCTGGTGGTCCGGCTCGGCGTTGCAATAGCGGGTGGCACCAATCACGTCGCCACTGGCATTCTCGATCACCACGAACGGCAGGGCGCGGCCGGCGGCCTTGTCCTTGAGCGCCTGCTCGATGTAGGTGTCCACCGTGTCGGCGGACGGCGCGCCGGTAAACCAGAGCTCCCAGAGGCGACCGTCGCCGGCGGCTTCGACCAGTGCGTCCCGGTGTTCCGAGGCCATCGGTACCAGGCTGGCGGTCTGGTTCGTGAGGGTGATGTCTTCAAGCCATGTTGTCGTCATGCGTTCTCCGGGCGGTGTTGGGCGTCCTGGCATCCATTGCCAGGAAGGTGGACAATGAGTGTCACCCGATCGAGGTGATTTGCACAAGCACCCGCCTTGTCGCTGACTGGCCCATGGAGATTCCGGTGCACCTGTACCTACTGTTCCTGCTGATGGCGACGGCCACCGCCCTGAGTCCCGGGCCCGGTGTCGTCATGACCCTCTCGAACGCCCTGCGCCTGGGGCGGCGAGGCACGTTGGGCGGTATCCTGGGGATTTCCGCCGGGGCTCTCGTGGTGTCGGCGCTGTCGGCGACGAGTCTGGGGGTTCTTCTGGCCACCTCGGCGACGGCCTTTACCCTGGTCAAGTATGTGGGCGCGGCCTACCTGGTATATCTGGGCATTCGCCTGTGGCGCAAGCCGGGCCTGAACCTGCAGACGGACACCGGGGCGGCGGACGATCGCTTCGGGCGGCGCTTTATTGAAGCGTTGTTGCTGCAGCTCAGCAATCCCAAGGTGGTGCTGTTCTTCCTGTCGATTTTCCCCCAGTTCATCGATCCGGCCGGCGATTTCCAAATCCAGTTTGTCCTGCTGACGCTGACGTATGCAGTGATCGTGGCCCTGGTGCACCTGGGTTACGCCCTCGGCGCGAAGCGGATTCGAGGCTGGTTGACGTCGGAGCGGGGCGGGCGCGTGATGAATCGGACCGCCGGCTCCACCTTTCTGTTCTTTGGGGCCGTTCTGGCCAGCGCCCAGCGCTGATCACTCTTCTTGCGACGGCAGGTGCCAGTAGCGATCCGGGATCTCATCCAGCGTGTGGCTGGTTTCCGGTGTCTCCAGCCAGATGATCTGGCGCTGGTCCAGCTCACCCCGATCCAGCGCGGCCCGGATGGCAGGGTGGTGGCGGAAGTTGTCCATGAACGATCCGTCCTCATAGGCCTTCATCAGACCCTGTTTCAGGATGTCGTGGAGGTCTTGTCGCGACTTCGACACATAGAGAAAGTAGTCGTAGCGCATGGCCAGGGCCACGCCGGGCAGCATCGCCAGGTTCTCCCGGCCGGGTTTGGCCAGCTCGGTGAAGATTTCCTGGATACCCCGGTGGAACAGGTCGAAACGCTGGTACTCGAGCATACGCCAGAGGTTTTCATACTGGCTGGTCACCAGTTTGACCCCGTTGTGTTCCAGGATCCGGTTTTCCGGCCAACCGGTGCCGGAGCCAACGGTGACCTGTCGCAGCTCATACAGGGTGTCGATTGGACTCAGTTCAGCCACCCGATCCTTGCGCACGGCAAACAGGCGGTAGCCCAGCAGGCCCCGGGTCATGGGAATGTTGACCTGCAACAGGCTCTCTTCCCGTTCGGGGCTGTAGCCACTGAAGAAGACGTTGATCTTCGGATGCGCCTCATGAAGCATGGCGAACACACGGTTCTGGGGCACTTTCGGTAGCGGAACCACTTCCAGCGTCTGCGTGCCGGGTGCGTGGTCGAGGGCCAGGCGGATCACCGACAGCTCGTAGTCGAACACCTCGGCATCGCCGTGCAGCAACCCCACACGAAAGGTCGCGGCGGCCGCAGGCAGGGCCAGCCACGCACACACGCCAATCAGGCCGAGGCGATACCACAGCATCATCGTCTCCGGGACAGGTTCAATGGCCTCTTAGTATAGGGGATATGGCCCTGTCACGGTTATCCACAGGTGCCCGACGTCGTTTTTATGGGCGAACTCTGTTAGGCTCCTCACATTCCTACCTCGAAGGACTTCGCCGCCATCGGCGCGGCCCCACTTATACGACCTTTCAGAGGGCGGCACGCCAACCCGGCGATGCCTGCAGTCGTTTTAGTCCATCCGATGCGCCACGTGCCCCTGGCCGGTCAGCGCATCGCACGAGATCATACCTATGAGTTTTGAATCACTCGGCCTGTCCGAGGCATTGTTGCGTGCGACCCGCGAACAGGGTTACGAAGAGCCGTCCCCCATCCAGGCCCAGGCTATTCCGGCCGTCTTGTCGGGTGGCGACGTTATGGCCGCTGCGCAAACCGGTACCGGCAAGACTGCCGGCTTCACGCTGCCGCTGTTGCAGCGTCTTGGTGAGCTGCCGCGTCGTGGCAAGGGCGTGCGCGCGCTGGTGCTGGCACCGACCCGCGAACTGGCCGCCCAGGTGGGCGAGAGCGTGGGGCGTTATGGCCGCTACCAGTCGGTGAGCTCCGCCGTCATCTTCGGCGGCGTCAAGATTAACCCGCAGATCCGGAAACTGCGCGAAGGCGTCGATGTGCTGGTCGCCACACCCGGCCGGCTGCTGGACCTGTACCAGCAGGGCGCCGTGCGTTTTGACGCGCTGGACATACTGGTGCTGGACGAAGCGGACCGCATGCTCGACATGGGCTTTATCCGCGACATCCGCAAGATCCTGGCCCTGCTGCCGAAACAGCGTCAGAACCTGCTGTTTTCAGCGACGTTCTCAGCGGAGATCCGCAAGCTGGCGGAAGGCCTGCTGAATGAGCCGGTCCAGATCGACGTGGCACCGCGCAACACCACCGCTGAAACCGTGCGTCAGACGGTTCACCCGGTGGACCAGAATCGCAAGACGGCGCTGCTCGCCCGTCTGGTGCATGACAACGACTGGCAGCAGGTGCTGGTGTTTACCCGCACCAAGCACGGCGCCAACCGGCTGTCCCAGAAACTGGAGCGTGACGGGATCACCGCGGCGGCGATTCACGGAAACAAATCCCAGAACGCCCGCACCCGGGCCCTGAGCCATTTCAAAGAAGGCGAGATTCGCGTCCTGGTAGCGACGGACATCGCCGCCCGGGGCCTGGACATCAAGCAACTGCCCCAAGTGGTGAATTTTGAGCTGCCGAACGTGCCGGAAGACTACGTGCACCGGATTGGTCGTACCGGCCGGGCCGGCGAGAGCGGCCACGCGGTCTCACTGGTCAGTGCCGACGAAGGCAAGCTGCTGGGCGGCATTGAAAAGCTGATCAAGCAGGACCTGACGCGGGAAGTGATCGACGGGTTCGAACCCAGTGTTGCCCTGGTCACCAAACCCCGCAGTGATCAGGGGCGCGGCGGTAACGGCAGCAAGCGTAACGCTGGTGGACCCCCGCGTAATAACAGCTCGCGCCGTCGTGGCGGTCGGGGTCGTTCCGGCGGTGGCGCTCGTCGTCCGTCCGCTAACGCCTAGCCTCAAAACGGGCCGATCCCGTATCGGCCCGTTTCCTTTCCGGCCGGCTCAGAACCGGTATCCGACGCCGATCATGTAGACGAACGGATCGATATCCACATCGACCTTCCCGGTGGCCACTTTGTTGCCGGCGCCATCGTAGGCCTTGATGGTGGCTGTCGTGTCGATGTCCGCATACCAGACGGCGGCGTTCAGCAGCAATCGATCGGTCAGCATCACGTCGGCTCCCAACTCGGCCGCCAGACCCACACTGTCATCCAGCTTGATATCGGTTGAAGCCGCGCCCAGGGCGTTGGTTAGCGTATCTGTGGTTTTCTCGTCAAAGAAGTGGGTGTAATTCACGCCAATCCCGCCATACGGCTGAATCGTCATCCCCGGATCCAGCGGAAAATACTGGAGCGTGACGGTGGGCGGCAGATGTTTGGTTTCGGCCAGCTTGCCGGCACCGCCCAGGGCACCGGCGCCATTGATGTCGTGTTTGAAAGGCGTGGCGGCCAACACGCCGATCCCCCAATGCTGGCTCAGCATATAGCTGGCGGTCAGACCGAGTTGCGTGTCGGAATCGACGCTCACTTTCCAGTTATCCAGTTTGGTGCTGCCAACCCGGACGTCGCCGCTGGAATCGTGTGGATCGACCATAGCCGCTCCGGCCCGCAGGATCAGGTCGCCGGCCTCATGGGCCTGGGCGAGGGAAGCGGGTAACAGGGCGACTGCAATCAGGCCGTTACGGACGGTCTTTCTCATGGCTATCTCCTTGATATGAAAAGAGGGAATAGCCTGAGAGTAGGGCGTCGCCGGCGTAGGATATTGATCTGACGCAAGAATTCGGAGAGCGCCGGGCGGGAATCATCAATCCGTTGATTCAGCTCAAAAAATGCAGTGCTGAATCAACCGGTTTTGGAGGTGCTCTCGGCGTCCGGCATAAACACATCGCGTACCGAAAGGGGGTCCCCATCGGCGCTCTGTACGGTCATGGGCCGAATCGGCTGGCCGGTGGCCCGGTCGCGAAGATCCAGGGCGCCGCAATGGGGGGCCGGATTCCACTTGTCGCCCCACTGGCGCAGGGCGACCACCACCGGAAACAGGTCCCGGCCTTTCTCGGTCAGGCGATATTCATGCCGCGAGCCGTGTTCACCCACTTCCACCTTGCGCAGGACCTCGTTATCCACCAGGCGGGCCAGGCGGTCGCAGAGGATATTGCGGGCAATGCCGAGTTCCTGCTGAAAGTCGACGAAGCGGCGGGTGCCGTACATCGCCTGCAGTACGATCAGCAGCGACCACCAGTCCCCGACTTCATTCAGGGCCCGGGCCACGGAGCAGTTGGAATCATCAAAACGTTTTCTGGCCATGGTTCGAGTCTACCGAAAAGAGTTGCATTTTAAAACCAGATTAAATAGGGTTGCATAACGAAACCAAATTCGCCGCGTGTCGTCCGGCGCTCCATTTCCTCAGGAGGCTACTTCCATGACCATGAATCTCGGTCCCCTGTTTGACCCCTTTGAACTGAATGATCTGAAACTGCGCAACCGCGTTGCCATGGCACCGATGACCCGCAATTTCTCGCCGGGCAATGTCCCGGGTGAAAACGTGGTGGATTACTATCGCCGACGCGCCGAAGGTGGCGTGGGCCTGCTGATCACCGAGGGCACCACCGTGAACCACGCGGCGGCCAACGGGTATGAGAACGTGCCGGCTTTCCACGGCACCGACGCGCTGGCGGGCTGGAAAAAGGTCGTCGATGCGGTCCACGACGCCGGCGGCGCGATCTTCCCGCAGCTCTGGCACGTGGGTGCCGTGCGCAAGGAAGGCATGGAGCCGGATCCGTCCGTACCGGGCTACAGCCCGTCCGGCTTCTACGCGCCGGGCAAGCCCAACGGCAAGGCCATGAGCAAAGAAGACATCGCCGACGTGGTCAACGCGTTTGCCGATGCGGCCCAGGATGCCAAGGCGCTGGGCTTTGACGGTGTCGAGATCCACGGCGCCCACGGCTACCTGATCGACCAGTTCTTCTGGGAAGGCACCAACCAGCGGGATGACGAGTACGGCGGCAGCATGGCCAATCGCCAGCGCTTTGCCATCGAGATCATCGAGGCGGTCCGCCACCGGGTGGGTCCGGACTACCCGATCATGCTGCGTTTCTCCCAGTGGAAGATGCAGGACTACGACGCCAAGCTGGCCAAGACGCCGGAAGAGCTGGAAGCGTTCCTAAAACCGCTGGCGGAGGCGGGTGTGGATATCTTCCACGCGTCGACCCGTCGTTTCTGGGAACCGGAATTCGAAGGTTCCGACCTGAACCTGGCCGGCTGGACCCAGAAGCTGTCCGGCAAGCCCACGATGTCCGTCGGCAGCGTTGGCCTGACCGAGGACTTCATCAGCGGCACCTTTGCCAGCAAGAAAGATGCGGTGGAGCAGTCCGGCATCGACGAGCTGGTGGAGCGCATGAACAACCACGAGTTCGAACTGATCGCCGTGGGCCGCGCGCTGCTGCAAGATCCGGAGTGGCTGGTGAAGGTGAAGGAAGGGCGTATCGGTGACGTCGAGCCGTTCGCCAAGAAGTCTCTGGCCAAGCTTTACTGATTCCGAGCGGTACGAAGAGGGCCGCGCGATTGCGGGCCGGCTTACCGGTCCGTAATCGCACACGTCACGTTGTTGCGTATGATGGAGGCATCATCCATTGACGGAGTGACGTGATGCCAGGAATGAAACCGCTGTTTGGCGCCGTTGTCGTTGCAACGGCCCTCACCGCCGGCTGTGCCACGGTCGGCCACGATTTCCCCACCCAGAACGTCGATCAGATCCGCATCGACCAGACCACCCGCGCCGATATCCGGCAGATGTTCGGTGAGCCCTGGCGCACCGGGATCGAGGACGGCAAGTCCACCTGGACCTACGGCAAGTATCGCTGGTCCGCCTTCAGCGATGCCCAGACCACCGACCTGGTGGTGCGCTTCAACGCCGACGATACGGTCGATTCCTACGTTTACAACACGACCAAGAAGTAAGCGCCCACTATCTCTCCTGGGTTAGTTTTTACTGACCCAGCGGGCGATGGTCTCGGGCGGCAGGGATTCCACGAGCGCGCCGCGGAACTGGCGGTTGATGAAGTGTTCGGTTTCGATCTGGATGCGATCGCGCTGCCCGGGTTTTTCGATGTAGTCCATGGCCCGGAACAGGATGTAGCGGATCGTCATGTGGGAGATCTCGTGGACCGTGGCGTTATCCACACCCGGCACAAGCCGGCGTTCGATGATGTCCTCGGCCATCTCCCGGGCGCTGGCGTCCAGTTGGCTTTCCAAGGCCCGGCGCAGTACCGGTGACGGGCCATGCAGTTCACGCACGGCCACCGTCGTCGCCGCGGCGTTGTTCAGGAAATAGTGATAGACAAAGGCCACCGTCTCCCGGGACGCCTGGTCGGAACTCTCCGCCATCCGGCGCAGTTCCCGCACGCCGGTTTTCATCTCTTCGGCGATATAGCCCAGCACCTGCAGGCCGAACTCGTCGAGATTGCGGAAATGCCGGTAGAAGGTATTGGGGTTCAGCCCCGCCTCGCGCGCCAGTTCGCGCAGACCCAGTGAGGTCAGGCTGCGGCTTTCGGTAATCAGCCGCAGGGCCGCCTGCACCAGCTTCAGTTTTCCTCCGGTCATCACGCTCATCAGGACGCCTTCTTGTCGCTATGGGCCAAACGCCTATTTTTCGATCAGCAAAAGTATACAGTCGTCTACATGGGGTGTATACATCTGTCTACTGGCTCAGGTAGACAGGTGTCTACTCGGGAGCCATCGCTGACAACAAGACGCGCACAAGCGACAACGAGGTGTGGTGGTTATGACTGACAAGACTCCGATTGCAATCATCGGCACCGGCTTTGCCGGGCTGGGTATGGGCATCAAGCTGAAGGAAGCCGGCTACGAGGATTTCGTGATCCTGGAACAGGGCAGCGACGTCGGGGGCACCTGGCGCGACAACCATTACCCGGGCTGCGCCTGTGACGTCCAGTCGGCGTTGTATTCCTTCTCGTTCGAGCAGAACCCGAACTGGTCGCGGATGTACGCCCAGCAAGGGGAAATACTCGACTACCTGCGCCATTGCGCTGAGAAGTACGGTCTGATGAGGCACATCCGCTTCAATACACACCTGGCGACTGCCCACTTCGACGACCAGCGCAACCTGTGGAAGCTGGAGACCGCCGACAGCCCGGTACTGTGGGCCTACATGCAGAAGCATGACCTCAAGCCCGGCGATACTCTGGACGTGAACGATCCCGACCTGCCGGCCTTCGAGGCGCTGGAGGCGAACATTCTTGTCTCGGGCATGGGCGGGCTGAGCACGCCGGCCTATCCGAGCATCGAGGGCCTTGATCGCTTCAAGGGCAAGATGTTCCATTCCCAGGACTGGGACCACGGCTACGACCTGAAAGGTAAGCGGGTGGCCGTGATCGGCACCGGCGCCAGTGCCATCCAGTTCGTACCGGAAGTGGCGAAAGAAGCCGCCCGCGTGGATCTCTACCAGCGTACGCCGCCGTGGGTCATGCCCAAGCCGGACCGGCCTATGAAAGGCTGGGAGAAGGCGCTGTTCCGCCGCGTACCGGCGGCCCAGTCGGCCTTGCGCAATTCCATCTACTGGCAGCTGGAATCCCGTGTCCTGGCGCTGGCCCTGAATCCGCGCCTGATGAAAGTGGCCGAGCTGGAAGCCCGTCGCCATATCCGCAAGCAGATCCCCGACAAGGCCCTGCGCAAGAAAGTGACGCCGGACTACACCATCGGCTGCAAGCGCATCCTGCTGTCGAACAACTATTATCCGGCCCTGGCGCAGGACCATGTGGACGTACGCACCGACGGTATCCAGGAAGTCACGGCCGGCGGGGTTGTGGATAAAAACGGCGTGGAGCGGGAAGTGGACGCCATCATCTTTGGCACCGGCTTCAAGGCCCAGGATCCGATTCCCCACGGCATGATCTTCGGCCGCGGCAACCGTGATCTGCTGGACGCCTGGCGCGACGGCGCCGAAGCCTACAAGGGCACCACCGTGCACGGTTTCCCCAACTTCTTCATGCTGGTCGGTCCCAACACCGGCCTGGGCCACAGCTCGATGGTCTACATGATCGAATCCCAGATCCAGTACGTCATGGACGCGCTGGCCCAGATGCGCCAGCAGGGCTGGGAAGCGGTCGATGTGAAGGAAGGTGTCCAGGCGGATTACAACGCCATGCTGCAGGCCAAGTCCGACGGCTCGGTCTGGGATAGCGGCTGCAACAGCTGGTACGTGAACGAGAACGGCAAGAACACCACCCTGTGGCCGAGCTTTACCTGGGCCTTCCGGCAGCAGACAAACCGGTTCGACGCGCAGCATTATGTGTGCGAGACGTCGGCGTCATTGCGGGAAGTCGCTGGAGAGGCCGTGCCGGCCTGATGAGGAACCGGACGGATCACCCGTTACTCCGGCAGTGTTTTCTCCAACGGGATATAAGTGAACGGTGGTTGGTAGTAGTTGAGGAACGTGGCCACCTTGTGATGTCCGTGCCGGCGAAACAGATCCGTCAGGTTCAGTCCGATGCCGATATACAGCGTTCTTTCATCGGGTTCGTCCGGGGCCGAGTAGCCCCGGGTGTAGTAGCCGGCATGCAGCTCGAGATGCCGAAGAAAGCTGTTTCCCGGAAGATCGAAACCGTTGAGCTTGACCGCCACCAAGTATTTGGCGTTGTCGTAATCGGTCACAATGTCGCCCTGATTCGGCTGGAAGCCGACTTCCCAGCGAAGATCGATCTTCTTGGCCAGGGAGGGGTACCGGTATCGGTAGTAGCCCGCAATGCCGCCGATCGCATTGGCGATCAGGTCTTCATAAGAGAACCCATAGTCACTGAAGGCGTCTCCGAGCTCCATGTAGCTCAGCATGGTAAATGACGAGAGCGCACCATAGAGAGCGGCATCCTCCGGCGTGAAACACCAGTGTTCAAACAGACTGGCAACCCCTTGGGTCGTTGCATACGTGGTGAACAGGTGTCCAAGCTTGTCGGCGCCGCCCTCCGGCGTATCCTGGCCGAACCACCCTTCAGAAGACGCGGTGGGTGAGACGGAGAAATAATCCCAATTCACGATTCCCCACGCTGTGATCAACCCCACGCCTGTGACGGTAACGCCGGCTGCCCGTCGTACCTGATCCTCGGGGACCAGGGGCTCGCGGCAATTGGATTCGGCAATCGTCTTAGCAGGAAGCAAGAGGACAGCAGAGAGGATGAGCGCCGTGACCGTGCCCGGGTGCGAATGCATGTCGGGGGATTGTGAGGTCATGATCATATCCCAGTGGTGGCAGTCCACTTGAGGCACGTCATTACCTTTTCAGCATAGGACTGGTTTTGCCAGCTTGCAGGGTTGGAGAGTGCCTGAGGTATCTCATCCAACCCGGTTATACCCGCGGCTTGCGGAGTTCACCGCGGGTATCGGTGGATTAGCTCACCAGTGTCCCCCCATCTACCGCCAGACACTGCCCGGTAATATGCCGGCCTGCCTCGGACGCCATCAGCACTGCGGCCCCTTTCAGATCCTCCTCACCGCCGAACCGGTTCAGCGGAATGCGGTCCAGCATGGTGTCGCCCTGGGCGTCCAGCAGGCCCTGGGACATCTTGGACGGGAAGAAGCCCGGGCACAGGGCGTTCACGTTGATGTTGTGGTGGCCCCATTCCGACGCCAGCGCCCGGGTGAAGTTCACCACGGCGCCTTTACTGGTGTTGTAGGCGATGGTCTTCATGGCTTCCGGGTTGCCGGACAGGCCGGCGATGGAGGCGATGTTGATGACCTTGCCGGACTGGCGCGGGATGAAGCATTTCTTCGCCACGGTCTGGGTCAGGAAGAAGACCGCGTTGACGTTGAGGTTCATCACTTTCATCCAGCCTTCGGCCGGGTAATCCTCGGCGGGCGCGCCCCAGGTGGCGCCGGCGTTGTTGACCAGGATGTCGATATCGCCCAGACCGGCAACGATCTTGTCCACAACCGCCGGAATGCCTTCCAGATCGGACATGTCGGCTGCCAGGGTCATCACCTCGACGCCCTGTTGCTTGAGGTGCGCTTCGGCCTCATCCAGTTCGTGCTGCTTGCGGGCGGTGAGGGCAACCTTGGCCCCCATTTCGCCCAGTGCTTCGGCCATTTGCAGGCCCAGACCCCGGGAACCGCCGGTGATCAGGGCCACCTTGCCGCTCAGGTCGAAGAGTTGTTTAACGCTCACTCACTTCCCCTTGTGGTTGAAGCGGGTGCTGCCGCCATGACAGCACCCGGCAGGTTTCAGGCGCTTTTCAGCAGCCCGTCGCTGACTTGTCCGAGGTGGTAGTCGGCGTCGCCAAATTGCAGGTTGATCAGCGTCAGCCGCTTGAACAGGTGCGCCGCGAACATCTCGTCCGTCACGCCCATGCCGCCGTGCAGCTGGACCGCCTGCTGGCCCACGTAGCGGGCTGACTGACCGACCAGGGTCTTGGCCATCGACACGGCTTCGCGGCGCTGTTTGCGGTCGTCGGAGTCCGCCATGCTGGCGGCCAGGATGGCCATGGATTTGGCCTGCTCGGCGGCGATGAACATGTCCGCCAGACGGTGCTGAATGACCTGGAACTTGCCGATGGGCATGCCGAACTGCTGGCGGGTCTTGACGTACTCCATGGTGGTTTCGTTGAGCGCTTCCATGGCCCCGACGGCTTCGGCGCACAGGGCGGCGATCGCCCGGTCCACGCCCTTCTCGACGATGGGCATGGCCTGGCCGCGGGCGCCGATACGGTCGTCGTCGCTGACCATCACGCTGTCGAGGATCACGTCGGCCACCCGGTGACCGTCATGGGTGGTGTATTCCTCGATCTCGACGCCGGAGGTGTCGTGGTTCACCAGGAACAGGGAAACCGGCTCTGTCGGCCGCCCACCCCGCCGTCCGGAGACGATCAGGTAGTGCGCGCCGGCGGCATTCAGCACGGCCGTCTTGCGCCCGTTCAGGATGTAGTCGTCGCCGTGTTTCTGGATCTCCGTTCTCACGTAATCCAGGTTGTGACGCCCGCCGGGTTCCTGATGGGCCAAGGCCAGGAACTCCTCGCCGGTGGCGATTTTCGGCAGGATCCGTTCTTTCTGCTCGTCGGAACCGGCGTCCTGGATGATGCCGCCGCCCAACACGACGGTGGACAGGTAGGGCTCAATCACCAGCGCACGGCCGAAACTTTCCATCACCAGCAAGGTGTCCATCGCATTACCGCCCAGGCCGCCGTATTCCTCCGGCAGTGTGTAGCCCAGCAGGCCCATTTCCGCGAACGCATTCCAGGTCGGCTTGTCCAGACCCTGGCCGGCGGCAATGATCTCCTTGCGCTTCTCGAAGCCGTATTCGTTGGCCAGGAAGCGGCGCAGGGAGTCCTGCAGCATTTGCTGTTCTTCGGTGAGATTGAAATTCATGATGCGCGCCTCCTTACAGTCCCAGAACCCGTTGGGCGATGATATTGCGCTGGATCTCGTTGGACCCGCCAAAAATCGATAGCTTGCGCATGTTGAAGTAGTCGCCGGCGGCCGGTGTGGCGTCGGGCGAGCCGACCCGGGATCCGGGGTAGTCCAGCTCCAGCGCTTCCGGAATGTGCGCCAGGGCGTCGGGCCCCACCGCTTCCATCATCAGCTCGAACAGCGCCTGGCCGATCTCGGTTCCTCGGATCTTGAGGATCGAGGCCTGTGGGCCTGGACCGTTCTCGTCAGTCAACACCCGAAGGACCGTCAACTCCAGAGCGCGAAGCTCGATTTCCAACTGGGCGAGGCGGTCACGGAACCGGGGGTTTTCGATCAGCGCCCGATCGCCATCCGGCTGCTCGTCGGCCACTTCACGCAGGCGCTTCATCATGGCTTTCCACTGGCCGACGTTGGCCAGGCCGGTGCGCTCATGGCCCAGCAGGAACTTGGCGTAGGTCCAGCCCTTGTTCTCCTCGCCGACGAGGTTTTCCACAGGCACCTTCACGTTGTCGAAGTAGACCTCGTTAATCTCGTGCTCGCCGTCGAGCATGATGATGGGCCGCACGTCGATGCCGGGGGTGTTCATGTCGATCAGGAAGAAGGAAATGCCTTCCTGTGGCTTGCCCTCGTTGCTGGTGCGCACCAGGCAGAAGATCCAGTTGGCGTGCTGACCCAGGGTGGTCCAGGTTTTCTGGCCGTTGACGACGTAATGATCGCCCTCGCGGACCGCCTTGGTCTTCAGTGAGGCGAGGTCGGAACCGGCGCCGGGCTCCGAGTAGCCCTGACACCACCAGTCCTCACCACTGAGGATGCGCGGCAGGTACTTTTGCTTCTGCTCTTCGTTGCCGAAGGCCATGATCACCGGGGCGACCATGCGCAGGCCGAAATCCAACTGGCGCGGCGCACCGGCGAGGGCGCATTCCTCTTCGAAAATCAGCTGTTCGACGGGCGACCAGCCCGGGCCGCCATGTTCCTTCGGCCAGGTGGATGCGCCCCAGCCCTGGTCGAACAGAATTTTTTGCCAGCGCTGGGTCATCGCCTTGTCCGGGCGCAGGCGCTTTTTGACACGATCGCGAATGTCTTTGGGGAGATTGTCTTTCAGGAACCGGCGCACTTCCTCACGGAAGGCCTCCTGTTCGGGGGTATAGTTCAGGTCCATGGCTAACCTCGTTGTCAGGTCGACGTCTGGAAACGCTGTCTTGTTGTGGGTGCTCGTTTTAAATGTAGCTGATGGTTTGATTTCCGGTGGTTCTGCAGGTGCTGGCAAGTCATTTTCGCCTGATAGGCGCTCACTCCAGACTTGCCGGGAAGCCAGGGGATGCCCTTGCCGAAGGAGGGACAGGGATGTCCCGGTCGTATTAGCCGGCCAGGGAAGGCCGTCTAATACAGCGTAGGCAAGGGTGTCCCTTGGCTTCCTGCTCGAGCTCGCAAACTTGGGGCTGAAACCAGTGAATGCCATCGCTTCCGTCGCCTAAGAGGGCCGTCCATGGCCGCTTATGCGACGAGGACATCCTGTCCTCTGCTCCAGCGATGGCATCCACTGGTTTCGATCAAGTCTTGGCGCCCACCTCCAAAGCATCAGCCTCAGGTTTACGTCAGGCGACTTCAAACAGCCCGGCCGCACCCATGCCTGTGCCTACGCACATGGTCACCACCACGTACTTTACGCCGCGCCGTTTGCCTTCGATCAGCGCGTGGCCGACCAGGCGGGAACCGGTGGTGCCGTAAGGGTGGCCCACGGCGATCGCGCCGCCGTTCACATTCAGGCGATCCATCGGGATGCCCAGCTTTTCTTGGCAATACAGCACCTGGACGGCGAAGGCTTCGTTCAGCTCCCACAGGCCGATGTCATCGACGGTCAGGCCGTGACGCTTGAGCAGCTTGGGCACGGCGAACACCGGGCCGATGCCCATCTCGTCCGGCTCACAGCCGGCGACAGCAAAGCCGCGGAAGATGCCTAGCGGTTCGATGTTGCGCTGTTGTGCCAGTGTGCCGTCCATCAGCACGCAGGCGGAGGCGCCGTCGGAGAACTGGCTGGCGTTACCGGCCGTGACCACGCCGCCGGGCATGGCCGAGCGGATCTTGCTAACGCCTTCCAGGTTGGTATCCGGGCGGATGCCCTCGTCCTGGCTGACGGTGACCTCTTTCGTGCTCAGCTGACCGGTGGCCTTGTCCGCCACGCCCATGGTGGTGGTAATGGGCACGATCTCGTCGTTGAATTTACCCTCTTCACGGGCCTTGGCGGCCAGCTGCTGCGAGCGCACGCCGTACTCGTCCATGGCTTCCTTCTTGATGCCATAGCGCTCCGCGACGGTTTCCGCTGTCTGCAGCATGGACCAGTAGAGTTCCGGCTTGTGCTTGGCCAGCCAGGGTTCCATCAGGTAGTTCTGGTTCACGTTGGCCTGCACGGTGGAGATGGATTCCACACCGCCAGCGACCATCACGGGGACTTTATCCACCGCAATGTGCTGGGCCGCCATGGCGATGGCCTGCAGGCCGGACGAGCAGAAGCGGTTGATGGTGGCGCCGCCGACGGTGACCGGCAGTCCGGCGCGGATCGCACCCATGCGGGCCACGTCGTTGCCGGTGGAGCCTTCGGGCAGGGCACAGCCCATCAGCACGTCTTCGATTTCATTGGGATCGACCTTCGAGCGCTCGACCGCGTGTTGGATGGCATGGCCGGCCAGGGTAGCGCCGTGGGTCATGTTCAGCCCGCCGCGCCAGGACTTGGCCAGCGGCGTACGGGCGGTGGATACGATGACGACATCATTGGACATAACAATTCTCCTGTTGGCGGGCCTGCCCGCAGGCAACCCCGCTGAAATTCGTTGACCGGATACCCGACTTATTGGGCGCGCTCATCGAAACGCTTGCCCTCGGCGGCGCAGCGCGCCAGCAGCGGAGCCGGTTCCCAGAAGCCCGGCTGGGTGTGCGTGTTGGCGAAGGGCTCCATGGCTCGAACCACATTGGGCAGACCCACTTCCTCGGCGTAGTGCATGGGCCCGCCGCGGAACACCGGGAAGCCGTAGCCGGTCAGGTACACCATGTCGATGTCGGAGGCCCGCTGGGCGATGCCTTCGTCCAGCAGGCGCGCACCCTCATTCACTAAGGCGTAGACGCAGCGCTCGACGATTTCCTGGTTGCTGATCTTGCGCGGGGTGATGCCCAGCTCGGCGCGGACTTCGTCCAGCACCTTGTCCACTTCCGGGTCGTGCAGGGCGTTGCGGTTGCCCGGCTCATAGCGGTAGAAGCCGGAGCCGGTTTTCTGGCCATAGCGGCCCATCTCGCACAGGCGGTCGGCCACGACCATCTTCGTCATGTCCGGGTGCTCGGCGTACAGGCGCTTGCGAATGGCCCAGCCGATGTCGCCGCCGGCCAGATCCGCCATGCGCAGTGGGCCCATGGCGAAGCCGAACTTCTCGATGGCCTTGTCGATCTGCTGCACCGTGGCGCCTTCTTCCAGCATGAGGATGGCTTCACGCTGGTACTGGTTGATCATGCGGTTGCCGATGAAACCGTCGCAGACGCCGGAGACCACAGCGGTCTTCTTGATGGTCTTGGCCAGTTTCATGGCCGTGGCCAGCACGTCCTTGGCGGTCTCGTCGCCGCGCACCACTTCCAGAAGCTTCATGATGTTGGCGGGGCTGAAGAAGTGCAGGCCAATGACGTCTTCCGGACGCTGGGTGAAGCTGGCGATCTTGTTCAGGTCCAGGGTGGAGGTGTTGGAGGCAAGGATCGCACCCGGCTTGCAGGTGGCGTCCAGCGTTTCGAAAACGGACTGCTTGACGCCCATTTCCTCGAACACCGCCTCGATCACGAGATCCGCGTCTTTGAGGTCGTCATAGGACAGGCTGGGGGTGAGCAGATCCAGGCAGGCTTTTGCCTTGTCTTCGCTCATCTTGCCTTTCTTCACCCGGCCTTCGTAGACCTTCTGGATGGCGGCGACGCCCCGGTCCAGGCCTTCCTGCTTCATCTCCACCAGCGTCACCGGAATGCCGGCGTTGAGGAAGTTGATGGTGATGCCGGTGCCCATGGTGCCGCCGCCGATCACGCCCACCTGCTTAATGTCGCGGGTCGGGGTGTCGCTCGGTACGTCGGCGATCTTGCTGGTCAGGCGCTCGGCGAAGAACGCGTGGCGCAGGGCCTTGGATTCGGGAGTCTGCAGCAGGTTGGCGAAGGCTTCACGCTCGACGGCCATGCCCTGGTCAAACGGCTTGGTGACGGCGGCCTCCACCGCGTCCACGCACTTCAATGGAGCCGGGTAGTTCTTGGCCACCGCGCCCACGGTGTTGCGGGCAAACATGAAGAATCCTTCCGGATTGGCGTGGGTCGCCTTCAGGTCAAGTACGCGCTTGAGCGGCAGTTTCTCGGCAACCACTTTTTTCGCATAGGCGAGAGCACCTTCCAGCAGGTCGCCGTCAATAATGTCATCAAACAGCGGGCTGCCCTGGAACTGTTTGGCCGGCACGGCCGCGCCGGAGACGATCATATTCAGGGCGTGCTCGACGCCGATCACTCGCGGCAGGCGCTGGGTACCGCCGGCACCGGGCAGGATGCCCAGTTTCACTTCCGGCAGCGAGATCTGTGCGTCCGGTTTGGCGACGCGGTAATGACAGCCCAGGGCCAGTTCCAGACCGCCGCCCATGCAGGCGCCGCTAATGGCAGCGATGACCGGCTTTTTCGCCGTATCGAGGTAATGGATGACGGTCGTCAGGATCGGCTCGGCCAGCATCTTCGGCGTGCCGAACTCGCTGATGTCGGCGCCGCCGGAGAAGGCCCGGTCGGAGCCGATCAGGACCACGGCCTTGATAGCGTCGTCGCCTTCGGCCTGTTTGATGCCATCCACAATCCCCTGGCGCAGGGTCAGTCCCAGGCCGTTCACCGGCGGGTTATCCAGGCGGATAACGGCGATCTCGCCGTTCACGTCGTAGTGCGCGCTACTCATCGCGTTGCTCCTTGTTGGCAGGCGGGGCGAACCAAGGCGCCGACCCGCGCGAAAGATGGAAGACAGGTGACGGAGTCGTCGGGTGATGGCTCCATACACTGGTGTATTGTTTTTCCGTACACTAATGTATGTTGTGGGTGCGGTCAACGGTTGGCCGGTTCATGTAGAATCCCACGTCATGATGTCTCGACAGGAACGATAAGCGGTATGAGTGAAGCGAAAACCCGGGCCAAACGCGGTCGATTGGCCACCGGCGACAAGAGTCAGCTCACGCGGGACGATTGGCTGGACGCGGCCGCCGGCGAAGTGGCCGCCGGTGGTTTCAGTCACTTGCGGGTGCTGACCCTGGCCAAGAAGCTGGGCGTCACCCGGGGCAGCTTCTACTGGCACTTCAAGGACCATGAAGACCTGGTGGTCAGTTTCCTCAACCGCTGGCGCGATCGCCGCCTGCACGAATTGCAGTACTGGAAGCCCCAGGGTGGGGATGTGGAAACCGAACTGCGTCAGATCCTGGAGCTGCTGCTGACCGACGCCGCCCGCAACGTGCGCCGGTTGCAGGTGGAGCTGGCGGTCCGCGACTTTGCCCGTCGCAATACCTACGCCGCCGAGCTGGTGGCCGAAGTCGACGAGGCGCGGATCAGCCAGAATGCCTCTCTGTTCAGTCGCATCAGCAGCGACCCGGAGCGTACGCGGGATCTCTCACTCCTGCTCTACGTTGCGACCATCGGTTCCCAGGTCGTCCTGACCGGGCGCAGCGGGGAGGAGGATGACATCGGCCGCATAGAGGACCTGATGGCGCGCATCGTCATGGGCCAGCACGATGCATGACAGGTTCTTTAAGCTTTGGTAACGGCACGCATCGCCACACACGTGGTAGCGTTCCTGTACCGAAGATGGCCAGGGAGTAACCGCCATGAAACGTCTACTGATGACCGCTGTCCTGCTGACCGGGGCTGTGAGTGTCGCCTACGCCGGTGGCCACCATCACGATGGTTACGATGACTTGCCGCCAGGCCTGCAGAAAAAGGTCGATCGGGGGGAATCGTTGCCGCCTGGATGGCAGAAAAAACTGCACCGCGGAGATCACCTGCCTCGCGATTACTATCGCTACGGCGAGGTTCACCACCTCGATGGGCGCTACGACCGTGTGCGGATTGAAGACAAGGTATACCGCGTGATCCGCGACACCCGCGAGATTGTCGATATCCTCAACAACTCCTGACGACAAGCGGTGTCGCCAAAGCGACAGGTGACGCCGCCCTGCAGCATTTCTTTCGGGGTTACGCTACCCTTTCGGTCCTGTTTCGAGGATTTCGCGACAAGGACGTAACCCATGCCCATCGCCGCACATTACTGCCTGACGGTCCTGATCTGGGGGCTGACCTGGACGGCGATTCGCCTGCAGGTGGAGTCGGCGCCTGTGGATATCTCGGTATTCTATCGATTTGTGCTGGCGGCGGCGGTGACCCTGGGCGTGCTCAAGCTGGCGCGCCAGCTTCCCAAATTGAGTTTGCTGCAGCATCGCTGGCTGGTGTTGCAGGGGCTGACCCTCTACAGCGTTAATTTCCTGCTGATCTATCGGGCTGCCGAATCCATGACCTCCGGCCTGCTGGCGGTGGTGTTTTCCCTGGCGGCCCTGTTCAACGCCTTCAACGGTTGGCTGTTGCTGCGCCTGACGCCGAACCGGCGGATCTATCCCGCAGTGGCGTTGGGTGTGACCGGGGTGGCGCTGCTGTTCTGGACCGATCTGGAGTTGGGTAATGCCCGCGCCTCGGCCATCCTGTTTGCGCTGGCAGGCACTTACTGGTTCTCTTTCGGCAACCTGATCAGCCTCAAGGTCCGTGCGGCCGAGGTGCCGCTATTGGCGGGCAATGCCTGGGCGATGTTCTACGGGGCGGTGATCCTGGGTGTCTGGTGCCTGATCAAGGGCGTTGAATGGCAGTTGCCGGCCGCGCCCAGCTTCTGGGGTGCGACGCTGTTCCTGGCGATCCCCGGCTCGATCATCGCGTTCTACAGCTACCTGACGGTGATCCGGACGCTCGGCGCCGACCGCGCGGGCTATGCCACCGTGTTGTTCCCGGTTGTCGCGCTGAGCGTGTCCACCTGGCTGGAAGGTTTCCAGTGGACCGCACCCGCCGTTGTCGGCGCCGTGCTGGCCCTGCTGGGCAACTACGTGCTGTTCCGCAAGCCGGCGGCCCCGAAAGCCGATGCCAGCACCTCTCGTCCCTGATTACTCTCCCAGGAAATCGTTCAGGTAACCGGCGACTTCCGCCGGCTTCTCCTCCTGCAGGAAGTGGGCGGCATCCACCTGTTCCACCCGGATGCTCTCAAAACAGTCTTCGATGTGGTTCAGGTACTCGGGGATGATGACCTTGTCCCGGTTGCCGTAGATGTACAGCCCCGGCATGGGCCAGATGTGGCCGGCGGTGGTAGCCCAGCGTTTGGCGTCGTCGTGGAAGGTGCGGTAGTAGTTGGCGCTGGCACCCGGCGTGCCGGGAATGCGGAACATGCGCACGTATTCCTGCAGAGCGTCCTCGGGAAAGCCGTCGCGGCTCCAGGTGCGCAGGAAATGCTTGAGCCAGGTTTTCTCGTTGCCGGGGATCATGGCCTCCGGTAGATCCGGGGTCTGCAGGAAGTGCTGGTACCAGTACACACTGCCACTGCCGGAGCGCACCGTCTCGATCACTTCCTGGTTGCCCTTCAGGTTGTTGATGATCGCAATGTTCATGATCACCAGTTTGTTCACCCGGTCGGGGATCGCCAGCGCGATTTCCTGGGCGACGATGCCGCCCCAGTCGTGGCCCACCAGATAGAAATCGTCGATCTCCAGCGTGTCCAGCAGCGCCATAACGTCCCGTGCCAGAGCGGCTTTGCGGTAGGGTTCCTGACCCGGGGTGCGTTCACTGTCGCCGAGCCCGCGCAGGTCCGGTGCGATCACCCGCAGGTCCGGGTCCAGATGCTCGGCGACGCCGGCCCAGCAATAGCTGCTTTCCGGCCAGCCGTGGATCATGACCACGACCGGTCCATCGGTGGGCCCGCTTTCCCGATAGGCAAATTGTCCTCGCGGTGTCTCGAGGGTTTCCGGGCGGCTCAATGGCATAGGCTCTCCGATGGGTCGGTTTTGGGTCCGTCAGCTTCCCACAATACACCCGTGTATGGAAACCCATTGCCCACCGGTTGCAACTACGCATAGTCGTCGGTACCGGTCTAGGCTATGGTCTGCAGCCCTTTGAGTTTCCTCCTGTTTGTTGACCGGAATTGCCATGTTACACACGTTTTTCGCGACCTATCTGAGTAGCGCCATCCGCTTCCTGTTCCTGCTGGCGCCGTTCTTCGTCGTCACCATGTTCCTGGCCCTGACCCGGGGTGATGACGCTGGCCAGAAGAAGCGGGTGATCAACCGATCGGTGTTTTCGGCGTTGGTCCTCGGGCTGGTGCTGTTCTTCGCCGGCCCGTTGCTGTTCGAAGCGATCGGGATCACGCTCAATTCCTTCCGGATCGGTGCCGGATCGCTGCTGTTCCTGACCGCGATCAGCCTGGTGACCAGCGGCACCCGCAACCACGCCACCAGTCTGCCGGAAGAAAACCGGGACGATGTCGCGGTGGTGCCGCTGGCGATTCCCATCATCATCGGGCCGGCCACCATCGGTGCGATTCTGGTGTATGGCGCCGAGCTCAACACGGTGCCGGAAATGGCCGGTGGTTTGCTGGGGCTGGTCACCGGACTGTTGGCCCTGGGCGTGTTGCTGCACCTGTCGGGTTACCTGGAAAAGGCGCTGGGCAAGACCGGCTTGAACATCATGTCCAAAATCAGTGGCCTGATCCTGTCGGCGATGGCGGCGGAAATCGTGATGTCCGGGATCGCCGGCTTTATCCAGTCGGCGGGGCTGGTGGGCTGACCGGTGACCCGTTGCAAAAACGGGGTGACGGGTTCGGGTAAACCTGCGTTATCATCAGAAGTTCGCCGGAGGAATGCCTGAGGCATTCCCGAACCTGAATGGGGCGGAGGGCCTATGGATCTCGACAATCCTGCTGCGATCCACCGCATGGTACAGCTGTTCTACGCCAGCCTGCTGGATGATCCGGTGATGGAACCGGTGTTCATGGAGGTGGCTGGCGTGCATCTGGCCGAGCATCTGCCGATGATCGAAGGCTACTGGTGCAAGATGCTACTGGGCAAGGACACCTACCACCGTAACATGGTCTATCGCCATGAACGCGTCCACGACAAGTTCCCCCTGAGCCGTGAACACTTCGAACTCTGGTTCGACCATTTCAACCACACCCTCGACACCCACTTCGAAGGCCCCTATACGGAAAAGGCCCGCAAACTGGCGCGCCGGATCCTGCGTAACCTGGCGCGCTGGCTGAATGCCCGGGACGCCGAGATGGCCTCCTAGTGATCCACCGGGCAGCGGGTTTTGACCGGTGCCCAGTGGGGCGGATCGGCCACGCCCGGCATGTCGCCGGTGGTCGGCCGGATCGCTTTGAAAATCTGGCCCTTGTAGGTCACCCACTGGCCGACTGTGTAGGTGTCGGAGAAGGTCCAATCCGGCGCCGGCTGGCAGTCCGCTTCTGACTGATCGCCCGGTTCGCCCAGCGCCGTATCGTGACCGTTGGCACTACCCACGGCGGAGCCGGCGTTGTTGCTACGGCCTTTCGCCTTGGTGGGTGTCTTGCAGTCCGGGTCCTTGTCCAGTGGTTTCCAGGCGAAGCCGCCACCGTCCGGGCGCTTGCCTTCCTGCCATTCCTGGGCCGCCCACCATTTGCCGTCATAAAAAACGATTTCACCCGCGTCGTAATAGCGGCTCGGCAGCCAGGCGTTGTCTTCCGGGGCGCAGCTGCGCTCAAGGGCGCTGGCGTTCAGGGCGGTGAGAGAAAGCAGGAAAAGCAGCAGGGTAGCCGTCAATCGCATAGGGTCGTCCATCCGGGCGGATCCGGGGACCGCCCTGTTGTGAGGTTGTTGTGGTGCCAGACTGCCCGGGAAAGGCGGCGGGATCAAGCGCAATGAGTGACGTGTGTGCCGCCTCCGTAGTTCCCCCGGTGGTTGCCGCCGCTGCCATCGGTTACGCTTGCCGGTTCGTCATCGTCCGGCGAGGGAATGGAAGAGGAGTAACGAACATGCAGCAATGGCTGATTCTCGGTGCCGCGATCTGCTTTGAGGTGATTGCCACGTCGGCCCTGAAGGCGTCGGAAGGCTTCTCGAAATTCTGGCCGTCGCTGCTGGTGGTGGTCGGCTATGGGCTGGCGTTTTACTTCCTGGCCTTGACCCTGCGCACGATTCCCGTCGGCATTGCCTATGCCGTTTGGGCCGGTGTCGGCGTGGCGCTGATTACCCTGATCGGCTGGCTGGTGTTCAACCAGACGCTGGATCTGGCGGCCGTGATAGGCATCCTGTTCATCGTGACCGGCGTATTGATACTGAAACTCTTTTCAAGCGTCTCGGCATAGAATTAAGTTTTCATTAATTTTTCACGCTAAAAGCTATTGTATGATCACTAGCGGTGCGATCCACCGGCTGCTCATTTTCTTTCGACGATACGCGCCATACTGGGAGGTTTGGGTATAGTTCGTAACCGAGAAAAACACTGATTGCTGAGATTATCTTTGGTCCCAAAGGAAGCAAAATTGGTCGACTGTCTTTAATCAACGTTAAGCAAATAGATTTTAGGTTTATATAAGTCGAATAAGGAAAGTGTACGTTGTAATCAAAAATATTCTCTGGCGACACGCTTTTTAATAAGTCTGCGTTTTTATCGAAAACGAAGCTTCCAAACTCACCGATTTTGCTTTTTGGAACGAATGCTATTATTTCTCCAGGGTCTATGTAGTTTGCTGCGCCGAGTGCTTTGCCCTGTTCATACCCTAGGCTTATTAATAGCTTAGGTGGAAAGCCAATGCTTCCGGGACTTCCCTCTAATTCATTTATTATTGCGCCTATCTCACTTACTGGCGGAGTAATGGTTGGAGGTGGTACAAAGTTAGATATAGTATATTTTATCGATATTACGGAGCCTTTTGGTAAAAGTGTTAGGCAGGTCCAAATGGCACGCGCTATCCGATGGCGGCTCATCACTGTTATATCAATGATTACCTTGACGGGTGTGTTCGCATCTGAAAATTCGGAAACAATGTTCTCTATAGTTTTTTTGAAATCTTCGTCTGACACCTCTTCAATTTTGCAATCATTATTCTTGAAAAAAGTTTTGTTACTTTGATACGAAAATTCCTCGGTGAAATAATCATAGCCGACCGCGTAAATAGTTTCAGTAACGGTAAATTCTTTTTTTTGAAAAATATTTATAGATCGAGACTCGTAGCCTAAGCCGAAAATTGCGAAGTCATATTCACTAATCAAATCTTCTTTTAAGAAGTTCATAATAGTTCAAACTGCCCGTTTTCAGATTTGTTGTGCTTGTATCCCAATATTTTTGAGAAATTTGTTGGCCTAGTGCTAGTAAGAGGAAGGCCATAGCTATGAGAAAATATATAGGATAGCCGGCATCTTGTCCCTTTAAGGGGCCCCGTATACTCAATATCCCTATCGGAATTCTCTACAATGAATGCACCTGAGTTTAGAGCATAGCCAATAGCTTTTCGCGTTTCATTATCAGGTTCAAAATCAAATCTAAAAGAGCAGTACGGTTCTGAATAAAATCGCTTTCCTTTTATAAAATCGCTAGCAAAGCTAGCGATTTTTTCAACTAGTGATGCTAGCGTAATAAAGTTTTTATTGTTTGTGGGTATAGTATTCAGCAACGCGTTATATGTTCTTAAACTCTCAGATAAAACAGCAATCTGATCAGAAATAGATATCTTGTTATTGTGAACTTTTGCTGCCAGGGCGTTTGCCATTCCGATAAGCATCCTAGGATTATATTCCATTGCCTTGCACAGCTTTGCGAACCCTGCATAATAATCTGGGGCTCGCTTCATACTTCTGCGCTGACCATTTTTCCCTAGGTAATAATTCCTCAATTCGGCAATAAATTGAATTTTCCTTATAATCGTAAGCTTGTCTTTTTCCGTATACGCATCGATATTCTCTACGTAAATTGAATTTGAGCTTAGATATTCAGAAAATGTTGGGTCTTTTTTTGATAGCTCAGAGAATATTAGCTTCTTATCCTTCTTTTTTGGTTCTTCGAAATAGCCCGAAACTTCATTATGTAAGCTTCTTTTTTTAAATATCTGAGAAAATAGTTTTCGCGAGAAAAGTAAGCCATCTCTATCTTTTGTATTTGTAAGGCTGATTAGCTCGTAATCCTGCTTCTCCATAGGGCTTACAATATTATGGATGAAGTCTATGTCGCCATGGTAAGGTGACAATGATAGCTTGAATATTATATCTGCAGGCCCGCCGCGCATAGCATTTATTAGTGGCTGTATTATGCACTCAGGTGCTAATTCTAGCTCATCGAATAAGAAACACCACTTTTCACCAACTTCATTAAAGTAAGTGTTTACTATATTTGTGGATAGCTCCAAGAATTGAATTAAGTTATCTATTTTTCTGCAGTTTGCAATTTGGTCTTTATTGTGGAGCTGATTAGATAACTCCATTTTTTTGGTAAGTAAAGATATTCGAAGGCTCTTCAAAGTAGGTAGCTTAGGTTTGATGAGCCACACGTTGGCTAGCTCATTTACTAGCTCCACTTCCAAATTCCTGCTTATTTTAACTGCACGAAAGCCATTAACTTTATTGTGGACTCTATCTGCCCTATACTCTACTGTCGCTAGAAATCTATCTAGTATATGGTACAAAAATATTTCGTTTAAAATTGTTAATTTGGCGCTATTTGAACCATAAGACGACTTGATTTCGTCGTATTGCTTTTTCCATAGTCGGTCAGTAGGTATGAAAATGCCACTATAGTTAATATTTTCCCTATAATTTTCCGAAAATTCGCCGCCCCAAAGCTCTAAAGCCTCTACTTGGAGCATTTTCATCAGCGTCGTCTTACCACTACCGCGTGGGCCCACCAATATTGAGTGATCATTTGATGCGAGCTTAGGGAAGTGGTCGTTTATTATAAAGCTATCACACAACGCCTTAGTGGTAAGGGAGCGGGCGTTGAATGATTCATATATACTCGGAGTTTTATTGTCCATCAGCTTTTACCCACTTGGATTATTTCGCTGCCAACTGTCTCCGTGGCAAAACCAATTTTTTCGAGCTTGCTTATTAGACGTTTAAAGTCAGTGGGAGATAAATATGCGATATCGGACGAAATGCCAGACAAATCACTTTGCTCTAAGAAAGGCTCAGATTTTGATGCAAACAAGTTTTTTATTTGGTTTGCGATTTCTTGAGGGGATGATGGGCTGCCAAATCCGCCTTTTGCAGGCAAATTTTCGGACTTGGAGGGATGCCATCCTTCTTTTAAAGTCCACTCGTGAGTTTCGAACTCTCCAATAGCTTTCCCGTACTTTTCTGTTTTTTCGATATCTACACTTATTATGTAAAATTGATTTGAAGTCTTATTCATCAGAGCAGGGTGAAGCTTTGCAGATACGCTACCGGCAGAAAGGGCTACAATCGGTTCTACTGACTGTGATTGTGAGTAGCGTATTTCTGGGAAGTGTTTGTGGCCATGAATTATCATCCACGGGCCTTTATCTGAATCTTCAATTTTTCTTATAAGTTGAGCCGCACCATCCATCACTTCAAAGTCGTAATCTTCGTCCACATAATCCATTCTTGAGGGGTGATGGTGACACAATAAAAAATTGATTGGTTTTTCTTGGAATTTATCAGATTTGATAAAGTCGCCTATTTGTTTAGATACTTCAATAGCTACTCGTCCATGATCGTTTTCATCGTAGAATCCATGATATGCGCTACTGTTTATTATAACTGCATTATAATCTTCGTTTATAATTGGGCACCAATGCCACGCCCAAAAATGAGTGCATTCATCGAAATTATTTCTTGGAAACCTAGGTTCGCAGAACTGTAGCTTATGTTTAGGGTCAAATACACCTTCATTCCTTCGGGACTCGTGATCATGATTGCCCGGCACACAAATCAGCTCGGGAATTTTAAGCTCTTCAGCAAATTTATTCAGAGTCTTCCATCCCTGTAAAAAACTTCCGGGCTGTGCTTTATTAGCTATATCGCCGGGACAAACTAAAAGATCAAAATCTTCGTTTAAGTCTTTTATATAGTCTAGGAGGGCATCTGCAAATTCTGATGAATCGGACTTAAATACTAAGTGGGTGTCATCCGAGTAGTCCGTATTTACAACTGCGTGTAAATCAGACATTACCAAAAGTCTCAGCTTCCTGTTTTTATTCATAATTTTTAATTAAAACTTCGGAAGATTCTTGCCAAGAGGTTTTAAACCCAGATACATGACGTTTGACGGGGATGTTTTTTGACTGAAAGCTTTTACCTAATAGCTTTGACAGAAGATCGCTTTCTCTGTAGGAAAAAAGGAACTTTACACCCCTGCTATTCAACTTGCGCAGTTCTTCGCAAAACTCTTCAATATTTCCTTCGTCAAAACTACCTAGGCCATATTCACCGGTGAACTTCCCTAGCTTAGTGTAAGGGGGGTCAATATAGGCAAAGTCACCTTCGACAAGCTTTGAAAGTGTTTGTTTATAGTCGTTTGAGGATATTTCCGCACACTTAAGTGTTTCGTAAGCTAGATCGAAAACCTCGCTGCTTGGAATTCCGCCGGTTTTCGTTCCCCGAGGCACGTTGAACTTTCCTTGTTTGTTCGTTCTATATACTCCGTTAAAACAATACCGATTAAGGTAAAGGAATCTAATCGCCCTTCCGCTATTGGAGAGTGTGCTGGGATTTATTGCTCGTATCCTGTAATACTCTTCCTTGGTGTTTGGTAATTTGAGTAGCTCTTTTCGGGCGTCTCTCGAGCTTTTTAAGAAATTAAGGGCATTAACAAGCTCTTCGTTTATATCTGACAGTAGGGCAGATTTTGGTTTTAGGCTAAAGAATAAACATGCGGAGCCACAAAATGGTTCGACATATCTATCAAAGGTAGAGGGAACATTATCTAGAAGTAACGGGACAAGTTTGCGTTTGCTGCCCGCCCATCTGATAATGGGTTTTTCGAATCTCCTTTGATTGGCCATTCAATTAATCACGTTTTCTGAGATTGGTTTAAATTTTTCGAACGTGCGAGATAATAGTGCATTAGCTTAGGTTCGACCATAGCGTGTACAGTTCTAGTCGTCCAATCCTGCAGTATTTTCTGGGCCGCGGGCTTCGGTGCCCATGTGGTAGGTGGCAAAGCCAGCCATGACCACCTGATCCACCGCCATGCCGATGACCCGGCCGTCCTGTTCCGCGCGGATGGGGTGCTGGGCGTTGGTGATCGGGTCGGTGACGATGCCCAGCACTTCACCGGCCACGACTTCATCCCCCAGCTCCACATCGCTTACCAAAATGCCGCCGTGTTTGGCGCGCAGCCAGGTGGAGTTGTAGTACACCGGCTCCGGTTTGCCCCAGACGAACAGCCGGGAAATCATGCCCTGCTTCTCCAGCAGGCTGTTGATGCTGTTGACCCCCGCCTTGATCTGGTTTTCCTGGATGCGCAGCGATTCCCCGGCTTCCATGGTGACGGCGACGATGCCGTGGCTGGTCGCCGCCGTGCGCAGCATGCCCGGTGTCCCCTGGCTGTGGACCACGGCCATCTTGTCGAAACCCTCGGTGAATGTCGCCACCGAGCTGATGTGCATGTCCGCCCGCAGCTGGGCCAGGTTGGAGCGCTTGAGCGAGCCGGTGTGGATGTCCACCAGCATGTCGCAGTGGCGGATCACGTCGTTGAACAGGGAATAGGCCACGCGGGACGCCAGGCTGCCGTTGGGATCGCCGGGAAAGTTTCGATTCAGGTCGCGCCGGTCCGGCAGATAGCGGGAGCCGCGCTGGAAGCCCTGCAGGTTGACGATGGGCACGCCGATCAGTCGACCGCTCAGCTCGTCCGCCTGGATATCGTACATAACCCGGCGGATGATCTCGATGCCGTTCAATTCGTCCCCGTGGACCGCACCCGTCAGGCACAGGTTAGGGCCCGGCCGCGCGCCGTTGATCACCAATACGGGGGTGGGCTGGTTGAGACCCGCCATGGTGGTGTCCGGCGTCCAGCCCAGGCGGGTGGTGGTGCCGGGGCGGACTTCGGTGCCGAGGATCACCAGCGGTTCGGCCGGTGGTGCTTCCTGCGGCTCGGCGGCGGCGGTCTCTTCGCTGGCCGCCATGGAATCGGGGGCTGGCGTGGCGCCGCCCGCGTCGGATTCTGTGGGCTCTGGCGTTGCCGTGTTACCAGTTACTTCCGGCGATTGCTCGGGTGGAGGCGATTTGGGGGCCGGTTCCGGCGTGGGCGCCACCTGTTTCAGGTCAACGTTGGGGGCAATCCGGGTCGGAGTAGCCTCGGCCTCGTCCGGTGGAGTGGCGGCCGATTCCGACGTGCCTTCCACTCCGGCGGTTTCGGTGGCCGTGCTTTCGGCGGCCGGCGTGGCCTGGCTGGCCTCGATGTCCTCCACACTCTCGTCCTCCGACAGTTCCACGGGATGAGGCTGTTCCGGCGCCGGTTCCTGGGCCCAGAGGGTGGCGCTGAAGAGCACGGCGCCCAGGGTCGGCAGGATTCGGCGGGGACGCACGGACAGCGAAGAAGACGGCAACATGTCGGGTATTCCTTGAACGACTTAACTCACAGCGAAGCGCCTATTCTGCCTACGACCGCGGATCAACAACATTAAGATCCTGTTGCCTTCCGGCGCCGGATCAGCCACCCGTAAATCGTCAGGTTGATCAGGGCCACGCTGACGCCGAGTGCAATCTGGACCGTGCGGGTCAGGCCCGGTGGATAGATTAAAGGTAGCAGGTAGTGAGCAATGAAGCTGCCGCGGTAGCCGGCCTCGCCGGCCCATTGCCGCAACTCGATTTCCAGGGGGGTGAGTGGGCAGAGCCAGCCGTTGAGCATGACCAGCGTCGCCCAGACCAGGGCCGGCACGTGCAGCCAGACGAACCCGCGCCGCCACAGGATGAGCAGGCCTCCGAGGACGGCAAACGCGATAAACAGCAGGTGCAGGACGAGGACGGCATCGGCCGCCAGGCGCCAGATCATGGGGGCTTAAACGGGACAGGCTGGCCGGCCTTGGGATGACCGGCCAGCGCGTCCGGGTCAGCGACTCTTGATGTCGCCGTTTTCATCCGAAATGACGATCTCGACCCGACGGTTCTGCTGACGTCCGGCCGAGGTGTCGTTGGTCGCTACGGGATACTGCTCGCCATAGCCTTTCACTTCGACCCGGGATGAGGCGATCCCCGCCAGCATGAGGGCGTTGCGCACGGATTCGGCGCGCCGCTCGGACAGCGTCTGGTTGTAGGACGCGGCGCCGGTACTGTCGGTGTAGCCTTCAACCCGCACCCGTCGTTCCGGGTACTCGTTCATGAAATCCGCCAGTTTTTGCACCGTGCGTTCGCCGGCAGGCTTGAGGTCCGCCTTGTTCACGTCAAACAGCACGTCGCCCAGGGTCAGGACCATGCCGCGCTCGGTCTGTTTGGCCTGCAGCGCCGCCATTTCGGCTTTCAGGCGTTCCGCTTCGGATTGCGCCTGCTGGGTCTTCATGGTCTGGGCCTGCAGGGTCAACTGATCGCGGCGGCTTTCCGCCGATTTGATTTCCTCCTGCAACCGGGCGCGTTCGCCCTGCTGGCTGGCGATCTCGGCGTGGCGATTGGCCAGGTAAGCCGCCTGTTCCACCCGGTCGGTGTCGGCGCCGTCCTCAAGCAGGTTCTCGGCCTTCTTCAGGGACAGCTCGGCTTCGCGCAGCTGGGTCGAGCCGGCGCGGGCGACGTAGGGATCGTCGGCGATCGCTTGATAGGAGGCGCGTGCCTCGTCCACCTTGGCGTTCTGCTGGGGAGTACTCGCGCAGGCGGTGAGCAGGGCGGACAGCGCCAACGCGGAACCCGACATCAATATCCGTTTCGTCATGATGATAACCTCCTGGAATCCGCTGTTACTGCTGCGCCTGGTTCAGACGCTGGCGCAGCTGTTCGATGTTGGCGTTGATTTCCTCGACGGCCTTACGGGCCTTCGCGGTTTCCGAGCGGGCGGCCGCCAACTGGGCGTCAACGGTGGCCTGCTGCAGCAGATCCCCCGCCTCGTTGAACTTCTCGTCTTTGATCAGCTGCTCGGCATCCGCCACCTTGTTCTGGGCCCGGTTCAGCAGCACTGGTTCGAAGTCGCGGGCGTCGGAGGATTCCGCCTGCTGGATGGCGTTCTCAGCGGCGGTCTTGTCTTCGGTGGGAATCTTTCCCGAACTAGCGCAGGCTGCCAACAGCGTCGACAGCCCCAGGGCCAGTGCCAAACGGAGGTAATAAGTCTGCCTTATCATTCACCCTCTCCTTGTGCTTGCGGTTGTAGGTCCAGCCTGCATGGCTGCTCGTCACTCGCCGATTGCCCCTTTCTGGGAGGGGCTGTTTCACCAGGAGCACACTTCTTGACTACGATTAAAAATAGCAGCTGGCTTTGATTTCTGTATGAAAAATGTGCAACTTGACGGGGTGGATCGTCGGGCTGTACGCATGCGCGCGTCGCGGCCCTGAGGCAGGCTGACCGCCTTTCCGGCACCCTTACGATCTGGTCATATTCCTGATTTTTCAGCGATTAATAGCTGTTGGCGTCTGCGGAAACGCGATCACCGGCCCGGACCAACAAGGGGGGAGGCAGGATGTTTGAACTGAATCGCCATGGCGTCACCGTGAGCTGTGTGCAGGGGGACATCACCCAGCAACCGGATTTCGACGCGGTCGTGAACGCGGCCAATGCGGAATTGCGACCCGGCGGCGGTGTCGCCGGTGCCATTCATCGGGCGGCCGGGCCGGAGCTGGATGCGGCCTGCCGTTCCCTGGCCCCGATCCGGCCGGGGGATGCAGTGATGACGGCTGGGTATGGGTTGCCCAACCCCTGGGTGATTCACTGTCTGGGGCCGGTGTACGGCCGCGATACGCCGTCTGACAGCCTGTTGGCGGACTGTTACCGCAATGCGGTGGAGCTGGCGGACAAGGAGCAGCTGCAGTCCATCGGCTTTCCCGCCCTATCGACCGGAGCCTTTGGTTACCCCATGGAAGCAGCGGCCGAGGTCGCTTTCCAGACACTCTTGGCGCTGTGCGCGTCCCTGGGTCATGTGCAGCAGGTCCGCTTTGTCCTGTTCAGCCACGACGACGCGGCCCTGCATGGACGGGTGTTGCGGCGGGTTGGGGTGTCCAACTGAGTGTGGGGATCAGCGGAGGGCCCAGTGCTCGCCGTCCCGCGTTGCCCGGCCGTCATTCTCCAGCTTCAGCAGGTGCGCCAGCAGCGAGCGGGCGGCCAGGCCATGCAGGGCCGGCGCGGCATCGGCGTAAGCTTCCGGCACCAGATCGTCGAGCGGGGCGGGCCCGGTCTTGCGCAGCGCCCGGATGACCTTGCGCTCGCGGTTCAGGCGGTGGGTGACCAGCAGGTCGATCACGATCTGTGGATAAGCCAACAGGAAGCCGTGCCCTGGCGCGATCCAGTCGATCTCTTCTTCCAGCAGATGATGCAGGGAATCCAGGTAGTCCGCCATGTCGCCATCCGGTGGATTAATGACGACCGTTGAGCCCTGCATGATGTGATCGCCGGAAAACAGCATACGCTCGCCTTCGTGCAGGAAGCACAGGTGGTTGGAGGCGTGACCGGGCGTGTGCAGGATTTTCAGCCGGGCATCCGCCAGTGTTATCACATCGCCGTGGGCCGGGGTGTGGTCGGGTACGAACGACGTATCCTGGAAGCCGTCGTCCGGCGGTGCCAGACCAACCAGCGGCGCGCCGGTGGCTTTCTTCAGCGCCCGGGCGCCGGGGCTGTGATCGCCGTGGGTGTGGGTGACGAGAATGGCCCGCACCCGGCTCCCGGTTCGCGTCAGCAGGCGTTCGATGTGCTCGGCGTGGTGGGGACCGGGGTCGATGATCAGGGCGCCGTCGGCGTCCTCGATCAGGTAGGTATTGGTGCCGGGGCCAGTCATCACGCCCGGATTGGGGACGGTCAGACGCCAGATCTGTTCGCCCAGCCGCACCCAAAGTCCGGGTTCGATCGTCGCCTCTGCCGTGCCGTAGCCTTCCGGATCGCGCTTACGCACCTCGGGATAAGCGGCGTCGCCGGGATCGAGTGTGACCAGGTCGCCGTTCTTGCGGGCCGGCCAGAGTTCGGTGGGAAACGGCTGTGGCCGGTTGCGCTGGGCGTCCGCCAGGGCGTCGTCCAGGCGGTCAAAACGGGCCAGCCGGCGCAGGACGGTCAGTGTCGGGGCGCCGAACTGTCGCTTGCCCTCGCGATGCTCGTCCAGGGCCTGCTGCGGGTTGAGCCAGCAATGATCGATCGTCTCCCGGCCATCGTGGGCAGCCGCCTGATCTTCCGGGGCTTCCGCCAGGAAGAAGCGGGTATCGAACCGGCGCGGGGCTCCGGGCGGCGTCACCCAGTGATCGATGTAGTGCAATCGGTCCAGAGGCAGGGTCAGGTTGTGGGTCCGGCACAGGTCGGCCATGGGCCGGTCACCGTGCATGATGGCGTGGCGGTCTTCGTCCAGGGCGGGATGGTTCGCGCCGATGGTGGCGCCATCGGGATCCTGGGCCAGCAGCAGGCCCGCCTCTTCGAAACACTCGCGAATGGCCGCCACCAGGTAGCCCAGTCCGTCGGTGTCGATGCCCAGCATCTGGCAGGCGGACGCTTCTGAGTGGCCGGTCAGCCAGGGTATCAGGTCCGGATGGGTGTCGATGGTGTCCACGGCGCCACCGGGAAACACGTAGTAACCGGGCAGGAACGCGGCCTGGTGACTGCGTTGCAGCATCAGCACTTCGAAGCCGTCGGCGGACTCCCGCAGGAGTGCCAGCGTTGAGGCAGGGCGCGGTTGCATCATGGTGATGGTCGTTGACTGGAGAATGAAAGTCTCAACGATAGCGCGCCTTGAATCCGAATGCGACCACGTTGGTAAACGCGTAAACTGGCGCTCCTTTTTGTCTCCAACGTGTCGCGAACGAGCAGGATTATGGCCCGAGTCAAGCTTTCCTTTCCCGATGATGTCTTTGTTTTCTCGACGGAAATGCCGGTAAGAATCACCGATATCAACGGTGCGAACCACCTGGGCAACGATGCCCTGATTTCCATGTTGTCCGAGGCCCGGGCGCAGCTGCTGGTGACGTACGGCGTACAGGAAGTGGATCGCGATGGTGCCGGGATCATCGTGACGGATCTGGCCACCATGTATCAGTCGGAATCGTTTTTCCCCGAGGTGCTGCGGTTCGAGATCGGGCTGACGGATTTCAACAGGTACGGCGGGGATTTCGTGTTCCGGGTGACCAAGGCCGAGTCGGGACAGCCGGTGGCCCTGGCCAAGTATGGGTTTGTTTTCTTCAACTATCGGGAGAAGAAAGTCGTGCCGATGCCGGAGGCGTTTCGGGCGAAGTTTCCTTAGGCCTTATCAAAGTGATTTGGCTTGGGGGGCGGGAAGCGAATGGTCATCCTTGCCTACGCTGCATTAGACGGCCGTCCCTGGCCGGCTAATGCGACCGGCACGTCCCTGTGCCTCCTCCGGCAAGGATGACCATTCGCTTCCTTCATACCTCGAGTTGACGTGACCGGTTTCAGGCTGGTTCGGCGACGGCCGTGCGCAGCTTCACCATGCCCTGCCGATAGAACAGATAAGCCTGCGTCCCGGCCGCCAGGTTGCCCACCAGCGCCCCGCTGAGCAGCCCTTCGATGCCGCCGATCTGCGATCCGATCCAGAGGCAGGGCAGGTAGCACAGGAACAGCCGCAGCACCGAGACCAACAGGGCCCGCATCGACAGCCCCAGTGCGTTGCAGACCGACACCATCAGCATGCACACCCCCAGCCCGCAGTAACTCAGAGGGACTCGCACCAGGTAGCTGTGGAGGACGGTGGTGACCGATGCGTCCGCCGTAAACAGGTCCGACACGAAGCCGGACAGCACCAGCCACACCAGGCCAATGGCCAGCTGCCAGACCACCACGAAGCGGACGGCGATGCGGACCAGCTTGCGAATCCGGTCGATATCGCCGGAGCCGAGGAAGCGGCCAATCATGGGGGGCATGGACATGGTCAGGGCCAGCACCACGACGATGGAGAAAAACTCGAGCCGGGTGCCCAGACCCCAGGCGGCGACGGCTGCGGTGCCGAAACCGGCCACCAGCGCCGTGGCGAGGCTGGCGGCAAGGGGTGGCATCAACTGGCTCATCATCGCCGGGGCCATGATGCCACCCAACTGACGCACAGCGGGTCCGAGGGCCAGGGCCGACAGGTCAAAGCGCAGCCAGCCGCGTTTCAGCAGTTTGGGATAGACCCCCAGGATGCCCACGGTGAAAGAGGTCATGGTGGCCAGCGCGGCGCCGGGCAGGCCCCAGTCAAAAACGAAGATGTACAGCGGGTCCAGCGCAATGTTGACCAGGCTGGTGGCCACCATCATGTAGCCGGGCAGTCGGGTATCGCCGTGGGAACGGCACACGCTGTAGCCGAAGTAGGCCATCGCGCCCAGCCAGGCGGCACCCAGCCAGGGAATCCAGTAGCTGGAGATCAGCGGCATCAGGCCGGGTTCGGCACCCAATCCCTTTAGGATGGGATAGCGGGACAACCAGAGCAGTCCCACCAGCAGCAGGACCATGCCGCCGCCAATGAAGACCACGAGACCGCCCAGTCGTTCGGCCCGGGTTTCATCGCCGGCGCCCAGCGTTCGGGAGATGATCGCCGTGGTGGCAATGCCCAGTCCCACCTGCAGGCCGATGATCAGCTGCTGCATCGGCACGGTGAAACCCAGCGCCGCCAGCGGATCCCGACCCAGTTGCCCGATGAAGATGCTGTCCACCAGCTGGAAACTCATCAGCGACAGCACGCCGAACAGCATGGGCCACGTCATGACCAGCAGCTGGCGGCCGAGGGGGCGGTTGGGATCGATTTGGGCTCTCACGTCAGCGGGAAACCTGCGGGTCCGGACACAAAATGAACGGGCAGTTTACCAGCCGGGGGCAGGAAGGGCAGTGCGGGATGACCGGGGCCCACAGGCCCCGGCGCATTGACGATGGATCAGAGAACGGCGAGGGCCGCCTCGTAGTCCGGCTCGTCCTTGATTTCGCCGACGAGCTGGCTGTGCAGGACGGTGTCGTTCTCGTCCAGCACGACGACCGCGCGGGAGCACAGGCCTTTCAGCGGGCCGCTGTTGATGGCCACGCCGTAGTCTTCGCGGAAGTCGTCGTTGCGGAAGGTGGACAGGGTTTCCACGTCTTCCAGGCCCTCGGCGCCGCAGAAACGGCCCGCGGCGAACGGCAGGTCAGCGGAAATCACCAGTACGACAGTGTTGTCGAGGCTACCGGCCTTTTCGTTGAACTTGCGGGTGGAGGCCGCGCAGACGCCGGTGTCGACGCTGGGGATGATGTTCAGGATCTTGCGCTTGCCGGCCCAGGCGCTCAGCCCCTTGTCTTCCAGGCCGCTGGTGGTAAGCGAGAAATCCGGGACTTTGTCGCCTTTGGCAGGAAACTGGCCGCCGATCTCCAGCGGGTTGCCATCGAGTGTGACCTTGCTCATGAAAATGCTCCTTGTCGTTTGGCCGTGATGAAGTGATGGATCGTTTTACCACGCCTGGTGCAAAACGGATCTGTCGACTTTTGGATTAGGCGTCGGCGAAAACCGTGAGAGAAGTCTAGACCGGAATTCGCCCTGGAGGTTCGGAAATCAGGTGTCCGGCGGTTCGCGTGAACTGACGGCTCGTCGTCAGGTGCGAGTCGACGCCGAACCCTTATCCTCAGCCATGACTGGGCACGACGTCAAAACTGGGTGCCGGGTAGCGGGCGGTGCGCAGGAGGTAGGCGACGCCGGCAGCCAGGGCGCAGCCGGCAATGATGCCGGCCATGGTCTGGCTGGTGCCGTTGTGCAGATGACCGACCAGGACGCCGGTGCCAGCCGCGGCCACCATCTGGATGAAGCCGTACAGCGCCGACGCGGAACCGGCCATCTGCGGAAACGGCGCCAGGGCGCCCGCCATGGTCTGGGGCATCACCATGCCCACGCCGATCATGAACACCGTCTGCGGCAGGATAACCGCGGCCCGGGTGAACACCTCCGCCCAAGCGAGCCCGGCCATCAGGGTGCCGCCGGAGACGGCGATCATCAGGCCCAGGCGCAGCATCTGGTCGGGCGAGAGGCGCCGGCCCAGTCGCGCCGCCAGGAAGCTGCCGGCCATGTAGCCGAACACCATCACCGAGAAATAGGCGCCGAAGGCCGTCGGCGACACGCCCAGGAAGTCGATCAGGACGAAGGATGCGCCGGACAGGAAGGCGAACAGGCCCGAGAACAGCAGTGCATTGGTCAGTGCGTAGCCCTGGAACGACCGGTCGCAGGCGACGGTCCAGTAATTTCGCGCCAGGTTCGCCGGCTTCAGGGTTTGCCGGTAATGTCGCGGTAAAGGCTCGGGCAGGCGCAGGGCGATGATCAGGCTCAGCGCCACCGCGTAGCCTCCCAGTGCCAGGAAGATCGACGGCCAGCCGAGGCCGGCCAGCAGGAACCCGCCCAGGGTCGGTGCCAGCGCCGGCGCCACCGCCATAATCGCCGCCAGCAACGCCATGATACGAGCCGCTTCCCGGGGGCTGTGGATATCTCGTACGGCGGCCCGGCCCAGCACCGGTCCGGCGGAGCCGCCCAGGGCCTGCAGGAAGCGGCACAGGGTCAGGGTCTCGATGCTTTGTGACAGGGCGCAACCGACGCTGGCCAGGGCAAACAGCAGCAGGCCGCCGACCATGATCGGCTTGCGGCCGAAGCGGTCTGCCAGGGGGCCACAGATCAGTTGGGCCAGGGCGAAGCCGGCCAGGTACAGGCTCAGGGTCAGCTGGACCTGGCCGGTGTCCGCCTGCAGCGTCGCCGCCAACTCCGGCAGGGCCGGCAGGTACATATCCGTGGCCAGCGGTCCAAGGGCCACGGCCGCGGCGAGCAGGATGGTGGTGGACAGGCTGGTCAGCGACAGCATGAGCCGGAGGACTCCAGGAGGTTGGGATGGACGACGAATGAGTGTATTCGTCAGCTTTCAGGAGACAGCTTACGGAAAGACCGGCGTCCGATAACGGCCGGATCGTTCATTCGACATATGAACAAAAGTGATGGGTTACTGCGGCGGGTGTTCCGGCAGCTGGCTGGCGATCGTCAGCAGCTGGTTGCGGACCCAGCGCTGCGCCGGATCCTTGTGGTGGCGCTGATGCCAGAGCAGGTACAGACTGAAGGTGCGATGACGGAAGGGCAGTGGGGCGAAAGCAAAGTCCCGCAGGATGCCATCCTTGAGACGTGCGGGCGCCGATGCCAGCAGCGGGGTATCCCGCAGGAAGGCCGGCAATCCCGAGAAGTTGGACACGGTCACCGCCGCCTCCCGCGCCACGCCCTGGCTGGCCAGGACCTCGTCCATGCCCAGGCGCTCACCGGTGTTAAAGACGATGGAGATGTGCCGGCTGGCCAGGTAGTCGGCCATGTTGGCCGGCGCGTCCCGCTGCGCCGGGTCATAGAACACCACCATGCGGTCGTCCAGCAGGCGGCGCTGGATGATGTCGCTGGCGGGCGGCGGATGCGGGGTGATCATCAGGTCGCACAGCTCCCGGCGCAGCCGGTCCGGCGTGGGAATGCCGGACGGCATGACCTGCAGTTCGATGCCCGGCGCCTCCGACTGCAGCACCCGCGCCAGTGCCGGCAGCAACAGGTCGCGCTGGTAGTCGTTGGCGGCGATGGTGACGGTCAGGCGGGCTTCGGCGGGAATAAACGGCGGGCCCAGCGCCAGCCCACGCAGTTCCTGCACCAGCTGGCGCACGTGGGGACCGGTGTCCAGCGCGTAACGGGTCGGTGTAATGCCTCGGCCCGCCTTGACGAACAGCGGGTCGCCAAGGGCCTGGCGCAGGCGGTCCAGCGTGTGGCTGACCGCGGACTGACTCACCCCGAGGGACACCGCGGCGGCGGACACGCTGCCTTCGTCCAGCACCGCCAAAAAGACACTGAGCGAGCGGATATCGAGGTTGAATTGATCGATCGGATTCATGAATAGCAGTGTACGGCGGTTGTCCAGGGACGGCCAGCGTCGCATACACTGACTGACAAGGTTCCATTCCCCGGCCCACCGGATCGGGCCTTCAACAAGGCGAGTTTCCCATGAGCATGCATCTGGCGTTCGATGTCTACGGCACCCTGGTGGATCCCCAGGGCATGAGCGATCACCTCAAAGCGGATTGCGGTGAGCAGGCCGCCACGGTCAGCCGCCTGTGGCGGGAGAAGCAACTGGAGTTTTCGTTCCGCCGCGGGCTGATGCGACTGTATGCGGATTTTGGCGTCTGTACCCGCGAGGCCCTGCGCCACGCCATGGCGCTGCAGGGACTGGCGCTGTCGAAGACGCGGGAAGACGAGCTGATGCAGGCGTACCTGACGTTGCCGGCCTTCCCGGACGCCAAGCCCGTGCTGGCGGAGTTGGGTGAGGTGTATCCCTGTTATGCGTTTTCCAACGGCAGCTACCCGGCGCTTGAAAAAGTGCTCGGCCACAACGGTTTGCGCGACTACCTGACCGGGCTGGTCTCGGTGGACGACATCAAGAGTTTCAAGCCCGACCCGGCGGTGTACGCCCACGCCCGGCGCGCCACCGGCGCCTATGACCAGCCGTTGTGCCTGGTGTCGTCCAATGCCTGGGACGTGATCGGAGCGCGCTCGGCCGGGCTGTCCGCGATCTGGGTGCAGCGGGACCCGGCCATGCCGTTCGAGGACTGGGGACTGGCGCCGTCGGCCGTTATCCACGGCCTGCAAGAATTGCGTGATGCTCTCGACGACCTCGCTTGAGATCGTCTGGGTGAGGCGTGGGTAACCCGTGGAGTGTTGGCCGACCTTCCCGGCGCACGATAGAGGCCTCCTTGCCGTCTCTCCGCATCGGAATCGCTCCGGATTCATCGATATCCGGGTGATTCATTGCCTGATCGAGCGAGTTTTTGCTCGATTTGAGTAAAAGCTCGCTCGATCAGAGGCGTGAGGTTTGTTGGTTTCTGGCTAGTTCTCTGTTTTCCCGAATGTTTTAATTCCTGGCACGGGATTTGTTTTGAGGGGGAGGTCCTTTTGAATGGACTCACCGTTTTCAATTGTTTTTCCGTCAAGGAGCAGACCATGCCAACCCCATGTTATATCAGCATCGAAGGCCAGACCCAGGGCAACATCACCGCCGGCGCCTTCACCGCCGATTCCGTCGGTAACATCTACGTCGAAGGCCACGAAGACGAAGTGCTGGTCCAGCAGTTCGACCACACCGTCACCGTCCCGACCGACCCGCAGTCCGGTCAGCCCTCCGGCCAGCGCGTGCACAAGCCGTTCAAGTTCACCGCCGCCCTGAACAAGGCCACCCCGCTGATGTACAACGCCCTGGCCTCCGGCGAGATGCTGCCCAAGGTCGAGCTGAAGTGGTACCGCACCTCCGTGGAAGGTAAACAGGAGCATTTCTTCTCCACCATCCTCGAAGACGCCACCATCATCAACATCGACTGCACCATGCCTCACTGCCAGGACGCGACCAAGACCGAGTTCACCCAGCTGGTCGAAGTCTCCCTGGCCTACCGCAAGGTCACCTGGGAACACGGCATTGCCGGCACCTCCGGCTCTGACGACTGGCGTTCCCCGGTCGAGGCGTAAGCCCCGATCGTCGACACCCGGGCCGCTGTCGCGGTCCGGGTTGTCCGATGTCACTGACGGATTCCGGCAACGATCGCTTACACACCCGCTTGGCCGGATCGGTTAGACTCGGTGCAGTCGGGGCCGGATGCCCCGTTGTGATGGATCGACGGATATCGAGAATCGCTGGAGAAGCGTCTACCTGAGTGTCTCGGGCTTGCGGCTTCTCCAGCGGTTTTCCAGTTTCAAGGATGAGACCATGCCCCTACCTACCGGCCTGCAGTTCACGGCCCGCCTCGGCACCCTGCCGGACGACACCTTTGCGGTGGTCGAGTTTGAACTCGAAGAGCACCTGTCCCGGCCCTTTACCCTGACCCTGAAGCTGGCCAGCGCCTTTGCGGACATTGCCGCCAGTGATGTCTTGGATCAGGGCGTGGAACTGGTGGTCTGGCAGGACGGCCAGGCCCTGCGCAACGTCCAGGGGATCGTCACCGCCTTCAGCCGGGGCGACAGCGGCCACCGTCGCACCCGCTACGAAGTGGAAGTCCGACCCGCCCTGTGGCGCCTGGGGCTGATGCACAACAGCCGCATCTTCCAGCAGCAGACGCCGGATGTGATTCTCGGCACCCTGCTGGACGAACGGGGGCTGGTGGACAAGACCTTTGATCTGAAGCGGACTCCGCAAGAACGGGAATACTGCGTCCAGCACCGGGAGACGGATCTGGCGTTTTTATCCCGGATCGCCGCCGAGGAAGGCTGGCATTACCGGTTCGACCAGGCGACGGCGGGTCAGCCCATTGTCATTGCGGACCACCACCGGGACGCCCCCCAGCTTCCGGAGGTGGGCTACAACGCCACTGCGGGCGGTTCCCACAAGACCCCCTGCGTCTTTAAATTCAGCTACACCGAGACCGTCTCCGTCGCCGGTGTGACGATGAAGGACTACACCTTCAAGAACCCCGCCTATGCCCTGATGCACGAGGCCAACGCCGCGGACCTGGACAGCCAGCGCAGCGACTACGAACACTACGACTACCCGGGCCGGTTCAAGGGCGATGCCTCGGGCCAGCCCTACACCGAAGCCCGACTGGACAGCCTGCGCAAGGACGCCAGCCTCGGAAGTGGCGAGAGCAACCGCCCGGACTTCAGCGCCGGGGCTAAGGTCACCCTGTCCGGCCACAGCACCGACAGCCTCAACCGGGACTGGCTGATCACGACGGTCAAACACACCGGCAAGCAGCCCCAGGCGCTGGAAGAGGAAGGCGGCTCCGAGCCCACCACCTACAGCAACACCTTCAAGAGTGTCCCGGGCGACACCGCCTGGCGGCCGGAGCCGCCCGCCAGACCGATCATGGACGGGCCCCAGATCGCCATCGTCACCGGCCCCCAGGGCGAGGAGATCCACTGCGACGAGCACGGCCGCGTCAAGGTCCGGTTCCCCTGGGACCGTTACAGCCAGAACGACGAGCACAGCAGCGCCTGGCTGCGGGTCAGCCAGGGCTGGGCCGGGGGCAGCTACGGCTTCATGGCCCTGCCGCGCATCGGCCACGAGGTCATCGTCTCCTTCCTGGACGGCGATCCGGACCAGCCGATCATCACCGGGCGCACCTATCACGCCACCAACACGCCGCCCTACGCGCTGCCGGAACACAAGACCAGAACGACCCTGAAAACCCAGACCCACAAGGGCGAGGGCTCCAACGAACTGCGCTTCGAGGACGAGGCCGACAAGGAACAGATCTACGTCCACGCCCAGAAGGACCTGGACCTGCTGACCGGGAACGACCGCACCGAGGTGGTCCACCACGACAGCCACCTCACCGTCGACAATGACCGTTACGCCCACATCAAGGCCAACGACCACAGCACCATCGATGGGGAGAAGCGGGAGAAAATCGGAAAGGACATGAGCCTGACGGTCGGCGGCACCCATCACAGCAAACAGGGAAAAGCCCAACTGGTGGAAGCGGGCACCGAGATCCACCACAAAGCGGGTATGAAGATCGTCCTCGAAGCCGGATCGGAAGTGACCCTTTCGGCGGGCGGCAGCTTTATCAAGGTTGATCCCAGTGGCGTTACGATTTCCGGGCCGATGATCAAGATGAACTCGGGGGGATCGCCGGGTACTGGAACGGCTCAGGCGGCTCAATTGCCGGAAATACCGCAGACCCTTGAATCCGGCTCTCCCAATTCCACCGCCCCAGCCAAGTTAGCAACGATGGAAGCGCCTTCTCGCAAGGGGCTCCTGACCGAAGCTGCCGAGAACGGGGCATCCGCCCTCTCCGATTGTGAGTTTGACGAGCATGGACGCTGCAAAATACATCAGCACGCTTAATCAGTTTGCGCCACCCACCCATTCACCGGATCGCGCTGACTTCGTGGTTGTCGACCTTGCCGCCGATAGCAAGCTGCTCGAACGCATATACGGCGCAATGACCCACGAACCGGTGCAAATGGCGCAGCCTATTCGAACAGACCTCATGGTCAGCGGAATGGCGGCATGGACCAGCCCTGGTGGACTTGCGAAAAGCGCCAGAATTCCAGAAATCCCTGGCCGACCAGATGACCCGGCACTCAATCGGGTTGCTCTTAAGGTCCGACTGGTCCATGGACGAGCTGCATGCCCATTTCGTGCACTGGATTCATGACGGGCTTCCGGCCAAAGGTAGCCTGCTCCGGGTACAAGAACCCCGGAAGCTCGGCGCACTGTTGTGCGTCTTGGGTGACACACAACGCCAGGCCCTCCTGAACGGCGCATCCACTTGGTTATGGCATGACAACCACACCTGGCGTACTGCCACCCCGGAAAAGCACGAACCTCTCACCCATTCATCCATTCCGCCGGGTGTCTCCCCCGATCAACTCGAAGCCATGGCACCGTATTGGCTGGCTTCCGAAGCCCAGGGTTACAGCGAACACTACCGCGAGGGTCTGGCGCACCACGACGCCCCTGAACATTGGGTGCTGGAGAGACTGCTTGAGGGGGATCAAGCGGGATTCAAAACAAGCAGCCATCTGGAGCGCTGGCTAAGGCTCGCCATCCAGAACGGCGCTAGCTTTCATCGACGCGCGCCCTTCGCAGCTCTCCTGGATGAACCGCAAACCACATCAAACGATCGACTAAGCGCTATGGAAGGCGCGGTGGAGAACCAGCATGCCCCAGTATGAAGTCCAGTCAGGCGACACCCTTTCGGCCATTGCACAACAACATCAAGTCACACTGGCTGCGCTGAAGGCAGAGAATCCCCGGATCACGGATGTCGATCATATCGAGACGGGATGGACCCTAAAGATTCCGGAGAACAATGATTCAGCGGCCACAGGCCTCCCGGAACCGAAATCAGCGAATAGCCGCACCTCGTCCCAATGCACGACAACCGCCTGTCGCGACGAGTACGCAGAGATCATTCACGTTATGGGCGCGGCAGAAGACGCCTGGTGTCTGGCACTGCCCGAGGCAGCCGCTGAAGAGATCCACGCCGAAATCGAGGAAATGGACGCCTTGATGGCCGAATTCAAGAAGGCCCAGGATGCGCCACCTTCCTCCGATGAGGAGCAACCCAGTCCAAAGCGCCAATGGATGATCAAAGCGACCGAGAAAGGCGTGCTCGCACCCGAGGCCGATGATCAGGAGGAGGCAGAACCGGAGAAGGTGTCCCTCATCAGCTCAAAGATCGCCGCCATCGACGAGCAGATTCAATGGTATGACGACTACGATCCAGACTACTTCTTTTCCTTTGCCAGCGATAACGAGGAAAAGCGCGAAGACATCGTGACTATCGCCAAAGAGCAGCGTTTGACCATGTTGCGCTCGCAACGACAAGCACTGCAGGCTCAATTGGACGATGGCAGCGCAACCAATGGTGTCAAAGGGAACGGCATCAAGGCTTCGGATTTTTCCAAGCGCAGCAACCAGACCGAAGCTGGCATTATTGAAATCATGGTCTTCAGCCGACCCGGTCGCTGGTACTACGTCCGCAAGGGTGTCTACCAGCGCATTACGGCTGCTTACGCATCCATTCGCTACGTACGTAAGACAAAGGCCATTGCCGGTGTGCTTGAGAATCCCTCAGCTACAGCCGGTGAGTTGATTGGCAAAATCAAGGATGGCATTGCGGCTGATGCCGCCAAAAGCCCGATTGGCAACGTTGAGGTTAAATTCGTCGAAGCCAAGGATGAGTTCTTCCTGCTTGGCAAGGAGCACTCAAAGCTGACCTGGAATTCCAGCGAGGGCGACAACCCATCGGAGAACACCTTTCAGGTCACTGCAGAAGCCCAGCTGATGCGCTTCGCCATGCAGGCCAGCGCCGGCGTCAACAGCTTCGATCTGAGTACGGGCGAGATCGATATAGGCGCCAAGGCCAGTGCCTCCATGGCCCTGGCGGAGGCGGAAGCGAAACTGGCTGAAGTCTTCGTGCCCAACGAAACCGGCTGGGACTGCCGATTTACTTTCCGGAATCGCAATGGCGAACTGACTGATCTGGCCTTCGGCGCTTTCCGGCTCTCCGGCGACGTCACATTGAACTGCTTTGTGGGTGGACGTATTAGCGGAGAAGCAAACGCGAAGCTGAGTACCGGCGCAGCCACCTTCCTGTTATCCGATCAGAAGAAAATCAAACCCGATCCACAAGCCGGTCTCTCTGTCTCAGGCAACGCGTTTGCGGGGGCCGAGGCAGGCGGTGCCGTGAGCGGCAAATTCTGCTGGGTGCACCCTGACGAGCAATATAAATCCAATGCCAATTGGCAGGAGCTTTTGAAGATTGAGGCGGGTGGAACCGTAGCTGCTGGCGTTGGTGCGGGGATGGATTTTGCATTGAAGCTTGGTCGTGACTACGCAATCATCATGGCCTGCAAAGGCAGATTGGTATTCGGGCCGGGCGCCAGCGGCAGTTTTGGAACAACAGTTGACCTGCAGAGCTGTTGGTCACTTTGTAAGGCGGTGCTGGATGCCCTTCGAGAATTTGATTACTCCTACTTGGAGAATATCGACAGCGAGCTTTTTATGGTGTGGAGTCGCAATCTATACCTGTCGCTAGTTAATGAGACAGGGAAAGCCGTTGAGTGGATCAATCAACCCGTTAGGAATCTTCAACGAGCTTGGGATAGGCGCCGTTCACTCAAAGAAAACGCTCAGACTCTCGCACAAAACATTCGTAACGGTCGATTGAGCGACATACTGCAATCAGATCAAGGCTCCATCACCTTGTACAACCTTCCCCCTGAAACGGTCGGAATGCTATGCCACACGTTGCTACAGACCTTTATCGAATCCTGGGAGGAGGAGCAAGAACGAGCATTAATCTATATTTTCTCCCACATCGCCACCTGGCGAAAATTCTTTGAAGTACTCCAACACATGACAGAGGACGGTTCCAAGACTAACCCGATGCAGTCTCTGGAAAAGGTTTGCGCCATCCTGGATGACGGCTTTGCCTCTGACGACAATCAACTAAAGCAATTCTATGACTGGATCTCTTCGGAATTGGGCGCCACCTCCGACGCGCCTGTCTCCCAGGCAGCGGCCTGGATGCCGGTCGCTGCCGGAAAAAAACGGCGGCGGATTCGGGAGAAGCTTGTTGCCTACAACCAAAAATACGGTGACCTAAGCGCTATTGTTTAAAGGCTGGACGCACAGCGGAAACCGTACAGATTGGAGTAGAAGCCGAGTTCGTTGTTACTACCTCGGGTAACCGTAATATCGAGATCGGGAGTAGTTAGATAACTGCCCCCTCGTACAACGTGATCTTGACCATCGGGGGGCCCCATTGGGTTTGATTCAGGACTTTGGTGGTAATAAGTCTCAGAATATTTGTCCCTGATCCATTCCGAAGTATTCCCCATTAGGTCATATATTCCTAGAGGGTTTGGAGGAAAGCTGCCAACGGCTTGGCTTTCCCTTCCCCTTTTCTTTTGATGGTTCCTGCCAAACTCAATTTTACCGTTGTCGGTTGCATAGCGTACCTCTTTGCCCCGATTCCTTGCGGCAAACTCCCACTGAGCCTCGGTCGGTAGGTCAATCGGCCGTGATGCCAGCTCCCCAACCCACAGACAGTAGTCCTTCGGTTCCTGCCAGTTTTTTGTCCATGCCGGTTTGTCCTGCTCGAACAGGTATTCTCTACCCTCCCGTTCGCGTATCTCCTTCTCGTACGGCTCCTTTCCCTGAAGCTCACGGAATAGGTCGAAGTCCGCGATAGTGGTTTCGTATTTCGAGAGAGAGTAATTGTCCAACGTCACTTTGTGGATATAGTCGTTATCCTTGTAAAAATCATTCCTACAGAGCTGATCCGATCCCGGCTCACAAGGCACTTTGAAGTCCCCCATCATGAACGAGCCCCCCTCAATGGGAACCATGTTATCCACGGCACGGACCACCAGTTCGGTGACAGCTTGCTGCTTGCCGGAAGGCAAATCGGGATAGCGAGCCTCGACACGAGACTTTATGGCTTCGATTTCGCTATCGGAGAGCGTTTTGCTGGTGATGGAAGAGGAACTACAACCGGCGAGAAACGCCAAGGCGAGGGCAGAAAGACGACGCATGGGAACTCCATTCCTGATTTACAACGGTCCTTTTAAGTTCGCTCAGTCTAACAAAAATGTCTGTTCGGGACTCCATTCGATTTAGGAGCTTCAGGCCATGATCGTCCGGGATTCTTCCCCCATCTGTGCGTTTGCGCGTTGAGCTTTCTGAGGAAGAAGGCCGATAGCCGCAAATCGCGTTCACAGGCTTGATCACACTCCTTCTTAAACTTGAAATATTATCCGGAACGCTCCGCCAGCCAGTCGGCGATCTCGATCCAGCTGGCTTCCGGCGCCTGACTGCCCGCCAGGATGCCCATGTGCCCGCCGGGCACCACGCGGAAGGTCTTGTCGCTGGAGCTGACGTGGTCCATCACCCGCTTGGCGGCGCCCGGTGTGACCATGGTGTCGCCTTCGCCGGCAATGGCCAACAGGTTGGCGTGCACGTTCTCCAGCCGGGCCATGTCGTCGCCGATCTGGATTTCCCCGTCCGACAGCTGGTTGTCGATCCAGACCCGCACCAGCGTGTCCTGGATGATGCCGCCGGGGTAGGCCACCATGCGGTCGAGGAACGCCGAGGTGGTGGCGTGGTTGGTGACGAATTCCCGGTCTCCCAGGCGCAGCAACAGTTCCCAGTAGCCCATGGCACTGCCAATGGGGTTGGTCAGCTTGAAGCCGATGGTGTTGGCCCACCCCGGCGTGTGCAACCAGTGCGGGCGCACATCGTGAATGCGGAAGCCGGTATGGCGGCGCACCAGTCCCGCCACATCGCTGAAACGGCGGTACATCAGCCCCATCAGGCCGGAGGCGTGGCTGTCGATGGGCGAGCCCAGCACCACCGCGTTGCGGATATGGCGATCACCGCTCAGGGCCGTGTAGAACAGGGCGAACATCCCGCCCATGCTCCAGCCGTGCAGGCTCAGGTCCTGCTCGCCGCTGTGCTGGCGGACCGCACCAAGGTAGCGGGGCAGCAGCTCGGCCACGTAGGTGTGCAGGTTGTAGTGGCTATGCCGCCGGGTGGGCATACCCCAGTCAATCAGATAGACCTCGAAGCCCCGCGCCCGCAGGTAGCGGACGAGGCTGCGCTGGGGAAACAGATCGTAGATCAGCATGTTCACCGCCAGCGGCGGGACAATCACGATCGGTACGCGGTGGGTGGTGGGCTCCACCGGAACCGTGTCGTCGCCCAGCTGGATGCTGGAGCTCTCCAGTGGCGGGTAGTAGCGCAGACTCACCAGGCCGTCTTCGGCCAGTGTCTCATAGGGCGTCTTGCCGGCCAGCACCATCTCCGCCGAGCGGAAGACGCGATCGAAGGCGTTGCCGGCATAATCCCGGGTTTGCCGGCTGAACCGGGCGCCGCGCTGCAGGGTGGACTGGATCAGATTCACGGTCAGGTCCTGTTGGCGAAACATTGTCGCAGTGTAATGACTCAGGTCCACCAATCAGTGGCGGACCCGGCATCCACGTCGGGCATTTTGGCCAGTCGCTTGTTATCATGAGCGCCGGTTTCCCGATGCCTGAATGGACAACAACAATGCTGAGTTTTCTGCCCGCCCCGGTCCGGGGTGTCATTGCCGCCGTACTGCTCGCCATCAACACCGTGTTCTGGTGCGTGCTGCTCTATATTCCGGCGCTGCTCAAGCTGATTCCGATCAAGCCCTGGCAGGGCTTCTGTACCCGGATCATCATCATGATTTCCGAGGCCTGGGTGGCCTGCAACACGGGTTGGCAGATGCTGACCCAAAGCACGAAATGGGACGTCGAAGGGGCCGACAAGCTCCGCCGTGAGGGGTGGTACCTGGTGCTGTCCAACCACCAGAGCTGGGTGGACATCTTTGCCATGCAGCGGGTGTTCAACCGCCGGGCGCCGTTCCTCAAGTTCTTCCTCAAGCGGGAGCTGATCTACGTGCCGGTGATCGGCCTGGCCTGGTGGGGCCTGGATTTCCCGTTCATGAAGCGCTATTCCCGCGAATACCTGATCAAGCACCCGGAAAAGCGCGGCCAGGACATGGTCGCCACCCGCAAGGCCTGTGAAAAATTCCGCTTTGCGCCGGTCTCGGTGATGAACTTCGTGGAAGGGACCCGCTTCACGCCGGCCAAGCACGCCAAACAGAAATCCCCCTACAAGCACCTGCTGCAGCCCAAGGCTGGCGGTGCCGGGTTCGTGCTGGACGCGATGGGCGATTCGATCGAAACGCTGGTGGACGTGACCATTGCTTACCCGGACGGGGCGCCGAGCTTCTGGGATTTCCTCTGCGGCCGGGTGTCGACCGTTCGCCTGCGCATCGACACCGTGCCCATACCGGCTCACCTCAAGGGGCGGGATTACAGCGAGGATGCCGCCTTCCGCAAGGAGATGAAGGCCTGGCTGGGCAGCGTGTGGTCCGAGAAGGATCAGATGCTGGAGTCGCTGAACGCCTAACGCACTTCTTCGCCGGCGTCGGCGGACTGCAGCAGTCCGCTGGCGGGCACGGCCTTCAGCAGGTCGTCCACCGCCTGGGGCCGGCTGAACAGGAAACCCTGACCGTAGTGGGCACCCATGCCCAGCAGGCAACCCAGTTCCGCCTCGGTTTCAATGCCCTCGGCCACCACATCCAGCTCCAGTCGCTCGCACAGGGTCAGGATCATTTCCAGGATGGCCCGTTTCTCGTTGTCGTGATCCAGTCCGGACACCAGACTGCGGTCGATCTTGAGCTGATCCAGGGGCAGGTTGCGGATGTAGGCCAGCGACGAATAGCCCGAGCCGAAGTCATCCAGCGCAATGGCGATGCCCTGCTTGCGCAGGCGGTGGATCAGGTGGATGGCCACGTTGGGATCGGCCATCACGGCGGTTTCGGTCAACTCGATTTTCAGCCGCCGCGGATCGGCGTCGGCGGTTTTGAGGATCTGCAGAATCTGGTCGGCCAGGTTGGGGTCGTGCAGCTGGCTCGGTGACAGGTTCACGCTGAGGGTAAAGTCGTCGCCGAAATGCTTCTGCAAGCGTGCATCCTGCATCAGCGGCACGGCCTGGCGCATCATCTGCTCGCTGAGCGGACGAATCAGGCCGGTGCGTTCGGCCACGGGCACGAAGACCGAGGGCGAGATCAGTCCGCGCTCGGGATGACGGATGCGCGAGAGCACTTCAAAGCCGGTCACCTGGCCGTGCTGCAAATCCACCAGCGGTTGCAGGAAGGTCTCCAGCCAGCCCCGGCGCAGGGCCGAGCGGATGGTCTGTTCCATGTCCAGGCGACCGTGGCGCTGGGCGCGCATGGTGTCCTCGAACAGCACGAAACTGCCGGTGCCCTTGCTGCGGGACTCGCCCAGGGCCGCGCGGGCGGCCTGGATCAGGGTGTGGGTGGTATCGGGGCCTTCCGGGCGCACCCGCGCCGCCGAGGCCACCGCCGACAGCCAGACCTGACGCTCGCCCAGGCTGAAGGGGTCGTCCATGGCGTTCATGATGTGCTGGGCGCGCAGGCGCAATTTGGGTTCGCTGTCCATGGGTACCACGAACGCGAGCGTGCCGTCGGGCAGGCTGGCGACCAGTTCGTTGGTGGCCAGGGTGCGCTGCAGGCGTTCGCGCAGGGCGGTGCGCAGCTGCCGGGTTTCCCGGGCATCGAGGGTTTCGGCAATCAGGGTGCGGTTGGGAATGCTCAGCAGGATCAGCGACAGGACCGGAGTGTCGGCGCCCCGCAGGCGACGGTCGAGCTGTTCTTCCAGATAATCGGCGTTGGCGAAGCCGGTCTCGGTGTCCAGGTACTGCTGGTCGTGGATCGCCTGGTCCATCACCGCGAGCAGATGATGGACCGTATCCATCAGTTGCAGCATATCGGCGTCGTCGGAGTCCGAAACCACCGGCACAATATCACCCCGGGCCAGCCGCTCACGCAGCTGGCGGGTGATGTTCTGTATGTTCTGCCGGAATAAGGCGTCGCTTTCCCTGTACTCGCTGTCCCTGGACACTGACTCTCACCTCTGCCGGATTGCACCGGGTTCAAGACGGATACATCACGTGGCGTGGTGCGGTGTTACCAGTCTGTTGGAAAACCGGGTTTTATTCTTCTGATTCGTCTTCGATGTCTTCAGGGTGTTCGTGCCGATACCGTTCCCAGTCTTCCCAGTCATGAGGCGTCCCGGCGTGGGGACGCTTCAGGTGACGGGCGTGGTCGAGTGCCCGACCGCGCAGGCTGTGGTCTTTCTCGTCCTCTTCGTCGAAGCCGTACTTCTTGAGGAATTCATCGGGTCGCATGGTTCACCTCCTGAGGGGTGGTGCCAGGCTGTTTCGGGGACGTTCATTCGACTATGAGCGTCCCACTCGGTCTTTTCAAGAGCGTTATGCCGGGTCCGGGGTCTCGCTGTCGCTGGTTTCCGCCAGTTTGAACTGCACCTGACGCTTGTCCGCATCCACACCGGCAAAGGTCACGGTGACCGGCTGGTCGAGCTGGAAGATACGCTCTTCCGGGCCCGTCAGGCGCAGGGTCACCGGGTCGAAGCTGTACTTGCCGGTCATGTCCCGGGTGGTCACGAAGCCCTCAATACCGTTGCTGTCCAGACGCACAAAGAAACCGGCTGAGGTGGTCCGGGAAATCACACCGGTGTGGGGCTGCTTGCCCAGTTGCGGCGCATACAGCGACTTCAGCCACTGCTCCAGGGCGTTGGCCGCCCGGCGGGCGTTGAACTGGGCGTCCTGCAATGCGGCCATGGCCTCGGCGCTCATGTCCGCTTTCTTACCGTTCCACAGGGCGGCCCGCAGCAGGCGGTGGACCTGGAAGTCGGAATACTTGCGCAGCGGCGACGTAAAGGTGGTGTAGGCTGGCAGCCCCATGCCCTGGTGCGGGGCCGGGGTGGCCGAGAGCTCCGCACGGGCCAGCTGGCGCATCAGGATGGACTTGACCGGGACCTCGGACTCGAGCTTTTCCGTCGCCCGCATCAGCTCGCGGAAACCCTCGGCGCTGGTGATGTCCAGTTCGGTCAACTCGGGCGCATAGCGCTTTAGCAACTCGCGGATGTTGTCGAGCCGATCATCCCGCAGGCCGGGATGGGTGATGAACAGACCGCTCGGGCTATTCGCCTCGAGCGCGCTGGCGGCACAGCGGTTGGCGGCGACCATGCACTCTTCCACCAGTCGGTGGGCTTCGTTCTGCTGGGACGGCTCGATTGCGCGGATATGCCGGTTCTCATCCAGGCGCAGGCGGAATTCCGGGCGATCCTGGCTGAGCAGGGCGTGTTCCTCGCGCCAGCGGCGCAGGGCGTTGGCGGCTTGCGCCAGTTGATCGATATTGGCACTGACCGCGTCCGGCAGGGCCTGGATCTCTTCGTCGCTGCGCCCGGCAATCACGCCGTCCACCAGATCGTAGCTGAGCTTACCGTGGGAGCGGATGACCGCTTCCTTCAGGCTGAATTCGCCCAGTGACCCGTCGTTGTTGACCTGGATGTCGCACACGACCGCCAGCCGCCGCACGTCCGGCACCAGTGAACACAGTTGGGTGCTCAGGGTGTCGTGCAGCATCGGCCGCGGCTCGCCCGGGAAGTAGATGGCGGTCGCGCGCCGTCTGGCCTCTCGCTCGACCGGTCCGTTCACCAGGAGCAGCGCGGTGGGGTCGGCGATGGCGACGGACAGGGTCCAGCCGGTGGCGTTGGGAACGGCGCAGAGAGCGTCGTCCATGTCCTGGGTGCTGGGGCTGTCGATGGTCACGAACGGGTCGCCGGTGCGGTCATCGCGGCCTTCGGCCTGCTGCGCCACCCGATCTTCGCTGAGCTGTTCCAGCTCGTCTGCTGCATCCTGCGGCCAGTCTTCATTGAGGTCGTACTGGGCCAGGGTGACGGCGCGTTCGATGCCGCTCCGGTCGGGTTTGCCCAGTACGCGCAGGATACCGGCCTGGCCCTTGCCGTCCTTCACCGGATGTTTGGCCACCTCGCAGTAGATAAAGTCACCCGGTTCGGCCCCGGCGCGCTGCTTGGGCGGAATGAACAGCCAGTGATTGAGCCCGGGGGTTTCCGGTGCCACGAAATGCCCCTTGCCGCGGACCTTATAACGGCCGACAAAGGTTTTCAGCGGCGATTCCAGCAGCTTGTCCACCTGGCCGTAGGTCTTGCCCTTCTCGCCTTCGTGTTCGGTGACTTCGACACGGTCGCCGGGCAGCACGCGCTGCATCTGCTCCTGGGGCAGGTACAGGTCACGGCCGTCGTCCAGTGCCACGAAGCCGAAACGGCCGTTGGTGGCCTTGACCGTGCCGGGGTGAACCACCTTGTTGGCTTCGATGTCGGTTTTGAGCTGGCGCAACTGCGAAAGGGCGTCGGCGTTTAGCATGCGATGGAACCTGACTGGCGGGAACTTGAAAATGGATCGGCAGTATACCGGTTATGGCGCGTGTCGTCAGATGGGAAATGGTGACGATCGTGCAACGGCGCGTTGGACCCTGAGGTTGCCGAGCGCAGTCGCTTTTGCAACATCCCTTCTACCAGCCCAGACCGAAGTGGGGATCCGTCATGAACATAACGCCGGTGTAGGCGCCGGCCAGGGCCAGGCTGGCGGCGAAGGCCACCAGACTCCAGTGCAGGGTGTGCCGGGCATCGCGTCGGGCCAGACCGAGACCGAGGATAACCCCGATCAGCGCCACCAGCAGCAGCGTCAGCGCCAGGGTGACCTGGTTGACGGTCCGGATGGCGCCGTTGTTATCGTCGCCGAGGTCCAGGCTGGCCCGGGTCTGGGGCGCCTGGATGCTGTAGCGATAGAACGGCCAGAAGCGGCCGCAGCGCAGCACGACTGGCTCTCCCAGAGCCGCTGGTGCGCGCCCGGCAGCGGGTAGCAGCTGGGTACCGCAGTCGGTGTCCAGTCGATCCAGTTCCGGCGTATTGACATTGGTGAACGTCAGGCTGGGGCTGAACAGTGCCTCGCCACGGAGCTGGAACAGAGTGTATTCCGCCAGACTGAGGCTGTAGCTCAGGCTGCCGTAGAGAAACAGCCCGATCAGGAGTATCTGCAGTCGTTTCGGGCGTTTGCCGGTAGTGTTCCGCATGATCCTGCAGGTCCTCGGTCGCGCTCTGGCAGCAGGTGGCAGTCCAGGGAATGTCGGCCATACTGTGGACAGACGATCTGCATCCTGCCGGGAGTCTCAAAAATGATAAAACCCACCGCAGTTTACGCGATCTTGCCGCTTGTCGTCTTCCTGGGCGCCTGTGCCGCGCCCCCGGATCAGAAACCGCAGACCCGGAAGATGGCGGACGGCCCGCGGGGCCAGTTTGAGTGCGCCGATCGCAACAGCAACGACTACATTGACCGGGCGGAGCTGGTCTACTTACGCCAGTGCGGCGTCGGGGAGGACCTGCGCTGCGGCTCAGTCCCCGACACGATGGCGCCGATCCCGGCCAAGGACGAGTTTGAAGGCGGCCGCCGCATGCTGGAAGTGATGGACGCGGACGGCGACAACCGCATCAGCAAGCTGGAATTCCGCGCCCACTGCAACAGCAATCGCTGAGCTCTTTGCCTCAGTGGTGGTGATGGGACGAATCGTCACCGGACGGGCCGCTCAGCCAGAACCAGTAGACGATAAAGGCGGCCAGCAACAGGCCGGCGCCATTGATCAGTAACGTGCTCATGAGGATGCCTTCTGGCGTTTGCCGGGTTTGAAAAAGCGCAGCCGGTTGGCGTTGGAAACCACGGTCACCGACGACAGCGACATGGCCGCCCCCGCCAGGATCGGGCTCATCAGGATGCCCCAGACCGGATACAGGATACCGGCGGCAATGGGCACCCCGAGGCTGTTGTAGGCAAAGGCCCCCAACAGGTTCTGGCGGATATTGCGCACCGTAGCCTGGGAGATCTCGATGGCATCGGTGACGCCCTGCAGGGAACTGCGCATCAGGGTGATGGACGCGCTCTCGATGGCCACATCGGTGCCGGCACCGATGGCAAACCCGACATCGGCGGCGGCCAGGGCCGGGGCGTCGTTGATGCCATCGCCCACCATGGCCACGCGCCGCCCCTCGTCACGCAGCTCTTTGACGATGCTGGCCTTGTCTTCCGGCAACACGTTGGCATGCACCTCGTCGATACCGGCCTGGCGGGCAATCGCCCGGGCGCTGGCTTCGACGTCGCCGGTGAGCATCACGACACGAATGCCCTGGTCGGTCATGCGGGCGATGGCCGCCTTGGAGTCGTCCTTGATACGGTCGGCGACACCGATGACACCCAGCGCTTGTGCGCCCCGGGCCAGGAACAGCGGTGTGCCGGCGTCGTTCGAGATGGCCTCGGCCGCGTCGCGCAGGCCGGACAGGTCCACGCCTTCGTTTTCCAGCCAGCGGCGGTTGCCCAGACGCAGTGTCTGGCCGTCCACCTGGGCCGTGAGGCCCTGGCCGTTCAGGGCTTCGAAGCCGCTGCTGCTGAACCGTTCCACCCCCCGCTCATCGGCGGCGGTCAGGATCGCCTGCGCCAGCGGATGTTCGGAGTGTTGCTCAAGACCGGCAGCCAACCCCAACAGCTCGTTCTCGCTGACACCGTCCGCTGAAACCAGCTGGGTGACACGGGGTTTGCCTTCGGTGATGGTGCCGGTCTTATCCAACACCACCGTGTCGAGCTGGCCGGCCAACTGCAGGGCTTCCCCCTGACGAATCAGGATGCCGTGTTCGGCGGCTTTACCCACGCCGACCATCACCGACATGGGCGTGGCCAGCCCCAGCGCGCAGGGGCAGGCGATGATCAGCACCGTGGTGGCGGCCACCAGCATGTGCGCCGCTGCCGGGGCCGGGCCGACGTTGTACCAGACCAGCGCTGCGGCAATGGCGATGAGTAGGATGGTGGGAACGAAAATCGCCGAGATCCGATCCGCCAGCCGGCCGATGGGTGGTTTCTCGCCCTGGGCTTTCTTCACCAGCTGGATGATCTGGGCGAGGGCGGTTTCCGAGCCGACCCGGGTCGCCTGGCACACCAGCGCGCCGCTGCTGTTGATCGTGCCGGCGGACACCTCGTCGTCTTTGGCCTTGTTCACTGGCATGGGCTCACCGGTGAGCATGCTTTCATCGATGCGGCTTTCGCCTTCAACGACCACCGCATCCACCGGGACCTTTTCGCCGGGGCGCACGCGGAAGTGATCACCCACCTGCACCTCTTCAACCGGGATGTCGACCTCTTGACCGTCGCGGATGACCCGGGCGGTGCGGGCGCGCAGGTCGAGCAGACGGCGGATGGCCTGTGACGTCCGACCGCGGGCGCGCAGTTCCAGCGCCTGGCCGAGGTTGATCAGGCCGATGATCATGGCCGATGCCTCGAAATAGACATGCCGGGCGGCTTCCGGCAACAGCTCCGGCGCCAGCACGACGCCCATGGAATAGAGCCATGCGGTGCCGGTACCCAGGGCGATCAGGGTGTCCATGTTGGCGTTGTGATGGCGAAAGGCCTTCCAGGCTCCGGTGAAGTAATGGCCGCCGGCCAGCACCAGCACGGCGAGTGTCACGGCGCCGACGATCAGCCAGCCGATGCGGGTGTCACCATTGACGGCCATGGTGCCGCCGAACAGCCCCCAGGCCATCAGCGGAAGGCCCAGTCCCAGGCCCACGGCCATCTTGATCAGCAGGGTCCGGTATTCCTTGCGGCTGGCGGCTTCCTTCTCGTCATCCACCGCATCCTGGTCGTGAATCTCGCTGGCTCCGTAGCCGGCGCTGCTGATGGCCTGGATCAGGGCATCGGCGCTGGCATGCCCCTGGGCCGTGGCGGTCAGGTCGGCCAGGTTCATGCGCGCCTCGGTCACGCCGGGAACCCGCTGCATGGCGGTTTCGATGGTGCGGACGCAGGAGGCACAGGTGGCTCCGGTGATCGACAGGTGGATCTCGCCATCGTCGGCGTGGGAGCCGCTGCCGGATCGGCCCTGTGACGGCGTGGCGGCGGATGTTGCAGGCTCAGGCGGGCCGCTGTCCGCCTCTTCGGTGTCAACGGCGTCCGCCCGTTGTGCCGGATAGCCCGCGTCGGAGATGCGCTGGACGGCCTCTTCCACGTCGATACCGGCGGGTAGGGTAACGGTCTGGCTCTCCAGGTCGATATCAATATCATCCGCTGCGTTTACCAGCGGCGTCACCGCCTCCCGGATCTTCTTGACGCAGCCCTGGCAGGAAGCGCCGCGGATGGTCAGGGTCTCGCCAGCTTTTGCCTCCAAGGGCCGGGCCGGATACCCGGCGTCGGTCACCCGCTGGGCGGCCGCTTCGGCATCGGTGGCTTCCGGCAGGGTCACGCGCTGCCGGTACAGGTCGACGGTGACCTGCTCCGGATCGGACACCAGATCGGCCAGGGACGCGCGGATCTTGCGCACGCAACCCTGACAGGAGGCTCCCTGGATGGCCAATTGGATGGGGTGTCGCGTTGCGGTGTTCATGCGTGCCCTCCTGGTTTGGCTGTTTTCGCTTCGGAGTCGTCCCAGTGTTCAATCAGGCGGCAGATCGTGTGACCGTCCGGCGTGCCGTCGGGCATGTTTTCCCAGACCGCCATGGCATCGCGCATGCGATTGCGCAAGGCTTCCAGTTCGGCCAGGCGGTCTTCCACGTCCTGCAGGCGGCGCTCGAAAATGTCGCGCACCATGGGGCAGGGTGAGGTGTGATGGTCGGCTTCCCCCAGGATGGACTGGATCTCGCTGAGCGCGAATCCCAGCTGACGGGCCTTGCGGGCGAACTGCATGCGCTGGAGATCGTCGCTGGAGTAGATGTGGTAGCCGTTATCCGGGTTGCGCTGGGGATGCAGTAACCCTTCCCGCGTGTAAAAACGCACGGTCTCCGGATTCACACCTGCGGCGCGGGCCAGTTCGCTCACCTTCATGGGACACTCTCCCCGATGGATTCAGGGACAGTTTAAAACCCTTGAGCAACTCAAAGGTCAAGGGTTTTCTGGGCAAGCGTCAGCGGGATTGGCGGGCGCGCAGGACGGTGCCGCAATGCCGGCATTGATCCGGCGCCTGCAGCTTGGCCTGCCAGCCGATGCGATGGTCGCAGGCGGGGCAGCGCAGACGCAGCTGCAGCACGATGATCGGGGCAATCAGCAACACCAGAAGCGGCCCCAGCGCGCCCCAGTCCTGGCCGCTGGACAATCCCAGTTGGCTGCTGAAGACCAGCAGGATGACCAGGGCCACAAAAGCAAAGATGAAATAGCGGCGGTTCCAGCGCTCCCAGCGCCGGACCTGTTGGTCCTGTTCGGCTGTCAGGTAGTGCGGGGAGGGGGTGTTCATAGTGCTCCGACCGGGATAAATGAGTGCGTATCTTATCGTGGTTTACGCGTGAACGCCGAGTTGCGTTCACCGGAGCCGGTCAGTCGGGCTGGTGTAGTGGGTTGGGCAGGCTGAATCCCCGTTTGACCAGTGCCTCCAGCTCCGATGCCGGCATGGGACGGCCGATCAGGTAGCCCTGGGCCAGGTCGCAGCGGTGGGTATTGAGGAAGTTGAGCTGGGCTTCGGTTTCGATGCCTTCGGCGGCGACCTGGATGCCCAGGTTGTGGGCCAGGTTGATCACCGCCCGGGTGATGATGGCGTCGTCGTGGCGTTCGGTCACCCGGGTGATGAACGAGCGGTCGATCTTCAGCAGGTCCACCGGGAAGTCCCGCAGGTAGGCCAGTGAGGAATAGCCGGTGCCGAAGTCGTCGATGGCCAGGTGCACGCCAATCTGGTGCAGGCGTTTGAGCTGGTCCAGGTTGTGCTCGAGGTTATCGATAAAGATTTCCTCAGTCAGCTCCACTTCCAGCTTGTCGGCGGTGACGTTGTTATCGCGCAGGGCCCGTTCGATGTTGCTGACCAGGTCCCGGTCTTCCAGCTCGCGTCCGGACAGGTTGATAGCGATTCGCAGGTGATCGAAGGGACCGCCCTGCCAGGCGGCCAGCTGGCGACAGGCCGCCATCGCCACCCAGCGCCCGATATCGGTGATGCGACCGCTCTCCTCGGCCAGCGGGATGAAGTCCACCGGTGGCAGCAGACCGCGGGTCGGATGCTGCCAGCGGATCAGCGCTTCCACGCTGCCGATCTGCTGGGTGGCCAGGTCCAGCTGAGGCTGGAAGTGCAGCACCAGCTGATCCTCACTGAGGGCGCGGTTCAGGTCCTTGTCCAGTTCCAGCCGGCGCACTTCCCGGTCCTGCATGCCCTCGGTGTAGAACTGATAGTGATTGCGGCCGTTTTCCTTGGCCCGGTAGAGGGCGACGTCGGCGTTGCGCAGCAGGATATCGGCATCCAGTCCACTCTGCGGGTAGATGGCCACGCCCATGGTGGCGGTGATCTGATGACTCTGTTCCTGGACCTCGAACGGGTCCACGAAGCATTGCTTGATCTGGCCCAGCAGCGCGATGACGTCGTCGATGTCGTCGATGTGCTGCTGGCAGATCATGAACTCGTCGCCACTGGAATAAGCCACCAGCACCCGTTCGCTGCTGAGCTGGTTCAGGCGCTCGGCCACCTTGATCAGCAGCTCATCGCCAAACTGGTGACCAAGGGTATCGTTGAGGATCTGGAAGCGGTCCAGGTCCAGCATGATCAACGCGACCTGGCGGTACTGGCGGTCGGCGATGGCCAGGGTGTGAGTCAGGTCTTCGACGAAGAAGCGACGATTGGCCAGGCCGGTCAGGCTGTCGGTGGACTCGATCCGGGCCAGATCCTGCTGCACCGACTCACGCTGGTAGATTTCGTTTTCCAGGGCGCTGCGGGCGTGTTCCAGTGCCCGGTTGCGGCGCATCACCGCCTGGGTCAGCCACACCAGGAGACTGATCAGCAGGCCCAGGATCAGGAAGCTGACCAGGGCAAGGTCCGGCCAGATGCCCTGGTGGTCTGTGGTCCACTCACGGGTTGGGGTGATCCGGAGCGTCCATGCCAGGCCCGGCACCGACAGCGAGGCTTCCTGCGACAGACGGCCGGCGATCGGGCTGTCGGGTTTGTTGGTGTAGCGGACCTGGCCGTCTTCTTCGATATCGACCTGGAAGTTGTCGTGGATGCGGGGCGTGATCAGGGCTTCGGCCAGACCTTCCATGCGGAAAACACCGGCGATGAAGCCGTGCCGGCCCCCTTCGTCGTCAACGATAGGGGCGTAGATGACAATGCCGGTGCCGCCCTGGCGCAACTCGATGATGCCGGAAAAGTCGGCCTCACCGGTGCGGGCAGCCTGCTTCAGACTGGCGAGTCGCTCGGCGTTGAAGGCGACGTTAAAGCCGACCACATTCTCGTTGCCCGCCAGGGGCGCCACCCAGCGAATGCGGTAGTCGGGAGCGATCCACTCGATGGCCTGGTAGTGGCGGAAGTCCCTCAGGTAGTGTTCGGCGTCCTCCTGCCAGATCTCCCGGGGCATATTCGGGCTGGCAGCCCGGCGTTCCGCCATCCGGCGCAAGGCATGGACATGGGCGGTGAAGTCGGACGCCAGTTCCCGCGACAGGGCGGTGGCCTCGGCATCCAGGGTCAGCTCCATCTGGTGCCGGACCTGGCGCTCGATGCCCTGCCAGAGGACCGCCGCCAGCACGATGAACGTCAACAGCAACACGGCCGGCAATGCGGGGCTGACGACCACCCGCATGAGCCTGGCGTACCACCTGGACGTTTCGTTATGCATGGAACTCCTGAAACACGACATTTGTCTGTTGTACTGTCCTCACATTCTCGGCCAGTACAACGAATACTTCAGTAGAGTTTACAAGTATTTGCAATTCATGTGTCAGTAATTTGCGGGAAGTCTCGGCATCGTGGCGCCAAATGGCGGCAACCTGTCGCGATAAGCGCCAGACATGCTCGATATCTAAATAAGGCCCAGAGTCCGTAAGGCGTAGATCCCCACACTCAGGCTGACCGGCGCCAGCAGGGTCGTCAGGGCCACGATACTGGCGGCCAGCTGGTGATTGCCCCCCATGGTGCGGGCCATGACGTAGCTGGCGGTGGCCGTGGGCGAGGCAAACATCGCAAACAGGGTGCCCAGCTCCATGGGTGAAAAGCCGAAAGGCAGCGCCGCCAGGGTGCCCACGATCGGCAGGACGACGAGTTTCAGGGCGGTGGCCACGAAGGCGGCGGCGGTGCCATGGCTGAGCGCGTCCAGGCTGAGGGTCGCGCCCACGCAGAGCAGGGCCAGCGGCAGGGTCATCTGTCCGAAGTAGGCGGCGCTGGTCAGAATCAGGTCGGGCACCGGCACCTTGAAAGCGGCCAGCGTCAGACCCAGCAGGATGCTGATAATCAGCGGGTTGCGGGTGATGCCCTGGACAATCTGGCGCCAGGACGTGTGCTGCCGGCCGCCGCTGGCGGTCAGGGCGTAGACCGACAGAATGTTATAGGCCAACGTAATGCCGGCCAGCAGGACCGAACCGACCGCCAGCCCCGTATTGCCATAGAGGCTGGCGCAGACGGCGATGCCGATGATGCCCAGGTTGCCGCGAAACGCGCCCTGCACAAAAACACCCCGATCCGGTCCGGAACCCGGCCACCAGGCACTGACGATCCAGAGCAGGACAAAGCTGGCCACGGTTACCGCCACACCAAATCCCACCTGCCGGGGATTGACCAGGCTGTCCAGATCCAGGTTGACCAGGCTGGTGACGATCAGCGCGGGCAGGGCCAGGTTGAACACCAGGCGTGAGCCGGTTTCCACAAAGGCATCGTCGATCCACTTCAGACGGCGCAGGAACCAGCCGGCGGCCATCACCAGGAAGATCGGGGCCGTCACGGACAGTGAAAACAGCAGGTTATCGAGATAGCTCACGGCGCCTCAGGCTGATTCAGTAATGGTCTCAATACGGCCTGACAGGGTGACTCCGTAGGCGCCATCCGGAAGGGGGGCGGTAATGGTGTAGAGCTGGCCGCTTGTGGTGCAGGGTTCGTCTTTGAGATCGATGGTCTGGGGCGGGACGGACTGTTTATCGGGCCCGAGCAGGATCTCTACCCGCGGGCGTAGTTTATAGGATGGGTGGTTGGAAATCACCACGGCCACTTCACCGGAATTGAGCTCCACCAGGCTGCCAGGGGGATAGACGCCGATCATGCGGATAAAGGCTTCGATCATGCCGGCATCGAACTGACGGTCGCGCTCGCGGTAGAGGATGCGCATGGCGTCGGTGGTGGGCAGCCCGGCGCGGTAGCATCGATCGCTGGTGATGGCGTCAAACACGTCGACGATCGCCACCAGCCGTGCGAAACGGCTGATCTGCCAGGCCTGCAGGCCGCGGGGGTAGCCGGCGCCATCGAGCCGCTCGTGGTGGTCGAGGCAGACGGTGGCCACGATCGGGTCCAGGTCCTGTTGCCGCAACAGATCATGGCCATGGCGGGTGTGCTGGCGAACGATCTCCATCTCGGCCGCGTTCAGGGCGCCGGGCTTGTTGAGCACCCGGTGCGGCACCTGCATCTTGCCGATGTCGTGCAGCAGCCCGCACAGCCCGGCGGTTTCCATGTCCACCGTCGACATCCCCAGGTAGCGGGCAAACGCCATGGCCAGGATGGCGACCCGCTGGCAGTGCTCTGCGGTGTAGGCGTCGCGATGCTTGATGCGGTTCATCCAGAACATGGCGCTGGGGTTGGCGGTGATGCTCTCGGCGCAGCGCTGGATCAGGGGGCGGGCCATCGACAGATCCACGTCGACGCCGCTCTCGACCCGGTCCAGCAGGTCACGGACATAGTCGCTGGTGGATTCGAAAACTTTTCGGGCGCGGGGCAGTTCCACATGGATCGGATGCTGTTCCGGCATGGGCTCGTCACGCCGGCGCCGCTGGATTTCGATCTGCTCCAGTACCGGTGTCAATTCCGTCGACAGGGCTTCCACCCAGACCCAATCGCAATACTGGCGGAGGATAGAGAGCTGGTCCGCGCGGTCGATGGTGAAGCCCTGAAACAGCACCGGTACTTCAGTCCACGGGCGATCCAGCTTGATGACGCGCATGCCGATGCCCAGCAGATCCACCGGAATCCGTGAACGAATCAGATTGTCGACGACGCGACGGGAAGCTTTGGCGGGCCTTCGGTTAGGTTGACGTCTGAACGGCATGACGCGACCGATCCTGACAATGAGCGTACGGTCAGTATTGCACGGGATCGGTCGCGTGACTGTGCGTTTGACGATGTTTTATACAATTATGCCGCAGTTGGCGTGTCAGAAGCCGATACCCGGCCCGGCCGTATAGGCTGATGCGACAATGAACAGGGCCGTGACGGCCGCAATCTTGGCGAAGGATACCAGTTGATCGACCATGATGCACCTCCGTTGTGGGTGCGCCGGGGCGGTATTCCTCGCCTGCCGCCGGCGAAGACGGATCGGGGCGTCGGGGAGACACTGAGTGATTGTCTCCGGGACCGGTTACCTTTAGCTTCTCGCAAGAATAAGACCGTTTGATGAAAAAGTGGTCAGCAACGATCGGGTTGGCGGACGAACTTCAGGTCCTGCCTCAACCAGCCGTGAAGCGCGGGTGTAAAAAAACGCAACGGTTTGGGTCGGAAAGTGACAACGTGCCTCACGGTGTGGCCAATGGCACACCCAGCCGCGGAATTTCCTGTTTGGGGCAGCGATCCATGACCACCTGCAGGCCGGCGGATTCGGCCCGGACAGCGGCCTCCTCGTCGATGACGCCGATCTGCATCCAGATGACATCGACGTCGCCCCGGCGCAGGGCCTCGTCCACCACGGCGCCGACCCGATGACTGGCGAGGAACAGGTCGACCATATCGATTTTTCCGGGGATCGCCGTGACGTTCGGATAGACGTGTTCACCCAGCAGGGTGCCGCCCGCCAGACGCGGATTGACCGGAATCACCCGGTAGCCGCGGCCCTGCAGGAAGGCCATGACGGTATGGCTGTCGCGATGGGGTTTTTCGCTGGCACCGACCAGGGCGATGGTGCGGACGGACTCAAGGATCTTGCGAAGCTGCTCAGGCGTGGCCATAGGGTTTCCGGTTCCAAGTGCTGGCTTAAAGGGCTATGGTTGCCGGTGCCCGGGCGACCGGCGGTTCGGCATTCGGGAGCCGCTGATGAACTCCTGAGCGATTCTGGCCCAAGACGTGGCCTCTGGACAAGCCACCACCCTGTAATGGATGAAGGACGATCAATGGCAGTACTCACCATGACCGGCGTCGGCCATTCCGAGGCCATCGCGCACTGGAACAACAATGCGATGATCACCGCCGGCGGGCGCCGCTTGCTGATCGATGCCGGCTACACCATCAAGTTTGCCCTGCGCGACCTGGGGCTGGACCTGAGTCAGGTGGACGGCGTCTTCATTACCCACGTGCATGCCGATCACTGCTTCGGCCTGGAGCGCCTGGCCTACGAATGCCGTTTCCGTTACGGCTTCAGGCCCCGGTTGTACCTGCCGCCGGGCGTCTACGAGGAGCTCTGGGACCAGACGCTGAAGGGCGTGATGGGTCAGGTGGGTGAAGGGCCGGCCACACTGGACGATTATTTCGAGGTGATCCGACTGAACGGCGCGTTTGAATTCGAGGGCGTGCAGCTGGAGTATTTCCAGAATAACCACACGCCCAACAAACCGTCCTATGGTCTGTTCATCAACCGCCGCTTGCTGTTCAGTGGCGATACCCGGCCGATTGTGGAGGCGGTGACCCGGCGCGATCCCGAGATCATCCTGCACGACTGCACACTGGCAGAGTGGAACCCGGTTCATGCCAGCCTGGCGGAGCTGGAGGTCAGCTATCCCGCCGCGTTGCGTGAGCGCATGTACCTGATGAGTTATGAGGATCACTACCGTGAATTCGAAACCCGGGTGGCCTCGAATTTCGCCGGCTACGCCCGCCAGGGACAGACGTTTGAGCTGTAACGGCAATCGATCCGCCCGGGATCAGCGTATGAAACAGCGTTTGTGACGGAAATGACTGAGGTAACCATGTGGTACCTGTGTGGCCTGGGCAGCAATATCCGCCCGGAACAGAACCTGCCGCGGGCGCTGGACCTTCTCGTCCAGAAAACCGGCTGTCTGCGAATCAGCCCGGTGGTGGCCACTCGCCCCCAGGGAATCGACAGTGACCGGGGCTTTCTCAATGCGCTGGTGGTGTTGCCATCGCCGCTGGCCCCGACCGAGCTGAAAGCCTGGTTCAACGGCGTGGAAGAGTCATTGGGGCGGGACCGGAGCGATCCGGCCTCGAGCCTCAAAGATCGCACCATCGATATCGACATTCTCGAGACCCGTGCCGACGGGCTGCCTGACGGGCGCAGCGTTCAGGAGCCCTATTTCCGGGCCCTGCTGGCGGATCGGGTGGATCCTGCCGACTGCCGGACGCTCCGACTGGGTGAGCTGGCGCTAGGCCAGGCGACGGCCACCATCTACTGGGATCATCGCACCGGTCATGAAATCGTTGTCGATCAGGGCCATGGCCTGCTTGACGACGCTCTCGAAACCGCCTTCCCGGGCCAGTAACGTTTCGTCCAGGACCTCCTGCTTCTCATCGTCGGTGTGCCGCGGCAGGAAGCGGATCGGCCCCGGCATGATGGCGTTGACCCGCACCGCCGGCGCCAGCGATTTGGCGTAGCTCAGGGTCAGGTTGGCCAGCGCTGCCTTGGTGGCGCAGTAGGCGGCGTAACGCGGGTTGGGGTTCTCGGCAAAGATATCGGTAATGTTGATCACCACCGGCAGCGGGGCGCGCTCGCTGCTGGAGGCTGTCATCGTCTCGGTCAGCCCTTCGATCAGCTGCATCGGCGCCACGGCGTTGACCCGGTAGAGCCGCTCGGCCAGCTCGGTCAGCGCAGCCGGGTCTTGCGGGTTTTCCTCGAACTGGGAGGCGTTGTTGATCAGCACCCGCAGGGGCGTGGTGTGGCGGATCCGCTCGATGGCCTGCTGCACGCTGGTGTGGTCGGCCAGGTCGGTCTGGATCACCGAAGCGCCCCGCTCGCGCAATTCTTCCACCTCGTCGGTGGCGGTACGATAGAGGGCGAACACCTGATAGTCGCGGGCCAGCAGGGCCTTGCTCAGTTCATATCCAAGGCGGCGTCCGGCGCCGGTGACGACTGCAGCGGGTAAAGTCATGATCGATCCGGTTCCTCTCAGTGGTTAATCAGTTGCAGGAATTCCGTCCGGGTGGCCTGGGATTTGCGAAAGCTGCCCAGCATGACGGAGGTCTTCATCCGCGAATTCTGCTTCTCCACGCCACGCATCATCATGCACATGTGCTGGGCTTCAATCACCACGCCGACGCCCTGGGCGCCGGTCACCGACTCGATCGCCTCGGCGATCTGACGGGTCAGGTTTTCCTGGATCTGAAGGCGGCGGGCATACATGTCGACGATGCGGGCGAGTTTGGACAGGCCCAGTACCCGGCCCTGGGGAATGTAGGCAATGTGGCACTTGCCGATGAACGGCAGCAGGTGATGCTCGCAGAGGCTGTAGAGCTCGATGTCCTGGACCACGACCATTTCGTCCATGTCGGATTCAAAGGTGGCGTCGTTGACGACGCTGGCAAGATCCTGCCGGTAGCCCCGGGTCAGGAATGCCATGGCCTTGGCGGCCCGCTCAGGCGTCTTGGCCAGCCCTTCCCGGGCCGTGTCTTCGCCGAGGGCCTGCATGATCTGTTCGTAGTGTTTGGCGATGGTGTCGGTGGTGTCAGTCATTCCGCGTGTCTCTGGGGGAAAGGCTTCAGGCACGTACGTTGTGCCGGGGTAACCGGATGAGTGCCAAGCAATTTTGATTGGCTAATCTCAAAAGATTAAGTCATTTCCGGCCTGAAGCCCAAATTCCCTGCGGATGACCGCCGGGCGGGTCACTCGGTGTCGCTCGTCTCCTTGCCAAGGGCGGTGCTGATGGCATCGGCCTCGGCGGCAAGCACGCGATACAGCAGGCTGTCGCTGCGTCGCCCGGAGCGTTGCAGCTGCTGCTGTTTCAGATGATAGAGGCGGTTGAGACGGCTGTCGTCCCGCCGGGTCTGGTTGACTGGTTCGATGGTACGCATGGCAAAACCTCACACGGTTTGCGCGACGCCCGGAAAGCCGGGTGGGCGCCTTTGACGGCCCTTGCTGTCATGATCGTGATATGGGGGCACGTCGTTTCAACTTCCACAGTCATATACGAAGCAGATTCCGTACCAGTTGATCAAAAAATACCCGGCCGACCGGGTGACTGTGATGCGATGCCTGAAATGACCTGTCCTGCAGTGCTTCCCGAAGAGGGAATGCGCTAGTCTAATAAGCCGGGACGGGAAGGCTCCGACCCAACCGGACGAAGGTGTAAAGTATTCTTTACAGGTGGCCGGGCATTCCGGGTTCAGAACTGACGCGCCAGGGCAGCGGGGACAAAAAAGGGCATATGGAACGTGTAGTTTCTCTGGATGTACCGACCGACAACAACCACGCCGGTATTCCGGTGCATCGCTGGCAGCAGGCGGGTAAGTGGTTCGCCTACGGTGAACACGCCATCTTCAGCCGCATGGAGGGCCGTGGTGAGGTTATCCTGTTGCTGCACGGCTTCCCGACCGCGTCCTGGGACTGGAACCGTCTCTGGCCCTACCTGACCCAGTCCCATCGTGTATTGGTGGCTGACATGCTGGGCTTCGGGTTTTCCGACAAGCCGGTGGACTACCCCTACAGCCTGATCGACCAGGCGGACCTGCAACAGGGTTGGCTGGAGGCTATGGGCGTCGAGCGAGTCCACCTGCTGGCCCACGATTACGGTTGCAGCGTGGCGCAGGAACTGCTGGCCCGGGAGCAGGAGGGCCAGCTGCCGTTCTCGATTGCCAGCGCCTGCTTCCTCAACGGGGCGCTGTTTCCGGAAGTGCATCAGCCGATCCTGATCCAGAAGCTGTTGGTGGGCCCCCTGGGCGGACTGATCAGCCGGGGTTTCACCCGTGGGGTGTTCGACCACAACTTCTCCAAGCTGTTCGGCCACCACACCCGCCCCAACCGCAGCGAGCTGAACAGTTTTTGGCAGTTGCTGCTCTACAACAATGGGCGCGGCATCCTGCACCGGCTGATCCACTACATGGACGAACGCCGCTGCCACCGCAACCGCTGGGTGGGCGCGCTGGTCAATGCGCGACAACCCCTGCGGCTGATTTCGGGCACCGACGATCCGGTGTCCGGCGTGGCCATGGCGGATCGCTACCGGCAACTGATCAAGCAGCCCGATGTCATCGCGCTGGATGGGGTGGGGCACTATCCCCACTATGAGAATCCGGTGCAGGTGTTTGAAGCGGTGCGGGATTTCCTGGCCCGGGCTTAGGTTTCCAGAGACCGCGCGTCGGGTTGAGTGCCCGATTCAGACGCTCGATACCGGCATGTCGCCGCTGGCCCCCTGCTCCGAGCCGCGCAGAATCATGACCCGGTTACGGCCCGCCTCTTTCGCGGTATAGAGTGCCTGGTCGGCCCGGTTGAGCCAGGTGGACCAGGTTTCGCCCTTGATCAGTTCGGTGACGCCAGCGCTGGCGGTCACCTGGATGTCCTTGCTGAACGGTGCCACGCTGAGGGTATCCAGCAGCTGCCGCGCGAGCTCTTCGGCCGCTTTCTGCCGGGTTTCCGGCAACACCACCATGAACTCCTCACCGCCGATCCGGAACAGCATGTCGGTGTCCCGCAGACGTCGTCGCAGGCGCATGGCGGCTTCCTGCAGCACCGTGTCGCCGGTGGCATGGCCCCAACGGTCGTTGATCGTCTTGAAATGATCCAGATCCACCAGGATCAGGCTCGCGACCCGCTCATAGCGTTCACGCAGCTGGATCTGGCTGTTCAGCACATCGGCCATCTGGGAGCGGTTGAGACAACCGGTGAGAGGGTCAGTCGTGGCCAGGTCCGTCAGTTCACTTTGCATGCGTCCCACCAGCCAGGCAAAAACAGCGACGAAGACCGCCGTCAGACTCAGTGAGCTGGTGATGCGCCAGAATTCAGGGGTGGGAAAGCGCTCGAACGACACCCCGGCCAGGATGATGATAAAAAGCGCGTTGAGGATCAGCGCTTCGCGCAGGGACAGCAGGAAGAACATCGCGGCAATGGCCGGATAGCCCCAGAACAGGCCGTTATGCCCGTTGATGATCGTCGAGTAGACGGTGCAGGCAATGGCAAACAGGGCGAAGAAGCGACCCTTGAAGAGATAGCGACCGCGCAGGCGCAGGTAGAGGATCACCGCCACCAGGTTCAGGCAGAAGATCGCCAGCAGCAGGCTCAGCAACGGATGATGTTCGGACCACTGGACCAGCACCAGCGGCGCCACGGCCACCAGGGTCCAGAAGTGGACGTGATAGACAATCTGGCGCTGGAAGCCCAGGATCGTTTCCGTCGGGTTGGTGGCTGTGTATTTCAGGGCTAACCGCTTGGCCACACTGCGCTCCTGCAGGTTGCGGGACCGATCCATCGTTCAGACGCCCGCGGTTTTTATGGACGTTAGGGACACTTATAGCAGGAATCTGGCGAAGCGAAAGTCATCGGGCCCGGCCGCTACGACCGCCAGGTGGACTGGACGGGCTTCTCATCCGTTGGAGGGTGGGGCGGCCAACCCGCCTTCAATGAAGTCCAGGAAGTAATTGAACAGGGTGAGGTCGTCGGGGCGGATGTTGCCGAACGGCGTGTGGGACAGCATATCGATCTCCGCGGCGCCGTGGATCAGGCTGACGAAGGTGAACGCCAGACGGATACGCAGGACATCCCGGGGAATGGCCGGCAGCGCCCGGCACAGCTGGGCCTCGATGCGCTCCACATCGGGCCGGAAGTGGGTGTTCAGCAGTTCGACAATGTCCGGTGTGTTGTCCGCGTGCAGGTGGGCCATGAAGCGCAGTGCGGACGGCCCCCAGTCCGGTGCCAGGGTCAGGGACAGGTAAGGCGTGGTCACGGCCCGGACCACGTCGCGCAGTGTCGGCGCGGGGGCGTCCTCGACGCCCCGGAACCCGCTTTCGAACTGTGGCCGGGTGTGATCGGTAATAAAGGTGATCACCGCCTCCAGCAGGCCCTGGCGGCTGCCGAAATGATAATGGGCGGCCGCGGAATTGCGGGTGCCGGATTCCGCGCTGATGGTCCGCAGTGACACCCCGTCCAGCCCGTGCCGGGCATACAGGTCGAGGGCGGTCAGGATGATCTTCTTGCGGGTTGCTTCGCCGTGATTCGCGCGCGCCATGGAGGGGGTTCCGGATAAATTCCCGGGCAGTATAGCGCAGTGGCCGGACCAGATCAGGCCCCGTCCGCAGCGGAGTGCCCTGGGATGCCGTTGCGAAACAGGCTTTTGCTGTAGGAGCGGGTCCGTTAGACTCCCGCTCAGCTTCGTCGCTGTATAGGAAATTGTCATGTCCACCGTTTCGCCAGACCCATCCGTCCTGACCATCCGTGCGGGACGCCGGGCTTACGCCCGCATCCAGGAGCACGGCCTGCGTCCGGAAGACGTGCACGTGGTTCCCGGTGCCGCCGGTGGTCCCAAGGCGCTGGGCATCTGTGGCCTGGATCAGGCGATCTTTGGCGAGTGGCTGCCACGGACGCCGCAGGTGCGATCACTGATCGGCGCCTCGATTGGCAGCTGGCGGTTTGCGGCCATTTCCTCCGGCGACCCGGTTAGCCAACTGGCCCGACTGTCGGATCTGTACACCCGCCAGCGTTTTCCCAAGGGCGTCAGCATGGCCGAGGTGACGCGCCGCAGCATGGTGTTCCTGGAAGAGCTACTGGGTGGACGGGAAGACGCCATCCTCAACCACCCGGACTACCGCCTCAACATCGTGGTGGTGCGCAGCCGCGGCATGCTCCAGCACGACACCCGCGGCCGGCTGGCCCTGGGACTGATGGCAGCGATCAGCGCCAACATGGTCAGCCGCAAGCACCTGGGCCGCTTTATGGAGCGCGGTATCCTGCACGATCCCCGTGAGCGCGCCCCGCTGGGCGACCTGATCGACTTCCAGAGTCATCAGGTGCCGCTGACCCGGGACAACCTGATGGCGGCCCTGCTGGCATCGGCGTCGATTCCCATGGTGATGTCCGGGGTGGCCGGAATCGCCGGCGCGCCGGAAGGCATGTACCGCGACGGCGGCCTGCTCGACTATCATCTTGACCTGCCTTACGAGCAGCCCGGCGTGGTGCTCTATCCCCACTTCACCGACCGCATCATTCCCGGCTGGTTCGACAAGTCATTGCCCTGGCGTCGGGGCGATCATACACGCCTGCAGGACGTGGTCCTGGTGGCCCCGTCCCGTGACTACCTGGCCCAACTGCCGGACCGCAAACTGCCCGACCGGAAGGATTTCGAGCGTTACCTGGGCAACGACGACGGACGGGAACAGGCCTGGCGGCAGGCCATCGGGGAAAGCGAGCGCCTGGGCGAAGCCTTTCTCGATCTGGTGGACAGTGGCCGGGTGGCCGAGGCGGTCCAGCCGCTCTGATCGTTTCAGGCGTCTATACTGGGGAAACGACATCCTTGGCCTGGAGGTGACCGCCATGTCTGACGATGCGCCCCGTGTGGCTCGATCCAGTCCTTATGCGATTCCGGTAGAAGCCGGCAAATCCTATTTCTGGTGCGCCTGCGGTCGCAGCGCGGACCAGCCCTTCTGCGACGGCTCCCATAAGGCGACCCAGCTGCGACCCGTGAAATACACCGCCGAGCGGGACGAGTGGGTCTGGTTCTGTGGCTGCAAGCAGACCGGTGATGCGCCGTTCTGCGACGGCACCCACAAGACCCTGTGACGGGTCAGCCTGTGGAGATGTCTTCCTCCGGCTGACCCGGTCTGGCCTGGATGGACAGGCGGAAGCCGGCGCAGCCGGTGAGGGTATCCACCACCGGCTTCAGCCGCAGAGTCACCGGTATGCCAATGCTGTCGTTGTTCTGCAGCAACAGATCCATGCGCACCAGCCGTCGTTGCTGGCGAGAAGCGGTCAGCCCCTGTTTGAAGCGCTCACGGTCTTCCGGCATGACGTAGTTGCTGAAGGGATGATGCTCCAGCTCCGCCGGCGGGCGGCCCAGGAAGTCCACGGCCAGCGCTGAGATGAAGCCGATGCGGCCTTCCTCGTCCATTTCCGCGATGCAGCTGCCGGCGATTTCCACCAGGTCGCGGCTGCGCTGTTCGCTGTTCTGTAACGCCTGTTTCAGGGCGTGCTTCTCGATCCGGTTGTTCTCCAAAGCCTGACTCTCGATATCCAGCGCCCGGGTCACGAAGGCGTGGTCCCGACGATCCCGCGCCAGCCGCAGGCACAGCAGCCAGACCAGGATGGCGGCGGCCAGCGACGCGGCGGCACCCACCAGCCACACGATCTGGCTGATCCGCTCCACCGGCGCGCCCATGTAATGCTTGTCGGGAATGGTGGTGAGGATCCACTCCCGGTCCGCCAGGCTGATGGCCGAGCGCAGGGCCCAGGCCATGCGCGGCTGTTCCAGTCGATCAGTGGCAAACAGCGGTGTCTTCAGGTGCTGGTCCAGATCGAACACCGTCACCTGCAGGGCCGGACTCATCTGTGCGGGCAGGGCCTCCTTGAGCAACTGGTCGGGGGAAAACGTCAGGCTCACCAGGGAGCCGTCCTCCAGCGCCCGGAACAGGCGTACGCCGACCTGGCTGCTGCCGTTACGCTGGATGCGGGTCTGGGCTGTGGCGGAGACCTTGTCGTGCTGCAGGGCGGTTTCTATCGGCTGGCGCCAATGCGGCACGGAGGGGGCCACCAGGCCGAGGATGGCGCTGGGCGGGTGGCGGTCGGCCACCTGGATCACCACCTGGTAGCTGGGTTGATGCGGCGCAACGCGGGTGATGCCACTCTCCTGCCATTCCCCCAGGGTGATGTACTGGCCACCGATATCGCTCAGGTTGCGCTCCACCACGCGGCGTTCGTCGTCGGAGATGGTGATGATACGGTCCAGGTCGATCACGTCCGGCAAACGCCGCAGGACGGCTTCGGTCTGGTACTGGAAGATGCGGCTGTGGTCGCTGTGTCCCGACAGCGTCCGGGCCAGCACGTCGAGGGTCTGGATGCGGACGTTGATGGCCTGCTGCACCAGGTCGGTGAAATGGGCGTGCTGGCTTTCGAGCAAGCTTCGGGTCTGTTTGTCCAGGCTCTTGCTGGTCCAATGGTCCACCGTGCCGGTACACAGAATGCCGACGACAAGGACCACCAGTGGCAGCCAGATGTGCATGCCCCGTCCTGCAGGCCTTTCCATGGGTGCTCTCCCTTGCCTGATGAGGTAACGACCCCGATAGCCGGATGGCTGTGTTCGTCCGTGATGTCGTCCGGTGTGGGGTGTCGGGGTCCCCGCAGATTCCTTGCAGGGACCCCTTAACTTTAGGTGGGCCGGGGCGTTGGCGTCCAGTGTCGCTACCGGGTACGTCGCCGGAATGTGGTTGCTTTGGCGGTTAGCGGCGACGAACCGGGCGGATCTGTCGCCGGAACAGTCGGTTATCCGTGACGCTGCTCGCGGACCAGTCCGTAGACCAATAGGAACAGCAGGAAGGCCGATACCACGATGGACGGCCCCGCCGGACTGTCGAGGAACCAGGACATGGACAGGCCGCCACCCACAGCGATCACGCCGCTGACGATGGCCAGGCCCACCATCCGCTCCGGGCTGCTGGCCAGGCGCCGGGCAGTGGCAGCGGGAATGATCAGCAACGCGGTGATCAGCAACACGCCGACGATCTTCATCGCCACCGCAATCACCAGCGAGAACATCAGCATCAGGCCCAGGCGCAACCGTTCCACCGGCAGACCCTCGGCCTTGGCCAGTTCCTCATGGATGGTGCTCATCAGCAGACCGCGCCAGAGCCAGGCCAGCAGGGCCAGCACAACGGCGGCGCCGCCGTAGATCCAGGCCACATCGGTGCGGCTGATGGCCAGCAGGTCGCCGAACAGGTAGCCGGTCAGGTCCAGCCGCACGTCCGGCATGAAGCTCAGGGTCACCAGGCCGATGGCCAGGGCACTGTGGGCGAGGATGCCCAGCAGCGTGTCCGTGGCCAGGCTGCGATTGCGGGACAGCACCACCAGCAGCAGCGCCAGCCCGATGCAGACCACCGCGATGCCCAGGCTGAGCTGGATCTGCAGCAGCGTGCCCAGGGCCACGCCCAGCAGGGCCGAGTGGGCCAGGGTGTCGCCGAAGTAGGCCATCCGCCGCCACACCACGAAGCAGCCCAGTGGACCGGCCACCAGCGCCACACCCAGGCCGCCGATCAGCGCGCGCCAGAAGAAATCGTCGAGCAGGGCATCAATGAGAGGCATGGTGGTGACCGATCTCCGTTGGCGCGTTGTCCACCACATCGCCATGAAGGTTGTGGTCATGATTGTGGTGGTGATGGTAGATGGCGACGCTGTCCGCTACATGACGGCCGAACAGCTCCACGAACGCGGGATCGTGAGAGATCTGCTCCGGATAGCCGCTGCAGCAGACGTGCTGGTTCAGGCACAGCACCTTGTCGGTGGCCGCCATCACCAGGTGCAGGTCGTGGGAAATCATGATGACGCCGCAGTGGAGGCTGTCCCGCAGCTCGCGGATCAGTTCGTACAGCTCGGCCTGACCGTTGACGTCGACCCCCTGGGCCGGCTCGTCCAGCACCAGCAGGTCAGGCTGGCGGACCAGCGCCCGGGCGATCAACACGCGCTGGGTTTCGCCGCCGGACAAGTGATGAATGGACGATTCGTAGAGATGATGGACCGCGGTCCGCTCCAGGGCCGCCAGGCAATCAGCGGGCGCGGCCCCGGTCAGCGCCATGAAGCGCTTCACCGTCAAGGGCAGCGTCGGCTGGAAATGGATGTGCTGGGGCACATACCCCAGACGCAGACCCGGTGTGCGTCGGATGCGGCCGCCGCTGATGGCCTGCAGACCCAGAATGGCCTTGATCAGCGTGGTTTTGCCGGCGCCATTGGGGCCGATGACGGTAATGATATCGCCGCGGCTGACGGTCAATTGCACGTGATCGACGATGTTCTGGCCGCCCAGGCGCACACTGACATCGTCCAGCGTGACCAGCGCCTCACTCATGGCCGCCCTCCTGCTGGCAGGCGGGACACAGTCCGGCAATTTCCAGGGTAGTGTCTTCGGCCGCGAACCCTTCATCCTGCGCCGCTTGGTCCACCGCTTCGGCAACGTGCGGCGCCGACAGCTCCAGGACGTTGCGACAGGCCCGGCAGATCAGGAAAAACCCGGTATGGCGATGCCCCGCGTGGGCGCAGCCGACGAACGCGTTCAGGGACGCGATCCGGTGCACCAGCCCGTGCTGCTGGAGAAAGTCGAGGGCTCGATAGACGGTGGGCGGCGCGGCGTTGTGACCGTCCTGGGCCAGCGCGCCGAGCAGGTCGTAGGCGCCGAGCGGTTTATGGGATTGCCAGATCAGTTCCAGCACCCGCTCGCGGGTCGGGGTCAGGCGGGCCTTGGCGTCGTTGCAGATGCGATGGGCATCGGCCAGGGCCTGATCCACACAGGCCCGGTGGTTGTGCGGGCGGTAGGGCAGCGGTGTCTGTGACATGGTGCGTCCGATCGGTCAATGGATGAAATATTATAACATCGCATTGCCCGGTCGGACGAGGTCCGTATCGACCGCAGCGCCTGGTTCAGGCTGCGAAGGATTTGGCGGCGAGGGATTCCAGGTATTCGAGATTGGGGATATAGGCCGTGTGACCTTCGACGTCCACCACCATCAGGTCCGCCGGACCGGTGTCGCCATACACCTGCTGAATCTCGGGCTCGGCCAGCTTGGTCTGGCTGGGAATCCCCTGGGTCACCATGGCCAGGAACGGCATCGCCTGGTGACTGTCGCTGATGGTATTGAGTACCGCAATCCGTCCGCGGGCGCCATCCGGGCGGGCTCCCTGGCCCCCGTTGGCCGCGTCGTAGGAGATGACCGGCAGGCGCAGGCCGCGCCAGTTGAGGTAGCCGATCAGCCACTCGGGGCCGCCATCGGCCGCTTCCGGCTCGGCATAGTCGACGATTTCGGCGATGGAAACGTTGGGCAGCAGCAGCTGCCGATCCGTCACCGGAATCAGTACGCAGGGAAGGACTTGGGAATTGTCGGCCATGGTGTCGTCCTCAGGCGGAATCGCGATCCTGCTTGCGCTTGAGCAAACAGGCTTCTTCAAGGGTTTGCGTCAGTTTTCGGGCCAGTTGCGCCGGATCGCCGACGAAACTGGTGCAGCCCGTGGCCCGGATCGAGTCCGGCATCGAGCTGTTGCCGCAGCTTTCACTGTTCTGGACCCATATGCGGCTACCGTAGGCATGCAGCAGTGGGGCCGCAATGGCGCCATCGTTGCCCATGCCGGAAAACAGGATAGCATGGCAGCGGTCGCGGTAATGGTCGGCCACATTGAGCAGCACCTGGTCAATGGACGGTCCATAGGGACCGGGCCACGGCGTCGCCTTTTCCTGCAGACGGCCGCTGTCGTCCAGGTACCACTCGTTTTCCACCGGCAGCAGCACCACGTCGCCGTTGCGTACCCGATAGCCGGTTTCGGCCCGGCGCAGGCTGTAGTCCGCGTGGCGCCCAAGCACCCGGGTCAGCACCTCGGTAAAATGACCGTCGATGTGCTGGGCATAGACAAAGCCGACCGGCAGCCCCGGCGGCAAGTTGTCGAGGAACGTTTTCACCGCGGCCGGACCGCCCAGTGATGCTCCCAGAATCCAGATCTCCTCGGCCGGCTCATCCGTCTTGCCGGCGGGAATCCAGGCTGGCCGCTCCCGTCGGGTTATCGGCTCTTCCGGATGATCCAGCGCCTCTAATGTCGTGGCGCTGTCCAGCTGTTCCAGCTCGCCCAGCTGCTGTTCCAGTTTATCCAGCAGGCGCCGTTCCCAGCGAAAGGCCTCGGTCGTGCCAGGTGCCGGAGCCTCGTCCACACCGAACAGGATCGGCGCCTCGGTATTCTCCAGCAGGAAATCGAACAGCGTGGGATGATCGGCTTCGTCTTCAAGCGTCACCAGCCAGAGTTCAACGTCCGGGATCGCCGGCTGCGCCAGCAGGCGATCCGGGTCCCCGGTAAAGCGGCTGTCCAGGCCGAATTTTCCGACGGCATCCTGCAGTCGGCGCCGCTGGAGCGGGCTATCGGAAACGATAGCCACGCCCGGCGGCAGTACCTCGCGGGTCATCACTGATTCCCGGTCAGGCGCTCAATGGTGTCAAGCAGCTGGGTTTCCTGGAACGGCTTGCCCAGATACTCATTCACGCCCAACGCCAGGGCCCGCTCCCGGTGCTTCTGTCCGGTTCGCGAGGTGATCATGCAAATGGGCGTGTCGCGCAGGCTGTCGTCGTGGCGCACGAAGCTGGCCACTTCGAAACCGTCCATCCGCGGCATCTCGATATCCAGCAGGATGATGTCCGGGCGGTGATCCTGCAGTTGAGCCACAGCGTCCAGACCGTCCTTCGCGGTGATGACCTCCATGCCATTACGCTCCAGCAGGCGCGAGGTCACCTTGCGCACGGTGACCGAGTCGTCAACCACCATGACCAGGGTTTCGCGGTCCTCGCGGCGGGCCTGGGCCTGGGCCGCTTCCAGATCCGCCAGGCGCTGGCGCTCGGACAGCATGTCGGAGCGGATCATCGCCGGCAGGTCGAGGATCACGACCACGTTACCGTCACCCAGAATGGTGGCACCGGAGACGCCCCGCACGGACGAGAACTGCGGCCCGAGCGATTTGACCACGATTTCCCGGCTGCCCATCAGGCTGTCCACCTGCAGCGCCATGGGCTGTTCGGCCCCGCGCACCAGGATGACCGGCAGCGGCAGGGCCTGACCCTGCAGCTTGGGATGGTGTTCGCTGTGCAGCAGGCTGCCGAGGTACTGCAGGCGGTATTCCTGACCGGCGTATTCGTACAGCGGCGCCTCCGGCTTGTAATACTCTTCCAGCTCGTAGGTGCTGACCCGCACGATCCCCTCGATGGTGTTGAGCGGGATGGCGTAGAAGTCCTCACCGGTGGAGACCATCAGGGCACGGTTGACCGAGACCGTGAACGGCAGGCGCACGGTGAAGGTGGTGCCCTGACCCAGCATCGAGTCGATGTCCAGGCTGCCGCCGAGCTGTTTGATTTCGCTGGCCACCACGTCCATGCCCACGCCACGGCCGGAGATCTGCGTGACCTGCGCAGCGGTGGAGAAACCGGGCTGCAGGATGAACTGCAGAATCTCGCGGTCGGACAGATCCTCGTCTTTGCGCAGCAAGCCCTGTTTGATGGCTTTCTCACGGACGGCGGACGTGCGGATGCCGGCGCCATCGTCCATCATCCGCAGCACCACTTCACCGCCTTCGCGGGTCAGCGAGAGGATAATCTCGCCGGTTTCCGGCTTGCCGGCCTTGCGGCGGTCCTCGGGTGTTTCGATGCCGTGGTCGAGGGCGTTACGCAGCATGTGCTCCAGTGGCGCCACCATCCGTTCGAGGATGTTGCGGTCCATTTCGCCTTCGGCGTTGCGGACGTCAAACTCCACCTTCTTGCCCAGCTCGCCGCTGATCTGGCGAACGATCCGGCGCAGGCGCGGCACCATGGACGCGAACGGGTTCATCCGCGTCTTCATCAGGCCTTCCTGCAGCTCGGTGTTGATCCGGGACTGCTGGACCAGCAGGGTTTCGGTGTCGCGGGTCCGGTCGGACATGGTCTCGCGCAGGTCCGCCAAATCCGAGGCGGATTCACTCAGGGCCCGGGACAGCTGCTGGATGGAGGAGTAACGGTCCATCTCCAGCGGATCGAAGTCCTCGCCGTAGTCCGGTCCGTGCTCTTTTTCGGCGCGGAACAGGATCTGGGCTTCGGTCTCGATGTCCATCCGGCGCAGCTGTTCGCGCAGACGTTCGATGGTTGCGGCCATCTCGTCCAGCGTGTGGCCGAAGTCACTGGACTGCTGCTCCAGGCGGCTACGGGTGATACTGGTTTCACCGGCCAGGTTGACCAGTTCGTCCAGCAGCGGCGCGTTGACGCGGATGGTTTCCTGCGCGGCACGGGCCGGGTCCGCCTTGCGGTTCCGGGCTTTTTTGGCCGGCGGCTTGGGTTGCGGCTTGGCCTGTGACTCCGGTTTGGCGTCCGGTGCGGCTTCGGCGGATGGCTCCGCCGCAGGCGTGGCCTCATCCGGGGTGTCTGCCTTGGTCTCCGGGCTGCTGGGCAGGGTGACCGGGCCGGCGCCGGCGTCTTCGTAGCGTTTACGGATCTCACCCACCATGTCGGTGAGGGTGTCGTGATCCCGGGTAATGGCGTTCCAGGTGGCGCTGTCGGGTTCGTTGCCGCCCAAGTCAATCAGGCGGGTTTCGAAGGCGTGGGCCTGATCGCCCAGTTCAACCAGTTGCGCCAGGCGTGCACCGCCCTTGAGGGTATGCAGGGCCCGTTGCAGCTCGCGGTTGAAGTGGTCGCTGGACGGCTCTTTGCGCCAGTCTTCCAGCAGGTTTTCGATCTGGTCGAGCAGTTCGCCCGCTTCTTCCAGGAAGATTTCCAGGACTTCCGGATCGACGCTTTCAGGCTGGGCCTGTTCGCTCTCGGCGGTCGCCGGAGCGTCGTCGTCTACCGGCGTGACGCCCTGTGCCAGCGCTTCGATCAGCTCGGCGTCGGCCACCGGCGCACGGCCTTCCTCGATATCGCGCAGCATCTGCGCCAATTGGGCCGAGGCTTTCTCACTGAGGGCCAGCGCGGCGGCGCCGTCGGCGGCATCGGCCAGGGTCGATTCCAGGCGTTCGTACCAGGTTTCCGCCAGGTCCGCGATGGGATCGACGTCGGCCAGTCGGGCACCGCCCTTGAGGGTGTGCAGTTCCTGCAGCAGCGACGTCATGCTGCCCAGGGCCTCCGGCTCTTCGCGCCATTGCGCCAGGCATTCCTTGATGGCGTCGTGGATCTCCACGCCTTCGTCCAGGAAGATGCCGATCAGGTCGTCGTCCCGATCCAGCGGCTCGCTGTCGGCTGCGGCCGGTTCTGCAGGCGTCTCATCCATCTCCACCGGCGGCACGTCAACCGGCGCGCTGTCTTCAGCCGGCGTTTCCGTGTCGGCCCGGCCGGACAGGATGGCTTCGACGCGCTCGATCAGTGCGGTGGCCGGCTCGCAGGGTTTCTGCGCGGCCACTTGCTCCACCATCTGCGCCAGCCGGTCGTGGCAGGCAAACAGCAGGTCGGTCATCTCGGACGTGGCGTCCAGGCGGCCTTCAGCCACGCGCTCGAACAGGTCCTCCAGCACGTGGGTCAGATCGCCAATGGCGTCGACACCGGCCATGCGGGCACCGCCCTTGAGGGTATGCACGTCGCGTTGCAGTTCGCCGGCCAGCCTGGTGTTGCTGGGATCTTCGGTCCAGCTGTGCAGGGTGCTGGCGGTGGAGTTGACCAAGTCGTAGGCCTCTTCCAGGAAGATGCTGACCAGCTCCTGGTCGAGATCCTCGCCATCCGCGGTGTCGTCGTCCGCAGCGGCCTGATCCATGGCTTCCACCAGGAGGGCGTCGTCGAATACGCTCTCGTCGGCTTCGGCTTCGGCTTCGGCTTCGGCTTCGGCTTCGGCTTCGGCTTCGGGCGCCGCCGGTTCTTCGTCCGGTGTCTCGGTGACGTCTTCCACCGCCGGTGAATCGGTCAGAGCGGCTTTCAGGGCATCCAGGACGTCCGGCGCTTCCGGACACTGTCCAGCTTCGGCGATGGCGTCCACCATCGTTGCCAGTTGATCGTGGGCGCGCAGGGCGACATCGGTACGCTCCGGCGTGGCTTTCAGGCGGCCTTCGACGATGCGCTCGAACAGCGTTTCCATTTCATGGGCAATATCGGCCACTGGCGCGATGTCCGCCATGCGGGCGCCGCCCTTGAGGGTGTGCAGTTCGCGCTGGAGTTCTTTGACCAACTCCGGCTGGTCGGGGTTGCCCTGCCACTGGTGCAGCTGCTCGGCGGTGGTATCAATGATGTCGCCGGCTTCCTCAAGGAAGATTTCCGCCAGTTCCGGATCCAGGTTCTGCAGCGCGCCAGTGCGTTCCACCGGCTCGGCGTCGTCCGTCTCGGTCGCATCCGGTGCGTCGGACTCGTCCTCTTCGGCAACATCCAGTTGCGGCAGCTCAAGCTCGATCTCGTCCTCGGATTCGGCGTCGAATGAGGTCGCATCGCTGGCGCCGGCATGCTGACTGATGTAGGCCTGGATCTCCTGGATCAGGTCCGGCGCCGGGCGCGGCTGGTCACCGGTACTGATCGCGTCCACCATGGCCGCGAGCCGGTCGTGGCTGCGCAGCAGGAGGTCTTCGAGGTCCTCGCGGGTGCTGAGCCGGTTGTCGGTCAAGCCTTCAAACAGGGTTTCCAGCTCGTGGGACAGGTCGCCGATGGCACTGATGTCGGCCAGGCGCGCGCCGCCCTTGAGGGTGTGCAGGTCGCGCTGCAGGTGGCGCAGCAATTCGGTGTCGGACGGCTGCTCGGTCCATTGTTGCAGGCGTTCGCCGGTGCCTTCGATCAGGTCGCGGGCTTCCTCCAGGAAGATCTCGACCAGCTCGGAGTCGAGACCGTCGTCGGTTTCCGGTGTTTCGACCTCGGCGGCGCCGGGTTCGTCGGCTTCGACGTCCAGGGTCGGCAGCTCCAGGTCTTCCTCGAAGCTGTTGTCGATGTCCTCCAGATCCTGGGCGAAGCTGGAGTCGGCCTGTTCGCGGAATTGGTCGAGCTGGGCCTGCAGTTTGCCAAGCAGGTCGTCGTCTGGCTTGGTCGCCAGACCGGCGGCCACCTGGTCCATCATGTTGATGAGGGCTTCATGGCCGGCGCGGGCAACGCTGAAGAACTCGCTGTCCGGCTGGGCCTTGGCGTCGAACACGGCGGCATAGGTCCGCTCGAGCCGGTCCGCCAGTTCAGACACATCGGCCAGGCCGGCCACATCGGCGCCGCGGGCCAGCTGGCGCAGTTCCAGCACCAGCTTGTCGAGCTGTTCGTTCTCGCCGGGTGCCGCGGCCCAGGCGTCCAGGATGGAGTCAGCGTCCAGCAGGATATCCAGGCCTTCGTTCAGGAACAGCTGAATGAGCTGCGGGTCCGGGCGGTGCTCGGCTTCCGCATTTTCGGTGCTGACCGGATTGGACGACAGGGTGCGGGTGGCGAGCATATCCAGGCGTTCGAGGAACGCCTCCGTGCCTGACAGCGGTTGCTGCGGCGCAGAGCGGATCTGCCCCAGGCCACGCTCGATGAAGTCGCAGGCGTCGGCCAGCAGGGCCATCACGTCGCGATCGGCGCGATGGTTCTCGGCGCGGGCCGTTTTCACGAATTTTTCCAGCGGCGAGATGATGGTCGCCAGCGGCTCGATGCCGGCGGTGTGGGCCGAGCCTTTCAGGGTATGCAGGGCGCGGGACAGGCCATCGGTGTAGGCGGTGGTTTCGCGGCCTTCGGCCTCCGCCAGGAATTGTTTGAGCGCCTGCAGATGGGTTTCGGTTTCGCTCTCGAAGATGTCCAGCAGGACCGGGTCCACCAGTTGTTCGTCGCCGGCGTCATCGTCTTCCGCCCGTTCGTGCGGGTCTCCAGCGGTGGTCTCGACCGCTGATGCATCCGGCTCGAATCCGGCACTGTCGCTGTCTTCCGGCATGCGGCTGGATTCCAGGATCTCGCCGTTGGCCAGCGCGGTCGCCCGGGCTTCCAGCGGTGAGGTGTCCAGCGACGCCGGGCGGCGGGCCTCAAAATCGCTGACCAGGGCCGGAATCACGCCAACCACGTCGTCCAGCAGGCGGGCGATGTCGTCGTTCATGAACACGCTGCCGTCGATCACCCGGTTGAGCATGTTCTCAACCGCCCAGGCGAGCTCGCCGACGGCGCTTGCGCCCACCATACGGCCGCTGCCCTTGAGGGTATGGAACGCCCGGCGGACTTCGGCCAGTGCGGTCCGATCGTCAAACTGGCGCAGCAGCATGGGCAGGTATTCGCGGATAGTCTCCAGCACCTCGCCCGCTTCCTCGATGAAGATCTCGAGGATTTCGTCATCGATGAGGTCGTCGTCGGTTCCGTCGTCCTGCGACGGCGCGGCGGATTCGGCGGTGTCGTCGGTCGTCGCTTCAGGCGCGCTCTCGGCGATCGGTTCGGCGGCGTCGGCTGCCGTTTCAGCGGTGGTTTCGCCGTCCGGGCCGGTCTTGCGGGTGGTGGCCAGAGCGTCGGCCTGGGCAATCAGGTCGCTGACGTCGCCATCGGCGCTGCCGTCACGGAACTCGGCGATCAGGCCCGGGATGCGATCAATGACGGTATCCACCAGGGCAAACAGTTCTTCAGTAGGACGCACGCTCTGGTCGATCACGCGGTTGAGCAGGTTCTCCACCGCCCAGGCCAGTTCGCCAATGCTGGTGGCGCCCACCAGTCGACCGCTGCCCTTGAGGGTATGGAACGCGCGACGGACTTCGGTGAGCGCTTCGCGATCGTCGTGATCCTGACGCAGACGCGGGTAGAAATCGCGAATGGTGGCCAGGACTTCCTCGGCTTCCTCAATGAAGATTTCGAGGATTTCGTCGTCCACCAGGTCGGCATCGGAGGTTTTCGGGATGTCTGGTCCGGAGGCGGCCGGCGCCGGTTCTGGCTCGGCGGATGTGACAGCTGGCTCATTGTTCCAGGTGGGTTCTTCGCCTACCGGGAAGCCCAGGCTGCGCAGGCTGTCTTCGGCGATCTTGAGGACGCTTTCGTTGTCCTCAATGCCTTCCGCCAGACGCTCCAGATAATATTCGATACTGGTCACCATGTCCGCCAGGGTGTCCAGTTGCTGCCAGTCCGGGACGCGCTGTCCGTCCAGCAGGACATCGGTAACGTAGCGCTCGGCGGACGCGAGCATGTCGCCGACACGCTCCAGCGGGATCAATTGCAGGCCGCCGCGGATGCTGTGCAGCAGGCCCGGGACATGCTCGATTTCACGCCGGTCCCACTGGGCGGCAATGAAATTGACGATGGCGGTCTTGACCTGTTCCAGGGAATTGCGGGACTCGCGCAGCAGCGCCCGGTTCGCATCGTTCAGTTCCTGGGTGCCGTACTGGACGGCGTCGCCGGTGTCTTCGGAATGGGTCTGACGTTCTTTTTCGAGTCCGGCCAGGGTGGCTTCGACGTAGAGCAGGGCGCCGGCGATGTCCATCAGGATGCCGTCGTCGGCCGGCTCGTCATCGTGGCTGAGGCGCTGGACGATTTCGATCTGCTCGGTGACCACACGGCGCGGGATGCCCAGACCCAGGACCGCCAGGGTATTGGCCACCTGTTGCAGACCCGGCAGCAATTCTTCCAGTTCGCTGTTCTGGCGGAACTCGGCACGCACAAACAGATCGAGCTGGTCTTTCAGGCGGGCCAGTTCCTCGTTGAGGGCGCTGACCACGGATTGGATGGCCTCGCGACCCGGTCCGGAAACCCGCTGGCGGGCATCGTCGACGGATTCGTCGGAGGGCAGGGCGTCCGCCAGCTTATAGCGGCTGCGCAGGTCGTTGACCCGGGGCATGCCCAGGTCGTCGGCACGGGCGACGTAGTACAGCAGGTGCTTGAAAAGCGCCTCGGGCACCGGTTGCTGCAGGATGTCGCCGTGTTCGTCCAGCAGGCGCTTGAGTTCGGCATCCAGCTGGCGCAGCAGGGATTTGGCGGCAGAGTTGATCGGGTTGTGCCGGCTCTTGAGCGTGTCCAGGAAACCACCGGCAGCCTGCCAGAGTTCACCGCGGGGCGTGCCTTGGCACAGTTTGATGACCCGCTGGATCACCTTGTCCATATAGTCGAAGTGGGAGTCTAGTTCGGCTTCGCGGATGATGCCGACCAGCGCAAACTGGAACATCTGACGCAGCTTGCGCACGTGGCCCAGGACCTTCGGATCCTGCAGGCGCTGGGTGGCGGCCGGGTTGGCCTTGAAATCCGCCGCCGACAGGTCCGGCTTGAACAGCGAGGTATCGGAAAGCAGGGCTTCGCCACGGGCAGCGCGCAGGTCATTGAGCAGCGGCAGCAGCGCCAGCGGGAAATCATCGCGGTTGCTGTCCAGGTGCTCCAGGTACTGCGGTAGCTGCAGGATCGCCTGCATCAGGACTTCGATGGCTTCATCGACGTTGCTGGTAGCGTCGTTGAGGACGGCCTGGGCGAGCTTTTCCATCTCTTCGGTGAGCAGGGCCGCACCATAGAGTTCGACCATCTGCAGGGTGCCGTGCACCTGATGGAGATAGTTCAGGCAAAAACGCAGGCGTGCCGTGTCGTCACGATTGTCGACATAGGCTTCCAATGCCTGCTGACCCTGTTTCAGGGTGTCCTGAATTTCGCCCCTAACCCAATCCAGGGCGATGCTGTCATGGTGATTGCCCATAACCACTCCGGTTATTCTTCGTCTGTCTGGCGTTTGATCCACGCCAGCACGCTATCCGATGGCACCCGCTGCAGGGAGGGATGCTGCCAATCCGTCAGTTCGCCCTGACCCAGCACCAGGAGTCCGCCCGGTGCCAGTCGTTCGGTCAGTCGCCTGACGATTTCCCTGCGCCGCCAGCGGCGGAAGTAGATCAGCAGGTTCTGGCAGAAAATAATATTCATGCCATGCATCGGTGCCTGATTCAGGTCCAGCACGTTCAGTCGGGTAAAACAGACCCGCTGTTTGATCGCCGGGTCGATTGCCCATTCATTGCCGGCAGCCGGATGGAAGTAACGGTCCCGCACCGCAGGCTCTGTTGTGGATAGCCTGCGACCCCCGAATACCCCTCTCTGTGCCTTTTCCAGGGCCGGCTTGCTGATGTCCGATCCGGTCACCCCGAACAGGGGGGCCAGTTCCAGCTGCTGCATGCACTGATCCAGCAGCATCGCCAGGGTGTACGGTTCTTCGCCGGTGGAACAGCCCACGCTCCAGGCTTCCAGGGGGCGTTTCTTGAGGCTGTCCCGTGGCCGGGTCATGACATAGTCCGAGACCAGTCGAAAGGCGTCCGGATCACGAAAGAAGCGGGTTTCCTGAACGGTGAGTCGGTCCACCAGGGTGGCCCACTCGACGATCGCGCCGGGGCCGGAAACCACTTTCTCGTAATAGGCCTGATAGGTCTCGCAACCGATTTCGCGCATCCGGATGCCCAGATTGGTCTGCAGGAACGATTGTCGATCCGGCGTCAGGGTCATTCCGGTCCGCTCTTCCAGTAGCGTCTGCCACTGCTGGAACTGGGCCCCGTCCATCTGGGGAAGGGGCCGCAGCGTCCAGATACCGGCGGATCTGTCGTCGCGCGTTTCGGCCATGATCATGATTCAGCCGTGCTTTCCGGCGTCGTCACTTGCACCCCGCTATCAGCTCACCACGGGAACGTCGCTGTCTTCCTCTTCTTCTTCCGGCAGATCTTCCTCCGGCAGCGTGAAGCCGGCAACGGAGGAGCGCAGCTCACCGGCCATTTCGGCCAGGTTACCGATCGACTTCGCGGTCGCGTTGGTACCGGAGGAGGTCTGCGAGGTGATCTCCTGGATAACGTTCATCGTGTTGGAGATGTGAGCCGCGGACGACGCCTGCTGACGGGCCGCGTTGGAGATGTTCTGGATGAGTTCCGCGAGGTTCATCGAGACGTTCTCGATTTCCTCGAGGGCCACACCCGCGTCCTGGGCCAGACGGGCACCACGGACCACCTCGGCGGTGGTGTGTTCCATGGAGATAACCGCCTCGTTGGTGTCAGACTGGATCGTCTTAACCAGGGCTTCGATCTGCTTGGTCGCCGCAGAGGAACGTTCCGCGAGGCGCTGAACCTCGTCCGCAACCACCGCGAAGCCTCGACCGGCGTCACCGGCCATGGAGGCCTGGATCGCGGCGTTCAGGGACAGAATGTTGGTCTGGTCGGCGATGTCGTTGATCAGGGAGACGATGTCACCGATTTCCTGGGAGGATTCACCCAGACGCTTGATCCGTTTGGACGTTTCCTGGATCTGCTCACGGATGTTGTCCATGCCGCGGATGGTGTTCTGTACCACTTCCGCGCCTTTCTTCGCGATCGCAACCGACCGCTCCGCAACCGCGGAAGATTCGGCGGCGTTCGAGGAGACCTGGTCGATGGACACGGCCATTTCGTTTACGGCCGCAGAGGCACCGGCAATTTCCTGGGCCTGGTGCTCGGAAGCATCGGCCAGGTGCATCGCTGTCGCCTGGGTTTCCTGGGCGGCTGAGGAGACTCGAACCGCGGTACCCCGGATGGACTGTACCAGCCCGCGCATCTGGTCGATCGCGTAGTTGATGGAGTCGGCGATGGCCCCGGTGAAGTCCTCGGTGACCGTGGCCTCGGTGGTCAGGTCACCATCGGCCAGGTCGGCCAGTTCGTCCAGCAGTCGCAGGATCGCGTTCTGGTTCTGTTCGTTCTGGTCCTGGGTCGACGCCAGTCGCGCCTGGGAGGTCCGGTAGATGGTCAGACCGATGACGACGATAACGGCAGCCAGGGCGGCCAGCAGGATGTACGCCAGCATCGGGCTGATCAGGCGGGAGTCGGCCTGGTCACGGAATTGATCCGCCAGTGTGGACGTTTCGTTCAGCAGGGCCTGGGAGCTCTGGTAGATCTCGTTGGACGCGCGGCGGACGGTAAACAGGTCCGGGGAGGCGTCCAGGATGGCGTCAACGTTCTGGGAGACGAACTCGAACAGTTCGGAAACCGCGTCCAGACCGTAGCGGGCGTCTTCGTCCTGGACCTTGGAGATGCCCATGGCGGCGTTGCCGTTGGTCTGGCCGTCGAGGACGCGACCGAACAGCTTGGCGTCGCGACCGAAACGGTCGGCGGCGATCACCGCGTCTTCGTCACCGGACAATACGTTGTTGACCGAGCGCACGATCCGTTCCGCCAGCAGGGACTGACGCTGGGCCAGGGCAACCTGTTCCGCCGGCGCGTCGTTATCCAGCAGGATCTGTACGATGTCGTCGTACTCCACCTGCAGCTGCGGGATGTTCTCGTTCAGAGTCTGGGCCACCTTGTGCAGGCCGAGCACCGCCTCGCGGGTGGAGATAATGGTGTCGGCGCGTTCGCGAACGGCGTTCCAGTCGGCCTGTACGCCGCTCTTGGTGGCCAGCTCACTCGCCGGAAGACCGGTCTCCGGATTGCCTTCGGTGAGGAATCCCCAGAGTTTGGCGAACTGGTCACGGGAGCGCTGCAGCTGGTCGAACGCTTCCGGCGTACCGCCGGCCGCTTCCGAGGCGTTTTTCGCGATCTCCTGTGACAGGACCCGCAGCTCACTGGCGTGGGCGATGTATTCCTGATCGTGGCGGCTGTCGCGGTTGATGATGAACAGCACAGCAACGAGCAGGACGGTCAGTACGATCAATGCACCGATCAGGCCGCCAACCAGCTTGTTGGCGCCCTGACCCGCATTGAATCTTCCGGCTCTTTTCTTCATTTTCTGGCTCCCGGCCTTATGTCGGCAAGTTGGTCCTTCGGGTCTGGGGATTCAGTGAGCAGGCCCTGCCGTCCTGTTCACCACTGAGAAACATCCAGGAAACGCTCATCGTCCATCAGTGCGAAGGTCGAGAACACATTCCAGGTTTCTTCGTTGCGTCGATAGCCTCCGTGAACGAAAGGCTGAACGATGTCTGGGACTTGCGCCGGATCTTCGGTGAAGCTTTCCAGCGCGAAATACTGCATGCCTGAGACGCTGTCCACGACCAGGCCACTGAACACGTCGCCCTGTTCGATGACCAGCACGCGACGCTCCCGGTGACTGCGGGAACTGCGACCCAGCTCAAAGAAGTGGGCGAGGTCAATCAGGGGCAGCAGCCGGCCACGGACGTTCGCCGCGCCGAGCATAAATGGACGAACCCCCGGTATATGGGTGTACCGGGGGACGTGAAGAATTTCGACCACTTCGCCCATCGGGGCGACGTAGCGTTGTCCGGCCAGCGTGAAGCCGATGCCATTCCACAGCTCAATGGCTTCCTGCTGGGCCGGCAGGCCCGAAGCGAGGGCCTTGCTACGCCGGGCGATATCCGTCAGTACGGCAAAAGGGGCAGCCTGGGCGGACATGCTTACTCCATACTGGCGGTCAGGCGATCAGACTGGCAATCGTCTTGATCAGCTCATCTTCGTTGACGGGTTTGACCAGATAGCCCTTGGCGCCCTGACGGGTGCCCCAGACGCGGTCGGTTTCCTGATCCTTGGTGGTGACGATCACCACGGGAATGGAAGCCGTGTCCGGTGAGCGGGTCAGCTGACGGGTAGCCTGGAAACCGTTGAGCCCGGGCATGACGACGTCCATCAGGACCAGGTCGGGCTGTTCGGCGCGGGCCTTGGCGACGCCATCGGCACCGTTGTCCGCGGAGAGCACTTCATGCTGGTGCTTTTCCAGGATGCTGGAGATTTTCTTAACCTCGGTCGGAGAGTCGTCGACAATCAGGATGCGGGCCATGAGTTCCTCGATAAATGCGTTGTATCAATCGGTTTACTGTTCCGCCGTGGGAACGTACTGACGAATGGTGTTCAGCAGTTCGTCCTTGCTGAAAGGCTTGGTCAGGTACTGGTCGGAACCGACTATACGTCCCTTGGCCTTGTCGAAAAGGCCGTCCTTGCTGGAGAGCATGATGACGGGAGTCTTCTTGAACGCGGAGTTGTTCTTGATCAGGGCGCAGGTCTGGTAGCCGTCCAGGCGTGGCATCATGATATCGACGAACACGATGTCAGGTTGGGTGTCGGCAATCTTGGCCAGGGCATCGAATCCATCCGTTGCGGTGATGACTTCACAGCCAACCTTTTTGAGAAGGGTTTCGGCGGTGCGACGAATCGTCTTGCTATCGTCAATCACCATAATCTTCAGGTTTTCGAAGTTGTCATCCATTATCCAACAGCCTTGCGCTCTACAGGATCGTTGTTGTTCAGCTCCGATTCGAATCACTCTGGCTGTTCCAGCCGGTCACGCAGTCGATTCGGTAGCTGGCCTTGCTTCCAGCCCGGCTTCGTTGGCGCCGTCAGACCGGTTTCCGAGACCAGTGGGAGATTTGACGGGCCTTTTTAACACACATTCAAGGGGCGTTCTATAAAGCCTGACTATTTATAGATTATAGGTCGCTTGAGAAAAAGCATAAGTTTGTGACCAAATGTACTCTTGCGCTTACAAGAGCGCTTGCGGGGCCGGCTTTTGCGTAGTGATTCGGCAGTTTTGGGTAATGCATACTGAACGACGGTGCACTACCATCGGTCCGGCCCGGAAATATCCGCTGTGCCTGCCAGCATAGCACCTGAGCGTCGGGCTGCTCTGCTGACCCGTTCCTGTTTCCAGAAAGAGGTTGAAGTCGCGCTATGACCGTCAGACTCGGTATCGTCATGGATCCCATCGAAGACATCCACTACAAGAAGGACACGTCGCTGGCGATGCTGTGGGCCGCCCAGCAGCGGGGCTGGGAGCTGATCTACATGGAGCAGCACGACCTCTTCCTGGACGGTGGCGAAGCCCGCGCCCGGGTGCGCGAACTGACGGTGCGCATGGACCCGGACGACTGGTACAGCTTCGGCGATGAGTTCGAAATGGCCCTGGGCGAACTGGATGTGATCCTGATGCGCAAGGATCCGCCGGTGGACCGGGAATTCATGATGGCCACCTATATTCTCGATGCCGCCGCCGACCAGGGCGCGTTGGTGGTCAATCCGCCGAACGCGCTGCGCGACTGCAATGAAAAGCTGTTTGCCACCCGCTTTATCGACTGTACGCCGCCGCTGGTGGTGACCCGCTCCGCCGAGCGCCTGCGGGAATTCTATGCCCGCCACGGCGACGTGATCATGAAGCCGGTGGACGGCATGGGCGGCAAGTCCATCTTCCGGGTGAAGGAAGGTGACGCCAACCTGGGGGTCATCATCGAAACGCTGACCAACGACGGCAATCACCAGATTATGGCGCAGAAGTTCCTGCCGGCGATCAAGGACGGCGATAAGCGCATCCTGATGATCGATGGCGAGCCGATTCCCTATGCACTGGCACGCATTCCGTCCCAGGGCGAGAACCGGGGAAACCTGGCGGCCGGTGGTCGCGGCGAAGGCCGCCCGCTGACCGATCGGGACCGGGAAATCTGCGAGCGCATCGCGCCGACGCTGAAAGAGAAGGGGCTGATTTTTGTCGGTATCGACGTCATCGGCGACTACCTCACCGAGATCAACGTGACCAGCCCCACCTGCGTGCGCGAACTGGACCGGGAATTCGGCATCGACATTTCGTCGCAATTGCTGGACGCCATCGAAGCCCGGTTGTGATGTCGGCGTACCGTGACATCCTGTGACGATTTGTTGGCAGGATGGACAAGTGCCGGCGAAGACAGCAAACTTGGGGCCTTATCTGAGGGTGCGCTTCGCCGCACCGTCGCGTCTCATGCAGTGGTCAGTGGTTGATTAAGTGGCGAGCATGGCTGTCCAGGTCAGTGATTTCGATCGGTTTTCGTTTACCTTTTTTATGGCACTGGCGCTTCATGCCGTCATCGTGCTGGGGATTTCGTTTGCCCCGGACGACCCGGCACCGGCCGCCGAGACGCTGGAAATCACCCTGGCCCAGCACGATGACCAGAAGGCGCCCGAAGAGGCCGACTTCCTGGCGCAGACCAACCAGAAAGGCAGCGGCACCGAACAGGAAAAGCAGGAGCTGACCACCACGCACCAGGCCCCGGTGCAGAATACCCAGGTCAAACCTGTCCAGCCCCAGCCGGTGCAGCAATCTCAGCCGGAACCCAAGCCCCAGCCGGAAAAGCAGGTCGTCACCACGACGGCCAAGTCGCGTCCGGCGCAGCAGGAAAAAGAGAAAGAGAAGCCGGTTGAGAAGGCGCCGGTGAAGAAGAAAAAGAGCCTGATGGACCGCAGTCTGGAGATTGCCAGCCTGGAAGCCCGGCTCGACCAGCAGCAACGCGCCTACGCCAAGAAACCGCGGATCAAGCGGGTGACGGCGGCCTCCACGCTCAAATCCGATAACGCCTGGTACGTGCAGAACTGGGTCAGCAAGGTGACCCGCGTCGGCAACCTCAACTATCCGCCGGAAGCCCGCCGCTCGGGCATCTACGGCTCCCTGCGCATGGTCGTGGTGCTGGAGAAGGACGGCAGCGTCAAGGACGTGCAGATCCTCAACTCCTCCGGCAACAAGGTGCTGGACGATGCGGCGATCCGCATTGTGCGTCTGTCCGCGCCTTTCGCCCCGTTCTCGGATAAAATGCGTGACCAGTTCGACCAGCTGGAAATTATCCGCACCTGGTCGTTCCAGCGCCGGGGCCTGTCCTCCGGCTGATCTCCCGGCGTTGCCATCGGCCTGTCACATTTCCAGGCTTGCACCGGCGCGCCTCCGCACGAATACTAGATCCTATGACGATTGCTGACGATTCACTCCGTAACCGCCTGCTGGTGGCTTCGCCCTATCTTGAGGACCCGGGTTTTCACGGGACCGTGATCTTCATGTGTGAGCACAACAGCGACGGGGCCATGGGGCTGGTGATCAACCGGCCGCTGGATATTTCCGTGGGTGAAGTGCTGGAACAGCTCGACCTGGACGGCGAGGAGGTCAACCAGCCCGTCTACGCTGGCGGCCCGGTGCAGCCGGAGCGGGGCTTCGTCCTGCATCGCCCGTTCGGGGAGTGGCAGAGTTCCATGGCCATTACCGATCAGCTCACCATGACCACATCCCGCGATATCCTCGAAGCCATTGGCTGCGGTGAGGGGCCGTCGGAGTTCCTGATGGCGCTGGGCTATTCCGGCTGGTCGCCCGGCCAGTTGGAAGAAGAGCTCAATACCAGCAGCTGGCTGGTGTGTCCGGCCCATCACGACCTGCTGTTCCGGGTAGAGAGCGAGCAGCGCTACGCCGAAGTCATCCGCGCCATGGGCATCGACCTTAACCAGCTGACCGATACGGTGGGCCATGCCTGAGGTCGGTCAGCGCCGGGTGATGGGGTTTGATTTCGGCACCCGTCGCATCGGCATCGCCGTGGGTCAGGAAATGCTGGGCACCGCCAAGCCGGTGGCCATGCTCAAGGCCCGGGACGGACAACCCAATTGGGATGAGATTGCCAAGGTGGTCGAGGAATGGCAGCCCAACCTGTTTGTGGTCGGCCTGCCGCTGAACATGGACGGCACCGAAAGCGAGATGTGCCTGCGTGCCCGCAAGTTCGGCAAGCGCCTACACGGCCGTTTCCATCATCCGGTGGACATGGTGGACGAGCGCCTCAGCAGCTTTGAAGCCAAGGGCGAGGTCATGGCCCGCGGCGGCTCCCGCGATTTCGGCACCCACGGTGTCGACGACCTGGCGGCGGTCATCATCCTGGAGACCTGGTTTTCCAGCCACGGCTGACAGCCGGACTCCTGCCTTGCGGACACTGCCTGCCCGCTGCTTCCCCCGGTCGGCCATGATAGACTAGCGCCGCTGTTCGCACGGGGGACTACAATGACGGCATTGCTGAACGTGGACGCGTTGCTCGACGATCTCGAGCAGGGCCTGCGCCGCCTCCTCAAGGAGCGTGGCATCGAGCGGCCGGTACTGATCGGCATCCGAACCGGGGGTGTCTGGCTCGCCGATATCCTGCACAAGCGCCTGGGCCTGGACGAGCCTTTCGGTGAACTGGATATCTCCTTCTACCGGGACGATTTTTCCCGGATCGGACTCAATCCCAAAGTCCGGCCCTCCCATCTGCCTTTCGAGACCGAAGACCGCCACATCATCCTGGTGGACGACGTCATCATGAGCGGGCGCACCATCCGCGCTGCCATGAACGAGATCTTCGACTACGGCCGCCCGGCCGGCATCATCTTGGCGACGCTGATTGACCTGGGCGCCCGGGAACTGCCGATCCAGCCGGACGTGGTGGGGCAGACCCTGACACTGAAAGCCAATGAACGGGTCAAGCTCAAGGGCCCGGATCCACTGAGCGTGGAACTGCGCCAGGCCGATGCAACGCCGGCAAAAGGAGCCTGATTCGATGACGACAACGGACGCCTCAGCGCGCGCGCTGCAGCTCAACGAGCAGGGCCAGTTGCGCCATTTCCTGACCATCGACGGCCTCGACCGGGAGCTGCTCACCCGCATCCTGGACACCGCCGACTCCTTCATCGAAGTGGGCGAACGCCGTATCAAGAAAGTCCCGCTGCTGAGGGGCTGCACGGTGGTGAACCTGTTCTTCGAATCCAGCACCCGCACCCGCAGCACCTTTGAACTGGCGGCCAAGCGCCTGTCGGCGGACGTGCTGAACCTGGACATCAGCACCTCGGCCACTTCAAAGGGTGAATCCCTGTCCGACACCCTGCTCAACCTGGAAGCGATGGCCAGCGACATGTTCGTGGTGCGCCATTCCCGCAGCGGGGCGCCGCACTTCATCGCCCAATCGGTGACCCCGGGGGTGGCCATTATCAACGCCGGCGACGGCCGTCACGCGCACCCGACCCAGGCGATGCTGGACATGCTCACCATTCGCCAGCACAAGGGCGGTTTCGAAGGACTCAAAGTGGCGATTGTCGGCGATATCTTGCACTCGCGGGTGGCCCGCTCCCAGATCCAGGCGCTGAACGTCCTGGGGGCTGAAGAGGTGCGCCTGATTGCCCCCAGCACGCTGCTGCCGACGGACGTGGAGAGCCTGGGCTGCACCGTGGCCTACGACATGCGCTCGGGCCTGGCGGATATCGACGTGATCATCATGCTGCGCCTGCAGCGCGAACGCATGGAAGGCGCCTTGCTGCCCAGTGAGCGGGAGTTCTACAAAGTGTACGGCCTGAACACCGAAAAGCTGGCCTACGCCAAGCCGGATGCCATCGTCATGCACCCCGGCCCGATCAACCGGGGCGTGGAAATCGAATCCGCCGTGGCCGACGGGCCGCGCTCGGTGATCCTCAACCAGGTCACCAACGGCATCGCCATCCGCATGGCGGTGATGTCCATGGCGATGGGCGGGCAGCGGGCCCAGCGTGGACAGGACGCGGAGGGACAGGCATGAACAGCACACCGGCACTGCGCATAGAAAACGGCCGCGTGATTGACCCTCATACCGGTCGGGACGAACAGCAGTCGCTACTGATCCGAGATGGGCTCATAGCCGCCACCGGCAGCGAGGCGGATGCCGCCGCAGCGGATTCGGTTCTGGACGCTGCGGGCGGCTTGCTGACTCCCGGCTTTATCGACCTCTATTGCAACCTGCGCGAGCCCGGCAACGGCCAGAAGGGTTCGATTGCCAGCGAGACCCGGGCGGCGGCGCGTGGCGGCTTCACGACGGTCTGTGCAGCGCCGGATTCCTCGCCGGTCAACGATTCCAGCGCGATCACCCACCTGATCCGCGATGTCGCCGAGCGCGACGCGCCGATTCGGGTGCTGCCGTTGGGCGCCGCGACCAAGGGGCTATCCGGCGAGCTGCTGAGTGACATGGTGGGCCTGAACGGCGCCGGCTGCGTGGCATTGAGCAACGGTTCGGAAACACTGGTCAACGCCCGGGTGTTGCGTCGTTGCATGGCGTACGCCCGCACCTTCGGCATCACCCTGATGCTGCACCCGCAGAATCACGCCCTGGCGGCGGATGGTTTTGCCCACGATGGGCTGGTGACGGCGCGCCTGGGTCTGCTGGGCATTCCCGAGGTGGCGGAGACCGCCGCAGTGATGGAAATGATCCTGCTGGCCGAGGAAACCGGCGTGCGCCTGCACCTGAGCCAGCTGTCCTGCGCCCGCAGTGTGGATATGGTGGCTCAGGCCCGCAGCCGTGGCGTCGCGGTCACGGCGGATGTGGCCATGCATCATCTGCTGTTCACCGAACAGGCGCTGGCCGATTTCGACAGCCGCTACCATCTGCAACCGCCGTTGCGCTCCGAGGAAGATCGCCAGGGGCTGATCGAAGGCGTGCGCAGCGGCGCCGTCAGCGCCATCGTCAGTCAGCATCAGCCCCACGATCCGGCGGCCAAGAACGCGCCGCTGGGGGATACCGAGGCCGGACTGTCCAGCATCGAAAGCGTCCTTTCCATGGGCCTGACGCTGGTGGAGCGGGGTGAGCTGGAGCTGCCGGCCCTGATCCGCGCCCTGACCACCGGCCCGGCCCAGGCACTGGGACTGACGCCGCCGTCGCTGTCGGTGGGGCAGGTGGCCGATCTCTGCTGGATCGATCCACAGGCACGCTGGACCGCGTCTGCGGATTCGCTGATGTCCGTTGGCAAACACGCCCCGCTGCTGGGGACATCGTTGCCGGGCGTGGTGAACCAGGTCTGGGTCGACGGCGACGTGGCGTACACCCGTCAGGATTGAACCCTTGCAGGCTGCCGTTCCGTCCGGGCCTGCTACACTTAATGGGCCTCTGACTGGCTTATGGGCCGGCTCACCGGAGCCGGCGGTTCCTGACCCAAACTGGCGGAGATCACCATGGGATTCCTGTCTTTCCTGCTGTTGCTGGCGATTGTCTGGCTGCTCTGGACCATTTCCCGCAACTCCACTGATTCCCTCGACAAGCAGACGGCGCTGCAGCATCAGTTGGTGGCGCTGGAGAAGCGGGTGGATACGCTGCTGGAGCAGCTGGCCGAACAACAGAAGAAAACAACCAGCAAGAGTTCGCCCAACCGGCGCTCCACGGCTCGTAAAAGCGGAACTGGTTCAAAGACCGGCACAAAAGCCGGTGGCACCGACGCCAGCGCTTCCAAGAGCGCCGAATAGCCCGATGGCGCAGCAGGCCGGCCCGTCCGGGTTGCTGTGATCTGTCGCCGATGGCTGGTGGCAACAATGCCCCACCGGCCCGGGCGCTCCTGCCAACGCAACCCTTCCGGGGCCTTCCTATTCTGATGCCACCGGTGTCCCTCCTGGTCAACCCATGAACCAGGTCGGGCACAAGGCATGACAAGAATAAGCAGGAGTGCGCCCCATGTTCAGTCCATCCCGGCTGCGCCACCTGACCGGTGGCCTGGCCTTGTCTATCAGTATGCTGCTGACCGCAACCGCTCAGGCGGACGAGCAGGCGGTCATCAAACGCAGTTTCTGTGTGTTCGATCCCGTCGGGGCCAACGGCCCGTTGTTCGCCATCACCAAGACGTTTCGTCCGGTCGCCCTGCGAGAAGGGGTGGAGCTGGACCTGCGCGCCTACACCGACGAAAAGGTGGCGGCTGAGGATTTCAAAGCCGGCCAGTGCGATGCGGTCCTGCTGACCGGCACCCGGGCCCGGGAATTCAACAAGTTCACCGGCAGCCTCGAAGCCATGGGCGCCATTCCCGGTGAGAAGGAAATGCGGCTGCTGTTCAACACCCTGAGCCAGCCCAAGGCCAAGCCGTTCCTCACCAACGAGCGTTACGAAGTAGCCGGTATCTTCCCGGGTGGGGCGGTCTACCTCTTCACCCGCGACCGCAACATCGACACGGTGGAAGAGCTGCAGGGCAAGAAGATCGCCACGCTCGACTACGACACGGCGTCTCTGACCATGGTCCGCCACGTGGGCGCGTCAGTGGTGGGTGCCAATTCCGCCAACTTCGCCGGCAAGTTCAACAATGGCAGCGTGGACATCGCCTACGCGCCGGCGGTGGCTTACACACCACTGGAACTCTACAAGGGCGTCGAGCCCAACGGTGGCGTCTTCAAGTACGCCGTGGCTTACATGAACTTCCAGGTGATCCTGCACCGCGACCGTTTCCCCGAGGATGCGGGGCAGATGGTGCGTGATGAAGCGTCGAGGCGCATCAACGAGGCCTACCAGATCATTGCTCAGGCGGAAGCCGAGATTCCTGAAGACGAGTGGATGTACCCACCGAAAGAGGACGTGCAGGAATATGACCAGATGCTGCGGGAGGTGCGCCTGTCGCTGCTCGATGAGGGCGTCTATGACCCGCGTGCAATCAAGCTGATGAAAGCGATTCGCTGTCGCGTGGATGCCTCCAGGGCAGAGTGCGCATCCAGTTAAGGGAGAAACCGGGCCGGCTACAGGTCGCAGCCGGCCGCTGGCGCTTACTTGCCGACGGCGTCTTTCAGCGCTTTGCCGGCCTTGAAGCCCACCGTCTTGCTGGCGGCGATCTTCATGGTGGCGCCGGTCTGCGGATTGCGACCGGTCCGGGCCTCGCGCTTGCGGACACTGAAGGTGCCAAAGCCAATCAGTGAAATGTCGTCGCCTTTGGCGGCGGCGGCTGACACCTGATCGGTAAAGGCGGTGATGACCTCGGCGGCTTTTTCCTTGGTCAGACCGGTCTGCTCGGCAATGGCACTGGCAAGTTCGGGTTTGCGCATGAAATTCTCCTTCGATGGTGAACAGGTGACGCGCCCTGTGGAGGCGTCACCGACTGCTGCCGGGCATCGGCCCGGCGATAGTTAGCCTACCTGAGGCTTCATACAGGTATAGCGTTTCGGCGGAGGCTGTCAATCCCGAAGCAGGGCGGAGCCGCCGCCGTCATTGCGGCTTTGAGGCGTCCGTCTCACAAAATCGTTGTGGACTTGAGGATAATTCCGGTCTGTAACAAATCGTTACAGGTGGTGCCATGTCAGGGCGCCTTTAGACGGTGCTGCACAAAAAGCGTGAATGCGTCGGACAGCAGCAACCTCGTAGCGGTTCCGCAACTTTCTAATAAAAACAGGGGAGTAAGCAGATGCTCCCGCGAACCCAAAAGGTGACAGGCTGTATGACAACACGTGCTGATGCTTCTCGTTCATTCTGGCGTCCGGCTCTGGTACGCCGCGCCCGTGCCGTCGCGTTGTCGGCGCTGGCCGCCGCTTCGCTGAGTGGCTGTGGCGTCGTGAACCACATGATCTATTCCACCACCGGCGACGTGATGCAGGGTTTCTCCAAGGAACACACCATGCCCTACCTGCTGGAGACCCGCGATCTGGAGATGGCCTGCGCCATGAGCGAGTCGGTGCAGCCGCTGTTGATGTCGTTCGGGCGGGTTACCGACAACCCGGACCAGTTGGCGGTGATGATGAGCCTGCAGGCCGGTGGCTGTGCCGAGGACCGGGCGCGTGAGGCCGAGCTTGAAAGCATGGGCGCCCTGCGGGCTCGTCAGCCGGAGCAGGCCGAGGACGCCATTATCCTGCAGAAACGCTATTACGCCCTGGCCGCCCAGCGTTATTTCAAGGGATGGCGACATTTCGAAGCGTTTTACGGCGATCCGGAAACCGAAGAGTGTCCCGACTTCGACGAGGACATGGACGAATTCATCTACCTGGCCGGCCTGCTGTCGGGTTTGCAGGCGCTGAACGCGGAAATCCAGTCCACCGCGCCGGTCGGTGTGCCCAAAAATATCGGCTCGATCGTGGCTCGCGCCTCCGGCTGCCTGGACAACGAAAAATGGTGGGGCGCGCCCATGGCGCTGCGGGCCACCGTCTGGGCGATGATCCCGGGTGCCCAGCCGGATGGCGAGGACGCCTTCGAACGGCTGCAGGCCTCCGATGCCATCGGCGAGGCCGAGGGTGTTCGCATCAGCCACGTGTTCCACGCCATCGCCGCCTGGAACAAGGGGGATATGGACCGGGTGAAGGATGTCATCCGCCGCCATGCCGACGCCATCGAGAAACGCCCGGCCGATCCGGAATGGGCTCTGGTCGACGAACTGGCCACCCACAACATCCTGGCGATTTCCGACCGGTTGTGGATGGAGAACACCGGTCACCGCACGCCCATGGGCGGGCTCGGCACCTTCTGGGATGACGAGGCCCCGGTGGGTGAGGTGATCGATCTGGATTCCCTGCTGTAGGCCGACCGGGCTGTTGGGGAATCCGTCTGCGGGCGTTAGCGCCGCACTGGCGGCGGTGCTGTAAGGCCCGCCGGCATCACGTTGAGCGGTCGTGATGCAGGGACACCGCTGTAGCCCGTCTACAGCGCATAACGATAACAATGACGGAGACACTCAACATGCAACTCGCAAAGCGGGCCCTGGCGGCCCTTGGCCTGGCCCTCTGGCTGGGCGCCGGCCTGGCTCACGCCGCCAATGCGGAGGTGATCAAGCGATCCTTTTGCGTTTTTGATCCCGTGGGTTCCAACGGCCCCCTGTTCAACGTGATGAAGTCGGTTCGCCCGACGGCGCTGGGCTGGGGCGTGGACCTGGATCTGCGCGCCTACACCGATGAGAAAATCGCCTCGGAAGACTTCAAGGCCGGACAGTGTGATTCGGTGCTGCTCACCGGCACCCGGGCGCGGGAATACAACCACTTCACCGGCAGCATCGAAGCGCTGGGTGCGCTGACCAGCGAAGCCCAGATGCGCATTTTGCTGCAGACCCTGGCCCAGCCGTCCGCCGCCAGCCTGTTGCAGAAGGACAACTACGAGGTCGTGGGTATCCTGCCGGCGGGCTCCATCTACCTGTTCATCCGGGACCGCAACGTCGACACCGTGGAAGAGCTGCAGGGCAAGAAGATCGCCACGCTGGATTACGACAACGCCGCGGTCACCATGGTGCGTCACGTGGGCGCGTCGGTGGTGGGCGCCAACTCCGCCAACTTTGCCGGCAAGTTCAATAACGGCAGCGTCGACCTGGCCTACGCGCCGGCGGTGGCCTACCAGCCGCTGGAACTCTACAAGGGCGTCAATCCGAAAGGTGGCATTTACCAGTACCGCCTGGCGCAGATGACGTTCCAGATGATTGACCACCGCGACCGCTTTCCCGACAACTACGGCGATCGCATGCGCGCTTACGCCCTGTCTCGTGTGGACGAGGCCTACGGGCTGATCCAGCAAGCAGAGAAGGACATCCCGGCCTCCACCTGGATGCATCCGACCCAGCAGCAGGTGGCGGACTACGACCGCATGCTGGGCGAGGTCCGCGTCAGCCTGCGCGATGCCGGCACCTACGACGCCCGGGCGCTCAAGCTGATGCGGGCGATCCGCTGCAAGGACGACGCAACGCGGGCGGAATGCGCCATCGCTGCCGAATAGGGCGAACAAACACCGTAAACCGATAAGGCTCGATCTCGATGTCTGCAACCGTAATGACCCAGCGAACGGCCGCGCGAACCGGACTGGAGTGGTTTTCCTCGCTGCCGGCGTGCCTGCTGTTGTTGCTGGTGGTGATCTTCTCCACCAGCAGCGACATCCACAACCAGATGCTGCGCGGTGGCGAGCAACTCTGGAGCGGGTACTACAAGCTGCGGACGGATCCGGTGGAACCCGGTTGCAATCCGAACCGGAACATCGACGCCGAGGTCGAGCGCAAGCTGGCTGAGTCCCGCAAGGCGGCGGATGATCCGCTGATGGGCCTGCTCGGCGAGCAGACGGTGAACCCGGCCGATGTCAGGGCGGCGGTGGAGAATGCCATCGCCCTGTGCCGGGAGAAGCACGCCGACTACGCCAGCCTGCAGGGGCAGATGACGCCGGGGTTGAAAGCCTATCGGGCGGTGGAAGGGTTTGTCGCCGATCTCATTGCGTTGGGGCTGACCTCCCAGCGCTACATCCTCGTGGTCCTGGTAATGCTGTGCGCCGCCACCGCCACGCTGACCCGCCACCACATCGCAATGCGGGCCATCGAGACCCGTCTGGACTACACCCTGTCGTATTTCCTGCAGACCGTGGCCAACGTCATGCTGCTGGGATCCAGCCTGCTGTACCGACAGACCTCCCACGACGCGGGCTCGGACATCACCCTGGAGCGGGAAATCCTGCACGACCTGTGGATCGCCGGCTTCCTGGCCCTGACGATGGTCAGCCTCTATCGTCTGGCGCGACCGCCCGCCGATCTGAAACCGGGCGGTGACCTGATCAAGGCGGGACTCGCCGTGCCGCTGTATACCGGCATGTGCCTGATTTCGGGTACCTACTTTGCGCTGGTGGGGCACGCGGCGGGTATCGGCGTCTATCTCGACAAGATGATGGAATTGTCCGACATGTTCCTGAATGTGGCGCTGTATGTCTGGGTGGGCATGATGCTCAAGCAGACGCGGCTGGCGACGCTGGTGTTCAATGTGTTCCGGCCCTGGCGCATGCCGCCGGAGATGTTGGCGGTGGTTGCGGTGATCGTGGCGGCGGTGCCGACGGCCTACACCGGGGCGTCCGGGATCTTCGTGATCGCGGCCGGCGCGGTGATCTACAGCGAACTGCGGGCGGCGGGGGCCCGGCGTCATCTGGCGCTGGCCGCCACCGCCATGTCCGGCTCGCTGGGTGTGGTGTTGCGGCCCTGTCTGCTGGTGGTGGTGATCGCCTACCTGAACCGGGAGGTGACCACGGACGATCTGTTCGGCTGGGGCGTCTGGGTGTTCCTGCTGACCGCGGTGCTGTTCCTGGCCATTTCCCTGAGCGCCAACCGGCAAAGCCCACTCAAGCTGGCGCCGGCCGGCGAGGCGCTGCCGGCCATGCTGCGCCAGTTGGTGCCGCTGGTGCCCTACGTGCTGGTCATCGCCGGCGTGGTGTTGTTCTACCGTTGGGCGCTGGACGTGGGCATGGACGAATTCTCGGCGCCGCGCATCCTGCCGGTGATCATGCTGGCGATCCTGGTCTTCGAGCACATCACCCTGAAACGGGCCCGCCACGCCGACGGCGAGCGCATGAATCATCAGGGCATCGAGCGCAGTATCCGCGGGGCCACCAACGATACGACGTCTGAAATCGGGGCGTTGCTGCTGTTGCTGGGATTGTCGGTCAGTATTGGCGGGGTGATTGAGCGAGCCGAGATCATGTCCCTGTTCCCGCAGTCCTTCGCCAGCCCCTGGGCGGCGATGGTGCTGATGGTGCTGGTGTTGGTGGTGCTGGGGATGATCATGGATGCGTTTGGTGCCGTGATCCTGGTCAGTGCGACCGTGGCGTCCATCGCCTACAGCAGCGGTATCAACCCGATCCATTTCTGGATGACCACGCTGGCGGCCTTCGAACTGGGTTACCTGAGCCCGCCGGTGGCACTCAACCATCTGCTGACCCGGCAGGTGGTGGGGGAAGCGGAAGTCTCGGCGGCCATGGCCCAGACCGGCACCTTCTATCAGCGCCATGAGCGGATCATCATGCCGTTGATTGTCATGGGCATTGCGTTACTGTTGGTGGCGTTTGTGCCGTTGGCGTTTTATGCGTGATTCAATGATTCCTCGGGAGTGACTCTTGTGTAGCCGACGCTTTAGCTTCGGAGGGCCCGTAAGGGCCCTGACATGCCTCTCTCAAATGTGGTGAGTCAAATTCCAGGGTTGCCAGCTCGTGCCAGGGAAACGCAGGAATACCCTTGCCTACGCTGTATTAGACGGCCGTCCCTGGCTGGCTAATACGAACGGAACGTCCTTGTCCCTCCTTCGGCAAGGGTATTCATGCGCTTCCCATAAACCTCGAAATTAGCGCATCAAGCGTCACCGGATACATCGATCATGGTCGGCAATGAATGCGATAGCTTCGTAGGTTGGCGCTGACGCAGGAAGCCCAACAGGGCGGGTTTGAGGCCAATCTCATCCAATCCAATGGTCGCCAAGCCGGCTTTCGAGAACCCATGCTCCAAGCCTGTCTCGCGATAACGGGAACGTCTGGTGCCCGCTCATTGTTGGGCTTCCTGCGTCAGCGCCAACCTACCTCTCCCCGAGCGTATTCATGCATCGTTGGGCACAAAAAAGGCGCCCGATGGGCGCCTTTCTCGTAAACCAGCTTCCGATCAGGCTTTGGGGCCTGCCGCCACGATGGCGTCGGAGACGTCGAACTTGGTGAAGTTGTCGACGAACTGGTTGATCAACTCCTGGGCCTTGGCGTCATATTCGGCCGGGTCGCTCCAGGTGTTGCGCGGGTTCAGCAGTTTGCTGTCCACGCCCGGGACTTCTTTCGGCACGTCCAGGTTCAGCTTGTCCAGGTGTTCCACCTCGGCACCTTCCAGGTCGCCGTTCTGGATGGCGCTGATGATGGCGCGGGTGGTCGGGATGCTGAAACGCTCGCCGACACCGTAGGGGCCGCCGGTCCAGCCGGTGTTGACCAGATAGACCTTGCTGCCGAACTCTTCCATCCGCTTCATCAGCAGCTCGGCGTAGACGCCGGCCGGGCGCGGGAAGAACGGCGCGCCGAAGCAGGTGGAGAAGGTGGACTTCAGCTTGGAGGAGGAGCCCATTTCGGTGGAGCCCACCAGCGCGGTGTAGCCGCTCAGGAAGTGATAGGCCGCCGCTTCTTTATTCAGCAGGGACACCGGGGGCAGGACGCCGGTCATGTCGCAGGTCAGGAAGACGATGGCGGACGGCTCACCGGCGCGGTTCTCGATGACCCGCTTCTCCACGTGCTCCAGCGGGTAGGCGCAGCGGGAGTTTTCGGTCAGGGAGACGTCGGTGTAGTCCGGCTCGCGGGTCTCGTCGTCGATCACCACGTTCTCGACGATGGCGCCAAAACGGATGGCGTCCCAGATGATCGGTTCGTTCTTCTGGCTCAGGTCGATGCACTTGGCGTAGCAGCCGCCTTCGATGTTGAAGACCGTGCCCGGACCCCAGCCGTGCTCGTCGTCCCCGATCAGATAGCGATCCGGGTCGGCGGACAGGGTGGTCTTGCCGGTGCCGGACAGGCCGAAGAACAGGCAGGTTTCGCCGTCTTCGCCGACGTTGGCAGAGCAGTGCATCGGCAGCACGTCTTTTTCCGGCAGCAGGAAGTTCTGCACGGAGAACATGGCCTTCTTCATTTCACCGGCGTAGTGCATGCCCGCGATCAGAACCTTGCGCTTGGCAAAGTTGATCATCACGGTGCCGTCGCTGTTGGTACCGTCACGCTCCGGGTCGCACTGGAAACCGGCGGCGTTGAGGATCTGCCATTCCTGCTTGTCCGCCGGGTTGAAGCTCTCCGGGCGGATGAACAGGGTGCGGCCAAACAGGTTCTGCCAGGCGGTTTCGGTGGTCATCTTGACCGGCAGGTAGTGCTCCGGATCCGAGCCCACGTGGACGTTGGAGACAAACTGGGTCTTATCCGCCAGGTAGGCTTCCACGCGATCCCACAGTGCGTCGAACTTGTCGGCATCGAACGGGCGGTTGATCGGGCCCCAGTGGATGGCGTCGGAGGTGCTGGGTTCTTCGACGATGAAACGGTCCATCGGAGAACGGCCCGTCCGCTTGCCGGTCTTGACGACCAGAGACCCGTTCGCAGCCAGCCGGCCTTCGTTGCGCTCCAGCGCCAGTTCGACCAGTCTTGCTGCACTCAAATCAGTGTAGGTGTTACTCACTTCAACCTCGCCCTAGGTGGTTTCGGCATTGTTCGATCCGACGTCGTCCCGGGAACGGCCCGGCTCAGAAACTGACGGTTTTATGAACAATCGGGTTCGCACAGGCGCGCTATTATGCCAGAGACCTGATTAAAAAACGACTGCCCGCAAAGGTGCATGGTTGAGGGCTTTACGGCCAATTTGCACAACTTTGGGGAGCCTGTTTGAAACTGTCCTGTTACATTCCGGGAAGCCTGGATCCGATGGCATCCAGGCCGTCGCGATCAGTGCAGTGAATGACCGTGGAACAGCTGGTCGATATCGTTACGGTCAAAGCGGTACTGCGCGTGGCAGAACTGGCAGTCCATCTCGATGGTTTCCTGCTCATCGAGAATGCTGTAGCACTCGTCCTGACCAACGGATTCCAGTGCCGCCAGTGTACGCTCCCGGGAGCAGCTGCACTGGAAACGCACCGTTTCCGAATCGAAAACACGCAGGGTTTCTTCGTGGAACAGGCGGTTCAGAACGGTCTGGCTGTCCAGTCCGAGCATTTCATCCGCCTTGACCGTGCTGGCGAGATGGCCGACGCGTTGCCACAGGTCGTCGTCCAGCGACTTGTCGCCCGGCAGACGCTGCAGCATGAGGCCGGCGGCCTGTTGACCATCGGCAAACAGGAACAGACGGGTGTCGATCTGCTCCGAACGCTCGAAATACTCTTCGAGACAGGCCGACAGGTTGTCGTGCTCCCGCGGCACCACACCCTGGTAGCGCTGGCCCTGGTTCGGGGTGATGGTGATCGCCATGCGGCCTTCGCCGAGCAGCTCGTCGAGACTCTCGCCGGCCGGCTGGGTGTCGTAGCGGGCGATGCCGCGAATCGCGCGGTCGTGACTGCATTCGGCCATCAGCATGCGAACCGGACCTTCGCCCTGGGCCTGGATGGACAGTGTGCCTTCAAACTTGAGGGTGCCGGACAGCAGCACGCTGGCCGCCAGGGTTTCCCCCAGCAGGTGCTGGATGCGCTCGGGGTAGGCGGACTGGGAGATGATCTCCTGGAAGCTGCCGGACAGGCGGACCCACTCGCCGCGGACCTGACTGTCTTCAAAAAGGAATCGTTGGAACTGGTCGTCCAATGCCATGGAATCAAGACCTCATCTTGAATAGGGGGTAAAAGGCGTCAAATGATTGCTGTCAGAGCCCGTGCTGATCCCGGAAACGCTGCAGGTCCCGGCGATCTTTCTTGGTCGGGCGCCGTGCCGGCGGCAACTGGGCGGCCTGCATGGTCTTGCGCTGCCAGGCGATCTCTTCGCGCTTCTTCTCGCTCTCCGCGGTCTCGTGGTAGAGCTTCTGCGCTTCCGGAGCCCCGCGCCGGCGGTCGCTGATGTCGTCGACAATGACTTCCTTTTCCTGGTGACCCAGTCTCAGCCGCAGCCGCGCGCCCACTTCCACCGGTTTACCCGGCTTGGTGCGCTGACTGTTGTAATGAACCTTGCCGCCTTCGATCGCTTCCTTGGCGATGGTTCGGGTCTTGTAGAAGCGTGCGGCCCAGAGCCACTTGTCGAGCCGCACCCGGTCATTGGTTTCTGCTGAACTCATGATGCTCCGGTTGCCGGGTGTATCTTCGCCGGTTCTGCGGACCGGCCGTCCTGTATTGATTATAACGCGATCAACCCGGCATGGGGACGGGTGCAATATCCGCCAGGATTTCATCAAAGTGAGCAATCGACGGTGTGCCGGCCTGGGCCGCGCGCACCGGTTCCCGGCTGTCGGGTGCCAGGATGGCCAGCTGCTGGCCGATGCCGGCTTGCCGTGCACTGGCCAGCACGGACAGGTTATCGTCCACCATCAATGTGCGTTCGGCTCGATAGGGCTCGACCACCGCCAGATCGGCCCAGAACCGGATGTCCTCTTTGGGGCGCCCGAAGTCGTGGGTCGACAGGATTCGATCGACATGGCGGTCGAGACCGGTTTTTTCAAGTTTCAGGGCCAGCGGTTTGGGGTGGCAGTTGGTGACGATTACGCTGCGGCGCCCGCTGTCACGCAGTTTCCCCATGAACGATTCCGCATGCGGACGGTAGTTGATGCGGTCGGCGACTTCGCGCTTGAGGGCGGTGATGTCCACATCCAGGCGATCGCTCCAGTAGTCCACGCAGTACCACTGCAGGGAGCCCTTTTCCGATTCGATCTGGGGGATGATGTGCTCGCGCGCCGCCGCGTGGCTCACGGATTTGAGTTCAGCGTAACGACGGGGCAGGTGGTCGAGCCAGAAGTGGCTGTCGAAGTGCAGGTCCAGCAGTGTCCCGTCCATATCCAGGAACACCGTGTCCAGCGCTGACCAATCGATCATGGGGCAGGCCCGATATCAGAGAGTGATATTCAAGCCTGCCGCAGATCCCGGGTCGGGGCAATAGGGCCTTGCCGCGACGTTACTGGGTGTTGGCGACGGTGTCCTGCTTGCGGCCGGACTGGGTGCAGCCCAGGCAACGGACAAACGTGGCTTCTGCCGGTCCCAGGAACAGTGTCTCGCCCGCTTCCTTGGCGTTACCGCCCAGCAGCGAGAAGGGCAGGGACACCACATACACCGCACCGCCGACGATCGTCGTGGCCAGCAGGACCGGGCGAGCGAACAGGGCATCGGCGGTCATGGCGAAGGCGGACGGTTCTTCTTCGACGGGATTGGCGTAGCCCAGGGAGGAAAAGCCCGTCAGGCTGACGGCGAGGGTCATGACGAAAACACGTGCAAACTTGGACATTGCTGATTCTCCTGGAAATTCCGGAATACCGTCCGGCCATCCGGGGCAGGACGCCGGTTTTCTGGTTCGGATGGGTTAACTATGGCTCATGGTGCCGTGATTTCAAACGTTTTTCTGTCTCTCAGTGTGACACGTTACGCGCTTCGCTTTAGCGCTGGCAGCGGGGGCAATACACCGTAGAGCGCTGTCCCAGCCGGATTTCCTTCAGGGTGGTGCCGCACTGGCGGCAGGGTTCGCCACCGCGGCCGTACACGTTCAGGGACTGGGCAAAGTAGCCGGGTTTACCGTCGCTGTTGACGAAATCCCGCAGGGTGGTGCCACCCATCAGGATGGCGGCCGTGAGAATTTCCCGGATGGCCTCCACCAGGCGCACCATCCGGTCCCGTCCAATGCGGCCGGCGGCCCGGCCCGGGTGAATGCCGGCCATGTGGAGCGCTTCATTGGCGTAAATGTTCCCCACCCCGACCACAATGCGACTGTCCATGATGAAGGACTTGATGGCGGTGCTGCGCCCGCGGGCCTGACGGTAGAGTTGATAACCGGTGAAGGCCACCGGATCCAGCGGTTCCGGGCCCAGGTGGCTGATCAGGGGATGCGCGTCGGGATCGTCGCTCCACAACCAGGCCCCGAACCGGCGCGGATCGTTGTAACGCAGCCACTGGTTGTCGCCCAGCTCCAGTTCCACGTGGTCATGGGTCAGGCGGGGCGTGCCGTCGGTCACGATGCGCAGGCTGCCGGACATGCCCAGGTGGATCATCAGCGTGCCGTTATCGAAACGCACCAGCAGGTACTTGGCGCGCCGGTCCACCTGGCGCGGCGTGGCGCCGGTCAGGCGCTGGGCCAGATCGTCGGGAATCGGCCAGCGCAGGCGTGGCTCGTGCACCCGGGCACTGCGGATCACCCGGTTTTCCAGGAAAGGGGCAATACCGCGTCGGGTGGTTTCCACTTCGGGCAGTTCAGGCAAGGTCGACTCCTCGGTCACGCGCAGTTCAGGATGCGGATTGTCGCCTACGGCGGCGGGAAGTCAAACGCCCGGATGCCTTGCGCCCGACTTCCGGTACCGACTGTAATCGAGACTTACAAAGACTCGCGACTGGTCACAAAACAGACATGGATTGGGCTGCGAGGCTTGTTGTAGCTTACAGCTGTACGCTAGACTGCTAACGTCCAGGAGTTCCTCAACTATTGGCGGTATAAGGAAGGCTCCTGAGTGCGAGATGGCGTGAATACAAAGGCGTTTGGCGCGCTTTCACGCGGTTTCTGATTGGTCAGGTTCCATCGCGGAGAGATACGGAACGTCTTTTCGCCCGCGTTATTTCTTCGAGGAAACTTCTATGTGGTACAACGGTCTCCTGGACCTCCCGGCCTGGCAGCTGGTGCTGGTGGTACTGGGACTCACTCACGTGACCATCGTCAGCGTCACCCTTTACCTGCATCGGCATTCGGCGCACAACTCGCTGGACCTGCATCCGGCACTGGCGCATTTCTTCCGCTTCTGGCTGTGGCTCACCACCGGCCAGAACACCAAGGAATGGACCGCCATCCACCGCAAGCACCATGCCACGTGTGAAACCGAAGACGATCCCCATAGTCCGGTGGTCAAGGGTCTCAAGAAGGTACTGGCCGAAGGCGCCGAGCTGTATCAGGAAGCCGCCACGCCGGAAACCCTGGCCCGCTATGGCCAGCGCACGCCGGAAGACTGGATTGAACGCAAGGTCTACACCCCGCATAAATTGATGGGCATCGTCTTGATGGCGGTGATTGATCTGGCGTTGTTTGGCGTCAATGGCATCTGGATCTGGGCGATTCAGATGATGTGGATCCCGTTCTGGGCGGCGGGCGTGATCAACGGCATTGGCCACTATTTCGGCTACCGTAATTTCGAATGCAGCGACAACGCCCGCAATATCGTCCCCTGGGGTCTGATCATCGGCGGTGAGGAGCTGCACAACAACCACCACACCTATCCGAACTCGTCCAAGCTGTCGCGTCGCTGGTACGAAGTGGACATTGGCTGGGGCTATATCCGCCTGTTCCAGTTCTTCCGCCTGGCCAAGCCGAAAGGCTATCGTCCGATTGCGCACCGCGTACCGGGCAAGCTGGATATGGACGTGGAAACCGTGCAGGCGATCGCCAACAACCGCTTCGACATCATGCGCCAGTACCGCAAGCGCGTGCTGGAGCCGGTCCTGCGCCAGCAGAAGCAGGTGATGGAAGAAGACATCAAGCCGCTGTACAGCAAAGCCCGCAAGCTGCTGTCGCGGGAAAGCTCGCTGATCAAGCCGCACGACCAGAAAAAGCTGGAATCGCTGCTGGAACGCAACGCCGTGCTGCGCCAGATCTACGACAAGAGTCACGAACTGCAGGCACTGTGGCGCCGTCGTGGCCTGAAACCGCAGGACAAGCTGCACGCGCTGGCGGAATGGTGCCGCGACGCCGAAGAAAGCGGTATTCGCTACCTGGAAGAGTTTGCCGAGCACCTGAAGTCCTACGCCCTGCGTCCGGCATCCTGATTGAATTACGGTCTGATCCGGCTGCGCGCAGCCGGATCAGAACCGGATCAAGCACCTACCTTGTACAGCCGGTAGCACACCTGACCGGCGACTTTCTCCCGATGCAGTGACCAGTTGGATGGCACCACCACCTGGCTCCGTTCGCTCTCATGCTCGATATACACCCAGCTGCCGTCGGCGACCCAGCCGTTGTCGGCAATCAGCGGGATCAGCCGATCCAGCCAGTTCTCGCGAAACGGCGGATCCATCAGGAGCAGGTCGAATGGCGCGTCCGCCGTCTGCCCCAGAAAGCCGGCGACATCCTGGCAGACGACCCGGCCGGTATCGGACTTAAGCCGGGCCAGGTTGGCTTTCAGGGCGTCGCACAGGGCCCGGGTGTGATCCACGAACACGGCTTCGCGGGCCCCGCGGGACAGGGCTTCCAGTCCCAGGACGCCGCTGCCGGCGAACAGGTCCAGGCATCTTGCGCCGGGGACCACCGGCATCAGCCAGTTGAACAGGGTTTCGCGGACCCGTGAGGGTGTTGGTCGGACGCCGCCCACGGCGGGAAAGATCAGGCGCCGGCTGCGCCAGTCACCGCCGATGAGGCGGAGTTCGCCCGTGTCCTGGACGGTGGCCTGAATGGCACGGCGTCGGGCCAGAGGTCGGCCGTTTTTTCGGTTCGGCTTGCGTGGCATGGTCGTTAAGAGCTCCACCGATGGGTTTAGACGCGCGCAGTCTAACTAAAACCGCCATCAATTTGGACGATCATTGGTCAGCTCGCTAGAATACGCGGCTCTGACGGCGTGTCCCGGGCGCCGCGCCCGGTGTAGTGACACCTTCGATTTCTCACCTCTTGACCGACGGAACTGCAAAAGATGAAGGCAGAGTGGATTATGACAGGACTTCTGGTCCTGCTGGTGCTTGTATTTGTTGTGGAACTGGTGAATCGCCGCCGGGCGCGTCCGCGTCCCAAGGCTGTTCCGCAGCGTGAACCTCAGCCCCAGGCCGGCGCCACGCCTGCCGAGACGCCAGCGGTTACCGAAACGGTCGAAGCGGAAGCCAAAGCAGAAACGCCGGCCCCGGAACCGGCGGTCGAGCCGGAAAAGCCGGCACCGGCGCCTGAGCCCGTCCCTGAACCGGAATCGTCCGCGAGTGTTTTCCAGCGCATCAAGAGCGGCCTGGGCAAGACCCGTGCGAACCTGTCGTCCGGTCTGTCCGATCTGTTCAGCACCGGCAAATCGGTGGACGAGGACCTGCTTGAAGAGATTGAGACCACGCTGCTGACCGCGGATGTGGGCATTACCGCGACCACCGAGATCATCGAATCCCTGACCGACAAGTTGGAGCGCAAGCAGCTCAAGGATGGTCAGGCGGTGCGCGAGGCCTTGAAGAATGATCTGCGGGACCTGCTGGTGGACAGTACCGAGCCGCTCAATATCGACACCGGCAAGAAACCGTTCGTCATGTTGGTGGTGGGCGTCAACGGCGTCGGCAAGACCACGACGATTGGCAAGATGGCCCGCAAGTTCAAGGCCGAGGGCAAGTCCGTCATGCTGGCGGCCGGCGATACCTTCCGTGCGGCGGCGGTGGAGCAGTTGCAGGTCTGGGGCGAGCGAAACGACGTGCCCGTGGTCGCCCAGCACACCGGCGCCGACAGCGCCTCGGTGATCTACGACGCGGTGCAGTCCGCCCAGTCCCGCGGTGTCGACGTGGTGATCGCCGATACGGCGGGCCGTCTGCAGAACAAGGACAACCTGATGTCCGAGCTGGAGAAGGTCGTCCGGGTGATGAAGAAGCTGGACGATTCCGCCCCCCACGAAGTGATGCTGGTACTGGATGCCGGAACCGGTCAGAATGCCCTGAGCCAGGCGCAGGTGTTCCAGCAGGCCGTTGGTGTCAGCGGCATCACCCTGACCAAGCTCGATGGCACCGCCAAGGGCGGTATTATCTTTGCCGTGGCTCGCCAGCTGAAACTGCCGATCCGCTACATCGGCGTGGGCGAACAGGCGGAAGACCTGCGTCCGTTTGAGGCCGAATCCTTTGTCGAGGCGCTTTTCGACGAATAAACGGGAGTGGCCGGCGATGAGGCCGTCCCCGGGCGGCCGGGCCGAGCACGTATTTCCAGACAGGACACAAGCAGTTGATCGAGTTCGAGAAAGTCAGCAAACGCTATGAAGGCGGGCACACGGCCCTGAAAGCGGTGAGCTTCGCGATGGATCGAGGCGAGCTGGCTTTCCTGACCGGCCATTCCGGCGCCGGCAAGAGTACCCTGCTCAAGCTCATCATGCTGATGGAACGGCCCACCGGCGGACACGTCATCGTCGGTGGCCAACGCCTGAACCAGCTGCCGCGTCGCCAGATTCCCTTCATTCGCCGCCACATCGGCGTGGTGTTCCAGAACCACCAGCTTCTGTTCGACCGCACGGTTTTCGACAACGTGGCCATGCCACTGGAAGTCACCGGCGTGCCACACCGGGAAATCGGTCGCCGGGTGCGGGCGGCACTGGACAAGGTGGGCCTGCTCAACAAAGAGAAGATGAACCCGATCCAGCTCTCCGGCGGGGAGCAGCAGCGAGTGGGCATCGCCCGGGCCGTGGTCAACAAGCCGCCACTCCTGCTGGCGGATGAGCCCACCGGTAACCTGGATCCGGAATTGTCGGCGGACATCATGCACCTGTTCGAACAGTTCAGTCAGGTGGGGGTCACCGTGCTGATTGCCAGTCACGACATCGCCCTGATCCGGCACATGCGCCGGCGCGTACTGACCCTGCGCAACGGGGAGATGACCTCGGGCGACGCCATGCCGGACGAGGAGGCGCTGTATGGCCACTGAACGTCGGGCCCGCGGAGCCGCCTCCACCCGTTCGCCCTGGAAGGAACTGCTGGGCAGTTATCTGCTGCATCATCGCAAGACCGCCCGCGACAGCGCCGAGCGCCTGTGGCGGGCGCCGGTTGCCAGTCTGATGACCTGGCTGGTGATGGGCATCGCGCTGGCCTTGCCAGTGGGGTTGTTGCTGCTGCTGACCAGTCTGCAGGGCGTGAGCGCCGGATGGGAGAGCACCGCCCGGGTGACGGTCTATCTGGACCAGTCCGCCACTACGGATGATCTCGACCGTCTGCGGGCCCAGGTCGCCAGCCGGCCGGATGTGACCGACGTGACGGTGATCACCAAGGACGAGGCCCTGAAAGAATTCCGGGCGTCGTCCGGTCTGGCCGATGCGCTGGACTACCTGGATGAAAATCCGCTGCCGCACACCCTGCTGCTGACGCCGGACGAGTCCGTCCGCAACCAGATTGGCATGCAGAAGCTGATGGTGGCACTGGAAGATCTGAAAGACGTGGCCCGGGTCCAGGTGGATCTGGGCTGGCTGCAACGGCTCAATACCATTACCGACTTGCTGGGGCGGGGTGTCTGGGCGTTGGGGCTGCTGCTGGCGGCGGCGGTGATCCTGGTGATCGGCAACACCATTCGCCTGGCTATCGAAAACCGGCGCGATGAAATCCTGGTGGCCAAGCTGGTGGGTGGTACCGACGCTTTCGTGCGGCGGCCGTTCCTGTATACCGGCGTCTGGTATGGCCTGGGTGGCGGTATCGTGGCCTTTATCCTGCTGCAGGTCACCCTGTGGTGGATGAGCGGCCCGGTCCAGCGGCTGGCGAGCCTGTATCGCAGCGAATTTGAACTGAGCGGCTTGTCCTGGGATGGCACACTGGGCTTGCTGATGGTGTCAGTGCTGTTAGGGTGGATGGGCGCCTGGCTCGCCGTGAAGCGCCATCTTGAGGCGATCGAACCCAACCAGATTGAAGCCCGCGCGACGGCCGGCTGATTGATAGGCCGTTTCGGGTTCACCGTATAGTCGATTTTGCCGGTGACCGGTACAACAGAGTAACGAAAGTGTTGGTGGTGACCGTTTTATTGCCGGTCCGACACGTCGAAATCGAGCCAACACATTGATATTGAAGGTTTCATCCCTGAAGGCATGGAACTTTCAGGCGACTTGGCGGTCATAACAATGATTGCTATATTAGTGGGTCGCCACGTTGCGGAGGAAAAGCATGGGTACAAGCTTACAGCTGACAGATCGAATGGTTCCGGGTGCGAATCTTGAGGCCTACATCCAGGCCGCAAGCAGCATCCCGATGCTGTCCGCCGCTGAAGAAAAGGAACTGGCCGAACGCCTACATCAGGACAATGACCTGGAAGCGGCGCGTCGTCTGGTTATGTCCCATCTGCGCTTTGTCGTGCACATTGCCCGCAGTTACTCCGGTTACGGGTTGGCCCAGTCGGATCTGATCCAGGAAGGCAACGTCGGCCTGATGAAGGCCGTCAAACGCTTCAATCCGGAATACGGGGTGCGTCTGGTGTCGTTTGCCGTGCACTGGATCAAGGCCGAGATTCACGAGTTTATCCTGCGCAACTGGCGCATCGTGAAAGTTGCGACCACCAAGGCACAGCGCAAACTGTTCTTCAACCTGCGCAGTCAGAAGAAGCGCCTGGCGTGGTTGACGCACGACGAACTCAACCGGGTTGCCGAGGATCTGGGCGTCGAGCCCAAGGTCGTGCGCGAGATGGAAGGCCGTCTGGCCTCACAGGACACTGCGTTCGACGGTCCGATGGACGATGACGACGATAACGCCTATCAGGCGCCGGCCTATTATCTGGAAGACCGTCGCAGCGATCCGGCCAAGCAGCTGGAGCAGTCCGACTGGACCGAGGACTCCAACAGTCGCCTGATGAGCGCGCTGTCCGGCCTCGATGAGCGCAGCCAAGACATTCTGCGTGAGCGTTGGTTGAGCGAAAGCAAGTCCACGTTGCATGAGCTGGCGGACAAGTACGGCGTGTCTGCCGAGCGGATTCGACAGCTTGAAAAGAACGCGATGAAGAAGATCCGGTTGCAGATGGGTGAGCCAGAGGCCGCCTGATCCGTACGCGGTCTGAACTGAAAAACGCCACGGCCGTGATGGTCCGTGGCGTTTTTGTTTATGGGGGCAACCCGTGCCCGTCGGCAGAGTCCCCCGCAATCCGTTATCATCGGGATTTTTCCACTGCCCGGAAAGCCCGTTGCTATGACCCAACCTCGCATTGCCTTCCTCGGAATTGGCCTCATGGGGGCGCCCATGACCGAGAACCTGCTTCAGGCCGGTTACCCCATGACCCTTTGGAACCGCACTCGCAACAAGTGCGATCCCTTCGCCGAGCGCGCCACCATCGTAGACTCCCCAACAGACGCTGTCGCTGAAGCGGACATTGTCATCACCATGCTGGAAAACGGCCCGGTGGTGGACGACGTGCTGGTGAACCAGGGCGTGATCGATGCGCTGCGGCCGGGCAGCATCGTGATTGATATGAGTTCGGTACAACCATCGCTGGCCCGAGACCACGCCGACCGCTGCCTGGCGTGCGATACGGGCTACCTGGATGCACCGGTGTCCGGGGGCACGGTCGGGGCAGAAGCGGCCAGCCTGAGCATTATGGCCGGAGGCGAGGCGTCAACGCTGGACCAGGTCCGCCCGGTTCTGGAGCGTTTGGGCAAGGTCACCCACATCGGCCCGGTTGGCAGCGGGCAACTGGCGAAGCTGGCCAACCAGGCGATCGTCGGCATCACTATCGGCGCGGTATCAGAGGCGCTGATGCTGGCAGCCCGGGGCGGGGCGGATCCGGCTGCGGTGCGCGAGGCCCTGATGGGCGGGTTTGCTGGCAGCCGCATTCTGGAGCTGCACGGCCAACGCATGATCGACCGCCGTTTTGACCCGGGCGCACCTTCGCGCATCCAGCTCAAGGACATGCGCATGATCCTCGACGAGGCCCGCGCGGAGAACCTGACCCTGCCACTGGCCCAGTGCACCCACGACGAGTACCTGTCCCTGATCGCCAATGGCCAGGGCGAAGCGGACCACAGCGGCCTGTTGCTGGCGCTGGAGCATCTCAACGGCGTGCAGATGTCCGATCCGGACCTGCCGCCACGGGCCAAAGCCAACCGGGAGTAAACCATGCCACGTTTCGCCGCCAACCTGACCCTGCTGTATACGGAGCTCCCTTTCCTGGACCGCTTTGAAGCAGCCGCATCGGACGGCTTCCGGGGCGTCGAGTACCTGTTTCCCTACGAGTGGCCCGTTCATGAATTGCAGGCCCGCCTGAAGGACCATCGGTTGACCCAGGTACTGTTTAACCTGCCCCCCGGTGACTGGGCCGCCGGGGAGCGGGGCATCGCCTGCCTGCCGGACCGGGTGGATGAGTTCCGTGAGGGCGTGGCCCGGGCACTCGACTACGCCGGGGCACTGGAATGCACGCGCCTGAACTGCCTGGCGGGCATCAAACCCGTCGGTCTGGATGACGGGGTGGCGCGGGATACCCTGGTGGCCAACCTGCGCTGGGCGGCGCAACAGCTGGCGCCGGCCGGGATCACCCTGACGGTGGAAGCCATCAATTCCCGGGTGGACATGCCCGGCTTCTTCCTGGACACGGCCGAGAAAACCCTGGCCATGATTGAGGCGGCGGGTGAACCGAACATGGCCTTGCAGTATGACCTTTACCACATGCAGATCATGTCTGGCGATCTGATCCGATCGCTGGAGCGCTATTTACCCGACATTGGCCATATCCAGTTCGCCGACAATCCCGGGCGCCACGAGCCCGGCACCGGTGAGATAAATTTTGACAGAATTTTCAGTACCCTGGACGAAATAGGCTATAGTGGGTGGGTCAGCGCGGAGTACCACCCCAGCGGCGCCACTTCGGCCAGTCTGTCCTGGCTGGGTGCGTCGTCATGAGCTGACCGTCGCCATTTGCGACACCCTCTTACAAGATGTTAACTGGCTGTTTAATGTAGCGGTTCGTACTCTGTAGTCATTCCATTCACGCATTGCGGGAGGCCTGACCGGTGAGAGCGCTGGTAATTGAAGACGATCATGATGTAGCAACTTACCTCGTCAAGGGACTGAAGGAGTCCGACTTTGTCGTCGACCATGCGGCTGATGGCAAGGACGGGCTGATGCTGGCAGCGAGCGAAGACTACGACATCATGATTGTCGACCGGATGCTGCCGGGCATGGACGGTCTGAACATCATCAAGACGGTACGGGCCACCGGTAACAGCGTGCCGGTGTTGATCCTCAGTGCCCTGGGCGACGTGGACGACCGCGTGGAAGGTTTGCGCGGCGGTGGTGACGACTACCTGACCAAGCCGTTCTCGTTCACCGAACTGCTGGCCCGGATCGACGCCCTGGTGCGCCGAAACCGCCAGTCACCGGAAACAGAAACCGTCCTACGCGTGGCGGATCTGGAAATGGACCTGCTGGCCCGTACAGTCAAGCGTTCCGGTCAGAACATCGACGTCCAGCCCCGGGAATTCCGACTGCTGGAATACCTGATGCGCAACGCCGGCCAGGTGGTCACCCGGACCATGCTGCTGGAGAAGGTGTGGGACTATCACTTCGATCCCCAGACCAACGTGATCGACGTCCACATCAGCCGGCTGCGCGCAAAGATCGACAAGGAATTCGATACGCCGTTGCTGCAAACGGTGCGGGGCGCAGGATACATGTTGCGTGAAGATACTTAGTCAGCTTAAAACCTCTACCTTTCAGCTGGCCCTGCTTTACATGGTGGTTTTTGCCACCTCCGTATTCCTGTTGCTGGCCTTTATCTACTGGCGAACCGCCGGTTTCATGACCGAACAGACGGATGAAACCATCGAGGCGGAAATCGCCGGTCTGGCCGAGCAGTACCGGGGCCGTGGCGTCAACGGCCTCATCACCATCATCCGGGAGCGGGTGGCCCGGGATCCCAACGCCAAATCCCTCTACCTGCTGGCCACCGACGATTATCTCAAGCTGGCCGGTAATCTCAGTACCTGGCCGGAAGAAGCCCAGATCCAGAACGGCTGGATCAACTTCACCCTGGACGACAAAGTGGGCTGGAAAGGCTCCGAGCGCCTGGCCAGGGCCCGTGTGTTCGAAGTGCAGGGCGGCCTGCGCCTGCTGGTCGGGCGCGACGTCCAGGAACTCACCACCCTCAAGCGCCTGATCGAACGTGCCATCAATTGGGGTATGGGCATTACCCTGGCACTGGCTTTATTGGGCGGCTTCATGATGAGCCGCAGCACCACCAAACGCATCGAGGTGATCAACGCCATCTCACGGCGGATCATGAACGGTCACCTGTCCTTGCGGATACCCACACGCGGCACCAACGATGATTTCGACCAGCTGGCGGACAACCTCAACCAGATGCTCGACCGCATCGTCTACCTGATGGAAGGCATCCGCCACGTCTCTGACAGCATCGCCCACGATCTGCGTACGCCGTTGACCCGTTTGCGCAATCAGCTTGAGAACACGCTGATGGCAGTGGACAACGACGAAGCCCGTGATCAGGCGGCCAAAGCCGTGTCGGAAGCCGATCAGCTACTGGCGACCTTCAACGCCCTGTTGCGGATTGCCCGCCTGGAAACCCGTGGCAACGCGGCCGACAAAACCGTCATCTCCCTCGGCGAACTGGTGGCCGATGCCTGCGAACTCTATGAAGCGGTGGCCGAAGACAAGGATCAGGCCTTCGAGCAGGCCATCAGCATGGAAGTGAAGATCGAAGGGGATCGCGACCTGCTGTTCCAGATGGTCAGTAACCTGATCGACAACGCCATCAAGTACACGCCGGAACAGGGTGATATCCGCGTGGCGGTGGAAGAGCTGGAAGGCGAAGCGGTTCTGGAAGTGAGCGACAGCGGCATCGGTATCCCGGACAGTGAGAAGGACAACGTCTTCCAGCGCTTCTATCGGGTGGGCAAGAGTCGGTCGTTACCCGGCAATGGCCTCGGCCTCAGTCTGGTCAGTGCGGTGACGGAGATTCACCAGGGGCGCATCGAGTTGAGTGACCGCCGGCCCGGCGAGGAAAATCCCGGGTTGCGTGTGCAGGTCTTCCTGCCGCTCTATCGTCCGATTCGGGGCAAGGCGCTGCGGGTTCAGGAGCAGGCCTTGCAGGCCGGTGCGGTGGAGACCGACGAGAAAGAAGCCCAGCAGGAGTCCAGCCTCTCGCAGTCGTGAGCGGCCGGACTCGCGCCCGCGTGATCAGATGCGCGCCAGGCCCCGGGCACGGTTAACCAGGCCTTCGACACGGCGGATCTGGCTGCCGTAGCGCGCCTGCAGGCTGTCCCATTCCCCTTCCAGGTGTTTCTGCTCGGCCATGGCCAGCGCAATCAGCGTATGGCGGTTCACCTTGCTGGTGACGCCGTACTGATCCAGTCGGTAGCCCACTGCATCCAGCCCGTTCAGGGCCATGTCGATCGCTTTTTTCACATTCATCCGGGTGCACCTCGTATTACTGTGTGTCGTCGCCGTTCAGCCTCAACAGCTGGCGGGCAGCGCTTTCATACCTGTGCGCAGAATCTAGGGCGGGTTTCTAGAATGCTCAACCTAGAATGGCCAAAAAGTTCCCGGTCGACCCCTTAAAAAAGTGTAATTGCGGGGCCACTTGGGTGTAACCCCGAATGTGCAGAATAGAAAGTGTCGAGTAAGACAATATCTGAGACGCCAAGCGCTTCAGGTATTGTTCCCTCCAGCACAGCGCTAGCCTTAACCCCGCAATTTGCGGGGTTTTTTTATGGCCGGGAAAAGGTTAATGCGTGCGTGGCCGATGGGAAATAGTAAGGCAGCCTGACGGCTGCTCCGAAGCTGAAGCGTCGTATATGGTCCCCTCCCTGTTGGTCACTCCCCCAGGTCAATGAAGAACGGTTGCATTCGCATATCCGGCCTCATCGTGGAAGCGTTCTGGCTTCCGGGCCCTCATGGGTTCCGCTCATCCTCAACTCCTATACAGCTACTCGGACTCGTTCGGTCCGGACGCTTCATCAGTTTTCAGAGGATGTCGGCTTGGCCGCTCACCATGATCTCAGGGAGATCGCAAACCCGGTTGAGTACTCGTTTGGTTGTTAATCGGTGCGTTCGTGTTGTCCGACCATGGTTTCAGGCCGGCGCGTAAGCCGTATCGCCCTTGACCAGAGCCAGGGCAATCCGCGCATTCTTCGCCGCCAGTGCCACGGCCACCACGTTATGGGGCCGGCGGTGCAACAGCCCCCGCAACCAGGCCGAACGGGCGTCGTCCTTGCCCGTCAATCGCTGTAAGGCCGCGCGCGCCCCATGTACCAGAAAGCGCCTCAGCAAACCGTTTCCTGCCTTGGTAATGCTGAGCAATCGCTCCTTGTCTCCACTGGAGTGTTGACGGGGCGTCAGCCCCAGATAGGCGGCAAAGTCCCGGCCACACTGAAACGGCTTGGCATCACCGATCAGCGCTCGCAGCAAGGTGGCCGTCAGGGCGCCCACACCTTCGATCGCCTGTAGACGCTGGCAGGCCGGGTCCTGGCGCGCCACCGACTCGATGCGCCGGGTCAGGCGCTCAATGCGCACCTCCAGCTCCCGGTACTCGTCGTAAACCTCGGCCACGGTCTCCCGGAGCAGCATCGGCAAGGCGTTCTCGCCATCCTCCAGGATCTCGGGCACGGCTTCCCGAAAGCGCTTTCGACCCAGGGCGATGCTGATGCCTTGTTCCAGCAGAATCGCCCGCGTCTGGTTGATCAGGCGTGTCCGCTCCCGAATCAGGCGTTCGCGGACATGGTGCAGCCCCAGAACCGCCTGTTGCTCGGCGGTCTTCTGCGGGACAAACCGCATCTTCGGGCGTTGCACCGCTTCGCAGATGGCCTCAGCATCCCGGGCGTCGTTCTTCTGGCCCTGCCGGTACGGCTTGACGAGCGAAGGCTTCATCAGCCGCGGCTGGTAGCCCAGCTTCTCCAGTTCCCGGGCCCAGTAATGGCAGGTGCCGCAGGCTTCCATGCCAACGACGCAGCCTTCCACACGGTCCAGCGTCGCGAACCACTGCAGCAACTGGTGGCGTTTCAATGACCGATTCAGAAGCCGATGCCCATGCTCATCAACGGCATGGACTTGCAATGTGCGTTTTGCAATATCGAGCCCAATTACTGACACTGTCATTGGCCCCCTCCTTATGGCTCTCGTTGAATTGTTCGCACGATCAACCATGGCACATCGATGCCGAAGAGTGGGAGGGGACCATCCCATCAGCTACATTTCGGTGTCGACTCGAGCAGGTAGCAGATGCTTTGGGGCCGTAGATACCATCTGTCCCTACAGTCCTCAATGGGCTTACGCTGCCCACTGAGGATCGTAGCCTTGCTGGTGCTTCAGCACGCCGTAGGCCATCTGCACCAGTTTCCGCATAGCGGCGCCTAAGGCGCTCATCTTGGCTTTGCCTCGCGCCAGCAGCCGCTGGTAGTGTCCTTTGATCCGCCTGTTGTGCCGAGTCGCCACAATGGCTCCCATATAGAGTTTGGCGCGTAAACGCCCATTGCCGGCTTTGCTCATCACGGGGCGCTTGTGGACGGATGTTCCGGAATCACGCATCAACGGCACCAGGCCGGCGAACGCGGCGGGTTCACTGGCATGGCGGAAGTCTCGACTGCGCAGCATGGCCGTCAGTTCGGCCGACAGGACGCGGCCAATACCCGGAATGCTCTTCAGCAGCTCTCGGTCGTTCTTCAACCCCGGGTGATCGTCAAAATGATCATCCACCTGCCGCTCCACCCGGTGCCGCTCCTCTTCCAAGGTCTGGATCATCTTGCGGATAGAGTCCTGGACCGCCTTGGACGCGTCCTGGATCTGTGCCTTTTCCTGGCGGTTGTACTCACGCTGGATGTCCGTATCCAGGGCATCCAGGCGGCTCAGCAGCGCTTTGAGTTGGCGAACTTCGAAGGGCTCCGGCTGCCACGGCTGGTGGGCACGGCTGTCGAGGAATCGGGCCAGGATGATGCTGTCCCGCTTGTCTGTCTTCGAGCGCCGCCCCAGGCTCTTGCCGAACTCGCTCACCCGGTGCGGGTTGCTCACATACACCGTCATGCCGGCGCCATACAGGGCATAGGCCAGGGCCTCGTGATACACCCCGGTGGCCTCCATCATCACGTGGATCGACTCCGGTGCCTGTCCGGTTTGCTTGCACAGCCACTGGATGAGCTCTCCAAAGGCCGGCTTGTCGTTCCCAAAGATCCGAGTCTTCAGCTTGAGGGTGTTCGGATCTCTCAGCCAGCAGACGTCCAGTTTATTCTTGCTGACATCAATACCAATCTGTGCCGTCATATCGTCATCTCGCCTTGTACATGCAGCCTCTCTGGCGTGGCCAGGGACTCGGATACCATTCAGAGTGCGATAAAGAGGAAGCCGGGTTACATCTACAACGCAGGGTCTATGCCCTCAGGTTGGGCGCTATATACCCGGCTTCCAAGTGAACTCTGGTAGCTAGCCAAAGTTCATGGACAGATACAAGGTTGGGCTGACGCAGGAAGCCCAACAACACGTGGGCTCCGAACGTTCCTATAATCGCAGACATGCCTGTAGCAAGGGGTCTCAAAACTGGCTTGGCGACGATTGAATTGGCCGCAAACCTGGCTTGTTGGGCTTCCTGCGTCGGCTCAACCTACATGGCTGTTGACGCCCACGATTCGGAATGTCACCTCGATGAGTCCCTAAACCCAGGCGACCGCCCCAAAGGCCAGATCGAAACCAATGGATGCCATCGCTGGAGCCGAGGACAGGATGTCCTCATCGCATGAGCGGCCATGGACGGCCCTCTTAGGCGACGGAAGCGGTGGTATCCATTGGTTTCAGACTCCAAGGCGGCTTTTTATAAGGACGCGAGCCCCTCAATCACTCCAAATCCTGCACATACTCGATCTCCGTAATCACCCAATACGCGGGCCCCTTCGGCGTGCGCACTTCCACTTCGTCGTCCACCTCTTTCTTGAGAAGAGCGCGAGCCATGGGCGTGTCGATGGAGATGTAGTCCTTGCGGTCGAAAATTTCATCGTAGCCGACGATGCGGAAGCGGCGGGTTTCGCCGTCTTCGTTCTCGACGCTGACCCAGGCGCCGAAGAACACCCGGCCTTCCTGCTCCGGGGCGTAGTCGACCACGTTGAGCTCGGCCAGCGAGCGACGCAGGTAGCGCACCCGGCGGTCGATTTCCCGCAGCAGCTTCTTGTTGTACTGGTAGTCGGCGTTCTCGCTGCGGTCCCCGAGGCTGGCGGCCCACTGCACCTTGCGGGTGATCTCGGGCCGATGCTCGCGCCAGAGGTAATCCAGTTCTTTCTGCAGGGCGTTGAAGCCTTCGCGGGTGATCAGTTTTGCGCGCATACCCTCTCGTATCCCGGAGCTGTGACGATGCGCTCCAGTCTACCAGATCAACCCGTGCCGACAGTGCCCAAGCGCAGGGTGACCCGGTGACCGCCCGGTGCCGGGTCGTTCCGGTAGGACCAGCCCAGGCGCTCCGTGAGTTGCGCCGTCAGCTGCAGTCCCAGGCCGAAACCGAGATCGTCGTTGGCGTCCTCGTCGCTGGCCTGGTGGTTGTCGATGTGCACCGTGTCGCCCTGCTGGCGGATACTGACCTCGCCGGCCCAGGTGTGCTGGAAAGCGTTGCGGATCAGGTTGCCGATGACCACCCGGGCCGCCACGTGCGGCAGATCGAGAGCGGTAGGCTCGGTCTCCACCGTCAGCGTTACGTCCTTGTCCCGCAGCAGGTAACGGTGTTCGCTCACCAGTTCGCGGATCAGGGTGTCCAGGGACAGGGTGCGGGTCGGCAGATTTTCCGGCTCGTCCCGACTCAGCCACAGCAGCGTCTCGGTCAGGTGCTTCATGGTCAGGCTGGCGCGGTCGACCCGGTCGATGATCGGGCCCAGGGGGGAGTCGCTGGCTGGCCCTTTCTCGGGCGGCAGTGAACGGATCAGCTCCACGTTGTTGCGGATCACGCTGATGGGCGTGCGCAGTTCATGGCTGGTGTGGCGCAAGAAGCGGTGCTCCCGTTCCAGATTCTCTTCCAGGGACGACAGGCTGGAGCGGACCAGGCCGGCGAGCTCGTTGAGTTCCGGATACCGAAAGTCCGGGACCGGTTCGCGCAGGGTGTCGGTATTGAGGTCGTGTGCCCACTGCCCCAGCCGGCTCACGGGTTTGGAGACGCTTCTAAGCACCAGCCAGAGGATCAGGACCAGTGCCAGTGCCGAACCGATGCTGATGGTCAGCAGGCTGTTCAGGTTGTCGTGAATGATGGTGCCCACCAGATCGGAAACGGATTTCCGGGAAATCTCATGGGTAATGAACAGATCGCCGTCGGCCTCGGGAAAGCGCATGGCGAAATAGAGTCGGCCGTGCTGCTTGCCCTTGATGCGCTCCACGCGGGCCTTGAGCAGCGTGCGCGCCGGTTCGGGAGGCTGGCCGAACGCCGACTGGACGGCGGAGGGCTGTTCGGCCCAGCGCCGGGTGATGGTGAATCCTTCGATTTCAGGTCGTGTCAGGCCCTGCTTCGCTTCGGTCTCGTAGCGCTGGACCGCGTGTTCCATGGATCCCACCAGGAAACTGTCCATCCCCAGCATGAAGTAGTGCGCCGCCAGCATGGAATAGCCCGCCACCAGCAGGACGCCCAGAGCCAGGAAAATCGCCGCCAACTGCCATTTAAGCCGGATTTTCCGGATCATCGCCGCCCTCCCGGATCATGAAGCCGCGCCCGGCAACCGTATGGATCAGTGGCGTTGCGTGGCCGTGATCCACCGTCTTGCGCAGGTGATGCATGTGCACCTTGAGGCTGTTGCTGTCCGGTGGCTCGTCGCCCCAGACGGCCTGTTCCAGCGCCTGGCGAGTGACCACCGACGGCGCGGCGCGCAGCAGGGTTTCCAGCAGACGCCAGCCGGTAGGCGACAGCTTGAGGGGCTGTCCGCTACGGGTCGCCTGCTGGGCGGTCAGGTCCATCTCCAGATCCCCACAGCGCAGGCGCTGGACCTGTCCGCTGCGGCGATGGGCGAGGGCGCGGATGCGCACCAGCAACTCCTGCAGCTCGAATGGCTTGACCAGGTAGTCGTCGGTGCCGGACTCGAAACCTTCCACCTTGTCCGCCAACTGGTCCCGGGCGGTGAGCATCAGGATGCTGGTGTCGTCCCCGCTGCGGCGTACTTCGCGGCAGACCGACAGCCCGTCCATGCGCGGCAGGTTCAGGTCCAGCAGGATCACGTCGTAGCGGTTGGTGCGGATCAGCTGGAGGCCGGCCACGCCATTGCTGGCGTGGTCGCAGCGGATCTGCTGAATCTCCAGGTACTGGACGATGGTCATCGCCAGGTCCTGGTCGTCCTCCACCAAAAGTACGCTGAGCATTATGCCGGGGCCTCGTCCGTCGGTTGCCGGTTGCCGAACCAGCCTGCGATCCGCTCCTGCAGGTCCGTCTGGATGCGCAACAGGACCGGGATCAGGATCAGGGTAATGAATGTCGCGAACAGGATACCGTACGCCAGCGACACCGCCGCCGGAATCAGGAACTGCGCCTGGCGCGAGGTTTCCCCCAGCAGCGGCATCAGCCCGGCAAAGGTGGTGGCCGAGGTCAGCAGCACCGCCCGCATCCGACTGGTGGCGGATTCGACAATCGCCTCTTTGCGATCCATCCCTTCCCGTCTCAGGTCATTGTAGCGTGACACCAGCAGCAGGCTGTCATTCACCACCACGCCGCTGAGCGCGATGATGCCGTTGAGAGACAGGATGCCCAGCGACAGGTCGTTGATCCAGTGGCCCAGCAGCGCGCCGACGATGCCGAACGGAATCGCGGTCATGATCAGTAGCGGCTGGACATAGGACTTCAGCGGAATCGCCAGCAGCATGTAAATCACCAGCATCGCCACCAGGAACACTTCCGTCATGGACGATTGGGTTTCCTGCTGCTGCTCCGCCTCACCGGCGAAGTAGACATCGACCCCGGGGTACTGGCTCTTGATTTCCGGCACCACATCGCGCTTCAGCAGGGCGACCAGCTCCGTCGAGGACAGCGCATCCTTGTTGACGTCGGCCGTCAGGTACACCGCCCGCTTGCCGTCGATGCGGGTGATGGTGTCGCGGGTATAGCCCAGCGACACCTTGGCCACGCTGGACAGCGCCAGCGCTGTGCCGTCCGGCGCCCGTACGTTGGACTGCAGGACATTGGTGATGGACTGGCGGTCGGCCGCCGGGAAGCGGACCTTGACCTCTATCTCATCGTTGTTGCGCTGGTAACGCTGGACCACCTGGCCCTGGAAACCCTGCATCACCTGCTGGGCCAGGTCGTCCGTGGTCATGCCCAGCGCCCGGCCCTGGGGCGTGAGCGACAGGCGTAGCTGCGGCTGGCCGGGCTGCATGTTGTCCTCGATGCCGCTGACCGAGGGAATGTCCGCCAGTTTGGTGCGGAACAGGGCGCCGGCCCGGGTCAGCAGACTGTCGTCGTTGGCGCGCAGCTCCACCCGCAGGGCATCGACGCTGTTGCGGTGGCTCTGAATGCTCAGGGAGCGCACGCCTTCCGGGTTGCCGGCCAGGGTGGTCCATTCCCGGGTGAACTGCTTCAGATCGTAGGGCGCGTCGGCGATCAGTTTCACCGTCACCTTGCCGGACTGGTCGCCGGAGGAGGTGACCTGCAGGTGCTCGATGCCGCTGTCGCCGGTGTTGTGGCGCAGCTCCCGGTCCGCCTGATACGCCGAATCTTCCAGCTCCGCCAGGGCCTTGTGGGTCAGGCCGTAGCTGGCGTCGTTGTACAGGGCAACCTGGGCCCGGGCGGTGTCGCCGGAAATGTCCGGGAAGAAGCTCATGCGAATGGTGCCGTCGAACGGCATCGCCATCACCAGGATCAGCACCGCCATGAACAGCATCACCGTGGTGTAGCGGAATGTCAGCGCCAGCTTGATCAGTGGCCGGTAGAACCGCTCGGTGAACAGACTGAGGGCACCGGACGCTGCGCCCTGGATGCCGCCCCAGACCCGGGCCGGCAACGCCCTCGACGGCTCGCCCCGGGTTTTCAGGTGGGCCAGGTGAGCCGGCAGGATCAGCTTGGATTCGATGATCGACAGCACCAGGCACAGGCTGACGACCGCCGCAAACTGCGCATAAAGCTTGCCCAAGCCGCCCTGGATCTGCGACAGCGCAAAGAACGCCACCACGGTCGTGAACACGCCGAACAGGGTCGGTACCGCGACGCGCAGGGTGCCCCTGATGGTGTTGCGCAGGGTGTCGCCCTCGGCCTGTCGTACCGAGTAGACGCTTTCACCGACCACCACGGCGTCGTCCACCACAATCCCCAGGGCCATGATGAAGCCGAAGGTGGTGAATTCGTTGAGCGTTAGCCCCAGGAAGCTGTCGCCCATGAAGTAGAGGGTGCCGAAGAACACGAACGGCAGGCCCATGGCGACCCAGAAGGCGACCCGCAGGTTGAGGAACAGCGCCAGCAGGCCGAACACCAGCGCGATGCCGAACAGGGCGTTGTCGATCAGCAGCTGCAGCCGCTCGTTGATGGAGGTGCTGCGGTCGTACCAGGTGGCCAGTTTGATGCTCTCCGGCAGCTTGCCCTCGTCCCGCCACTGCTGCACCACGTCACGCGCGCCGTTGACCGAGTCGGAAATGTCGTCGGTGCCGGTGGTGATGATCTGCAGGGCAATGCTGTCCTTGCCATCGAAACGGGACAGGGTCGAGGTGGTGTCGTCGAAGGTGTCGCGGATCTGGGCCACATCCCCCAGCAGGATGCGGTCGCCGCTGGCGGTCGTGATCAGCGGGATATTGGCAAAGTCTTCTTTCAGATAGGCCTGCTCGGAGGCTTTGAGCTGAAGGTACAGATCCTGGTCACGCAGGACCGCTGTCATCGCGCTGCTGGAGCCGGCGTTCACCGCATCTTCCACGTCGGACAAGGTCAGGCCGTAGGCCTGCAGGTGGCCCTCGTCGATCTCGATGGCCATCATCGGATCCAGCCAGCCGGAAATGGACACCCGGCTGACGTTGTCGTTGGCGAGCAGGTCGCTCTTCAGACTGTCCGCCAGGTGCTGCAGGGTGCGCCGGCTGGCGTCGCCGTAGAGCTGGATCCAGAGGGCGTGCTCTTCCCGTTCGTCCTTGCTGATGACGGGTTTATCGGCTTCCGATGGGAAGTTGTTGATGGCGTCCACCTTCGCCTTCACGTCCCGTAGCAGCGTATCCAGATCGTAGTCGGATGTTTTCTCCACCGTGACCGTGGTGCCGCTGGACGTGGACGAACTGGTGATCGAGTCGATGCCGGTGACGTCTTCCAGCGCGTCCTCGATCTTGATCGCCAGGCCTTCCTCGGACTGCTGCGCCGAGCCGCTGTTGTAGCTCACAGAGATGGACAGGCTGTCCGGCTCCATGCTCGGGAAGGCCTCTTTCTGCAGCGAACCCAGGGCGATGGCACCGAGGGCAATCACCAGCACCATCAACAGGTTGGCGGCAACCGGGTTGCGGGCGAACCAGGGAATGATGCCCCGCTCGAGGGATGGATCAGACATGGCTGTTCTCCTCGACCGGATTCACGGCCATGCCTTCGACGTAGCTGCTGAGCGGCTGCCTTACCACCCGCTCTTTTTCGACGGCCAACGCTTTCGGCGGCACGATGTAGATGGCGCCGTCGCTGGCAAATCGCGGTTCGGCGGCGAAGCTGGCCAGGGTGTTGTCGTCGGTGACGTACCAGATCTCGCCGCTCTGGCTGAGGGCGGTGGCCGGCAGTTTCCACAGGCCGTCGACATCGCGTCCGGCGACGGTGGCCTGCAGGAACGTGCCGGGAAACAGGGCCGGGGACTGATTGAAGGGGGCGTCGACGGCAATGACCAGGGACCGTTGGCGGCTGGTGTCGTCCAGATGCTGACGGGCTCGAATGATGCGGCCGCTCCAGTGCTGGCCGGTTTCAATGTTGGTCAGGGTGGCGGGCCACTGGCCGCCGGTCAGCAACCGCTGGTCCGGCAGCTGGTTCCATTCTTCGGCGGACAGACTGACGCTGATTTCTACCCGGTCGGTACTGACCAGGGTGGCCACTTCGGTGCCGGACTGCACATAGCTGCCCGGCGCCACGCTGCGATCGGTGATCAGCGCATCGAACGGCGCCACGATGCGGGTCTGGTTAAGGTTGTAGCGGGCGGTATCCACCGCTGCCCGGGCCTCAGCAACGGCGGCCTTTGCGGACGCCAACTGTGGTTTGCGCAACACCAGCGGGGAGTCCGGTTCCCCGGACAGGCCGGAGGCCTTCCATTCCGCAACCGCCTGCTCACCCCGTCGCTCTTCCTCCAGCAGGTCGACCCTGGCGCTGGCCAGGGTGCTCTGGGCGCTCGCCAACGCTTCCCTGTAACTGCTGGCCTCCACTTCGGCCAGGAGATCGCCCTTGGCCACGCGGTTGCCCCCTTCGAATTCGCCGGTGATGTCGTCGATCTGACCGGACACCTGGGCATTCAGGGTGAGCTGGTAATGGGCGCTGGCCGCGCCAAAGGCGGAGATATGGGCGGCGTAGGTGCCCGGTTCCACCGACACCACGGACACGTCCGCCCGCTGGACCGGCGTTTCCGGCTTGGTGAATGGCCGGTCGGCGAAGGCCTGGGCCTGGTCGTGGATGTAGAAAATAACGCCCGCGACGACCACCAGGGCTGCGGTCAGCGGCAGGCTGCGGATGAGTTTGCGCTTCATGAGTTCACTCCCAGTCCCAGTGCCAGTCCCAGGTCAATCCGGTTGGCCAGGCGTTGATAGATCAGATCGTCGAGTTGGGCCTTGAGGTCGTAGGTCTGCTGCTGGACTGACAGCAGGTCGAGAATGTCCACCAGGCCGGCGCGGTAACTGGCGCGGTATTGCTCCAGCGTGCTTTCCTGGCGCTCGAGCGCATCCGCAATATGCTGCTGGCGGCGGGTCAGGGACTGTTCCAGGCCCAGGTAATCCTCCACTTCGTTGACCGCGTCCAGGAGGGTCTCGCGATAGGCCTGGAACAGCTGCGCGCGTTCGTACTCGGCAGAATCGGCGGCGGCCCGCAGTTCGCCACCCTGGAACAGAGGCGCCGTCAGTTGGCCCAGCAGGCTCCAGGCCGGATCGGTCAGCAGGGCTTGGGCCGGCGAATCGGCCACGTCTTTCAGGGCGGCTTCCAGGCTGATGCTGGGCAACAGGTTCTTGTAGGCGGCGCTGACCCGGTAGTCCTGCGCTTCGATGGCGTGGTAGGCGGCGATCAGGTCAGGACGCCGCTGCAGGGTCTGGGTCGGCAGATCGGCCAGCGGGGTGAGCACGGCTGGGTAGTCGCCCGGAACATCGCTGCCGGTGGACGGCACCTGGCCGAGCAGGGTCTTCAGGGCCCGTTCCTGCTGGGCCAGCGTTTCCCGATCGTTTTCCAGGGTGGCGCGGGCGCTGGCGGAGGAGCTGCGGGCACTGTCCAGGTCTTCCAGCGTGCCCAGGCCGTTCCGGTACCGCTGCTTGATCAGCGTTTCATTGTTTTCCAGGGTGGCCAGGCGTTCCTGCTGAATGCGGATGGCGTGTTTCTGGGCGATCAGCGCCAGCCAACTGCTCATCACGTCCGCCGCGAGGCTGTCGCGGGCGGACTGGTAAAGGGCGGCCTGTTCTTCCACATCCTTGCCGGCGGCGGCGGTCCGATCGGCGATTTTCTGCCATAGGTCGGCTTCCCAACTGACCGTTAGCGAGCCCGTGTAGCTGGCGTCGCTGTCTTCTTCATCGCTGGCAGAAAAGCCGGCTTCCAGGCCCGGCAGGCGATCGGCGCCGGTTTGCTTGAGCTCGGCTTCCCGGATGCGCAGGGTCAGCAGGGTCTGCTGCAGGCTCGGGTTGGCGGCCAGCGCCTGCTGCACCAGCGTGTCGAGTGCGTCGGACTGGATCAGGTCGGTCAGTGCGGTGATCTTTTGACCGTTCGTGGGCTGGGACCAGGCTGGCACCTGTTCGACCAGCGTCTGGGTCCGTTCCGTGTAGTCGGGGTTGTCGCCGCGGATGGCGCAACCGGTCAGGGTGGTCGCCAGGACGATCGCCATCAGGCAGGGGTATGTGGGATGCGCCACGGTAACGGGACTCCTCGGGCTATCGGGCGGTTTCGGATAGGGTGAGGGTATCGAAGCGGGGGTTAACGCCGGGTTAAGGCGGGGTGTGATCGGCATCGGTGATAACCGTCACAAAACGGGCGAATAATTAAAACTGCTGCTTTAATTGGCGATAAACTGTCCAATTATTGTCGTCGTGACGCCGTAGGAGACAGTCGCCACGCGACCTCAATCTACATCGGTTCCAGGGATTTGGCCATGTTATCCGCCCGCTGTCACAAATTGCTTGCCCGCGCCTTCACGCTGTCGCTTCTTGTGACGGGCTTGGCCCATGCGCAGCAGGAAGGCGCCGACCAGCAGGCCCGTGATGATTTTGGCTATGAGGAGCGGTCCACGGTCAAGACCATCCCGTTTGAATCGCTGGACTCCGAGACCCTGTCCAATACCGCCATCGAAGGCGGGCTGGCGGCCCCGGCCGCCGGCGTGCCGGCACGGCCGGTCAGCAGTCCGGACGACGATTACTACCTGGACCCGCTGGCGCTGCAACCGCGCGACGACCGCACGGATCTGGGGCGCCACGAGATTCCTGCCGAAATCCGCTTCAGTGCGCCCAAGGAAGTCCCCGGGCAAACGTTCGGGAACAACTACGTGATCCGCCCGCCGGAAAACCGCACCTACGACAGCTTCAACACCAACGTTCAGGGGCGGTGAGGCAACGCCGGGTCAGCTGGCGGCACTCACGGTATTCTGTCCCACCACTTCCTCATAGAAAAACGCCAGTGCCTGGCGTGCCTGGTTGAGGCGGGCCTGGGACACGCGCATGCGCTCCTGCAGATACCCCAGGAAAAGCTGTTGCTCACTCTCGCCCAGTTCGGCGGGATCGCGCAGATCGTGGAACAGCATGTACCGGGTGATCCAGTGCAGGTACGTCTGCTCGGTGCGGAGGTTAAGTTTGTGGGTCTGGATGGCGCGACGAACGCGCGACAGCAGGCCGGACTGACTCTGGTCCAGCGCTTCGGTCATGCTCATGAAAGATTACTCGCAGTACGACGTGTGTTCTTGTTGTTAGAGTGCGCGCATTCTATGACAGGCGTTTGAAAGATTCACGTGTGGAAAGGCCAAAATGAGGGGTAGCCGGCGCCACAAGGCCCTGTGACGCTGGCTATGTGACTGGAATCAGCCGTTTTTCAGGGATTCCAGACGATCAATATATTTTTGCATGGCCTGTTCGCTGGACATGCCCTTCACCTCTTCCCAGGCGTTGTACTTGGCGCGACCCACCACGTCCAGCATGCCGGGCTTCTTGCCGCTCACGTCACCTTCGGTGGCCTGCTTGTAGAGTGCGTAGAACTCCAGCTTGAGCTCGTTGGACGGCTTGAAGTCGCCCTCGGCGGTCTGGATGTAGTTCACGGCTTCGTCGAATTGTGTCTTCAGATCACTCATGCTTGTCCCTTGGTTTTCAAATGGCATACCGTTGAAGAACGAGTATAACCGCCCCGAATCGGCCTGTTCTATGGCCGTTTTGTTCCCCTCCAACGCCGGATGGGCTAATGTCGCATCTGGTTTTCAAACCAACCACACAGAGGCTCCGTGAAGAGCCCGAAAACAAACGCCCACAGAGGCGTTTTCAGACACTGGAGATCCACCCATGAAAGCAAACAATCGATTGCACGGCATCGTCAATCGCATCAACCGGCTGCCGGGGTTTGCCCGGTCCCGTGCGCTGTCGCTGTTTTTCGGCAAGGCGGTCCCGTTTACCGGCACCGTGGGCATTCGCATTGAAACCCTGGATGAAAATCGCTGCGTGATCAGTCTGGCCAACAAGCGTCGGGTGCAGAACCACATTGGCGGTGTGCATGCGGTAGCGTCTTTGCTGTTGGCGGAATCGGCGACCGGCTTCCTGGTCGGGCTTAACGTGCCGGACGACAAGGTGCCGGTCATCAAGACCGTCCGTGCCGACTACACCAAGCGCGCCAGTGGCGACATGCGGGTCGAGGCCAGCGTGTCGCCGGAGCAGCAACAGCGCATGCGCGAGGACGACAAGGGTGAAGCGCCGATCCAGGTCACCATCCACGACGCCGAGGGCAAGGAGCCCATCACCATCGAGATGATCTGGGCCTGGACGCCGAAGCGGCGTTGAATGGATCGCTGAAAAGTAGTATCGAAATTAGAGTTTTTGATGACAGTTGTGAATTTTCAAGAAATTGTCAAAAGAAGGTGCCGACAAGCTCTCTCTTTGACGGAGTGCGGTTTGTCTTTGTGGGTCTGGTTGGATTGCCGCTGCTAGATCAAGGGGAAGCATCGGATTTAACCAAGCTGGGCGGTAACTGCGAGATTCTGAATACAAGTCGGACCTGCTTTTGACCATCTGCGATCAGTCGCTACTGACTTGATTTCCATCTGAGGTTTGATGTGGATGCGTAGCTTTCGATTTCTGCAGGAGTCAAAAAGGTGTTGACAGTGGTCTGATTGGCTACTAAAAAACGGCACCGGTGGGATTTCGGCCGCCGGTGCCAGTGAGGAAAGCCTCAAAGTGCCCGCCCGGATTAGTTGGCTGCTAGTAATTGAATAAGGAATGTTCATGATCATAAGAACCCTCGCAGTGTTATGTCTTTGCCTGATTACGCTGTGGGCCTCTGCCAATCAGACAGACCATCCCCTCATAAGTCGGTATCCCGGTGCAGAAATCAAAGACTGGCGCTATACCGAGTATGAGCGGGTTGAGCTCCCATCGGGGCCGGTCGGTGAAGAGGGCCGCCTTGACGTTGATTCACTTGTGGGAAACTTCACAGGAATAACATATGAAATCGAGGGTGTTTCGACATTAAAAGTGTTCGAGAATTACAGAAAAGCGCTTCAGAATGTCGGATCGACTATGGTTTCAGTTTGTCGGTTAGCAGAGTGCGGTGATAAGGACCACGGATTGCTTGATCTGGCTTCAGGTGTATTGGGTTATGTCGGCAATTACTTTAACAAACCATATTATATTCGGGCGAAACTGGACAGCCCGAAAGGCGACATTCAAATAGGGCTCTTTATAGGTGGCTTTGACGGCGATGTGCAAGTGCAGCAGATTGTTGTTGAGGAGGTGCCTCTGCAAAATGGGCTCATCGATGTCAATGATGGCTATATCAAGGATCCGGTAGAGTCAGCGCCTCCAATCGATCAGCGTACTTCCAGGGAGAAGGCGCAGGACCATCCTATGATAGCTCGATTTCCGGGGGCAAGCCTCAGCCGGGCCCGGAACATTGAATATGAAAAAATTGCACTACCGGTCAGCCGATTAGGTTCGGAAGGTGTTGCTCCCGTTGAGCTTAATTTTACTGGAGATATCCATCAGTACACTTACGAAGTTGAGGGCGTTTCGACGTTGAAGGTCTATCAGAACTACCTTAGAGCGGCGAAAAATCTTGGCTTCTCGGTGAAGTTTTCCTGTGAGCGTAGGGCCTGTGGCGGCGAGCAGGAATCCATTGAATTAGCTGAGCGTCTCGCAGTCGATCACGATGTCGAGAACTTTTACAGAAAACCGTATTATTTTGTGGCGACTCGGGACACGGCTCAAGGACGTATTGCCATAGCAGTATATGTGGGGGGCTTCGAAGGTGATGCATGGATTCAGCAAGTCATTGTAGAAGAAAAGGGGGCAGAAACTGATCTGGTTAAAGTTAATGCAGACATTCTCTACGAGAAAATAGAGCAAACCGGAAAAGCACTGATTTATGGAATATACTTTGACATTGATTCGGCCACCATCAAGCCCAAGTCTGATGAGGCTCTCCAAGCCATCTCAGACCTCCTCGGCTCTCATCCGAAGTTAAACCTCTATGTGGTCGGTCACACCGATGACACGGGTGATAGCGACTACAATCTGACCTTGTCCTCGCGTAGGGCTGCTTCAGTCGTTAATGCGCTGAAAACTAAATACGATGTGGATTCGGACCGCCTGAGACCGGCTGGTGTTGGGCCCTATTCTCCAGTGAGTGATAACGGATCAGATTCTGGGCGAAGGCTGAATCGGCGGGTTGAGTTGGTTCGGCGACTTTGAACCCTATTCGACGATCAGAGCGAGCATTGTGTGCGGTGCTCGAACCTTAGGAAAGTGCGCCTTAGCTAGATCAATCTCGTTCAGGCTCTGCTTTGCTGCGCTTGCGTGGAGGGGGATGAAAATTGGGGGCAGGCTGCGCTATGTTTAAAGACGGTAGTGATGGTTATCAGGCTACGGGAGTAATAGTGCATAAGAATGATGATCGATTGTTGGTGAAAAATGGAAGTACGGAAGTCATCTTGGATTTCAAGGGTCCGTTAAATAATGAATGCGATTAGTTTTCGTCAAAATAAGCGGGTGTCTCACGATATAACCACTGAGGTAGCGTTCTGCTGGCTCCCACTCTGGTGAGGTAGCTCACAGAGGAGTATCTTCTCTTGCTTTTATAAAGCGACTCAACGTACTGGAAGATAGCGGGCCAAGTCCTCGTGATCGACTCGAAACACTCGGCGCAGATCAGCTCTGGAAAGTGGTCGATGCACTTATTCAAAGAAAGTACTCGAAATTAATTGACGAACGCTTCTATTCATTCGATAGAATCGTTTTGCAGATTCAGAAAAATCCATTCATTGGAAGAAACGACAATGTCTACAAGGAGGTAGTTATGCAGCACTTTAAGCCGTTTACAGTTGAGCATCGAGGAATACTTGCTTCAATTTTCCTGATTTTTGCAAGCCTGTTTCTGACGGGGATGGCGCAGGCAGCGCCATTGACTGATGAGAAGGTTCAATCTTTCATCGATACTAAAGAAGAGCTTAGGAGCTTTAGTGACGCTTATCCTGGTCTTGAAGAGGCTTCAGATAAAGAGCGGGATATGACCCGTCCCTTCTCGAGCGTATTGGGTTCACTGGATGCATACCCTGGTGCCCGTGGTGAGTTGGAAGCTATCGTAGAAAAGCATGGTTTCGATAGCGTTGAGGAATGGGCAAAAACAGGCGATCGTATTGTGATGGCTGAGTTGGCGATAAATTATAAAGATATGACGGAGGATAACCGGGCTATGATGGACAGGATGATGAGCGCCGGCAATAATCAGAACGTATCCGCCCAAGCTCTGCAGATGGCTCGGCAGGCGAAAGCGCAGATGAAAGCTATCGATACTGTCCCTGACGAAGATATCCAGGCGGTTCGGCCGTTTATGAAGCAACTGGACCCGGAAGAATACTAGTCGTTACGTCCTGCGCGACGGATTCATCAATCCCGTCGCGCTGAAGTGTATTAGGGGCGAAGTTTCATGTTTCAATTAGCTGTGCTGGCGGCGTGTTATCCGGACGGTTCGGGAAACAGGTAATGAATCCAGTATAAAGCCCTTCACGAGGTTTACCGAGGCGGTGGCGCAACGTTCAGTCAGGCGCGGCACAAACCGCTTTCATGCCAACTGGTCGTTCCTGTGAGCAGCTTATGGGCATGGTCGATGTTAACGCGCTGGCGATTGAGGCCAACGCCTCCTTGCTAACCAGCGTCACCGAGGAAGCGGCCTGCGTCCTGTGGTCGGATGATGGCGCAGCACTGATGAATGCTGACAGCTATGTGATGCAGTGTGAGCTTGCGATCCTTGGGCCTACAACTTGTCGCTTCCACTCATGGGCGATGGACGGCAAAGCCATCGGATTTGCAGCGTTGATTCCCTAGGGCAGTCCAGATCAAACCTGAAGGCCTTTATCATTAAGTGCACGCCAAAGCCCTATACGTTAGAATAGGGCCGCATCGACTATTTAGGCCAGACAGCCTCATGACACAACTGCTTTTATTTTAACAACAAGCCATCGCAGTCATCATCCACCGGAGATTTGTAACTCAAAAGGGTTAGTGTGGTTCCATTTTTCGCCATCATTTGATCTTCATTTTCATATACCAGAACACCAACGGCCTGATGATCTGCATTACCATTTTTATAAATAGCACAGCTTGGCACCCCCTCCATCTCAGCCTCTTTAACACTTAAATATTCAGGCGACTTCAGCTTAGCTCTATAAAAATCGCACACCTCATCTACTGTATGCTTGGTTCTCATTCCTACTATACAGCTGCCAGAGCCAAAAGCTGAGTTTATGAAAACACCTCCAGGCGGAGGTGGCAGGGGCACCTCAGATGCCTCGGGCATTTTTACCTCTACAAACACTTCTTTAAGCGACGTACCATCAGCAAGCACCCCCCACTCAGCATAGGGGGCGGCCGCCACAGGCACGGAAACGACCATTGCGAAAGCAATTAATGCGCTGGGAATCTTCATCATACTCTCCACGCAAACCTGGCAGAGCAATGCCTAACCAGGTTTGATCCAGTTGAAGCCGGACGTCGTTACATCAAATTACTTCTGGTTTCCGTCATAGTAATTTGTCGCCCCTGCAAAAGTAAAAACCTGAACAAAGGCAATGAGTTGGCCTGACTTCGGGGTATAATATCCATCATAAATCTCCCCGTTTCGTCCAAAAACCGGAAGAAAGCCCCATGATCCCACGGGAT